>NZ_JAPEMC010000001.1:5125000-5725000 GCF_026343115.1 Streptomyces sp. NBC_00102
TAAGGCTGAGACCTGATGCCGAGCCGATTGTGGCGAAGTGGATGATCCTATGCTGTCGAGAAAAGCCTCTAGCGAGTTTCATGGCGGCCCGTACCCTAAACCGACTCAGGTAGTCAGGTAGAGAATACCGAGGCGTTCGGGTGAACTATGGTTAAGGAACTCGGCAAAATGCCCCCGTAACTTCGGGAGAAGGGGGGCCATCACTGGTGATTGGATTTACTCCATGAGCTGGGGATGGCCGCAGAGACCAGCGAGAAGCGACTGTTTACTAAAAACACAGGTCCGTGCGAAGCCGTAAGGCGATGTATACGGACTGACGCCTGCCCGGTGCTGGAACGTTAAGGGGACCGGTTAGCTGACTTTCGGGTCGGCGAAGCTGAGAACTTAAGCGCCAGTAAACGGCGGTGGTAACTATAACCATCCTAAGGTAGCGAAATTCCTTGTCGGGTAAGTTCCGACCTGCACGAATGGCGTAACGACTTCTCGACTGTCTCAACCATAGGCCCGGTGAAATTGCATTACGAGTAAAGATGCTCGTTTCGCGCAGCAGGACGGAAAGACCCCGGGACCTTTACTACAGTTTGATATTGGTGTTCGGTTCGGCTTGTGTAGGATAGGTGGGAGACTTTGAAGCGGCCACGCCAGTGGTTGTGGAGTCGCCGTTGAAATACCACTCTGGTCGTGCTGGATGTCTAACCTCGGTCCGTGATCCGGATCAGGGACAGTGTCTGATGGGTAGTTTAACTGGGGCGGTTGCCTCCTAAAGAGTAACGGAGGCGCCCAAAGGTTCCCTCAGCCTGGTTGGCAATCAGGTGTTGAGTGTAAGTGCACAAGGGAGCTTGACTGTGAGACCGACGGGTCGAGCAGGGACGAAAGTCGGGACTAGTGATCCGGCAGTGGCTTGTGGAAGCGCTGTCGCTCAACGGATAAAAGGTACCCCGGGGATAACAGGCTGATCTTCCCCAAGAGTCCATATCGACGGGATGGTTTGGCACCTCGATGTCGGCTCGTCGCATCCTGGGGCTGGAGTCGGTCCCAAGGGTTGGGCTGTTCGCCCATTAAAGCGGTACGCGAGCTGGGTTTAGAACGTCGTGAGACAGTTCGGTCCCTATCCGCTGTGCGCGTAGGAATATTGAGAAGGGCTGTCCCTAGTACGAGAGGACCGGGACGGACGAACCTCTGGTGTGCCAGTTGTCCTGCCAAGGGCATGGCTGGTTGGCTACGTTCGGAAAGGATAACCGCTGAAAGCATCTAAGCGGGAAGCCTGCTTCAAGATGAGTATTCCCACCCCCTTTGAGGGGTTAAGGCTCCCAGTAGACGACTGGGTTGATAGGCCAGATGTGGAAGCCCGGTAACGGGTGGAGCTGACTGGTACTAATAGGCCGAGGGCTTGTCCTCAGTTGCTCGCGTCCACTGTGTTGGTTCTGAAATAACAACCGCCGTGTTTTTCCGGTTGGTTAATTTCATAGTGTTTCGGTGGTCATTGCGTTAGGGAAACGCCCGGTTACATTCCGAACCCGGAAGCTAAGCCTTTCAGCGCCGATGGTACTGCAGGGGGGACCCTGTGGGAGAGTAGGACGCCGCCGAACAATTTTTCCGGGAGACCCCCGTGCCTTGTGGCACGGGGGTTTTCTGCGTTTACGGACAATTCTCGACGAGAGGTTGTGGGGTGTCTTCGAGACCCGAGCCGGAATTTGAGCGGAGACCGTGTCAGTCGTCCCCAGTACGATCCGGATCATGGGGAACCTCTACGACTACTACGCCGCCACCGGCGACACCCAGGCGATAGCGCTGTCCGAGGACGAGGATGTTGCCGGCCCAGCCGATCCGTTCGGCCTGATCGGGCTCAAAGGGGTCATGCCGCACGGGATTCTCGGCATCGTCGAATCCTGCCTGACGGGCAGGTCCGAGGAGCAGGTGGAGGCCGACCCGCGCTTTTGCGAGCTGGTCAGCGAGGACAATGAGGACGGACCCTGGCTCGTCTCGCTCACGGACACCCTCCGGGACGCGCTCGCGGAAGCCACCCCGGACCGTCTGCTGGAAGCCGCCACCGCGTGGACACGGACGGAGGATGGCGCGGACCAGGACCCGGAGCTCATGGCCGACTTCTTGGAACGCCTCGCCGGACTCGCCCGCGACGCCGGGCCGCAGCGGGGTCTGTACTGCCGTATGTCCTTGTGACGGTTCAGCCGCACCCGTGTCAGTGCGCCACCGAAGCCCGGTACACATCCAGGGCCGATCGCGGCGCGCGCCCGAGGAGTCTCGGGAGGGCGTTGTCCTCGATTCCGCTGCCGTCGAGGAAGCCCGCGGCGACGGCCGAGTACGCGCCGACGAGCATGGGCACCTGGAAGGGGAGGGCCTCGCCGGCCGAGGCGATCGCCTCGCGGGTCGCGGCGAGCGAGCCGGGCCGGTACCGACCGCCCACCGCCTTCGCCAGATCGTCGCCGCCCAGCGACTCCTCGCCCACGAGTTCGTAGACCTTTCCCGCGTGCGCACCGGGCTCGGTCACCACCCGGGCAGCCACCGCGGCCAGGTCCTCCCTGGCCACCGCCGCCAGCCTGCCCTCGCCCAGCGGGGCCGTGATCGTACCGTCGGCGCCGGGCGCCGCGACGGCGGCGAGGAATTCGGCGTACAGGCCGTTGCGCAGCACCGTCCAGGTCAACGGGGAGCGTGCCAGGCGGCGTTCGGTCCAGCGGTGGGCGAGGGCGAAGGGCAGGTGGTCGCCGTCGCCGCTCACGCTGGTGTAGACGACGTGGCGCACTCCGGCCTTCTCGGCGGCGGAGATCGCGGCTTCGTGCCGGGCGAGGACGACGTCGTCCTCGCCGTATCCGGCGGAGATGAGCAGGAGCGTCTCCACCCCGGAGAAGTCCAGCGAGGACGGGTCGTCGAAGTCGGTACGCCGCTCCGACGTCGAACGCGGGGTCCGGGTGCCGAGCGCGAGGCCGTCGCGGCCTGCCAGTTCCTCGGTGACGAGCCTGCCGAGAGCGCCGTTCGCGCCGGTGATGAGCAACATGGAAGTTCCCTCCTGAGCCGTGTGTTCTCATCCTCGGGAGTGGACGCGGATCGCATAAGGAGGCACTTCGATGTCGGTAGGGCACACCGGTGTAACCAGGTCCGAGCCGCAGGAGCCGGTGATCGTCTGCGAGACGCCGCAGGACGAGTGCGGGGTAAGGGACGTCCTCGACCGGCTCGGCGACAAATGGTCGGTCTACGTGATCGTCGAACTCGCTTCCGGGGTACGGCGCTTCAAGGAGCTGCAACGGCGGATTCCGGGCGGGGTCTCGCAGCGCATGCTGACTCTGACCGTCCGGCGCCTGGAGCGCGACGGCCTGGTGAACCGGACCGTGTACCCGACCGTTCCCGCCCAGGTCGAGTACGAGCTCACCGAACTGGGGCACAGTCTCACCCACCTGGTCAAGGCGCTGGCGGACTGGTCGATCGAGCACCGGCCGGTCATCGCCGCCGCCCGCGAGGCCTGGGACGACGCCGGCCGCACCCCGGCCTTCGGCTCCTGAGACTCAGGGGTGCATACGGGCGCCCTTGAGGACCTTGTCCACCGCGTTGCGCGGCCCGTACACCGCCAGGCCCACGAGGTCGAGGCCGGCCGTACCCACGGCCCGTACGGCCGCCCGGTTGTCCCGGTCGTTGCCCGTGGCGAACAGGTCCGAGGTGAACAGGGACCTCGGCAGGGCGCGGGAGAGCGCACGGCCGTGCGCGGCGGTCAGCACCTCCTTCGTCCCCTCGAAGACCAGCACGGGCTGGCGGAACATCGGCAGGTACGGGGTGCCGTCGGCGTCCTGGTACGGCTCGCCGATCACCTCGGGCGCCACCGTGGAGAGGCCGCTGACCAGGAAAGCGGTCACGTTCAGCCGCTGCCAGGTCTCCAGGTCCTCGCGGAGCAGGACGGCGATCTTGGTGTCGAAGCGGACGGGGGCGTCGTCGTACGGGGTGGCGTTCCCGGCGGTGTTCCCGGAGGTGTTCTCGTTCTCGGTGTTCATGCTCCGAGACTCCGCGATGCCCGTCCGCCGGGTCTTGTACGTTCTTTGCGTGCCGTCCTCGCCGGAGCAGGAAGAGATCTCCGCATGGCGCCCGCACGTCCCGGGCGTCGTGGAGGTCCTGCATGCCCACTTCACCGAACACGCCTACCCGATGCACGTACACGACGCCTGGACCCTTCTGATCGTCGACGACGGAGCCGTCCGCTACGACCTCGACCGGTACGAGCGCGGCACCCCGCGCGACACCGTGTCCCTGCTGCCCCCGCAGGTCCCGCACAACGGCTCGCCCGCCACCGCGCACGGCTTCCGCAAGCGCGTCGTCTACCTCGACCTGACCCAGCTCGACGCGAGCCTCATCGGGCCCGCGGTGGACCACCCGGACTTCGCCGATCCGCTGCTGCGCACGCGCGTCGGGCAGCTGCACGCGGCCCTCGCGCATCCCGGTGACGCTTTCGAGGCGGAGAGCCGGCTGGCCTTCGTGGGGGAGCGGCTGCGTGCGCTCCTCGGTCCGGGACAGGATCGCGGCGGGCCGGTGCCCGAGGGCCGGGGCGTCGCCCGGGACCTGCGCGACCTGCTCGACGAGCGGCTGGTCGACGGCCTCACCCTGGCCCAGGCCGCGCGCCTGGTCCACGCCCACCCCACGCATCTCGTACGGGCCTTCAGCGGTGCGTTCGGTATCGCCCCGCACCAGTACGTGACCTCCCGCCGCGTCGACCTGGCCCGCCGGCTGCTGCTCGACGGGCGTCCGCCGGGGGAGGTGGCGGCCGCGGCCGGCTTCCACGACCAGTCCCACCTCACCCGGCACTTCAAGCGGATCATGGGTACCACCCCGGGCCGGTTCGCCCGCGCCGGAACGCCGGGAGGCCCGGACCGCACGGTCCGGGCTTCCCTCGGTACGGATACGGGCGCGGGTCCGCGCCCGCCGGTCAGGCCGGGCGGAACCAGACCGTGGCCAGCGGCGGCAGGGTCACCGTGATGCTGGTCCCGCGGCCGTGCGCCGGTACCTCCTCCGGCTTCAGCGGCTCCTCGTTGCGGACGTCGCTGCCGCCGTAGCGGGCCGCGTCGGTGTTCAGCACCTCCACCCAGCCCTCGGCGGACTCCGGTACCCCGAGCCGGTAGTCGTGCCGGACCACCGGGGAGAAGTGGGAGACGGCGAGCAGCGGGGAGCCGTCCGCGTCGAAGCGGAGGAAGGCGAGGACGTTGTCCTCCGCCGCACCGCCGTCCACCCAGCTGAAGCCGCCCGGGTCGGTGTCGCGCTGCCAGAGCGCGGGCACCGCGCCGTACACCGCGTTCAGGTCCGCGACCAGGTCGCGCACCCCCCGGTGGTCGACGGACGCCTCGTACGCCGGGTCGAGCAGCCACCAGTCCGGGCCGTGGCCCTCCGACCACTCGGCCCCCTGTGCGAACTCCTGTCCCATGAAGAGGAGTTGCTTGCCGGGGTGGGCCCACATGAAGCCGAGGTAGGCGCGGTGGTTGGCGCGCTGCTGCCACCAGTCGCCGGGCATCTTCGAGACCAGCGCCTGCTTGCCGTGCACCACCTCGTCGTGCGAGATCGGCAGTACGTAGTTCTCGCTGTACGCGTACACCATCGAGAAGGTCATCTCGTTGTGGTGGTACTTGCGGTGCACCGGCTCCTTCGCCATGTAGGTGAGGGAGTCGTGCATCCAGCCCATGTTCCACTTCAGCCCGAACCCGAGCCCGCCGAAGCCGTCCGGGCCGGTGTGGTGGGTGGCGCGGGTGACGCCGTTCCAGGCGGTGGACTCCTCGGCGATCGTCACCACCCCGGGGTTGCGGCGGTAGACCGTCGCGTTCATCTCCTGGAGGAAGGCCACCGCGTCCAGGTTCTCCCGGCCGCCGTGCTCGTTGGGCGACCACTGGCCGTCCTCGCGGGAGTAGTCGAGGTAGAGCATGGAGGCGACCGCGTCGACCCGCAGCCCGTCGATGTGGAACTCCTCGCACCAGTACGTGGCGTTGGAGACGAGGAAGTTGCGGACCTCGGTGCGGCCGTAGTCGAACTCCAGGGTGCCCCAGTCCGGGTGCGCCGCGCGGGACGGGTCGGAGTGCTCGTACAGCGGGCGTCCGTCGAACTCCGCCAGCGCCCATTCGTCGCGCGGGAAGTGCGCGGGCACCCAGTCCATGATCACGCCGATGCCCGCCCGGTGCAGCGAGTCGATCAGGTGCCGGAAGTCGTCGGGGGTGCCCATGCGGGAGGTCGGCGCGTAGAAGCCGGTCACCTGGTAGCCCCAGGAGCCGCCGAAGGGATGCTCGGAGACCGGCATCAGCTCCACGTGCGTGAAGCCCAGGTCCTTGACGTACGCGGGCAGCTGCTCAGCAAGTTGACGGTACGTCAGACGAGGCCGCCAGGACGGCAGATGGATCTCGTACACGGAGAACGGCGCCTCGTGCACCGGCCGGTCGCCGCGCCGCTCCATCCAGTCGGCGTCCTGCCACGCGTAGTGCGAGACGGTGACCACCGACGCGGTGGCGGGCGGGATCTCGGCGGCGCGGGCCATCGGGTCCGCGCGCAGGGTGTGCGAGCCGTCCGGGCGGCAGACGTCGAACTTGTAGAGGGCCCCCTCGCCGACCCCGGGGAGGAAGAGCTCCCACACCCCGGTCGACCCGAGCGAACGCATCGGCAGGCCGGTGCTGTCCCAGTAGGTGAAGTCGCCCGCGATCCGCACCCCGCGCGCGTTGGGCGCCCACACGGTGAACCGGGTCCCGGTGACGCCCTGGTGTTCCATGACCCGCGCACCCAGCGCGGTCCACAGCTCCTCGTGCCGGCCCTCGCCGATCAGATGCAGGTCCAGTTCGCCGATCGAGGGCAGGAAGCGGTACGGGTCCTCGATCTCGATCTCGTTGTCCGCGTAGGCGACCAGCAGCCGGTACACCGGTACGGCCCCGAGCGGCAGCACCCCGGAGAAGAAGCCGTCGCCGTCGTCGAGGAGTTCGGCGCGCAGCCCCTCGGCGAGCACCGTCACGCCGCGCGCGTGCGGGCGCAGCGCCCGTACCAGCACTCCGCCGTCGTGGGGATGGGCGCCGAGCAGGTCGTGCGGGGCGTGGTGCTCGCCGGCGAGCAGCCGGCCCCGGTCGGCGTCGTGCAGGGCGGGCGCGGGGCGGACGCCCTCGCCGGGGTCGGTGCCGCCGCGCCGGGGGTGGGGCGGCACGCCGGTCTTCCGCTTGGCCTTGGGGCGCTTCGCCGGGAGAACGTCGGCCGAGGCGGGCTCGGGAACGTCTTCCGGGGCGGGCGCGGGCGCGGTCGTGGTGACCGTGGCGGTCGCGGCGGAGGCCGCCGGTTCCGGCACGTCGGCCGTCCCGGTCACCACCGGCTGCGGGGCTGGTGCGACCTCGGTTTCGACGGGGACGGGCTTCTTCCTGGACGGCTTACGGGCGGTCACGGGGACGGCCTCCTCGGGGGGTCGGTCGGGGCGGGGCGGGCGGAACGGTGAAAACCTCGCGGGCCGGTGGGCCTGGTGCCCGGCCGGACGGCCGGGCCGGGCACCAGGCCCACCGGCCCGTCGGTCCGCGACGGCGGGGGAGCCGCGCGGACCAGGATCAGGTGGACGCGGCGAGCCGCTGGATCGCGGCCATCGGGACGGGCAGCCAGTCGGGGCGGTGCCGTGCCTCGTACAGCACTTCGTACACGGCCTTGTCCGTCTCGTGGGCGCGCAGCAGCTCGGGTTCGCTGCGCGGGTCGGTGCCCGAGACCTCGGCGTACCCCTCGCAGTACGCGGAGCGGCAGCGTTCCGCCCACGCGTCGCTCCAGGGCCGGTGGGAGCGGGCCGCGTAGTCGAAGGAGCGGAGCATTCCGGCGACGTCGCGCACCGGTGGCTGCGGGCTGCGGCGTTCGGCGAGCGGCTTGGCGGGTTCGCCCTCGAAGTCGATCAGTGACCAGAACCCGTCGGCGCCGCGGAGCGTCTGTCCGAGGTGCAGATCGCCGTGGACCCGGTGGGTGGCCCAGGAGCGGCCGCGGTGCCCCAGCTCCGCCACCGCTTCGAAGGCGGCGTGCAGCGCGGGGACGTACGGCAGGAGAGCGGGGACGGCCTGCGCGGTCGACTCCAGCCGCTGGGTCATCCCGGCGACCAGCTGTTCGATGCCCGCCAGGCGCAGGTCCGGGCCCGGCAGGGCGGAGGCGAGCGCGGAGTGCACCTCGGCGGTGGCCCGGCCGAGCGCCCGGGACTCCGGGACGAAGTCGCGTCCCGCCGCGAGCGCGCCGAGCGCCAGTTGCCAGCCGTCCTCGGCGCCGCGCAGGAAGGGTTGCAGCACCCCGAGGGTGAGCGGTTCGGGGGTGGTGGCCTCGAACCAGGCGACGGGTGCGGGCACCCGTCCGCAGCCCTCGCCGACGAGGGCGAGCGGCAGTTCCAGATCGGGGTTGGTCCCCGGGAAGACCCTCCGCAGGATCTTCAGGATGTACGCGTCGCCGAAAACGAGCGAGGAGTTGGACTGTTCGGTGTCGAGCAGCCGTGGTGCGAGCCCGGCCGGAATCGTTTCCGCGCGTTCGAAGCGGAGCGCGCCGAGCGGTCCGGGGCGGCGGAACCGCTCCAGCAGCAGACCCGCCAGCCGTGGATCGTGCAGGCCCTCGTATACGGTGCGGCCCGCCAGCGGCCCGTCCGTCACCCGCCCGATGAGCGCGGGCGCCAGCACCGGCGGCAGTTCCGTCCGTACCCCGAGCAGGAGTTGGTAGCAGTCACCGGTGGCGCGGGCGGGCAGTCCGGGCTGGTGGACCCGGACCAGGAGGTGGAGCAGCCCGGGGCCGGTCGCGGTGGAGTCGACCGGCAGTATCTCCGTCGCGGAGACCAGGGTGAACCCGGCGACCGGGTGGCCCTTGCCGGCGAACCACCGTTGCCTGGGCAGCCAGTCGTGGAGCAGGGGGGCGAGGGAGGGCAGGAGTGCGGTCCCCGCCGCGGCGCCCCCCGGCCGCGGATGGGGTTGTGGGTGGGGCGCCTGTTTCGTGGTGCTTTTCGCCAGGGCGACGTGAGTGGATGCAGCCTCCGACATGGCATCGCGTCCTTTCCCCGGGCACACAGATGCGAGGAGTGTCCCGGATTGCGGCAATGGCTGTCCGGCTGTGCGGGACGTGTCGGCTGAGGATGGTGCGTACGGACTCGAATGGCCCAACGGCCGCCCGGGTCCTCCAGGCCGTGTCCGGTGGAGCATGGCCGGGGGCACGGCGCTCGATGTGGGGGAGAGTGCCCCGTGCGGGACGGTGGAAACCGTCCCGCAGGAGCCGTGCGTACCCTTCCCCCGGGTTCAACGCCCCGGTGGTGCAGGTCAGATGGCCGGTGCTTCCTTCCGCAGGCGGAACCAGTAGAAGCCGTGTCCGGCGAGTGTGAGCAGGTAGGGCCACTCGCCGACGGCGGGGAAGCGCACCCCGCCGATCAGTTCGACCGGGTGGCGCCCGTTGAAGGACCGCAGATCGAGCTCGGTCGGCTGCGCGAACCGCGAGAAGTTGTGGACGCACAGCACGAGATCGTCCCCGTACTCACGGGTGAACGCGAGCACCGCCGGGTTGGACGAGGGCAGTTCGGTGTACTCGCCCAGTCCGAAGGCCGGATTCTGCTTGCGGATCTCGATCATCCGCCGGGTCCAGTGCAGCAGCGAGGAGGGCGACGCCATGGACGCTTCGACGTTGGTGACCTGGTAGCCGTAGACCGGGTCCATGATCGTGGGCAGGAAGAGCCGGCCGGGGTCGCTGGAGGAGAACCCGGCGTTGCGGTCCGGCGTCCACTGCATCGGGGTGCGCACCCCGTCGCGGTCGCCGAGCCAGATGTTGTCGCCCATCCCGATCTCGTCCCCGTAGTAGAGGATCGGGGAGCCGGGCAGCGACAGCAGCAGGGCGGTGAACAGCTCGATCTGGTTGCGGTCGTTGTCCAGCAGCGGGGCGAGGCGGCGCCGGATGCCGATGTTGGCCCGCATCCTGGGGTCCTTGGCGTACTCGGCGTACATGTAGTCGCGCTCTTCGTCCGTGACCATTTCGAGGGTGAGCTCGTCGTGGTTGCGCAGGAAGATGCCCCACTGGCAGTTCTTCGGGATCGCCGGTGTCTTGGCCAGGACTTCGGAGACCGGGTAGCGGCTCTCCCGCCGTACCGCCATGAAGATGCGCGGCATCACGGGGAAGTGGAACGCCATGTGGCACTCGTCGCCGCCGGCCTGGTAGTCGCCGAAGTAGTCGACGACGTCCTCGGGCCACTGGTTGGCCTCGGCGAGCAGCACGGTGTCCGGGTAGTTGGCGTCGATCTCCTTGCGGACCCTCTTGAGGAAGCCGTGGGTCTCGGGGAGGTTCTCGCAGTTGGTGCCCTCGCGCTGGTAGAGGTACGGCACGGCGTCCACCCGGAAGCCGTCGATGCCGAGGTCCAGCCAGAACCGGAGGGCGGAGATGATCTCCTCCTGCACCGCCGGGTTGTCGTAGTTGAGGTCGGGCTGGTGCGAGAAGAACCGGTGCCAGTAGTACTGCTTGCGCACCGGGTCGAAGGTCCAGTTCGAGGTCTCCGTGTCGACGAAGATGATCCTCGCGTCGGGGAACTGCTTGTCGTCGTCGGCCCAGACGTAGTAGTCGCCGTACGGGCCGTCGGGGTCGGACCGGGACTGCTGGAACCACTCGTGCTGGTCGCTCGTGTGGTTCATGACGAAGTCGATGATGACGCGCATGCCGCGCTGGTGCGCGGCGTCCACGAACTCCACGAAGTCGGCGAGGTCGCCGAACTCCGGAAGCACCGCGGTGTAGTCCGAGACGTCGTAACCGCCGTCGCGCAGGGGCGACTTGAAGAACGGCGGCAGCCAGAGGCAGTCGATGCCGAGCCACTGGAGGTAGTCCAGTTTGGCGGTGATGCCCTTGAGGTCTCCGATGCCGTCGCCGTTGGAGTCCTGGAAGGACCGGACGAGGACCTCGTAGAAGACGGCGCGCTTGAACCAGTCGGGATCACGGTCCTTGGCGGGGGTGTCCTCGAAGGTGTCGGGAACGGGCTCATTCACGATCATGGTGTGGGTGACCCTCCGGTCGGCGGGGACGGTCGCAGGACGACGATGTGCGCGGGCGTGATGCCCGGCTCTAGGCGCACATAGAAGGTCCTGCCCCAGTGATAGGTGTCGCCGGTGAGCTCGTCGCGCACCGGCACGCTCTCGTGCCAGTCGAGGCCGAGCTGCGGCATGTCCAACGAGACCGTGGCCTCCTGGGTGTGGTGCGGGTCGAGGTTGGCGACCACCAGGACGGTGTTCGATCCGGAGCGCTTGCTGTAGGCGATCAGCGCGTCGTTGTCGACGGAGTGGAAGTGGACGTCACGCAGCTGCCGGAGCGCCGGATGGCGGCGCCTGATCCGGTTGAGCGAGGTGATCAGCGGAGCCAGCGAGCGTCCCTCGCGCTCGGCCGCCTCCCAGTCCCTGGGCCTGAGTTCGTACTTCTCCGAGTGCAGGTACTCCTCGCTCCCCGGGTGGGCCGGGGTGTTCTCGCACAGCTCGAATCCCGCGTACACGCCCCAGGACGGGGAGAGCGTCGCGGCCAGCACGGCCCGGACCTCGAAGGCGGGCCGGCCGCCGTCCTGGAGGTAGCCGGGAAGGATGTCGGGGGTGTTCACGAAGAAGTTGGGGCGCATGTACGAGGCGGCCCCGCCGGAGACCTCGGTGGCGTACTCGGTGAGCTCCTGCTTCGTGTTCCGCCAGGTGAAGTACGTGTACGACTGCTGGAAACCGACCTTCGCGAGGGTGTGCATCATCGCGGGGCGGGTGAACGCCTCGGCGAGGAACACGACATCCGGGTCGGTGCCGTTGATCTTCTCGATCACCCGCTCCCAGAAGACGACCGGCTTGGTGTGCGGGTTGTCCACCCGGAAGATCCGCACCCCCCGGTCCATCCAGAACCGCAGCACCCGCACCGTCTCGGCGACCAGGCCCGGCATGTCCTTGTCGAAGGCGATGGGGTAGATGTCCTGGTACTTCTTCGGCGGGTTCTCGGCGTACGCGATCGAGCCGTCGGGGCGGTGGTGGAACCACTCCGGGTGCTCCTTCACCCAGGGGTGGTCCGGGGAACACTGGAGCGCGAAGTCCAGCGCGATCTCCATCCGCAGGGTGCGGGCGGTCTCCACGAAGTGGTCGAAGTCCTCCAGCGTCCCGAGGTCGGGGTGGACCGCGTCGTGGCCGCCGTCGGCCGAACCGATCGCCCACGGCACACCCGGGTCGTCGGCGCCCGCGGTGAGGGTGTTGTCCGGACCCTTGCGGTGGGAGGTCCCGATGGGGTGGACCGGCGGCAGGTAGACGACGTCGAAGCCCATCGCGGCCACCGCCGGCAGGCGCTCGGCCGCCGTCCGGAACGTGCCGCTGACCAGCCGGGTCTTCCCGCCGGGGAGGGTTTCGCGGCGGGCGCCCTCGGAGCGCGGGAAGAGTTCGTACCAGGAGCCGTACAGCGCACGCGGGCGCTCGACGACCAGCGGCAGCGGGCGCGAGGCGGTGACCAGCTCGCGCAGCGGGAAGCGGGCGAGCGGGTCCGCCACCGCCGGGGTGAGCGCCGCGGCCAACCGGTCGGCGGGCGTACGGGTGTCGTCCCGCAGGGCGTCGACGGCGGCCAGAACCGCCTCCCGGCCGTCCTTCTTCGGGACGCCCGAGGCGGCCCGCTCGTACAGGGCCGCGCCTTCGGCGAACACCAGCTCGGTGTCGATCCCGGCCGGAATCTTGATCTGGGCGAGCCGCCGCCAGGTGGTCAGTGGGTCGCTCCACGCCTCGACCTTGTACGACCAGCGCCCCTCGACGTCCGGGGTGACGTCGGCGCCCCAGCGGTCCGTGCCGGGAGCCAGCTCGCGCAGGGGGACGAACGGGCCGCGCCGTCCGCTCGGGTCGCGCAGCACGACGTTGGCCGCCACCGCGTCATGGCCTTCGCGGAAGACGGTGGCGGAGACCTGGAAGGTCTCGCCCACCACCGCCTTCGCCGGGCGTCTGCCGCAATCGACGAGCGGAAGGACGTCCAGGACGGGGATACGACCGATCATGACATCACCTGAAAGCTGGAGCGGGGCGTGCGGGGACGACGGCACGCGCGGCGAGGACCGCATCCGCGTGCCGCGAGACGGGGGATCAGTCCTTTGTAGCTGCTCAGCTGTCTGCTGACGGGCTGTGGGCATGGCCGCTCCTGTCCGCGTTCACTCGAATGGCACTCGAATGGCTGGCGTGCGCGGGGATGACGCGCACGCTGCGGGGGTGTGCGCGAGGACGTGTGGCGCCGGGCCGGCTGTGTACGCGGGTAGCCTTCCCACCGCTTTCGCGCGGTCAACCCGGCGCCGTGTTAACTACTGGGTCGTAATCCGGACGCCGCGCGCGTCCGGCGCACGGCATCGGGCGTGCGGCGTCACACGAGTCACCGGGTACCCGCGCTCCGGCGACTCGCACCTCCCGGTGGGTTCGCCACCCCGGAAGCCTCTCCCGGCCGGCCCAGGCCCACAAGGTCGCCCGAGGGGGTGAAATCAGCCATATCCGTTCGGAGCGGGCGGGGTTGACGGGGCCGGAGGGGCCCCTGGGGCAGCGCCGGGGGCACTCCGCGGGCACCTTCCGGGGCCTGTCGACGCACCGTCCGGGACCCTCCCCGGGCACCTTCCGGAGCCTGTCGACGCACCGTCCGGGACCTCCGGGGAGACCTTCCGGTGCCCCGCCGACGCGTGCGCCGGACCGCGTGACGACCCCGTGCGCCGTGGCCGCACGCGGCGGTGGGCCGTTACCGTCGTCAGTGGTTGAGCGGCGCACACCGTGGTGCGGCGTCCCCTCGGATTCGCAACTCCCCTGTAAAGGTGGAACGCGTGAAGGCCATTCGTCGGTTCACCGTACGTCCCGTCCTCCCCGACTCCCTGCGACCCCTGCACGACCTCGCGCGCAATCTGCGGTGGTCGTGGCACACCGAGACCCAGGAGCTCTTCCGGTCCGTCGACCCCGAGGGGTGGCGGCCGGAGGATGCCGACCCGGTGCGGCTCCTCGGCTCCGTCTCCGCCTCCCGGCTGGCCGAACTCGCCCGCGACGAGGAGTTCCTCGGCCGCCTCGGCGAGGCCGCCGACGAGCTCGACGCGTACCTCACCGGACCCCGGTGGTACCAGAGCCGACTCGCCCAGGGCAGCCAACTACCCAGCTCCGTCGCCTACTTCTCGCCCGAGTTCGGAGTGACCGCGGCCCTGCCGCAGTACTCCGGCGGACTCGGCATCCTGGCCGGCGACCACCTCAAGGCCGCCAGTGACCTCGGCGTCCCGCTCATCGGGGTCGGCCTGCTCTACCGGCACGGCTACTTCCGCCAGTCGCTCTCCCGCGACGGCTGGCAGCAGGAGACCTATCCGGTCCTCGACCCCAACGAACTCCCGGTCACCCTGCTGCGCGAACACGACGGCACCCCCGCCCGGGTGGTGCTCGCGCTGCCCGGCGGACGCTCGCTGCACGCCTGCGTCTGGAAGGCCCAGGTCGGCCGGGTCCCCCTCCTCATGCTCGACTCCGACGTCGAGGAGAACGCGCCCGGCGAACGCGACGTCACCGACCGGCTCTACGGCGGCGGCAGCGACCACCGGCTCCTCCAGGAGATGCTGCTCGGCATCGGCGGGGTGCGCGCCGTGCGCACCTGGTGCCGGCTCACCGGCGCCCCCGCGCCCGAGGTGTTCCACACCAACGAGGGCCACGCCGGCTTCCTCGGCCTCGAACGCATCCGTGAACTCGCCGAAGGGAAGCAGACGTCCGGACAGGCGTCCGGACAACTCTCCGGCGAGGGGCTCGACTTCGACTCGGCGCTCGAAGTCGTCCGGGCCGGAGCCGTCTTCACCACCCACACCCCGGTACCCGCCGGCATAGACCGTTTCGACCGGCAGCTCGTCGCCCGCCACTTCGGCGACGACGGCGAACTCCCCGGCGTCCCCGTCGACCGGGTGCTCGCACTCGGAGAGGAGACGTACGAGGGCGGCACCCCGGGCATCTTCAACATGGCCGTCATGGGGCTCCGCCTCGCCCAGCGCGCCAACGGCGTCTCCACCCTGCACGGGGCCGTCAGCCGGGAGATGTTCTCGGGGCTCTGGCCGGGATTCGACCCGGCCGAGGTGCCCATCACCTCCGTCACCAACGGCGTGCACGCCCCCACCTGGGTCGCCCCCGAAGTGCTCGGCCTCGGCGCCCGGCAGGTCGGCGAGGACCGCGCCCGGGACGCTCTCGCCGGCGGCGAGGTGGCCACCGGGAACGACACCGACCGCACCGGCACCCCGCGCCGCTGGGACGCCGTGACGGCCATCGGGGACCAGGAGATCTGGGACCTGCGCCGCGTCCTGCGCGAACAACTCGTCACCGAGGTCCGTAAACGCCTCTACGCCTCCTGGCGCAGGCGGGGCGCCGGCACCGCCGAACTCGGCTGGATCGACGGCGTACTCGACCCGGACGTCCTCACCATCGGCTTCGCCCGCCGGGTCCCCTCGTACAAGCGGCTCACCCTGATGCTCCGCGACAAGGACCGGCTGACCCGGCTGCTGCTCCACCCGACCCGGCCCATCCAGATCGTCGTCGCCGGAAAGGCCCACCCCGCCGACGACGGTGGGAAGCGGCTCATCCAGGAGCTGGTCCGGTTCGCCGACGAGGCCGAGGTGCGCCACCGGATCGTCTTCCTGCCCGACTACGGCATGGCCATGGCGCAGAAGCTCTACCCCGGCTGCGACGTCTGGCTCAACAACCCGCTGCGCCCGCTGGAGGCCTGCGGCACCAGCGGGATGAAGGCCGCCCTCAACGGAAGCCTCAACCTCTCGGTGCGCGACGGCTGGTGGGACGAGTGGTTCGAGCCGGACTTCGGCTGGGCCATCCCGACCGCCGACGGTTCCGCCGTGGACGACGACCGGCGCGACGAACTGGAGGCCGACGCCCTCTACGCGCTGATCGAGGACCGGGTAGCGCCCCGCTTCTACGACCGCGGGGAGAACGGGCTGCCCGAGCGGTGGATCGAGATGGTCCGACGCACCCTCGCCGCCCTCGGCCCCAAGCTCCTTGCCGGCCGCATGGTCCGGGAGTACGTGGAGCGGCTCTACGCCCCCGCCGCGCTGTCGCGCCGCGCCCTCGACGCCCCGGTCGCCCGCGACCTCGCGGCGTGGAAGTCGAAGGTACGGGCGGCCTGGCCGCAGGTGGCCGTCGACCACGTCGAGACGGTCACCGACACCGCCGCGAGCGGCTCGGCGGAGCTGGGCGCGACCCTCGCGCTCCGGGTCCGGATCGCGCTCGGCGGCCTCGCCCCGGAGGACCTGGAGGTGCAGGTCGTCGCAGGGCGGGTGGACTCCGGCGACGCGCTCGTCGACGCCCAGGTCATCCCGCTGAAGGTGACCGGCACCGGCGACCTGGAGGACCACCGGATCTACGAGGGTCCGCTCTCCCTGGACCGTACGGGCCCGTACGGCTACACCGTGCGCGTCCTGCCCTCGCATCCGCTGCTGGCCTCGGGCACCGAACTCGGCCTGGTGGCCCTGCCGGACGCGACCGTCGGCGAGGAGGAGGGCGGCCCGGTACTGCGCTGACCGGCGGCAGTGGCACCCGGCGGGGAACGCGTGGACGGCCCGGGAGGAGAGTCGGTCTCCTCCCGGGCCGTCCTGCGTTCATCGCTTCAGCCGGTTCGGCTCAGGTGCGTCAGAAGGTGAGCGAGAAGCTGTTGATCTTGCCGGTGTCGCCCGAGGCGACGTCCTGCACCTTCAGCTTCCAGACACCGTTGGCGACCTGCGCCGAGGCGTTGACCGTGTAGGTCGCCACCACGTTGTCGGCCGAGTCGCTCGACGAGGAGCTCTTCAGCCGGTACGAGGTCCCGTTCGGGCCGACGAGGTCGACGACCAGGTCACCGCGCCAGGTGTGGGTGATGTTCACGGAGGCCTGGAGGGTGCTGGGGGCGTTGCCGGTGACGCCGGAGACGGTGAGCGAGCTGGTGACAGCGGCACCGTTGTCCGGGATCGAGACGGCGGTGTTGCTGGTGAAGACCGTTCCCGTGGGAGGCGTGGTGCCGCCCGGGCGGGTGCCGACGTTGATGCCGGCCCAGGCGTTGGCCACGGCGGTGTACTCGGCGCTCGTCGTGCCGTACAGCTCACCGGCGGCGGCGAGGGTACCGGTACGCGCGGAGGCGTAGTTGGTCGTCGTGGTGAACTTCGTGGTGAGCGCCCGGTACCAGATCGCCAGCGCCTTGTCGCGGCCGATACCGGTCACGGCGAGGCCGTCCGAGGTCGGCGAGTTGTACGAGACGCCGTTGACGGTCTTGGCGCCGCTGCCCTCGGAGAGCAGGTAGAAGAAGTGGTTCGCCGGGCCCGAGGAGTAGTGGACGTCCGAGCTGCCGATGCCGGAGAACCACGAGTCGTACGACCCGCCGTCCTTGCTCGGCTTGTCCATGTAGCGCAGCGGGGTGCCGTCGCCGTTGATGTTGATCTTCTCGCCGACGAGGTAGTCGCCCGGGTCCGCCGCGGTGTTGGAGTAGAACTCCACACCCGCCGCGAAGATGTCACTGGTCGCCTCGTTGAGGCCACCGGACTCGCCGCTGTAGACCAGCCCGGCGGTGGCCGCGGTGACACCGTGCGACATCTCGTGGGCCGCGACGTCCAGCGAGGTCAGCGGGGCGGCGTTGCCGGCACCGTCGCCGTACGTCATGCAGAAGCAGCTGTCGGTCCAGAAGGCGTTGACGTAGTTGTTGCTGTAGTGCACGCGGGAGTACGCGGCGACGCCGTTGCCCTTGATGCCGGTGCGGCCGTGGACGTTCTTGTAGTAGTCCCACGTCTCGGCCGCGCCGTAGTGGGCGTCGGCGGCGGCGGTCTCGGTGTTGGTGCCGACGCCGTTGCCCCAGACGTCGTCCGCGCCGGAGAAGAGCGTCCCGGTGCCGGACGTGCCGTGGTTCAGGTTGTACGTCTTGTGGCCACCGCGGGTGGAGTCGGTGAGGTTGTACGAACCCGTGGTGCCCGAGGTCCCGAGGGTGACGGTGCCGCTGTACTGCGTGTTGCCGGTACCGGTCTCGATGCCCTGCCACTCGAACAGCTTGGCGCCGGAGGTGGCGTCCGTGACGACGTGCAGCTCGTTCGGGGTGCCGTCCTCCTGGAGGCCGCCGACCACCGTCTCGAAGGCGAGCTTCGGGGTGCCGTTCGCCAGCCAGACGATCTTGCGGGGAGCCTGGCTCGCAGCGGTGGCCTTCGAGCCGTCGGCCGAGGCGGCGCTCAGCGCCTGCTTCTCGGCGGCGGCCGGGGCGATGTCCGCGACGGTGTCGACGGACGTCAGCTGCGCGGTGGTGGCGGGGGACGCCTTGATGACGGACTCGGTCGCGCCGGCCGCGCTCTCGGAGACGACGAGGTCGCCGCCGAGGACCGGCAGCCCGCCGAGGGTCCGCTCGTAGCGGGTGTGCACCGTGCCGTCGACGTCCTTGACGACGTCACGGACGACGAGCTTCTCCGTCGCGCCGAGGCCGAGTTCCTTGGCGGTGGTGGCCTTGCCCGCGTCGGCCTGGGCGATCAGGGCGGCACGGGCGGCGGGGGAGAGGTCCGCCGGCAGAGCGCCCGGGTTGGCCGTGCTCGGGACCGGGGCCGCGGCGGGGGTGGCGGTCGCCGAGGGCGAGGTGACTCCCACGGCGACCAGGGCCGCCGCGGCGATCAGGGCGCCGGTCGCGGTGGTGCGACGGCTGTGCGTGAGTCTCACGCGGACTCCTTCTGCGAGGGGGGGTACCGGCGGGCGGTGGCCCGGTCGGCAGTGCAGGCGGTGCGCGGAACGACGGAAGAGTGTCAGTCGCGGCGTGTTCCTGTCAGGACCGCGTCAATGAATTGGCCAGAACTCGTCCGTTGCTGAGGGGCCGGTGTTCGTTAAGCGGACGTTTCGTCGATCTTGGCCACCATGACATCCGCAGGCCGCCCGATGCCGTAACCGCCGACAATGGCGGTCCGTGGCCGTGTACGGGGTGTTCGAGAATTTCGGGGGTGGAGGAGTCTGGCTCACGTGGTGAGACGCACGGGGTGCATGGCTCATAACCAGCCATGCGTGGAGGGCATTTAACCCGGCCGGCGGGACGGGCCCGCGGAGGCGGTCCGCGAAGGGGCCCCGCCGTCGGGTCGGGGTGCTGCGGCGGGTGGTGGGGCGTGTGGGGAGTGCGGTGGGTGGTGGTGGGGCGCGCGCGGGGTCGGTGCGACGGGTGAGGTGGGACGTGTGGTGAGGGCGAGGCGGGTGAGGTGATGCGGGTGCGGCCGGGGCGTCCGATTCCCGTCGCGCCCGATTGACCGTTGTCACGCAGTCCTACGATCCTTCCATCGTGGAATGTCGCCGGAGAGAAGACGAATTCCCTTCCGCGCGGGAGTCATTGAAATGATGAGAATGCGAACGGGCCGTGGGTATCCGCTGATTTTGCCGTCGTGCCGTGTCCGTCCACGTCTTTCGTGACGGATCGGGCACGATTTGTCCGTGGTGACAGGAAGAGATCAGATCCCGGTCGAACCGGATGAGACCCCCGGGCCGGAACGTCCGGCAACCCCAGCCCCGGCGGGGGGCGTTCCCGTGCAGGGGCGTTCCGACCCCGACCTGATTTCCCCGGTGCCCTCCCCGGCGACGGACCTGCCCGGCCTCTTCGAGGCGGCGGACGACGACGAGCCGCTCCGCGTCCAGCTCTCCCGGGCGGAGCGCCACGGACGCGCGGTCGCGGTGATCGGGCTGGGGTACGTGGGTCTGCCGACCGCTCTGGCGCTCCGCGCGGCGGGGGTCCGGGTGATCGGGATCGACGTCAGCGCCGACCGGCTGCGCGACATCCGTGCGGGCGCCGTGGACCTGGGGCTCCGGGATCGGGAACGGCTGACGGACGCGTTGCACGACCCCGCCTTCCTGCTGACCGACGACCCCCGGGCGTCCTCCTGGGCGGACACCGTGATGATCTGTGTGCCCACTCCCGTGGACCGCCATCAGGTGCCGGACCTCGGGATGCTCGCGAAGGCCTGCGCTTCGGCGGTCGCGCACGCGGTTCCCGGGCAGCTGCTTCTGCTGACCTCCACCAGTTACGTGGGCACCACCCGCGATCTGCTCCTCGCGCCGCTCGCGGCCAAGGGGATGAAGGTGGAGGCCGATGTCTTCGTGGCCTTCGCCCCGGAGCGGATCGATCCGGGGAACGCCACCCACGGTCAGGACCTCACCCCGCGCGTCGTGGGGGGTGAGGGGCGGCGCAGTACCGCTTCGGCCGTCTCGGTGCTCTCCCGCATCTCCCCCTCGGTCCACCCGGTCGGAAGTCCGGAAGCCGCCGAGATGACCAAACTCTGGGAAAACACCTTCCGGGCCGTCAATATCGCGCTGGCGAACGAACTGGCCGACAATTGCGCCGTATTCGGACTGGATCCCCGATCGGTGATCGACGCGGCCGCGACCAAGCCGTACGGTTTCATGCCCTTCTATCCGGGCCCCGGTGTCGGCGGCCACTGCATTCCGTGCGATCCGCACTATCTGCTGTGGCAGTTGAAGGCCGAACGCATTCCCTCGCCGGTCGTCGACGCCGCGATGCGGGCCATCGCGGAGCGCCCCGGGCGGATGGCCGGACTCATCACGGCGAAGCTCGCCGCACGGGGAATTCCGGTCGCCGGAGCGCGTGTCCTGGTGGTCGGGATCGCGTACAAGAAGGGTGTGGCGGACATCCGCGAGAGCCCCGCGCTGGAGATCATGGGGCTGCTGGCGGACTGGGGGGCGGCGGTCTCCTTCACGGACCCGATGGTGCCCCGCGCCGATCTGCGCGGCCGGACGCTCACCGCCGTCGCCGACCCGTGGGACCAGCGATGGGACCTGGTCGTGCTGCACACTGTGCACTCCGGCACGGACCTGAGCCGGCTCGGCCCCGAACACACGGTGCTCGACATCTCCCAGGACCGCAGGGGCCCAGGCGGAGCCGGGACCCCCCGGGCCGCCGGAGCGGCGGGCGGAGCCGGTACGTCCGGAGGTGCGGAGGCGCCCGGCGGCGACGGGGCGCACCGGTCGGCGGGTTCGCCCGAGGTCGGGGTATCGGCGTGACCCTGACCGATCGCGCCCCTGCCGGCCGCACCACCGTCCCCGCCGCTGACCGTGCCACTGTCCCCGCCGCCGCCGACCGTGCCCGGGGCTCGGCCGCCGACCGTGCCCGGGGCTCCACGCCCCCACCCGGCCCGTCGGCCGGCCGGTGGCTCGCCGAGGCGCTCCCCGGGGTCCGGCGCGGGCTGCGCAGGCTGCTGGTGCTGCTCTGCCTGATGCCCCTGATCGTCGTCCTGGCCCACGAGGCGCTGCGGCTGCCGCGCCTGAACACGGCTTCGGCGTACGGTCTGGTGGTGCTCGCGGGCACGATCGCCCTGCTGTACATCGCGTACAGCCGCTACGAGGACCCCTCGACGACCTCCGGCCCGGCGGTGCCCGACGCCGGGTTCCCGCCGCTCGCCGCCCGGCCGCGCGTCGACTTCCTGCTGGCGGTGAAGGACGAGGCCGACGCCATCGAGGAGTGCGTCCGCTCCATGGCCGCCTCGGACTGCCCGCGGGTGCGGATCGTCGTGGTGGACGACTTCTCCACCGACGGCACCCGCGAGATCCTGGTCCGCCTGCGTGACGAACTCGGCATCACCGTACTGCTCTTGGACGAGAACGTGGGGAAGAAGCACGCCCTGGTCGCCGCGTGCGAGCACGTGGACGCCGAGGTCGTCGCGTTCACCGACTCCGACTGCGTCCTCGCGCCCGACGCGCTCCGCCGCTGCGTGGACGCGTTGGCCCGCCATCCGCGCCTCGGTGCCGTGAGCGGCCACTGCCGGGCCCTGAACGCCGACGCGACGATGCTGACGCGTATTCAGGACATTTGGTACGAAGGCCAGTTCAGGATCGCCAAGGCGGCCGAGTCCTCCTTCGGCTCGGTGTCCTGCGTCTCCGGCCCGCTCGCGGTCTTCCGTCGGGAGGCGATCTACAACTACCTCCCCGCCTGGGCCGGGGACCGCTTCCTGGGCGCCCCCTTCCGCTTCGCCACCGACCGCCAGCTGACCGGATACGTCCTCGGACAGACGTGGATCGGCAAATCCCTCAAGGACCGCTACCGGGACTCCCCGTTCGTCTCGGGCGAGGACCACCCCGAACGTCTCTGGCGGGTCGGCTACGTGCGGTCGGCCCACGTCCTGACCAACGTCCCCGCCCGACTCGCCCCGCTGATGCGCCAACAGGTCCGCTGGAAGAAGAGCTTCATCCGCAACCTCTTCTTCACCGGCTCCTTCATGTGGCGCCGGGGCCCCGGACCCGCCGTCCTCTTCTACGGCCACGTGCTCTGGGTACTCGCCGCACCGCTGATGGCCGTACGCCACCTGGTCTGGGCCCCGGCTCACGGCGCGTACCTCCTCACCCTCCTCTACGTCTGCGGAGTGCTGCTCAAGGGCTGCGTCTGGGGACTCGCCTACCGGACCGACCACCCCGGCGACACCCGATGGAGATACCGCCCCCTCATGAGCCTCTTCTCCTCGGTGGTCCTGGCCTGGCTGCTTCCGTACTCGCTGCTCACCGTGCGGCGCGGGATCTGGTCGAGGAGCACGACATGAGGGCGGGCGACAGACGGTCGAGCGGCTGGCGGCTGGGCGCGGAGACCCCGGGCGGCGCGGGCGCCGACCGTACGGCAACAGGGGCGGACGCACGCGGGGAACACGGGGGAGCGGTACGGCGTGCCGCCCGGCTGCTGGCCGGATTCCTGACCGCCTGCGCGGTCGTCGCCCTCTACCTGATGGTCCTGTCCCGGGGAGACCTGAGGTGAGCCGCCCGGGACGCCCCGGCCCGGGGCCGGTGGGCGCGGCCTCGGTACGGGCGGTCCTGGGGCTGCTGGCCCTGGTGCTGGTCGCCCTCCCCTTCTACGCGGTGTGGCGCTACGAGACCCACCGCAGGGCCGTCACTCCGCAGGCCGCACCGCCCGTGGGGGCGCGCCCCGTCGCCGGGCCGCCGCACGGCGCCGGACCGGGCCCGGCGGCGGACGCGGGGGCGGGGGCGACGCCGCCCGTCGTGCTGGCGTACCACGACATCGCGCCCCACGGCCGGAGCCGGTACACGGTCACCCCCGAAGCCTTCGACGCGCAGCTCGCCGCCCTGGCCCGGGCCGGCTACCGGAGCCTGTCCACCGAGGAGTTCGTCCGCTACCTGGACGGGGGAGACCCGCCCGCCCGCCGGTCCGTCTACCTCACCTTCGACGACGGCACCCACGGGCTCTGGGTGCACGCCGACCGCATCCTCGCCAAGTACCGGATGCGCGCGGCGGCGTTCCTGATCACCGGCTCGGTGGGACGCCACCGCCCCTATTACCTCTCCTGGCAGGAGATCGGCCGCATGACCGGCACCGGCCGGTGGGACTTCGAGGACCACACCCACGCCCTGCACCGGAGGGCCGCCGTGGACGCCGCCGGCACCCGGCAGTCGGTGCTCTCCCACCGCCTCTGGCTGCCGGGGGACCGGCGGCCGGAACGCGAGGACGAGTACCGGGCGAGGGTCGCCGGGGACCTGGACACCTCGCTCGCGGAGTTCGCCCGGCACGGCCTGCCCCGGCCCCGGCTCTTCGCGTACCCGTTCTCCGAGGCGTCCGAGCCCGTCGACTCCCGCACCTCGAAGGGAATCCTCCGGCACGAACTGGCGGGCCGGTTCGCCGCCGCCCTGACGAACACCACGGACCGGCCGCTCCCCGCCGGACGGCGGGCCGGTGCGGCAGGCGAGGTGCGGCGCCTGGAGATCACCCGGGCGACCGACCTCCGGGCATTCCGCGCGGGGCTGGAACTCTGGACCGCGACGGCCCCGGGCGACCGCCCCGAACCACTGGGCGACACCGTCGGCTGGGAGCACATCGGTGCGAAGGCCCCGCGCGGGCCCGGGGTTTTCACCGGCCGGGGGCCCTATCCGGGGAGGACCGGGTTCGCGGCGGCCTCCTACCGACCTCTCGCCTCGGCGGACTGGACCGACTACACGCTGGACGTGACGGTCGACCGGCTGCGCGAGGCGACGAACAACGTCGGCATCGTCGTACGCGACGGCAGCCTGGCGCCGGTCACGGTCGCCCTCAGCCACAGCTACGTCAGCCTCTTCGCCGGCACCGGGGACCGGCGGGCCGAAGTCGCGCGGCGCACGCTCCACGACAACACCGTGCACCGGGTGCGCGTCACCGTGCGGGGCGACCGTACCGAGGTCGTGGTCGACGGGCGCTTCCGGATCGACTGGACCGAACCCCGCGCCACCGGCGGGAACGGCAGGGGCGGCCTCGCCCTCAACATCCGCAACGCCGACGCCCTGGGGGAGTGGCCCCGCTTCGTCTCGCTCCGGGTCGCCTCCCTGCCCGCATCCGCCGCGGAGGCGGGCAGGGAGGCGGAGGCGGAGGGGCGATGATCCGGCGACGGGAAGGGCGGTCGTCCGCGCCCGGATACACCCGCCGTGCGGTGGTCGGGCTCGGGCTCGCCGCCACCGCGGGCGTCCTGCCGCTCACCGACGCGCCCCCGCCCGGCGCCGGGACGGGCGGGGCGCGGGTCGCGGACGACCTGGCGCGGGTCGCGGACGGCCGCAACGACGAGGCGGCTTTCGCAGCACCGGTACGAGCCGCCGCCGCTCCCGTCTGCGACGCCTCGGACGCCGGTACCTTCACCGCGGTCTTCCCCCGCTCCGGCCTGATCACCAACGAGTACGCCCACCGCCACCCCGCTGCCGCCGACGCCCGCACCGACCCCGACTGGTCCGTCACCAGCGGATCGCTCTTCGCCGACCGGGGAGCGGCCTGGAGCGGCGTCCCGGACGGGTTCTCCCCCGACCCGCTCTCCCGGCTGCACACCGGCTCCTCGGTGCTGCGGGCGGTGACCGTACGACGCGACTTCGCGGACACCGCCGTCCGCACCCAGGTCCTGCTCCGGCCTCCCGGCACCACCGCGCGCACCCCCGCGACGGACTGGGACGGCGGACACCTCTGGCTCCGCTACCGCAGCCCTCAGGAGCTGTACGCGCTGAGCTTCCGGCGGCGCGACGGCCTGGTGGTCATCAAACGCAAGCTGCTGCTGCCCGGGTCCGTCGAAGGAGCCGAGGGCGTGTACACGACTCTCGCGCAAGCCCGTTGCGCGTTTCCGTACGACACCTGGCACCACGTCGAGGCGCGGGCGCTCACCACGGCGCCGTCCACGGTCCGGCTGCTGCTCCTCGTCGACGGGCGGACCGTGGCGGAGGCGGTGGACACCGGACCCGGGGTGCTCACCGGCCCCGGCGGGGTGGGGATGCGCGGCGACAACAGCGAGTTGCGGTTCACCGCGTTCACCGCCGTGCCGTGCCGGGCTCCGTGAGTCGATCCTGCCGAGCGCCCTGCGAGCCGCGGACCTGGGCCAAGAGATGCGGGGCGGTCCGCACGCCCGCGATCGGCGGACGCGCGGCACGGTCCCGTTTATGCGATGACACGAATATGGGAGCGATCGCATGGACGCTCCCAGGACCGCGCCCGTACCTTCGTCCAGTCGGCCCGAAAGAGGCCAGGCACCGGCCAAGCTCCCAGTGAACGTCCCCGAGACGGACCGCGCACAGCTCGCTCGCCCGAACACCGGAGATGTAGGCGATCTTCGCCATCACGTGGTCCCGCACGGCCACCTGATACTTGCGTGCCGTTGGCAGAGACGCCCTCCACTGGGAGAAACACTCGGCCAGTGCTCGCTGCGAGAGAGGAATCCTCAGCCCGAAGTCACCACGGTGCACCGGTCCGTTGAACGTGTCGACCGGTGACTCGACCCTGCCCCCGAAGCGGCGTGCGATCCCCCCGGCATAGCGCTGTTCCAGGAATGCGAAGCAGCTGTCGAGCTTGGTCAGCTTGCTCCGTACCGTCGAACGGGCCCGGCGCCCCGGGCCGGTGCAGAACCGGTCCACATGCCGCGGGGTGCGCCGCCACGGCACCAGGTCGTAGAAGGAACACAGCTCCAGGACCGGCCTGCTCCGGGCGTCCGTCCGAGCGCGGGGGCCGGGAGCCCCGGTCCGCGATGTCTCGCCGGGTGCGGCATGCGGCAAGTGGCGTCGGAGGTGTGTCGCGCACCCCGCGACCACGTCGCGTGATTCTGGCCGGCGGCGCGCCTCACCCGTCGCAGCCGCACCCTGCGGCCGGGGTCGCGGCGTCGCCCGCTTCCGGCCGTTGCGCGCAGCAGGTGTCCCCGCCGGGCACGAGTGCGGGGCTCTTGCCGAGCCGGTCGGCGTCGGCCTTGACGGTGTAGACCTCCCAGGGCTCCTTGCCGGGGCCGTGGACCCACACCTTGTCCTGGAGGGCGTAGCAGCAGGAGGTGTCGTTCTCCTCGAAGGTCGCGAGCCCGGCTTCCTTGAGGCGGGTGGTGGCGGCGGTGACCTCGTCGGTGCTGCCGACTTCGACACCGAGGTGGTCGAGGCGGGTCTCCTGGCCGGGTTCGCCCTCGATGAGGACCAGCTTGAGCGGCGGGGTGGTGAGGGCGAAGTTCGCGTACCCCGGGCGCCGTTTGGCGGGCTCGGTACCGAACAGCTTGGAGTAGAAGGTGACGGACGCTTCGAGGTCCGCGACGTTGAGCGCGAGCTGGACACGGGACATGGTGTCTCCCTGATCAGGTTGTATCGATGCCTGTCGATTCAAGGTTGCATCCTGGATCGAGGAACGTCAATATAGAAGCATGTCGAAACAAGAACTCGTGGTGATCGGCCAGGACGGTGCCGGGCGTGCCGGGGAATGCTGCCCCGGTCTGCTGTCCACCCCGCTGGAGGAGGAGCGCGCGCAGGCGCTGGCGAAGGTGTTCAAGGCGCTGGGCGACCCGGTGCGGCTGCGCCTGCTGTCGATGATCGCCTCGCGGGCGGGCGGGGAGGTCTGCGTCTGCGACCTGACCCCGGCCTTCGACCTGTCGCAGCCGACGATCTCCCACCACCTGAAGCTGCTGAAGCAGGCCGGGCTGATCGACTCGGAGCGGCGCGGGACGTGGGTGTACTACCGGCTGCTGCCCGAGATGACCGACCAACTGGCCCAGGTCCTCTCCCGCCCCGCCGATCCTTCCGGGGCACCCCTGCCCGCCTCCGCGGGGACCTTTTCGTGAGCGGGGGCGGAATGGCGCACGCGGAGCCGGCTGCCCGGCGGCTGTCGTTCCTGGACCGGTTCCTCGCCGTGTGGATCCTCGCCGCGATGGCCGCGGGTCTCGGCCTGGGCCGTCTCGTACCGGGGCTGGGCGACGCGCTAGCGAAGGTGACGGTCACCGGGGTCTCGCTGCCGATCGCGCTCGGGCTGCTCGTGATGATGTACCCGGTCCTCGCGAAGGTCCGTTACGACCGCGTCTCCACCGTCACCCGCGACCGGCGCCTGCTCGTCCCGTCCCTGGTGCTGAACTGGGTGGTCGGCCCGGCGCTGATGTTCGCACTCGCCTGGATCTTCCTGCCCGACCTGCCGGAGTACCGCACCGGGCTGATCATCGTCGGCCTGGCCCGCTGCATCGCCATGGTGGTCATCTGGAACGACCTGGCCTGCGGCGACCGTGAGGCCGCCGCCGTCCTGGTGGCACTCAACTCGGTGTTCCAGGTCCTCGCGTTCTCGGCGCTTGGCTGGTTCTACCTCAGCGTGCTGCCCGGATGGCTCGGGCTGGAGCAGACCGCCCTGGACGTGTCGGTGTGGGAGATCACCCGATCCGTACTGATCTTCCTCGGCATCCCGCTGCTGGCCGGGTTCCTCACCCGGCGGCTGGGCGAGAAAGCCAAGGGGCGCACCTGGTACGAGACGAAGCTGGTCCCCCGGATCGGACCGTTCGCCCTGTACGGGCTCCTGTTCACCGTCGTCGTGCTCTTCGCCCTCCAGGGCGATGCCATCACCTCCAAGCCCCTGGACGTCGTCCGCATCGCGGTGCCGCTGCTGGTGTACTTCGCGGTGATGTGGGCCGGGTCCCTGGCGGCCGGTCGCGCGCTCGGACTCGACTACCCGAAGGCGGCCACGCTCGCGTTCACCGCTGCGGGCAACAACTTCGAGCTCGCCATCGCGGTCGCCGTCGCCACCTTCGGCGCCACCTCCGGCCAGGCCCTCGCCGGAGTCGTCGGCCCCCTCATCGAGGTCCCCGTCCTCATCGGACTCGTCCACGTCGCCCTCGCCGTACGCCACCGCTTCCCCGGGCCCGCCGACACGGCAACCGGCCCGGCGGCCACCGCTCCGAAAGGCTCCGCCCGTGTCTGAAGCCATGCCCGACGCCGTGCCCGAAGCCCCGTCCGGGGCCAAGCCGTCCGTACTGTTCGTGTGCGTCCACAACGCGGGCCGCTCCCAGATGGCCGCAGCCTGGCTCACCCACCTGTCCCAAGGCCGGATCGAGGTCCGGTCCGCCGGTTCCGCACCCGCCGACGCCGTGAACCCGGCCGCCGTACGAGCGATGGCGGAGGTCGGCATCGACCTGTCCGCCGAGACCCCGAAAGTACTGACCGCCGACGCCGTACGGGCATCGGACGTGGTCATCACCATGGGCTGCGGCGACACCTGCCCCGTCTTCCCCGGCCGGACCTACCTCGACTGGCAGCTCGACGACCCCGCAGGCCGGGGCGTCGACGCGGTCCGCCCGATCCGCGACGAGATCGAGCGCCGGGTACGGGACCTCCTCGCCGAGCTCCTGCCGGACGGGTTCTGACCGGCAGGAGTGTTCGGCTCAGGCCAGACTCTCCCGCCAGGCCCGGTGCAACCCCGCGAACCGGCCCTCGCCGCCGATGAGTTCGGCCGGGGAGCCGTCCTCCACGATGCGGCCGTGCTCCATCACCAGCACGCGGTCCGCGATCTCCACCGTGGACAGCCGGTGCGCGATCACCACCGCCGTACGGCCGTGCAGCACCGTGTCCATGGCCCGTTGCACCGCGCGCTCGCCGGGGATGTCCAGGGAACTGGTCGCCTCGTCCAGGATCACCACCGCCGGGTCGGCGAGCAGCGCCCGCGCGAACGCGACCAGCTGGCGCTGACCGGCGGAGATCCGGCCGCCCCGCTTGCGTACGTCGGTGTCGTACCCCTCCGGCAGGCTCTCGATGAACTCGTGCGCCCCGATCGCCTTCGCGGCCTGCTCGATCTCCTCCGGCGTCGCGTCCGGGCGGCCGATCGCGATGTTCTCCGCGACCGTCCCGGAGAACAGGAACGCCTCCTGCGTCACCATCACCACACCGCGCCGCAGCTCCGCCGTGCCCAGGTCCCGCAGGTCGACGCCGTCCAGCAGTACCCGGCCGTCGCTCGGGTCGTAGAACCGCGCCAGCAGCTTGGCCAGCGTCGACTTGCCCGCCCCGGTCGAACCGACCACGGCCACCGTCTGCCCGGCCGGCAGGGTCAGGTCGAAGCGCGGCAGCACTTCGCCGCCGGTGCGGTACGCGAACCGCACCCCGTCGAAGACGACCTCACGGCCCGGCTGTTCACCGCGCAGGGCGGGCAGTTCCACCGGGGCGGCAGGCTCCGGCACGGACGGGGTCTGGGCGAGCAGGCCCGCGATCTTCTGCAGGGACGCGCTCGCGGACTCCCAGGAGTTGAGGAACATCGCCAGCCGGTCGATCGGGTCGTACAGCCGGCGCAGGTAGAGCACCGCAGCTGCCAGCACACCGAGCGCCAGGGTGCCCGAGGCGACCCGGTAGGCGCCCCACAGCACCATGCCCGCGACCGCGATGTTGGCGACGAGCCGGGAGCCCACCACGTAACGGGCCATCTCCAGCAGGGTGTCGCCGTTCGACCGCTCGTGGCGGCGGTTGAGCGTCTCGAAGACGGCGTCGTTGTCCCGCTCGCGGCGGAACGCCCGCACCGGCCGGATGCCGTTCATCGTCTCGGCGAACTTCACGATCACCGCCGCCGTGGCGGTGGACCGCACCGCGTACGCCCGGCCCGCCCGCGCCTGGTAGGTGCGCACCAGCAGATAGAGCGGCACGAAGGAGAGCACCGCGATGGACCCGATGCCGAAGTCCAGCCAGAGCAGCATCCCCGAGATGAAGACGAAGGAGAGGACCACGGTGATCAGCTCCTGGAGGCCCTCGCTGAGCAGCTCCCGCAGGGACTCCACGTCCGTCGTGGACCGGGAGATCAGCCGGCCCGAGGTGTAGCGCTCGTGGAAGTCCACGCTCAGCGCCTGCGCGTGCCGGAAGATCCTGCCGCGCAGGTCGAGCAGCACGTCCTGGTTGATCCGGGCCGAGCCCCGGATGAAGGTGTACTGGAGATAGCCGCCGCCGGCCGCGCAGAGCGCGTAGCCGACACCCACCGCGATCAGCGGACCGTGGTCGGAGTCCCGGAAGGCGGGTACCGCCCGGTCGATGGCGTACGCCACGAGCAGCGGGCCCGCCTGCAGGGCGGCCTGCTGGACGAGGAGCAGCACCACGGTCACCAGGACCCGGGCGCGCAACGGCCGCAGCAGCGAGGCGAGCAGGGCCCGGGTGGCGCCCGGCGGGACGGGCAGCGCGTCCCGGTCGAACGCGTCGCCGGACTCCGGTGCGGCGACGGGCGCCGCACCGGCGGACGGGGAGCCGGCGGACCTGTCACCGGTGGCCGGAACGTCTTCGGGGGAGGGTCCGTCGGAGGACGGAGTGCCCGCGGTGGTGGTACTGGTCATGGGGTCGTGGCCTCCTCGGCGACCGTGATGCCGGGCCGTTCGGCGCCCGACATCAGCCAGGCGTACTCGGTGTTCGTCCGCAGCAGTTCCTGATGCGTGCCGACGGCCGCGATACGGCCCCCGGACAGCAGCGCGACACGGTCGGCGAGCATCACGGTGGACGGCCGGTGGGCGACGATCACCGCGGTGGTCTCCTCCAGCACCTGCCGCAGCGCCGCCTCCACCCGGGCCTCCGTGTGCACGTCCAGCGCGGAGAGCGGGTCGTCCAGCACCAGGAACCGGGGCCGGCCGACCACCGCGCGGGCCAGCGCGAGCCGCTGGCGCTGACCGCCCGACAGGCTCAGCCCCTGTTCGCCGACCTGGGTGGCGGTGCCCTCGGGCAGCTCGTGCGCGAAGTGGGCCTGGGCGACGTCGAGGGCTCGGTTCAGGTCCCCGTCGTCGCCGCCGTCCGCGCCCATCAGGACGTTCTCGCCGACCGTGGCCGAGAACAGCGTCGGCTCCTCGAAGGCCACCGACACCAGCGACCGCAGCCGCGAGCGCTCCATCGAGACGATGTCCTCGCCGTCCAGGGTGATGCGTCCGCCGGTGAGTTCGTGCAGCCGGGGCACGAGGGCGGTGAGTGTCGTCTTGCCGGAGCCGGTGGCGCCGACCAGCGCCATCGTCTCGCCCGGCCGGACGTGCAGGTCGATCCCGGCGAGCACGGGCACGGAGTCCGGGGCCGCGTCCGGGTAACGGAAGGTGACGCCCTCGAAGACCAGCCCGGGGGCGGCGTCCCGCGCGGGCGCGGCGCCTGCTCCGGTGCCGGTGCCCGGGGCGAGTCCGCTCTCCTCCGCCACGTCCATGACCTCGAAGTACCGGTCGGTCGCGGTCGCCGCCTCCTGGCTCATCGCGAGCAGGAAACCGATCGACTCCACCGGCCAGCGCAGCGCGAGGGCCGTCGACAGGAACGCCACCAGCGTCCCCGCCGAGAGGTCCCCGTCCGCCACCTGAACGGTGCCGAGGACCAGCGCGGCGCCGATCGCCAGCTCCGGCACCCCGGTGATGAGCGCCCAGATCCCCGCCAGCAGGCGGGCCTTGGTCAGCTCGGTGGAGCGCAGCCGGTGCGACAGCTCCCGGAACGCCCGCGCCTGGCTGCGGTGCCGGCCGAACCCCTTGATGATCCGGATGCCGAGCACGCTCTCCTCGACCACCGTCGTCAGATCGCCGACCTGGTCCTGGGCGGCGCGCGCCGCGAGGGAGTACTTCGACTCGAAGACGGAGCTGAGGATCATCAGAGGGACCGCCGGGGCGAGCAGCACCAGCCCCAGGGTCCACTCCTGGACGAAGAGGATGACGAACCCGACAGTGATCGTCACCGTGTTGACCAGCAGGAAGGTCAGCGGGAACGCCAGGAACATGCGCACCAGCATCAGGTCGGTGGTGCCGCGTGACAGCAGCTGACCGGAGGGCCAGCGGTCGTGGAAGGCCATCGGCAGCCGCTGGAGGCGGTGGTACAGGTCGGACCGCATGCGCGCTTCGACCCCGGCCAGCGGCCGGGCCACCAGCCATCGCCGCAGCCCGAAAAGCACCGCCTCCACGATGCCCAGGAGAAGCAGCCACAGCGCCCCCAGCCAGACCCCGCCCGGGTCACGGTCGGCCACCGGGCCGTCCACCATCCACTTGAGCACGAACGGGATGACCAGCCCGAGGCAGGACGCGACCACGGCGACCAACGCGGCGGAGAGCCAACGGCCGCGTACGGGACGGAGATAGGGCCACAGACGCTTGAGTGAGCGCACGGTGGACCGGTCCGTGGGCTCTGCGGGGTTTTCGGGCATCAGGGGTGATCCTATGTTTCACCACTGACAACCCTCATCGGGTTTTCCGGCCGACCGGGAGTTGCGGGACAGCCTTAGGCTCGTCGAGTACCCGAAAAAGTGTGGACGTTCCTCCTGGGAGAACAAGGTGAGCGACGGTCTTCAGTGGATGGTCGGCAGGACGTCCAGCTCCGGGTGGATGCTGGACGTGCACTTCGCGCGTGGCATCGGCGCCGAGGAACTGGCGGTGCGCATGGGGGCGCGGGCCGGTGCGGCGGCGGAGCCGATGACGGACGACGAGATCACCGGCCTCGACATCGACGCCTACCCCGGCCGTGGGCCGGGCAGCGCCGTCGTCCGCGTCGGTGAGCACGCGGGCTGGGCGTTCGCGATCACCTACGGCCCCTACCTCGACAAGCTGGACGAGGTCTCGCACGACGGCGTGGAAGCCGTCCACTACCACCACAACTCCGAGCATCCGCCCACGTACGTCTCGTACGGCCGCGACGGCCGCACCGTCACCGGACTCGGCCTGTGCGAGGAGTACCGCCGGTACGGCGACGAGGGCGATCTGCTCCTGCCGGAGCTCGTGGCCGCCGGAATCCTGCGCCCCGACGGCACGGCTCTCCGCGGCACCGGCATCGATGACCACGACGGGCACCGCCGCCGCAGCCTGGCCGTGTTCGAAAAACGCTTCGGTCTCTCCCTGCCCCGCACCGCCCTGGCCGGGGACCGCCTCCCCGTATACGCGATCATGGGCTCCCCGGCCGCCGACTTCGAGGAGATCCACGCCTGGGCCGCGGCGCACGGCCGTCCCCTCCCCGACGAACGCCTGCGCCTCGTTCCGGCCGGCCTGCGCGCCGCGTATGAGCAGGCCACCGACCCCCGGTACCGGGACCGGCAGAGCGGTACGCACCGAGCCCCGGCCCACGGCGAGTTCCGCACCAGCGGCGTCCTGACGGACGCCACCCGGGGTGCGGGACTTCGGCCGCTACGCCGTCACCCGCAGCAGTAGCACCGAGCGCCCCGGCACGGTGAGCACCGTGCCGCCCGCGTGGGCCGTGCCGGGCGCCCGGGACTGGTCCTCCAGCGAGGTGTCGAGGACGAGTTCGTAGGCGTCGGCCCAGGGCGGGCCCGGCAGCAGGAACTCGGCCGGCCGTTCCGCCGCGTGCAGGATCGCCAGGAAGCTGTCGTCCACGATCTGTTCGCCCCGGGCGTCCCGGCCCGGGATGTCCCGCCCCGAGAGGAAGAGCCCGAGCGTCGCCGCCGGCGCGTACCAGTCCTGGGCCGTCATCTCCTCGCCGTGCCGGGTGAACCAGGCCAGGTCCCGCAGTCCGTCCGCGGTCTGCGGCCGCCCCGAGAAGAACGCCCGGCGGCGCAGCACCGGATGGGTCTGGCGCAGCCGCAGCACCCGGGCGGTCAGCTCGGTCAGCCCGCGCCAGCCCGGGTCGTCCAGGAGCGACCAGTCCACCCAGCTGATCTCGTTGTCCTGGCAGTAGGCGTTGTTGTTGCCGCCCTGCGTACGCCCCATCTCGTCGCCCGCCACCAGCATCGGCACCCCGGTGGAGAGCAGCAGGGTGGTGAGCAGGTTGCGCAGTTGGCGGCGGCGGAGCGCGTTGATCTCCGGGTCGTCGCTCTCGCCCTCGGCACCGCAGTTCCAGGAGCGGTTGTCACCGGTGCCGTCGCGGTTGCCCTCGCCGTTGGCCTCGTTGTGCTTGTGGTGGTAGCTGACGAGGTCGCGCAGGGTGAAACCGTCGTGCGCGGTGACGAAGTTGACCGAGGCGTACGGGCGGCGCCCGCCCCAGGCGTAGAGGTCGCTGGAGCCGGAGAGGCGGTAGCCGAGGTCGCGTACGTCGGGCAGCGCGCCGCGCCAGAAGTCGCGGACGGCGTCCCGGTAGCGGTCGTTCCACTCGGTCCACAGCGGCGGGAACGCGCCCACCTGGTAGCCGCCGTTGCCGACGTCCCAGGGTTCGGCGATCAGCTTGACCCGGCGCAGTACGGGGTCCTGGGCGATCACCGCGAGGAACGGCGAGAGCATGTCCACGTCGTGCATCGAGCGCGCCAGCGCCGCCGCCAGGTCGAAGCGGAAACCGTCTACGCCCATCTCGGTCACCCAGTACCGCAGGGAGTCGGTGATCAGCCGCAGCACGTGCGGCTGCACCACGTGCAGGGTGTTGCCGCAGCCGGTGTAGTCCGCGTACCGGCGGGCGTCGGACTGGAGGCGGTAGTAGCCGCGGTTGTCGACCCCCCGCATCGAGAGGGTCGGGCCCAGCTCGCCCGCCTCGGCGGTGTGGTTGTAGACGACGTCGAGGATCACCTCGATCCCGGCGTCGTGCAGGGCGCGCACCATCCGCTTGAACTCGCCGACCTGCGCTCCGCCGGTGCCGCTCGCGGCGTAGTCGGCGTGCGGGGCGAAGTAGCCGATCGAGTTGTAGCCCCAGTAGTTGTGCATCCCGCGCCGCAGCAGATGGTCCTCGTGCGCGAACTGGTGCACCGGCAGCAGCTCCACCGCCGTCACCCCCAGCCGCTTCAGGTGCTCGATCGCGGCGGGGTGGGCGAGACCGGCGTACGTGCCGCGCAGCTCGGGCGGGATGCCGGGGTGCAGCTTGGTGAAGCCGCGCACGTGCAGTTCGTAGATGACGGAGTCGGCCCACGGCGTCTTGGGGCGCCGGTCGTCCATCCACTCGTCCTCGCCGCCCGGGAGGTCGTCGTGGACGACGACCCCCTTGGGGACGAACGGCGCCGAGTCGCGCTCGTCGCGCACGGTGTCGGCGACGTGCTGCTGTGGCCAGTCCCGCATGTGGCCGTACACCTCGGGCGGCAGCGCGAAGGTGCCGTCCACGGCCCGTGCGTACGGGTCGAGCAGCAGCTTCGCGGCATTCCAGCGGGCCCCCGTCCACGGGTCCCAGCGGCCGTGGACGCGGTAGCCGTAACGCTGGCCGGGCCGCACCCCCGGCACGAAACCGTGCCAGATCTCGTGGGTCAGCTCGGTCAGTCGGCACCGGGTCTCGTGCCCCGCCTCGTCGAAGAGGCAGAGCTCGACCGCCTCCGCCCCGCCCGCCCACAGGGCGAAGTTGGTACCGGCCACCCCGTCCGGGCCCACCCGGAACCGCGCGCCCAACGGCATGGGCGCGCCGGGCCACACCGGGGGCGGCACGGCCCCGGCCGGGCCCCGTGCGGGGGCACCGGAGTGCGGCACACGGGTGGTGTTTCCCGACGGCCCGTCGTCCGCGCGCACCGGTCGTACCGGCTCCTGCACGGCTTCCTGCTCGGCTGCGCTCGACACTCCCGGCCTCCTGCGGCTCGTGGGGACGGGCAGAACGGGAGACGCGCGGCGTCCCGGCCGCGGCCTCCCGGTGAAGTCCTCCCCCCTGTTCTGCCCACCGGGAGGCCCACACTCACGTTTCCCCGGAGCGACCCTGGTCGTTGGGGGGTGCGTGACTCACACAGCGAAGAGAGCACGGACCGGTCCGGCCGCCGTGCTGACATGGGCAGGACTACTGGCGCTCGCGGCCGTACTGACCGGCTGCACCGGGGGAATTCCGTTCGTCAACGGGAAGGCCCGCGCCCCCGAGGACGTGATCCGGATTCTCCCGGCGGACGGCGCGAAGAACGTCCCGGCCTCCACCCGCATGGAGGTGGAGGTCCCGGACGGACACCTGGAGAGCGTCGAGGTGGTGCAGATCGAGGACGCCCGGAGCGACCGGATCACCGGCCGGATCTCCGGGGACGGACGCCGCTGGGCCCCCACCGGCGGCAACGGACGCCTCCGGCTCGCAGCGAAGTACAGCGTCGACGCGGTGGCGGTGGACGGGGCCGGGCGCAGGTCGGCCCGGCACACCACCTTCACCACCCTCATCCCCGGGCACCACTTCATCGGCTACTTCAAACCGGAGCACCGCTCGACGGTCGGCACCGGGATGATCGTCTCCTTCGACTTCAGCAGCCCCGTCACCGACCGCGCCGCGGTGCAGCGCGCCATCAAGGTCACCGCGGTGCCCGCCGTGGAGGTGTCGGGCCACTGGTTCGGCAAGGACCGGCTCGACTTCCGGCCGGAGAAGTACTGGAAGCCGGGCACGGTGGTCACCGTCGACATCGGGCTGCGTGACGTGGAGGGATCGCCGGGGGTGTACGGCAGCCAGAACAAGCGCGTCCGCTTCACCGTGGGCCGCTCCCAGATCTCCCTGGTCGACGCCGCCGAACACACCATGGAGGTGCGCCGCGACGGCGAGCTCGTCAGCACCGTGCCGATCACCGCGGGAGCGCCGAAGACCACCACGTACAACGGCAAGATGGTGGTCAGCGAGCTCCACGAGGTGACCCGGATGGACGGGCGCACGGTCGGTTTCGGCGGTGAGTACGACATCAAGGACGTGCCGCACGCCATCCGGCTCACCGAGTCCGGAACCTTCCTGCACGGCAACTACTGGGCACCCGAGGAGACCTTCGGCTCCGAGAACGTCAGCCACGGCTGCATCGGACTGCGGGACGAGAAGGGCGGCAGCGATGACGCGCCGGCCGGCTGGTTCTTCGACCGCACCCTCGTCGGCGACGTCGTGGAGGTCGTCAACTCCGAGGACCGGACGGTCGCCCCGGACAACGGACTCAGCGGCTGGAACCTCGACTGGACGAAGTGGAAGGGGGGTTCGGCGCTGCGCTGAGACCCTGTGCCGGGGCAGCTCTCCGGACCCTCTCCGGACCCACTCCGGACCCTCTGCGGACCCTCTCCGGATTCCTCTGCGGATCTCTCTCCGGGACGGTGGCCGGGCGGCTCCGTGAGCGCCTCCGTACCCCGTGTCACCTGCGCATGTTCCGGGTGAACTTGGGACTGAACGGTGACATCCGCGGGACCTCCTCGCAAACGGCCGTGTGGTTTTCTTCTCGATAGGCGCGCATGTTCGACGCGCGGGGGTGTGCGGGGCCCGGTCGGGCCAGGCCGTGCGAGGGGAGACAACCACGATGAGCGGGAAGCCGATACGGGGACGTGCGGCCGGGACCGGCGGGGGGACGCGTGGGCGTCGGGGCCCCGGAATCCTCGCGCTGCTGCTGGGCGCACTGCTTCTGCTGGTGACGGCCTGCGGCGGTTCCGGCGGAAGCGGTGCGGACAGCGGGGCCGGCGCCAAGGGCAACGGCAGCAGCGGCCGGACCGCGGACACGACCGCCTCCGAGGCGGTCGTGACCGTCGCGCCGGCGGACGGCGCCGACTCCGTGGAGACCGACGGAGCGCTGAAGATCTCCGCCGCCAAGGGCAAGCTGATCTCGGTCAAGGTCGCCGACGCCCAGGGCACCGAGGTGCAGGGCACCCTCTCCGCGGACGCCACCAGCTGGACCCCGGAGCGCCACCTCGCCGCGTCCACCAAGTACTCGGTCCACGCCATCGCCGAGGACGCGAAGGGCCGCCAGTCCGCCAAGGACACCACCTTCACCACGCTGGTCCCGAAGAACACCTTCATCGGGCAGTACACGCCGGAGGACGGTTCGACCGTCGGCGTCGGCATGCCGGTCTCCATCAACTTCACCCGGGGCATCACCGACCCCGACGCCGTCGAGAAGGCCATCACGGTCAAGGCGGAGCCCAGCGTGCCGATCGAGGGCCACTGGTTCGGCAACGACCGCCTCGACTTCCGCCCCGAGAACTACTGGGCCGCCGGCACCAAGGTGACGGTGGAGCTCAACCTCGACGGCGTGGAGGGACGGCCGGGCGTCTACGGCAAGCAGGCCAAGACCTTCAGCTTCACGATCGGCCGCCGCCAGGTCTCCACGGTCGACGCCTCCGCGCACCGGATGGTCGTCGTCCGCGACGGCAAGACGCTCAAGGACATCCCGATCTCGGCGGGCGCCCCGGCCACCACCACGTACAACGGGCAGATGGTCATCAGCGAGAAGCTGAGGGTGACCCGGATGAACGGCGACACGGTCGGCTTCGGCGGGGAGTACGACATCAAGGACGTGCCGCACGCGATGCGCCTGTCCACCTCGGGCACCTTCGTCCACGGCAACTACTGGGGCGGCTCCGGCATCTTCGGCAACACCAACACCAGCCACGGCTGCGTCGGACTGCGGGACGTGCGCGGCGGATACGACGGCAGCACCCCGGCCGGCTGGTTCTTCGACCAGTCGATCATCGGAGACGTCGTCGTGGTGAAGAACTCCAAGGACAAGGTCATCGCCCCGGACAACGGCCTCAACGGCTGGAACATGGACTGGTCCGAGTGGATCAAGTGACCACGCCGAGCGTGTGACACGGGCGACGGGCCCGGTGCCGTGGACACGGCACCGGGCCCGTCGCCTTTTTCCGTCCGCCTTCCCGGGCGGTGCACCCGTGCCGTGACGCACGACACCGAACCCTCGGGGCCGGGGCAGCCCTTAGCCTGCCCCCATGACCGTAACCCTCGAAGTACAGGACGCCGTCGGTACGATCCGGCTGGACCGGCCGCCGATGAACGCGTTGGACGTGGCCACCCAGGACCGGCTGCGGGAGCTCGCCAGGGAGGCCGCCCGGCGCGACGACGTGCGCGCCGTGGTGGTCTACGGCGGAGAGAAGGTGTTCGCGGCCGGTGCGGACATCAAGGAGATGCGGGACATGGACCACGCGGCGATGGTCGTACGCTCCCGTGCCCTCCAGGACTCCTTCACCGCCGTGGCCCGCATCCCCAAGCCGGTGGTCGCCGCCGTCACCGGCTACGCGCTGGGAGGCGGCTGCGAGTTGGCGCTCTGCGCCGACTTCCGGATCGCCGCCGACAACGCCAGGTTCGGCCAGCCGGAGATCCTCCTCGGGCTGATCCCGGGGGCGGGCGGCACCCAGCGTCTCGCCCGGCTCGTCGGTCCCTCGCGGGCCAAGGACCTGATCTTCACCGGCCGGCACGTACGGGCGGACGAGGCGCTGACCATCGGCCTGGTCGACCGGGTCGTTCCGGCGGCCGAGGTGTACGAGCAGGCGCACGCCTGGGCCTCGGCCCTGGCGAAGGGACCGGCGCTGGCACTCAGGGCGGCGAAGGAGGCGGTCGACGCGGGTCTGGAGACGGATCTCGACACCGGCCTCACCATCGAACGGACCCTGTTCGCAGGGCTGTTCGCCACGGAGGACCGCGAGACGGGCATGCGCAGCTTCATGGAGGACGGGCCGGGGAAGGCCACCTTCCGCTGACCGGCCGGCTGACCGGCTGACCGGCCGGCCGGCCGGGCCCGGGTTGCGCGCACGGCACCGGGCCCGGGGACTCGGGCCCGGTGCCGTGCGGCATTCATCCGTGCGGGCGGCGTCGCCGGGGTCGCCCGGAGCCGCGCGGCCCTCGCCGTACGGTGATCCGGTCGATGGCAGCTCTCCGCGGAGCCGGTGTTCCGTCGCAGGTCATTGGGGTTGTCCGGCTCGTTTTTATGTCAGAGGCATATGCCGATCTTCCTACCGGATTCAGCCATTCCGGAGGTGGGATTCCCCCGGAACGGCTCCGGACCGGGCCCGCTCCGGCCATGATGGGGGACATGGCGGGCCTGGAGGGTGGGGAGCAGCCGCGTGCGCACGGCAGTGCGGTCGCGGCGCGGCGGGTATCGGTGTCGGACGACGAACAAGCAATCCATGTACTGGAGTTGTACGGGAACCCGACCGACGAGAACGGGGTGCGGCTGCCGTCCCGCCCGGAATCCGCGGCGACGGCCCGCAGGATCGCGTCGGCCGTGGTGCTGTGGCAGTGGAAGCTCTCCCCGCAACTCGCCGAGTACGCCGTGCTGCTCGTCTCCGAACTCGTCGGCAACGCGGTCCGGCACACCGGCGCGCAGTACTTCGGTCTGCGGATGGAACGCCGCCGGGGCATGATCCGGATCGGGGTGCGTGATCCCTCGCGCGGGCTGCCGTGTCTGATGCCGGTGCGGGAGATGGACGTGAGCGGGCGGGGCCTCTTCCTCGTCGACAAGCTCTCCGACCGCTGGGGCGTCGACCTGCTGCCGCGCGGCAAGATCACCTGGTTCGAGATGAGGATCTCCGACCGCTCCGACCGGTAGGCGGCGTCCGGCGGATCCTGGCCGGCGCCGTCCCCCGAACGCGCGGCCCCGAACGCGCGGAAGCCCGAACGCGCGGAAGCCCCGAAACGCGCAGAAGCCCCCGTACGCCGGGGTGCGGCGATCTGGGGGCTTCTGTGGGGGGCCGTGGAATGGGGGGTGGTCCACGGCCGCGTGCATGACCTGGCTCGGGTCGGAGGAGGTCGTGAGACGACTATGGCACATCTGTCTCAGGAAGCCAAAGACGCATTTCGGGCGTAAGTGGCTTAATGCCTACATTTGGCTTGTAGATCGTAGGTTTTAGCGAAGGATCTCCTGGCATTCGGTGAATGGATATGAGGTTCTGTGGATGATTCGTAGATCGCCGGTGAGCGGTGAAGATCATCCCCGCTCCGCCCTCCCGGCCGGTCCTCCGCCTCCTCCCCGGCCGCCGCAGGGGCGGGGTCGTCGGCCCGTTAATCTGACCACCGTCAATCGCACAATCGATAGGGGCGGAAAAGTGGCGGACATCGAGTCGGCACGCAAGGCGTTCGAGCATTTCGACCAGAACGGCGACGGTCTCATCACGGCCGCCGAGTACAAGAGCGCCATGGCCCAGCTGGGCGACCCGTACGTCACCGAGACGGTCGCCCAGGCGATCATCAACTCCCACGACGCGAACGGTGACGGCCTGCTCACCTTCGACGAGTTCTGGGCCTCGCAGAACAAGGCCTGAACCGGCGGCACAGGGCCCGAGCCCCGCAGGGGCCGGGCGGAACCTGTCCCGGCGGAGGGGGTCCCCGGCCCGGTCGCGGCCGGGGGACCGCCGTACCCCCGGCCGCGAAGCGGCCACGATCCGGCCACGATCCGGCCGGACTCAGCCCTTCCCGCGGTACGGCGGCCAGCCGCGCAGTTCGTCGTCGCGGGGCGCCTCCACCACGGCGGGAGCGCCCGGGCCGAACGCCATCACGGGCCGCCGCGCGTCCCAGGCGGACCACCCCGGATCGCCGTCGGCGGCGAACCGCACCCACGCCGCGTGCATCGCGTCCGCCAGGGCTTGCGGAGCGTCCGGACCGGCCAGCGCCACGGCGTCCGGGTGGGCCAGGGTGTCGAAGACGAAGCCGATCTCCAGGGCGTGGCAGGCGCCGAGCCGCAGCACCGGGGAGGGCCAGCCGAACTCGTAGAGGTACGTGCGGCCGGGGCCGTCCCTACGCGCGTCCGCGAGGACGTTCAGGGGCACCCTCAGCAGCAGATCCGTCGCCAGCGCACCGAGCAGCTCGCCGGGCCTCGCGTCCGGCCGGTTGGCCCGGTACACGCGCGCGGTGGCGCCCGGCACCCCGAACTTGAGCAGTGCCAGCCGCAGCCGGACGCGGCCGAGCCGTTCGGTCAGCCCGCTGGGCACGAACCAGAGGCGGTACTCCTCGGTGTTCGTCCCCATCAGCAGGTCCACCCCGCCCGACGCGCCCTCGCGCAGGGCCTCGGCCGGATCGCGGGGCAGCAGATCGCCGTCGGTCACGATGTGGAACGCGTCGCGGCCGGTCAGCGGATTCCCGCCGCGGGTCACCTCGCTCTGCGCGGCCAGCAGCGCGGACGGGTCCACGGCCGCCAGCGCCGCGGCCGTCGCCGGAACACCCAGGCGCCGGGCGACGAGTTCCGTCGTACGGCGTCCCGCCTCGGGCGCCGCCGCGTCGGGCGTCCCGCTCTGCAGCACCGCACGCCGGAACAGCCCCGCCGCCCTCGGCGCGGCCAGCAGCGCGGCGACGCTCACCGCCCCGGCCGACTCGCCGGCCAGCGTCACCAGCCCCGGATCGCCCCCGAACGCCGCGACGTTGTCCCGCACCCACTCCAGGGCGGCCAGCTGGTCGAGCAGCCCGAGATTGGCGGGGGCGTCCGGGAAGACGCCGAACCCCTCGATGCCCAGGCGGTAGTTGACCGAGACCAGCACCACCCCGTCCCGGGCGAACGCCGTCCCGTCGTACACCGGAACGGCGGAGGACCCGTGCACCAGTGAGCCGCCGTGCATCCAGACGAGGACCGGCAGCCCGGTCCGCTCGGGGCCGGGCGTCCAGACGTTGAGGTTGAGCCACCCGTCACCGGGCACCTCCGGGTCCGGCAGCAGGGCGTCCAGGGGCGGGTCGTACGGCCGCTTGGGCGCGGTCGGCCCGAACGCGACGGCCTCCCGCACCCCCGCCCACGGCTCGGGCGGCTCCGGAGCCCGGAACCTGCGGGCGCCCACGGGGGCCGCCGCGTACGGAACGCCCCGGAATACCGCCACCCCGTTCTCCCGGACTCCGCGCACGGCTCCGTGGAGAGTGGTGACGGCCGGGCGGTCGTCCGGATGTGTCTCGCGCATGTACGTCGGCCCTTTCGCGGATGCCCTCCAGAATGGGGTACTTCCCCGCCGGAGGCCGCCCGAAGAGCCGCGGGGTGCCGGGTGTCGCCGCGTCTCCGTACGCCCGTGTCTCCGTGTGCCCGTGCCTCCGTATGCCCGTGTCCCGGTATGCCCGTGTTCCGTAACTCAGCCCCCGGACGCGGACGAGGCTCCCGACGCCGGGCCGAAGGACGGGGTGGGCACCTCCTCCGGGCTGATCAGCACGGAGGCACGGCCGTCGACGCCCACGGGGACGTCCCCGTCGATCGTGACCCGCCGCAGTCGGCGCTCGTGGTCGTCCGAGTCGTCCACCCCGTAGTGCTGGGTGGCGCGGTTGTCCCAGATCGCCACGTCACCGGTCTCCCAGGCCCACCGCACGGTGTTCTCCGGGCGCTCCACGTGCGACTGGAACAGATTGACCAGCGCCCGCGAGTCCTTCCCGGTGAGCCCGGAGATCCGCTCCACGAAGCTGCCCAGCAGCAGGGCGCGTTCGCCCGTCTCCGGGTGCACCCGGACCACCGGGTGCTCGGTGCGGAACTTGGTGGAGGTGAAGGTCCGCTCGTACCGGGCGAGCTCCGCGGGGGTGATGTCGGGGCGCACGGTCGCGTAGTCGTAGGCGTTGGAGTGCACCGCGCGCAGCCCGTCCGCGAGGGCGCGCAGGGGCTTTGGCAGATGGGCGTAGGCCGTCGCGGTGTTGGCCCACAGGGTGTTGCCCCCGTACGGCGGCAGGGTCACCGCGCGCAGCACGGAGAAGGCGGGGTGGGCGGGCACGAAGGTGACATCGGTGTGCCACTCGTTGGCGCGCGCACCCTGGTCGGAGTCGACGGCCAGCGAGTAACGGCCGTCCGCCGAGCGGATGGTGGGATGCGCGACGGGAGCGCCGAGCAGTCGGCCGAAGGCCTCGTGGCCCTCCTCGTCGAGGTGGTCCTGTCCCCGGAAGAACACCACCTTGTGGGCGAGGATCGCGGCGCGGACGGCGGCCACGGTCGCGGGGTCGAGTCCGCCGCCGAGGCGGACGCCGGAGACGACGGCGCCGATGCGGCCGCCGAGCCTGCGGACGGTGAGGGTGGTCTCGCGTAAGGGCGCGGTGGTCATGTGGGTTCCTGGGGTCCTCGGGGGTGCGGGTCCACGCGGAGAGGCGCCGCGGGACGGTGCCGTGGGGCACGGCGGGAGCCTCGCAGCGCCCGTCCCGGAGGGTCAACCCCGGTCCCGGGCCCGGCTCACGGGGTGCCACAGCGGCCGACGGCTTGCCGGGCCGACTGGGCACGCGGACCGGTCGCCCGCCCTGACCAGCAGGTCCGCCCCGCACTCCGCGGTGTGCGGGGCGGACGCGGGGTGCCCGCCGTACGGGCGCCGCGAAGGCGCCGGCCTTGCACGGCCCGGGGCGAATTCACGGTCCCGCAACAGCCCCGCCACGGCGGGCCGCACTCCGGTCACCTGCCCGTCGCACCCGGTCCCCGACCGGTGCCGGCCGGTGCCGACGGGTGCCCTCCGGCGTTTCCCGGGACCCGCCGACGCGGCCCGCGGGCGCCCCGGCGATCCTGGTGGGCGGGCGCGACCGGCCGAACCCGTACGGGCGCCCGCCCCGCCCGACCGCCGCCCGTGCGGCGGACCGCCACCACCGGGAGCCTGAGCATGAGCACGTCCGACCGGCCCTGTTGCACCCCCGGCCGCGCCCCGCACGCGTCCGGCACCGGCCCCGCGCTGCTCGGCATACCCGTGGTGCCGCCGCCCACGGGGGACGCACCGGCCGCCGGGCACACCATGGCCGAACTCCCCGGCGGGACCTTCTGGATGGGCGACGCCTTCGACGAGGGATACCGGGCCGACCACGAGGGACCCGCGCGCCGGGTCGCCGTCGGCGCCTTCGCCATCGACACCACCGCCGTCAGCAACGAGCGGTTCGCCGCGTTCGTCCGGGCCACCGGACACCGCACCGACGCCGAACGTTTCGGCAGCTCCTTCGTCTTCCACCACCTCGTCCACCCCGAAGCCCGGCGCCACGTCCTCGGCACCGTCCCCGGAGCACCCTGGTGGCTCGGCGTGGAGGGCGCCACCTGGTCCGCCCCCGAGGGCCCCGGCTCCCATGTCGAGGACCGCGCCGACCACCCCGTCGTCCACGTCTCCCACGACGACGCCCTCGCCTACTGCGCCTGGGCCGGGCTGCGGCTGCCCACCGAGACGGAGTGGGAGTACGCGGCCCGGGGCGGGCTGGAGAGCGCCCGCTACCCGTGGGGCGACGAGTTCACCCCAGGAGGCGAGGAGCGCTGCAACACCTGGCTGGGCGACTTCCCGCACCGCTCCGACCGGCCGGGCGGCCCCGGCACCGTACCCGTCACCGCCTACCCGCCCAACGGATACGGGCTCCACAACACCTCCGGCAACGTCTGGGAGTGGTGCGCCGACGCCTTCGGCCCGGGCGAACGCGTCATCCGCGGCGGCTCGTACCTCTGCCACGCCTCCTACTGCAACCGCTACCGGGTCGCCGCCCGCTCCCACAACACCCCCGACTCCTCCACCGGCCACGGCGGGTTCCGGTGCGCCCGGGACCGCAGCGAGCCCTGAACACGGCGGCGCGCCCCGGACGGTGGTCCACCGTCCGGGGCGCGCCGTCACGAACGGTGCCGTACGAGGGCTACTTGAGGTAGACCAGCCCGTCCGTGGTGATGGCGGGCCGGCCGGTCGTGCCGACCACGACCAGCTTCACCGTGTGCTTCGCGGCGGCCGACCAGGTGGTCGTCCAGATCGCGTCGCGGTACTTGGTGGTGGTGGACTTCAGGTCCACCGTGGCCGTCTTCTTGCCGTCCACGTAGACGTACACCTGCCCCGAGGTCGAGGCGCGCGAGACGACCAGCGCGGCCGAACGGCCGGTGAACGTCCACGAGATGCTCGCGTTCTTGCCGCTGCTGGAGTACGACTTCCCGCCGAGGTAGCTCGTCGAGGACTTCGCGGCCCAGGTGCCCGTCCGTGTGGCGGAGGTCTCCTGGAGGATCACCGGGGTGCCGGCCACGGAGGCGGCGGCGGTGTTGCCCGCCCGGTCGTAGGCCGACATCTTCCAGGTCGTCGCCACACCCGGCTTGGCGGTCTGCGCCGCACTGGTGGTGGTCGCCGAGTAGGTCTTCGCCACCGGGGCGGTGAGCCGGACCTCCCTGAGCGCGATCGCGTCCGCGGCCTTCCACTTCAGCGTGAGGGGAACGGCCGTGGTGTTCACCGTGCCCGCGCTCAGTGCCAGCGAGGGCTTCGTGGTGAAGGTGGGCGCCGTCTTCTCGGCGACCACGGTCGCGGCGGCCGAGAGCGGTGCGACCTTGCCCGACATGTGCGTCGCGCGGACCTGCACCTTGTGGGTGCCGACGGCGAGCGTCGCCGACGCGGAGGTGGTGCTGCCGTTGGTGGTGGCGACGACCTTGCCGTCCACCAGCAGCTCGTACTTCGAGACGAGGGCGGCCGGAGTGGCCGACGTCCAGGCGACCTTCACGCCCGACTGGGTGTACGTGGTCGAGCCCGAGGCGCTGCTCCCGGTGACCGAGGAGATCGCCAGTCCGGTGACCGGTCCCGCCGCGGCGGAGCGGATCGCGCCCAACTGCCCGTAGAGCGCGGTGCCGGGGCACTCGGTGTTGAAGCCGTCGCGGTGCCCGGAGATCTGGTTGAAGGTGTAGCTCTTCCCCTCGGTGAACGAGATGCCGGTGCCGTTCGGCTGCGTAGCGCCGGCCACCAGGGTCGTTTTGCCCGCCGGGTCGCCCTTGTACTGGCCGAGCTTCCACGCGGCGAGCCTCGCCACGGCCGTGGTCGCGGGGGTCGACGCCTTGGTGTCGCTGTACATCCCGATGACCGCGATACCGGCCGTCTCACGGTTGAAGCCGTAGGTGTGGGCGCCGAAGACCGGCCGGTCCACCCCGCCCTTGCGGCCCTCGAAGATCGTCCCGCACTTGTCGACGATGAAGTTGTAGCCCAGGTCCTTCCAGCCGTTCGACCGGACGTGGAAGGCGTGCAGGCTCCGCATGATGGCGGGGGAGTCCTTGCACGAGTAGTCGTTCGTCTGCGCGGTGTGGTGCACGAACACGGCCTTCACGGAGGTCGTGTACTCCGGAGCCTCGTCGTTCAGCGACTCGTCGGCGCCCCAGCCCGCCCTGCTGACGATCGGCGGCTTCGGCATCGTGGAGACCGGCGCCGGCGCCGGGGTCGGGGACGGTGAGGCCGTCGTCGGGGACGGCGCCGGAGTGGTCGGCGTCGCCGACACGCTCGGCTCCCCGGTGGCGGGGGCCGTCGTCGTCGCGGTCGGCTCCGGCTCCCCGGTGGGTGTACCGGGCAGCTCACCGGTCTCCGGCGGGTCGTCGGTCCCGGCGGTCCCGGTCGGATCGGGGGTCTCCGGCGCGGAGGTGGTGTCCGTCGGAGTGGGCTGTTCGCTCTCGCCGTCCTCGGCGAAGCCCTCCGTCATGTCCTGTGCGTACGCGGCGGTTTCCGCGTCGGATCCCGAGGTGCCGGGGTCGACGGTGTCCAGCCGGAGACCGGCGGGCAGACCGGCGGAGGAGGTGCCCCCCGAGGTCACCCGTACCTCCACGCCGTCCGACGCCCCGACCCAGCGCGGCTCGGTGGTGCCCCGTACCCCGGACTGGCCGGTCTCGGTGCGCCCGTCCACGTCGGTCGCCAGCGGGAGCCAGCCGGTCCACTCGCCGGTCGCCACGGAGCGGGTCCGCGCCTCGACGGTGCCGGAGACCTTGGCCGCCGGGTCCGTCCAGGTGACGCCCAGCAGGCTGAAGGGCTTGGTGTCCTTCTGCTCGAAGGCGGCGGTGGTGCCGTCCGCCGAGACCTTGAGCTCGTTCTCGTGGACATCGGCCTTCGCGGGGGCGGACTTGGCGTCCACGCCCCCGTCGGCGCCGTCGTTGCCCGTGACCCCCTGGAACACCAGGAGACCCGCCACCGCCGCGGTCGCGACGGCAGCGGTGGTCCATATTCTTCGCTTCGATCTCACGTGTGATTCCCCGAGGATGATGATGAGAGAGCGGCGATCCGTCGGCCGGGGTTCTTCCTGGGGTGTGGTCGGTGCGTGCGTGGTCTCCGCACTGCGGGACAGCTCTCAGGAACCGGCCGACCCTGTGGTGCCGGAGGGGTCAGTGTTGCACGAGATCTCACCCGATCGGGTGAAGCGTCGACCATGCGGGGGCCATGCGAGGGCCATGCGTGGGTCAAGAGGTGCCGGGGCGGCGCCGAGGCGGCCGGGTGTGCGGCTTCCGGGGTTCCGCCGCCGAAAGTCCGGAAGCCGCATACCGTGTGCGCCTCGCACGCCCGACGGATCCTGGGGAGGGTCTCTCCTCAGGAGTCCCCGGACGCTCGCGACGACCCGTCCCCGGGCCGGGCGGGGCCGTTCACGCCGCGAAGAACCGGGAGAGTTCGCTCCGTTCCTCGGGCTCCACCAGGTCCGGCCTGGTGTAACGCTCGGCCCGTGCGTGGTAGTCGAAGTCGCCCCGCACGAGGCCGCGGTAGTCCCGCACGCACCGTTCGAGGGCCACCCGTTCCGCGCCCTCGATCCCGGCCGCGTCCATCTCCTCGACCAGGTCCTTTTCCGCGCGCCGAACCCGTTCCGCTATCCGGGCCAGCTGGATGGCGGCCTCATCGACCGCCTCCTGGAGTGTGCACCCGCGGTCGCGCTGGATGAGGCGGACGGCGTTGTGTTCGTAGCCCATCGCCGCCTCCTTCTCGAAGGAGCAGATGTCGTTGCAGAGACCCGAGTGATCGGTCACCGCGTCCCGGAGCGCGACGTACGCGGGGAGGCTCCTGGCGGCGTCCGTGAGATCGATGCCCGCCGTGATCTCGTGGAGATCGAGGAAGGGCTGCATCGCCACGGAATCCCGCCGGTGCTTCACGAACTCGGCCCGGGACGGCACCTGTCCGGCGGCCCGCTCGACCGCCTCGGCGTAGTACGTCCAGAGCCAGGCCACGGTGTCCCGGCGGAACTGCCGTACCCAGGCGGCCGAGCGCCCGCGGTAGGTGCGGTTCCGCAGTTCCTCCAGGGTCAGTTCCATGGCGGAGTGCGGTACGGCCCCGTCGAGTACCTCCACGAGGCGGGTGATGGCGGTCCCGCACATCCGGGGATCACGTCCGGCGGGTCCGTCGTCGAATTCGTCGTCCACCAGGAAGGCCCAGAAGAGCCATTGGCAGAAAAGGTCGAGATGCTGCTGGGAAGCGGACGGGAAGATGAGGGAGATCCACAGCTCCGGCCGTGTTCTGATCATTTTCTTCCGGGCCACCGGTGAAAGTTCCACGCCATGGAAATCGGCCCAATTCCAGGCGGCCTCCTTGGTCTTCTCCAGACCCGGATTGCATCCGGCGCTGGCGAACGGCATGTGAAACGCCGGTAACGCGATCTGGCTCATTGGTACCCCTCGTCAAGGCGATGTGGATGGAGGGCGGGTTCGGCGGGCGATCGTGGTGCACACGGAGCGCGAGGTCGTGAGGAGCCGACGGAACCCGGCGTTCCGGGGGCCGTTTTCTTTGGCCAATGCCTCACCCTGCGGATTCAAGCGCTTGCGGCGGTCATCCCCCCTCCTTCCCTGTCCTACCGAGACCGCCGAACGGGTGTATTCGGTGGTCGTGCGGAACCGGACTTCGAACCTTCGCGTCACCATGCGTGACACCCAGTCAACCCCGGGCGAGCGACTGAGGGAAGTCGCCCGTGACCGAAATTGTATGGTGCCGCCGAACGCTGGTGACTTTATGAGCGGTTGATGACCGTCATAGTCCACTCCGTGGCGTTGCGGCTTCCATGTGACGGGTTCGCCCCACCCGCCCCGGGAGCTTCTCGCGCACCCTGGGGCCGATGGCCCGAAAGCTTCGGCCCCTTCCCCGGAATCCGGCGTTCCACCGCGGAAATCCTTGGGAATGCTGCCCTCCGGCGATCTTTCGCGGCCTGTCCGGCGCACGCCCGCCGCCCGTTCCCGCCCGTCCTCCGTCCGTACGTCCCCCGTTGGCGCGAGCGCGTCGGGCGTCCCAAGGTGGGGTGACGCGAAGTCGTGTTCGAAGGGCGGTGGTGGAGCAGTGCCGGACGACGACCTGCCGTCGGCGGTCCCCTCGGGAGACCCTGCACCCACTGCCCTGCTGCACGCCCTGGTGACCGCCCCCGTCATCCGCACGTACGTCGTCGACCGGGATCTGCGCATCGTCCGGACCGGCGCACTGACCTTCGGCGAGGCCCCGGAACAGGTGGTCGGGCGACTGCTCACGGACGTGTTCCGGCTCGACGACCCCGCTGCGGCGGCGCGCGCCCTGGAACTCGGCACCACGGGGACCCCCGCGGCCGACGAGTTCCGAGCGCCCCGGCCGTCCGAGCGGCCCCCCTCCGCCCGGACCGAGTACCCCGGCGAGGGAGAGGCCGGGCCCGTCGGCGTCGTCCGGGCGTACCGCACCGACCCGGCCGGCACCGACCGCACCTTCGCCGTCGCCTTCCACGCCCTGGCCGCCGACACGGACCCCGGGGCGTTGCCGGGCGCCGCCGAACCCGGACCCACGGCCCTGCTCGTGCTGGCCGCCGACATCACCGCCCAGGAGCGCAACGCCGCGCGCGCCGCGGCCCTGGACGCCGTACGCGAACGGGTCGGCCAGTCCCTCGATCTCGCCGTCACCTGCGAGGAACTCGTCCTGGCGCTGGTACCCGGCTTCGCCGACATCGCGGTCGTGGAGATCGTGGACGACGTCCTGCGCGGCGCCGACGCTCCTGCGGGCCCGCCCGCCCGGGGCACGCCGCTGCGCCGCATCGCCTTCCGGGGCCCCCTCGGCAAGGACGGGGCCGCCCACCCGGTCGGCGACGTACGGGAGATGCCGCACCCGACCCCGTACTCCCTCTCGCTCGGCGACCTCCGCCCCCGCCTGGTGCAGCTCACCCCCGGCCTGCCCTGGTACGAGACCGACCCCGACCGGGCCAGGTCCATCGAGGAGTTCGGGTCGCACTCGATGATCGTGGCGCCCCTGGCGCTGCGCGGCACCGCGCTCGGCGTGGTCAGCCTCTACCGGTGCGGCGGGAGCGAACCGTACGAAGAGGGCGACCTCGCCTTCGGGGTGACGCTCGCCGCCCACACCGCGCTGAGCGTCGACAACGCGCGGCGCTACGAACGCGACCACACCGTCGCCTCCACCGTCCAGCGCAGACTGCTGCCGTCGGGCCCCGCGTCCCCGATCGCCGTCGACACCGCCCACGTCTACCTGCCCGGACGCAACAGCGGCAGCTGGTTCGACACCATCTCCCTCTCCGGCGCGCGGACCGCCCTCGTCGTCGGCCGGGTCCACGGCCAGGGCGTCCAGACCGCCACGACCATGGGACAACTGCGCACCGCCGTACGTACGTTGGCGGCGCTCGACCTGTCGCCCGAGGAACTGTTCTCGCGGGTCAACGACATCGCCGTCCAGCTCGCCGAGGAGCGGGCCGCGCTCCCCGTCGGCGACGCCCTGCGCAACCGGCCCCTCACGGCGACCTGCCTCTACGGGGAGTACGACCCGTTCACCCGACTCTGGACCGTGGCACGGGCCGGGGCGCCGATCCCCCACGTCGTCCGTCCGGACGGCTCCCCGCAGCTCTTCGACCTGCCCGAGGGGCCACCGCTCTCCGCGACCGAGAACACCCCCTTCGCCACCGCCGAGATCCCGCTGGAACCGGGCAGCCTCGTCGTCATGCACAGCGGCGGCAACAATCTGCGCGAGCGCCCGGGCCGGCGCCCCATGGAGGAGGTGCTCGCACCGCCCGACCGGGACCTTCGGGAGATCGGCGACGCCATCCTGTACAACTACCCGCCCGTCGTCCCCCCGGAGGGCGCGGTGCTGCTCCTCGCCCGCCCCACGGTCGCCGCCTCCGCCCAGGTGGCCACCATCGGACTGGAGGACGACCCGGGCGCCCCGGCGAAGGCACGGACCGCGACCCGCGCACACCTCGCCGAGTGGAAAGTCCCCAAGGACGCGCTGTACGCGATCGAGCTCATCGTCAGCGAACTCGTCACCAACGCCGTGCGCTACGGCACCCCGCCGATCTCGCTGCGCCTGGTCCGCACCCACACCCTCACCTGCGAGGTCCGCGACGCCAGCCTCGTCGCCCCCCATCTGCGGCACGCCCGGCTCGGCGACGAGGGCGGCCGGGGCCTCTTCATCATGTCCCAGCTCGCCTCCCGCTGGGGCACCCGCTACACCCACGACGCGAAGATCATCTGGGCCGAGGTGGAGCTGTAGGAAGGCTCCGTACCAGGTCATGCGGTTGGCGAAGTTGTCGGAGTGTTGGGCAGCCGGTCGCCGGTGCGACATCCGCCCGCACCGGTGGCCTTTCTAGCGTGCGTGCATCCACTTCTTTCGTTGCTGGGAGCACGTATGCACACCACCCCTGACGGCGGCCCCGACGCCCCGGAGCGGAGCCTGTCGACGGAAGCGGCCGCGCACTCGGCCGGCTGCGGCTGTCCGCGTACCGCCGATCTCGAAGGCGAAGGGCTCGCGGCCAAGAGCCGGAGAACCTTCCTGCGCGGCGCCGGCGTGCTCGGCGCGGGCGTGGCCGCCACGGCTACCGGACTGCTGGGCGGCGCGACGCCGGCCTTCGCCTCGGACAAGGACGCCTCCGACGCCCACGGCCGCGGGAACGCCAAGGGCCGCGGCTCGCGCGGCACGTGGAGCCCGGACCCGGAGAACCCGCGGTTCACCTTCGTCGTCATGCCGGACACCCAGTACATGTTCGACATCGACCGGATCCACCCCGCCCCGATGGAGGCGTCCTTCCGTTACGTGCTCGACCCGGCCGGGCGGGCCGGCGGGAGGGACGAGAACATCGTCTTCCTCGCGCACCTCGGCGACGTGACCAACAACGGTCACGCCGAGGAGTACGCCGCCGTGACCAAGGTCTTCGACATGCTCGACGACGCGGGCGCCGCCTACGGCGTGCTGGCGGGCAACCACGACGTGGGCGGGGACGACCAGCGCGGTTCGACGCCGTACCTCGACACCTTCGGACCCGCCCGGGCCAAGAAGTCGCCCGCGTACCACTCCTCCAGCCCCGACGGCTACAACACCAGCCACATCTTCCGTGCCGGTGGCCGCAGTTGGATGGTCCTCTCCCTCGACTGGCGCATGTCGGCGGCGGGCTTCGCCTGGGCCAACGCCGTCATCAAGGAGAACCCGACCCTCCCGGTCATCGTGACCACCCACGAGATCGTCGGCTCGTACGACGACGGCTCCGCCGAACTCTCGGCGTACGGCCAGCAGATGTGGGACGGGCTCATCAAGGACAACGACCAGATCTTCCTCACCCTGAACGGCCACTACTGGCCGCCCGGCTCCACCGTGAAGAAGAACAGCGCCGGCCACGACGTGCACCTGCACATCACCAACTACCAGGACCGCTACTACGGCGGCTCCGGCATGCTGCGCTCGTACCGCTTCGACCTCAACCGGGGCAGGATCGACATCGCGACGTTCTCCCCCTGGATGCGGGAGCGCGCCGCCGAGGACGAGCTGAACGCGGCCGCCGCCCAGGAGATCGAACTGACCTCACCGGTCGACTACTTCTCCATGGACATCGACTTCGAGAAGCGCTTCGCCGGCTTCGCCCCGGTCCCGGAGCGGGCACCCCGCGCGGCCCGCCGGATGGTCGTCCCCGGCACCTTGGCCTACTGGCGGTTCGACGGCTCCGGTTCCGAGGGCGGCAACCTGCCCGTCGGCACGGTCGTCCAGGACCAGGCGGGCAACGGCAACGACCTCGTCCTCCAGCAGGTCCCGGGTGCCGCGGCGAACGCGCTCACCTGGACCGGCGACCACCACCCCGACCAGCCCGGACACGGCGGCCTCGTCTTCGCCGGCCAGGGCAACCCGGTCAGCGGCGCCTTCCTCCGTACCGTGGACAGGGCGCCGATCAACGCGGAGACCTTCCCGCACGGCTACACCATCGAACTGTTCTTCAAGGTGCCCGCCGACTGGAACGGCGGACGCAACGGCTGGTCCTCGATGCTCAGCCGCGCGGGCACCGCCGCCGAGGCCGGCAAGAACGGCCCGGGTTCGACCGCGGACGAGCCGGTCATGACGCTGGGGCTCAGCGGTTCCCTGGAGATCCAGTGGAACGCCTACCCGCTCAACATGACCGGGGCGACCACCGCGTGGAGCCACCTGCTCCAGCAGCAGGAGTGGTGGCACGTCGCCGTCGTCAACGACGGCAAGGTCAGCAAGTTGTACGTCAACGGCTGCGAGGAGGGCCGCAACCCCACCTCGAAGGCGGTCGGCCTCGCCTCGCTGCACAAGCCGTTCCTCGTCGGCGGCTACGAGTGGGCCGGCAAGGCCAACCAGGTCTTCCACGGCACCCTCGGCGACGTCCGCATCGTCGACCGGGCGCTGCGGGTGGACCAGTTCATGAACGCCTGATCCGCGGAGCGGCGCCCCCGGTACGGAACGAACTCCAGGGGTGCCGCCCCGCGTGCCCCTGACGGCCGCGCTTCCGGGCGGCCCGCGCCCGGGGAGCCTTGCGGGCGAGCCGGGCGAGCCGGGCGAGCCAGGCGGTGCGCCGGCGCGTTGTCGGTCGGCGTGCGTCGGTCGGCGTGCGGCGTCGGCGGGTGGTGGAATGCTCGGACTCCCGTCGCGCCAGGGTCAGTTCGCAGGTGTGGTGGTGGGGGGCGCGGGGCCGGATCAGTGCCGGGCGGACGGGGCCGTTCGGGTAGCGTGGCCGTTCGGACCCCCATGCCGAGAAGGGAATCTCCCATGCCTCCGCACGCCGCCGATCCCGCTCCGGTCCCCGTCCCCGCTCCAGCCCTCGTACCGCGCCGCGCCGACGCGCGACGCAACTACGAGCGACTGCTCGACGTGGCCGGGGAGACCTTCCGCGCGCAGGGGGCCGACGCGCCGCTGGACGAGATAGCCCGGCGTGCCGGGGTCGGCAAGGCCACCATGTACCGCCACTTCCCGACCCGCCGGGACCTGATCATCGCGGTCTACGCCGACGAGACGGCCGAACTCAACCGCAAGGGGCGAGCCTTGCTGTGCGAGGAGAACGTTCCGGGCGAGGCCCTCTTCGGCTGGTTCCGGCATCTGGTGGAGCACCTCGCGGGCAAACGCGACCTCGCGTTATGGGCGGCCGACGAACCGGACGCCCATCAGTCGGAACGCTTCGGGCACTGGCACGACTCCCTGCGCGCCTGCGCCGCCGCGCTGCTGGACCGTGCCCAGCGGGCGGGCGACGCGCGCTGCGACCTCCGCGCGGACGACCTGATGCTGCTGGCGAACGGCATAGCGCTGACCGGATCGGACGCGGAGCGCGCCGCACGGCTCATCGGACTGGTGCGCCAGGGGCTCGAAGCGTGTCCCGGAAGCCCGGACGCGGGTCCGGACGGGGTCCTGGACAGGGCTGCGGGCGCGTCCGGGCAGGTGGCGCCCGGCGCCTGACAGAGGTTCTGGGGAGGTAGGGGGTTGGGTGCCGGCATCCTCGCGATTACTGTCCTCGCGTGGGCGTGCCACCGCCCCGGTGAATTTCCCGGGGCGCGCCCCGCCGGTGTCCGGCCCATCCGTGGTCCACGGCCCGTCCGCGCGCGCAGCGAATGGACGGCCGGAGAAATCGGGTGGGGCGGCCGCAAAGGAATTCCTCCGGCGCCCTGCGCACGTGAACCCCTTATGTACTCACGTTTGCCGTGCGGCTCGCGCCGCCGAGGCGTTCCCGCCTTTCCGGGCCGGCCCGGCCGTCGCCGGCCGGCCGCCCCCGCGCGCACAAGGCCCTCCCCGCGCAAGGCCCCCGCGCGCCAACCGTATGTCGCGCATACCGCCCATCGCGCACACCGCTCATCGCGCACACCGCCCATCGTGCGCAACGCCCCGCGCGCACTGGGTCCTTGCGCGATGGGGCCTATGTGCAGCACCCCTGCGAGCGACCCGCAGCCGCCCTGAACGGTCCGCCCGGCTCCGGCTCCGGCCGCGACCCGGGGCGGCCGCGGCGGAGTCCGTCCTCCCCTTACCGGAGGTTTTACTCAATTCTGCCGCGCCTTTTTCTGTTTTCGTTCACTGGGGGGTCATAGGGGTTCGCGTAGGGGAATGACGGGATAATGCGTCGCGAGTAACGTCTCCGGCAATGAGAAGTTCCGGAGAAAGGTTATGGCGATGACTGATTCTGCTGGAGAACTCGACTTCCCCGCGTGGCCGCAGTACGGCGACGAGGAGCGCACCGGGCTGATCCGCGCCCTGGAGCAGGGGCAGTGGTGGCGGATGGGCGGAAGCGAGGTCGACACCTTCGAGGAGGAGTTCGCGAGCTTCCACGGCGCGCCCCGCGCGCTGGCGGTGACCAACGGCACGCACGCCCTCGAACTGGCCCTGGAGGTACTCGGGGTGAAGGCGGGCGACGAGGTCATCGTGCCTGCGTTCACCTTCATATCCTCCTCGCAGGCCGCGCAGCGCCTCGGGGCGACAGCCGTGCCGGTCGATGTCGACCTCGACACGTACAACATCGATCCCGAGGCGGCCGAGCGCGCCGTGACGGACCGGACCCGGGCCATCATGCCGGTCCACATGGGCGGTCTGGTCGCCGACATGGACGCCCTCGGCAAACTCTCGGCGGACACCCGCGTCCCGCTGATCCAGGACGCCGCGCACGCCCACGGCGCCCGGTGGCGGGGGAGCAGGATCGGGGAGCTCGGCAGCGTCGCCGCGCTCAGCTTCCAGAACGGCAAGCTCATGACGGCCGGCGAGGGCGGAGCGGTGCTCTTCCCCGACACCGAGTCCTACGAGCTCGGCTTCGTGCGGCACAGCTGCGGGCGGCCCCGCGCCGACCGCACGTACCGGCACGCGACCTCGGGTTCCAACTTCCGGCTCAACGAGTTCTCGGCGAGTGTGCTGCGGGCCCAGCTGAGGCGTCTGGACACCCAGATCGACACCCGCGAGCAGCGTTGGCCCGTGCTGTCCGGCCTGCTGTCCTCGATCCCCCGGGTGGTGCCGCAGCGACTCGACGACCGCTGCGACCGCAACCCCCACTACATGGCGATGTTCCGGGTCGAGGGACTCACCGAGGACGGGCGCAACGCCCTGGTCGACGAGTTGATCGCGCGCGGCCTGCCCGCCTTCGCCGTCTTCCGCGCCGTCTACCGCACCGACGCCTTCTGGGAGCACTCCGCGCCGCAGGAGACCGTCGAGGAGATCGCCGCGCGCTGCCCGGCCGCCGAGACCCTCAACGCCGAGGGCATCTGGCTGCACCACCGCACCCTGCTCGGCACCGAGGCGCAGATGCACCGCATCGCCGAGATCGTGAGCGACGCCGTGGCGGCGCTGTGAGCGAGGCAGGTCCCACCCGCGTCGCCGTCGTCGGGCTCGGCTGGGCGGCCCGGGAGATCTGGCTCCGGCGCCTCCAGAGCCATCCCGCCTACGAGGTGGTCGCGGTGGTCGACCCCGACGCGACGGCCCGGGGCGCGGCCCAGGCCAGGTACCCCGGTATCGCCGTGCTCGGAACCACCCGGGACCTCGACCCGGCGGCGGTGGATCTGGCCGTCGTCGCGGTCCCCAACCACCTGCACGCGGAGGTCGCGGAGGGCCTGCTGGAAAGGGGCCTGGCCGTCTTCGTGGAGAAGCCGGTCTGCCTCACCTCCGCGGAGGCCCAGCGGTTGGCCGAGGCCGAACGGGCCGGCGGCGGACTGCTGCTGGCCGGCAGCGCGGCCCGCCACCGGGCCGACGTACGAGCCCTGTACGCGGCGGTGCGGGAGATCGGTCCCGTCCGGCACATCGAGGCGTCGTGGGTACGCGCCCGGGGCGTGCCCGCCGCCGGCGGCTGGTTCACCCACCGTGAACTCTCCGGCGGCGGGGCGCTCCTCGACCTCGGCTGGCATCTCTTCGACGTGGTGGCGCCCCTCCTGGGGCACGCCTCCTTCGACCAGGTGGCGGGCGCCTTCTCGGCCGACTTCGTCGCGAACGGGGCCGCCGCGGCGGGCTGGCGTCAGGACGGCGCCGGCAGGGGGGCCGCGGTGGACGTGGAGGACACGGCCCGCGCGTTCCTGGTGACCGACGCCCAGGTGTCCGTCGCTCTGCGCACCAGCTGGGCCTCGCACGAGCCCTTCGACGTCACCTCCTTCGCCGTCGAGGGCAGAAGCGGCAAGGCGGCCCTGCGCTGCACCTTCGGATTCAGCCCTCAACGCGAGGGCGGCTCCCGGCTGGTGGTCACCCGCTACGGCGAGGCGGCCGACCGGCCCCTTCCCGAGGAACCCATCGGTGTCGAGTACGACCGGCAGCTGGACGAACTCCAGTCCCGTCTGCGCGACCCCGGCTCCCGGAGCGTGGCTGCCGAGGACACCCTCCGCACCATCCAGGTCATCGAGCGCCTCTACGCCTCGGCGCGCTCAGAGCTCTCCGCGCCCCACCCGGACGCGGCGGGCGTGCCGCAGCGGTGAACCCCGCGCGGCGTTCCCCATGAGGAGAGAGATGAACAACCGCCCACTGACGGACACACCGCGACACATCGTCTTCGACATGGACGGCGTCCTGGTCGACAGCTTCCCGGTGATGCGCAAGGCGTTCGCCGTCGCCTACCGCGAGGCGGTGGGCGAGGGACCCGCGCCGTTCGAGGAGTACACCCGGCATCTGGGCCGGTACTTCCCGGACATCATGCGCATCATGGGTCTGCCGACCGCCCTCCAGGAACCCTTCGTACGGGAGAGCTACCGGCTGGAGGGCGAAGTCCCCCTCTTCCCCGGGGTGAGGGACCTGCTGAGGGAGCTGAACCGCCGGGGCGTGGAACTCGCGGTCGCCACCGGCAAGAGCGGCGAGCGCGCGCGCTCCCTGCTCCGGCGCCTGAACGCGCTCCACCACTTCGCCCACGTCATCGGCTCGGACGAGGTCGCCCACGCCAAGCCGGCCCCGGACATCGTGCTCCGGGCCATGGGCCTGATGGGCGCGAACCCCGCCACCACCGTGATGGTGGGGGACGCGGTGACCGATCTCGCCAGCGCGCGCGGGGCGGGGATAGCGGGCATCGCGGCGGTGTGGGCGGAGACCGACGAAGCCGCGCTCCTGGCCATGCGCCCGGCCGCGGTGCTCCGGAGCCCCGGCGAGCTGCTGGAACTGATCGGCCAGACCGCCGCCCGCTGAGAACCGTCCGGTGGGCACCGTCCGCCGGGAACCGACGGATGAGCACCGTCCGCCCGGCCACGTCCGGTGGGCCGTGGCCGGGGAAACCCCCCGCCACGGCCCACCGGACGTTCCGGGTGGAGCCCCGGGGATACGGAGCCCCGGGGATACGGAGCCCCGGCGAGCCGGATGTCGCGGGGACGCGCCGGCGCGACGGTGATCCCCCTGAGGGCTGTCCCGTACGCGGGATGCGCGCAGGGGGACGTCCGCACGCACACGGCGTGCGGACGTCCCCCTGTGCGGCGCGGCACACGGACCGGCCCCGCACCTCCTCCTCGGGTTCTGACGGTCCTCGGCCCGGACGACGGTACGAGGACCTCAGGCCACCGCGGGCTCGCGTCCGGAGAGGGCGCGACGGAGCGCCAGCGCAGCACAGGACTCCGCCTCCGGTGGCACACCGAGTATCCGGTGCACGTGCCGGGCGTGCCCGAACCAGTGGAAGGGGAGCACCGGGAGGCCCCGCTCCGCGCTCTCCTCGGCGAAGGCCCGTACCGCCCGGTCGTACCCCGCCCAGGCGGTGTCCTCCGGGCCCCCGGCGCCGGACCCGGACACGTCGAGTCCGTCCGCCGCCGCGCTCAGCCGGGTCCTGACGGCGGGGGTGAACGGCATGCTCCAGTACTGCCAGCACTGGAAGAGGAACGCGCCCCGCTGTGCCTGCGGCAACAGCCCGGTGAGGAGCCGCAGATGCCGGGCGGCCGTGGCGGCCTGCGCGGAGGGGGACAGGTCCGCCGCGCCGGGGACGGCGGCGGCCAGTTCCTCGCCGAGGGCCGACAAGCGCCGGACGGTGCCGTCCTCGGGGCGGCCGGGACGGGCCAGGTGCAGCCGGACCCCGAGGCCGGCCGACTCGGTGCGCAGCCGCATTTCGAGGGCGTCGATGACCTCGGGGCCCGCCCGCAACCAGAGTTCGGCGGAGACCGGTGCGCGCACCCCGGCCACCGGGACCGCCGTGGCGGCGGAGGCGAGCTGCCCGTGGACCAGCCCGGGAACCAGCGCGGCGACTGCCGACACCGCGTGCGGGTCGGGCGGTGCGCCCGGCTCGCCGGTCAGACGGACGGATAGCCAGTCGCTGTTCATTCCGGAGTCCTCGCGTCTCTCGATGGGCGGAAGTCGAAACCGTGCCGTGGCCCGGACCTGCGGAGCCCGGCCCGAAGTCAGCGCAGGTCGAAGAACTCCCGGTAGGAGTCGACCTGCTGCTCCAGCATGTGCAAACCGTGGTGGACCTGGTGGCCGCGCCGGGCCGCCGCGCGCAGCAGCGCCGTCTCGCGCGGCTCCATGATGATGTCGGCGACCAGACAGGACGGTGCCAGCGCCGACAGGGGCAACGGCAGCGGGTCCTGCGCGCGCATGCCCAGAGGGGTCGCGTTGACGACGATGTCCGCGTCGCCCAGGGCCTCCGGCACGGTGGCCGCCGAACGTCCCGGCCAGTATCGCTCCAGCCGGGCGAGCAGCGCGGACAGCCGGGAGGCGTGCGGGTCGTGCACCGCCAGCCTGCTCACCCCCGCGGTGAGCAGGGCCGCCGCGATGGCGCTGCCCGCGCCTCCGGCGCCGAGCAGCGAGACCCGGCGCCCCTCGGGCCGGTGCCCCGCCAGGCGGAGCCCGCGGACGAAACCCGAACCGTCGAAGTTGTCGGCGTGCCAGCCGCCGTCGGCGTTCCGCCGCATGGCGTTGGCGGTCCCGGTCACGGTGACGGTGGTGCTCTCGGTGTCGGCCAGCGCGCGGGCGGCGGCCTTGTGCGGGACGGTGACGAGCAGGCCGTCCAGGTTCTCGACGGAAGACAGCCCGCGCACGGTCGCGGCCAGGTTCTCCGGGGCGACGTGCACCGGGACCAGCACGGCGTCCAGGCCGAGGCGGTCGAAGAGCGGATTCATCAGGCCGGGAGCCTTCACCTGGGCGACCGGGTCGCCCAGCACCGCGTACAGCCGGGTCGTGCCGCTGACCGGCACTCGCTCAGCCACGGCTGCCGCCCCGGTGGTCGTGGAGGAGGCCGCCCACGGCGTCGGCGACCCGATGGGCCTGCGAGGAGTTGAGACGCGGGTCGCAGAGACTGTCGTACCGGGCGACGAGCGAGGCGTCGTCATCGGCGGACGCCCCGTCCAGGCATTCGGTGACGTCCTCACCGGTCGCCTCCAGGTGCAGTCCGCCCGGGTGGGTGCCGAGTTCGGCATGCACCTCGAAGAAGCCCCGGAGCTCGTCCAGCACGTCCTCGACCAGCCGCGTCTTGTACCCGCTGGGCGACTCGCAGGTGTTGCCGTGCATCGGGTCGCACGACCACACCACCGGATGGCCGGCCGCCCGGACCGCCGCCACCAGCGGAGGCAGCGCGTCCCTGACCCGGCCCCGGCCCATCCGGGAGATCAGGGTGAGCCGGCCCGGCACCCGGTCCGGGTCGAGTCGGCGCGCGTACTCCACCGCCTCCTCCGGCGTCGTACCCGGTCCGACCTTCAGCCCCACCGGATTGGCGAGCTGCTCCGCGAAACCGATGTGTGCCCCGTCGAGCTGCCGGGTGCGCTCACCGATCCACAGGAAATGCGCCGAACCGCTGTACAGGGCGCCCTGGTCACCGTCGCCGCCCGGTCGCAGCAGGGCGCCCTCGTAGTCCAGCAGCATCGCCTCGTGGCTGGAGAAGACCTCTTTGCCGGTGCGGGCCAGCGCCCGCACCCGGTTCATCGCCATGGCCGCGTGCGTGTGCGCCAGCACCATCCGCCGCGGATCGGCGGTCCGCGCGACGGGGTCGGGCTCGAAGGAGTTGACGATGTCGCCCCGGTAGACGGGCAGTCCCAGGGCGTCGGTCGGGGCCGACCGGGGCTTGGCGTACTGGCCGCCCACCCGGCCCACCGTGACCACCGGAAGTCCGCCGCGCCGGGCGAGCACCCCCGCCATGTCGAGCAGGCACCGCAGGGTGGCGTCCACATGGGACTCGGTGTTCCCCGCGAACGTCTCGGCGCAGTCGCCCGACTGGAGGAGCAGCGCCTCGCCCCGCGCCACCGCCGCGAGCCGCCCGCGCAGCCGGTCGGTCTCGTCCGGCGTCACCAGGGGAGGCGCGGATCTGAGGACCGTCACGGCGGCCCGCACCGCCTCGGCGTCCGGCCAGGCCGGCTGCTGGGCAGCCGGCCTGGCCAGGACCTCGGTCATCCGCGGGCCGCCGTCGAACGGGCCCGTGAGCGGGGGGCCGGAAACCATCGGTGTGTGCTCCGGCATCGGGACGGCCTCTCCAGGTTGGCTGATCACGACCACCCCGCCATCCTGGCGCCCCCCGAGGCCCCCGGGGTACCCCAGAGGGCCCCTATCCCCGTACGCGCGAGCCGACTTGGGCCCGAGTCGACCCCAAGCTGTCCTCATGAAACCTCTGGAAGCCCTGAACTGGATTCGACCGCTCGGCAGCAGCACCCTCCCCTCGGCCTCCGACGGGGGCGGCCCCAGGCTGGTCTGCTTCCCGCACGCCGGAGGCGCCGCCAGCTACTTCCTTCCGGTGGCCCGCGCCCTGGAACCCGGGACGCGGGTGCTGGGCGTGCAGTACCCCGGGCGGCAGGACCGCTACCGGGAGCCGGTCGTGCAGGACCTGCGCACGCTGGCCGACCAGGTCCACGACGCGCTCACCACCGTCGACCCGGGCCCGGTGATGTTCCTCGGCCACAGCATGGGCGCGCTGGTCGCGTACGAGGTCGCGCTGCGTCTGCGCCGGGAGGGGCGCCCGGCGCCGCTCCGGCTCTTCGCCTCGGGCCGACGGGCCCCCTCACGCCACCGTGACGAGTTCGTCCACCTCAGGAGCGACGACCGGATCGCCGACGAACTGCGCAGGCTGGCCGGCCCGCACACCGCCCTGCTCAGCGACCCCGAGGTCTTCGCGCTGGTGCTGCCCGCGCTGAGGGGCGACTACCGGGCCGTGGAGACCTACCGCCACACCCCGGGCGACGTGCTCGACTGCCCGGTCACCGTGCTCACCGGGGACAGCGACCCCATGGTCACCCCCGACGAGGCCGAGGACTGGCGGCTGCACACCACCGCCTCCTGCGAGGTACGTGTCTTCAGCGGCGGCCACTTCTTCCCGGCCGGCCACGTCCAGGAGATCGCCGCGTTGCTGGCCGCCGGGGCGGCCGCCGGGCAGAGCCCGGTCGGCGCCCCGGACGCCGGGGTCAGCCGGTCTTGTCGCGCAGCCAGTTGAGATCGCTCGGCAGCTCCTTGCGGTGCGTGATCTCCAGTTTCCGGTAGACACGTGTCAGATGCTGCTCGACCGTGCTCGCCGTGATGTAGAGCTTCGTGGCGATCTCCCGGTTGGTGTACCCCATGGCGGCGAGCGCCGCGACCCGGCGCTCGCTGCCGGTGAGCACCGCCAGTTTCTCCGCGTCGCCCGAAGCGGCCGGTGCCTCTCCCAGCTCGCTGCTCACCGAGAGGAGTTCCCGGGTGAGCGACTCGGCGTTGCAGCTCTGCGCCAGGTGCATCGAACGGCGGAACACCATGCGAGCCCTGCGGTTCTCGTCGAGCAGGTGGTACGCGCTGCTCAGCTTGGCCAGCGTCCGCGCCTGCTCGAACCGGTCGCCGCACTTCTCCAGCAGTTCCAGGGACTCCAGCAGCAGCTGGGGCCGCCGTCCCACCGGGCCGGCCGACGCCGTCAGCCGCAGCGCCAGAGCCCGGCCCCGCGCACTCCCGCTGCCCTGCCAGGTCAGCTGGTTGCCGACCTGTTGCCGCATCTGCTCCGTGTTGCCGAGGCCGAGCCAGGCCTCCGCGGCCCCGGTGCGCCATTGCACCAGACCGGCGGGGTCGAGCCCCCAGCCGCGTACCAGGTCCCCGCAGGACAGGAAGTCCGCCAGCGCGGCGTGGTAGTGCCGGGTCGCCAGGTGCAACTGGCCGCGCGCGTAGAGGTAATGCACCCCGTGCGACGTCTGGAACATGGTGTCCGGCACCTGGTGGGCCAGCAGCGCCCCCGCCTCCTCGAAGCGCCCGAGCCTGGCGTTCGCCAGGATGAGGGTGCCCAGCGGCAGCCCGGCCGCCACACCCCAGGCGCGTACGTTGAGTTCGGTCAGCGACTCCTCCGCGTGCCGAGCGGCCCCCGCCAGGTCACCCCTGGCCATCGCCACCTCGGCACGCACGAAGAGCATCAGCGCCCGCCAGGGGAGCGTCCGCCCGCCGGCCTCCCGGTCGAGCAGCCGTTCGCACCACTCCTGGGCCGTGTGCGTCCGGTCCGCCACCAGCAGCGTCCGGAAGGCCAGCAGGGCGGCCTCGTCGACCCAGCAGGTGTGCCGGCCCAGGTGCAGGTCCCGCAGGGTCTCCTTCGCCCGCACCACCGCCTCCTCGGTCTGCCCCCGGGAGAGCTGCCCCGCCATCACCGCCGCGGCCTGGAGCCACGGATCGGCCAGCGGGGTGACGGTCCGTCCGTCATCCGGGCGAACCGGCGGCAGATAGCCGCGGCGGGCCAGCGGCGGGTGGGTGAAGGCCAGCCACCCTTCGAGGTCGCGCAGTTCGTCGGCGACCGCCGGCGAGTTCGCCGCCCCGTCCCGTACGAGGCTCAGCAGCCGGCCCGCCTCCTGCGTCCGGCCGTGCCAGAGCAGGTGCCGGATCAGGTTGAGCCCCTCCCGCAGACTCAGGTGCCCGGCGCGCAGCGCGTTGGTGAGGGCCGGCAGATGACGCCCGGCGCTGACCGGGTTGATCATCCACTCCGTGTGGGTGAGCCGGGCCCTGATCGACGCCGCGGCCCCCGGTTCGGTGGGTCCCGCCAGAGCCAGTTCCAGGTACTGCGCGCCCCGCACCAGACGCAGGGAGTACAGCTCCTGTTCCGCCGCCTCCAGCAGACACGGCATGCCCCACACCGGCGGGGCGGTACCCGCGCTCAGCAGGTGGAACGCCACGGCCGTCGGCGCGCTGCCGCTCTCGATGAGCAGTTCCGCGGCCCGCCGGTGGAGAGTGGCGCGGACCTTCTCCGGGATGCGCTCCAGCACCGCGGCCCGCGCCGACTCCTGCCGGAACCGGCGGTTCAGCAGCAGCCCCGCCGACGTGAGCTTGCGCAGGGCGCAGTCCACGGCCTGCGGGTTGAGGTCGAGGAGCCGTGCCGTGTCGAGACCGGTCTCCTCGTCGTCCAGTACGGCGATGCCTCGCGCGACTTCCAGCACCACCGGGTCCCGGTCCTGGAGCAGCCCCAGCACGGCGAGTTCGTAGCGGCTGTTGTCCTGCGTCTGGGCCGCCCGGTCGTCGATCAACGCGGACAGCAGCAGCGGGTTGCCCCCGCTGGCCGCGTGCAGTTCGGCCGCCAGCGGCTCCGCGCTCTCCGGGCCGAACCGGCGCGCCACCAGCTCGTACGCGCCCCGCCGGCTGAGCGGAGCGACCTGGATGTGGCGCATGTGCTGCTGGCGTTGCAACTCCGCGAGCAGCGGGGCGGTGACGTCCGGACGCTCGCCGTTGTCGGTGACGGTCACCATGATCCGGTCGGCGCTGCTGCGCCGCACCAGTTGCTGGAGGAAGTCGAGCGACGCCGGGTCGGCGTGGCCGATGTCGTCGACCGTGATCAGCAGCGGCCGGTCGGCCGCGACGGCCCGCAGTCGCAGGCACAGTGCGTGGTAGAGCCGCTGGCGGTCGGCGTCGGCGGTCCCGCCCTGCGCCGCCGCTCCCTCCAGCAGCCTGCCTATCTCGGTTCCGTGCGGGTCGGGCAGCGGCGTGGCGTACAGCAACTGGCTGACCACACCGAGGAAGAGCCCTTCCTCGGCGGGGGCGCAGGAGGCGCTCAGGACCAGGGCGCCGCGCTCCAGCTGACTACGGGCGAAGGACTGGAGCAGGGCGGTGCGCCCGGTGGCGGGAGCTCCGCAGAGCAGGGCCACCTGTCCTTGTCCGGTGATGCACTGTTCGGCCAGATCCTCCAGTACGGCTATTTGTTCGTGACGCTCTATCAGTTCCACGGACCTGATCCCCCTACGTGTGTCGCGGTCCAGTGTCAAGCGGCGTGCCTGAAGCAAACGCGTTGCAAGCTAGCAGTGGCCCGTGACGCTCAGCCCATCGGACGGCAACGCTCCGGGGGTGCCGACGGCACGCGGTGCCGGGGAGCGGGGAGGCAGATGAATCCGGGCGTACGAATCCGGCCGTCCACATAGGGCCTGGTCCAGACGCGTGTGGCTCATAAGGTGCGCTCGGCGGCAGGGGAGGTACAGGCCGGACAGTCGGTTTCCGGCCAGTCAGGGGTGGGGGCGGGTGATTACCGGAGGGTGGGCTTCCCGTTGCCGTCGAGCGGGACGGAGTCGACCGGGAGCGTCGGCGGGAGCGGGGGGATCGGCAGCGGTCCGGGGTGGGTGAGTCCTCGTTCCATCAGCCAGGCGGCGGCCCGGTGATGGCGTGCCACCCGGGACGAGAGGGGTATCTGGGAGTACGCCACCGCCTGGATCAGTGGATGGGGGAAGCAGTACTCGTTCGCCATCGGGCCCGTCCGTCCGTGCCGCAGCCGATGTACCAGTTCGCGACGCTCCAATCGCGCCAGGCACTGGTTGGCCTGATCCGTCCCTCGCTGTCCCATCGCGGCGATCACCTCGGCCGTCGCTCCGCTGCCGAAAACGGCCATGTCGTGCAGGACGGCCTTCTCGTCGGCGGGCAGGTCGTCCAGCCGTGCGGCGATGACACTGTGCACCTGCTGCGGGACCGGCAGGACCGGGCTTGCCGCCCCGGCGGTGCGGCGCCAGACGCCGAGACCGGGCGCGACGCGGTCCCAGAGCAGCGGTATCCCCGAGCGAAGCAGCCGCGCGTACTCCTCGGCGAAGCGGGGGTTGCCGCCGACGCACTCCCGCAGCTCCGTCCGGCCGACGGTGGGTATCCGGTGCTGGCCGCCGGTCACCGCGGACGTGCGCGGCACCCGGAGCAGCGCTTCGAGCATCCCGTCCATGGAGGCGTCGTCGAGCCGCTCCAGGGTGATGGCGGAGGAACTGGGCTTTCCCCCGCCCCAGTGCGGCAGCCGGAACTGGAGTTCGGGCCGGGCCGTCGCGATCACCAGCATCGGAGCGGTACCCGGGCTGACCAACTGCTCGACGAGGTTCAGCAGCGGCTTCCCCGCCCGGTGCAGGTCCTCGACGATCACCACCAGCGGGCGGTGCGCCGCCTCCTCCTCCAGGGCGTGCCGCAGGGCGGACATGACCTGGCCCGCGTACGCGGCGGGCAACACGCGCACCCCCGGATCGGCGGCCCTCGTCAACTGGGCCAGCAGCCACTCCGCCGTCGTCCGGTCCACGTCCAGCTGGTCGACGGTCGCGGCCAGTTTCTCCAGCGCCGCCGGCGAGGAGTCGCCCGGAACGATCCGGGCGAGGGACCTGACGAGCTGCCGGAGCGTCCCGTGCCCCTCGCCCTCGTCGAGCGCGGAGACCCGGCCGAGCACCCAACGGGCCTGCTCCGGACAGGTGAGGAGACTCTCTCCGAACTCCTCCATCAGACGGCTCTTGCCGATGCCGGGTTCGCCGAACACGGTCACCAGATGGCCGCGCCCACGCGTGTGCACGTCCGACAGGAGGTCGTGCAGCACCTCCAGCTCCCGGGTCCGTCCGAAGAAGGGGGTGCAGTGCGTCCGGGGGATCTCCGTGCACCGGGCAGCGGTCACGTGCCCGCCGCCGAGATGGTCCACCGCGGGGAAGCAGGTGAAGGCGCGACCGCTCGCCTGGAGGGTGATCTCGCAGACCCGCACGGTGGCCGGGGGGACGAAGGCCAGCAACTGCTGGCACTGGTCCACGACGGCGCCGGTCAGCCGGGCCTGCGCGTCGTCGCCGGGCGGCGCGATCAGGGCCTGGCCCGTGGTGACGGCCGCCGCCGTGTTGAGCTGCACCGCGCGGGTGTCGGAGGACGCCAGCGCGGCCGTGCGCTCCCGGATCGCCAGCGCGGCGCGGACGGCGCGCTGCGCGTCGTCCTCATGGGTGTGCGGCACGCCGAAGACCGCCATCCGCACCGAACCGATGGCACCGTGCACGAATCCGCCGTGGCGCGCGACCTCCTCGCGCACGATGGAGTCCACGGTGCCCAGAATGTCCGCGACGCACTCGGCGTCGTCCGCCGACTCGTGCTGGGGGTCGAGCTGGGCCCGCGTCATGAGGACGCTCACGAGTTTGTTCTCGGCGGACTCGACGGTACCCGGCCCGGTGACCGCCGCCGGCCCGGACCGGACGTCCGCAGGGGTGAACACCGCCGTTCCCGGGGCCGCCCCGCCGTCCCGCGCACCCGGCAGCAGCAGAGCCTCCTCGTGATTGAGGATCGCCTGCTCCAACTGCTGGAGCTCGTAACCCGGATCGAGGCCCAGGTCCTCCACCAGCCGCTGGCGGGTGCGGCGGTAGACCGTCAGCGCGTCCGCGTGCCGCCCGCAGCGGTACAGCGCCAGCATCAGCTGGCCGCACAGCCTCTCCCTGGTGGGGTCCGCCCCCGTCTCGGCGGCCAGCTCCCCGACGATCTGCTGGTGCAGTCCCGCGCCCAATTCGGCCTCGACACGCTCCTCCAGCACGTCGAGCCGGGCGCTGCGGATCACCGAGAGCTCGGGCCACCGCACCCCCGACTCGGCCAGGTCGGCCAGCACGGGGCCGCGCCACAGGCCGAGCGCCTCGCGCAGCCTGGCTACCCCCGACTCCCGCTCGCCCGCCGAGAGTTCGGCTCTTCCCAGATCCACCAGCGCCTGATGCCGGTGCCAGTCGACGCAGCCGGCCGGCACGCGCAGGACATAGCCCGGAGCGCTGGTCTCCAACCTGACGTCGTGTTGGCTCACCCCGGCGGCCAGAGTCCGGCGCAGGGCCGCCACGGCGTTCTGCAGCACCTTGCGGGCCGTGGCAGGCGACTCCTCGCCCCACACCGCGGTCAGTAGCCGGCTCGTCGCCACGGTCCTGTTGGCGTGCAGCAGCAGGAACCCCAGGGTGGCCCGTTGGCGGATGCCCCCGAGGGCCAGCGGGCCGTGGTCGTCCAGCACCTCCAGCGGACCCAACAAATTGAAGCGCACGGGCATTTGCCTCCATTCGGCTGATCGCGTCGCGCTGCGGACGACGACAAGGACGGGCGGTCTTGGTCCGCCTCGGGCTGTACCGGCCAGGAGGGGTGCGGGGATTCTCCGGACGAACCCGGGCGGGGTCAAGTGGCGCCGCCGGTCCGGGTGCCGCCGGAGCCCGGGTGGCGTCACCCGGACCGGCGGCGCACTCCCGTGCCGGCCGGTCGCGCGATAAAGTCCCTACGTGTCAACCTACTTGGGTATCGACGTCGGCGGAACCAAGGTCGCGATGCGCCTGGAGGGCGCGGGGTCGGCTCCGGCCGAGAGTTCCTTCCGGTGGCCCCCGGCCGGAGACCCGGACCGGGATCTGTCCGCACTCGGCGACCACCTGCGGGGGTTCCTCGCCGCCCGGCCGGGGCCCGTCCTCGCCGCCGGGGTGGCCGTGCCCGCCACGCTCGGGCCGGCCGGGCAGGTCGTCGCCTGGCCCAACCGGCCGTCCTGGACCGGCCTCGAACTGGGCGGCCGCCTGGGCGAGATGCTCCCCGGGACCACGGTGGTCTGCCAGGACGACGGCGATCTGGCGGCGCTCGCCGAGGCCGCCGAGGGCGGATACCGCGATCTGCTCTACCTCGGTGTGGGCACCGGGATCGGCGGCGGTGTCGTCCTCGACGGCCGCCCGCAGCCGCGTCCGGGCCGCGGTTCGGCCGAGGTGGGACACGTCGTCGTCGACCGCTCCGGCCCGCGCTGCGACTGCGGACGCCGCGGCTGCGTCCAGGCCCTGGCCTCGGGTCCCGCGATGCTGCGGGCCGCCTCGGAGTTGCGGGGCGCCCCGGTGGACTCCGGCGAACTGAGCCGGGGCATCGAACGCGGGGAGCCCTGGGCCGTCGAGGCGAGGGACCGGGCCTGTGCCGCGCTGGCCACGGCCGTCGTCTCGCTCGCCGAGGTGCTGCGCCCCGAGGCCGTACTGATCGGTGGCGGCGCCGCCGCGCTGCCCGGCCTGGTGACCGGCGTCGCGGCCATGGCCGCCGGGATGTCCCGGCCGGGCCACCCCGCCCCGCCGGTCGGACCGGCCGCGCTGGGCGCCCTCTCGTCCCTGCGCGGAGCCCTGCTGCTGGCGGCCGGAGTCTGAGGGCGCGACCGGGACGGGCGAGCGGAACCGAGGCGGAACCGGGGCGGCGGCGGACGGTGGGCCGGGAGGCGAGCGGCGGTGGACCGGGAGGCGGTGGGCCGGCTCACCGCACCGCCCCCGGCCCCCCGTCCCGCACCGCCGCCGCGCCCGCCCGGTCAGTCCCCCGCGCGGCGGGCCAGCGCCCGTGCGGCCAGCCGGTACCCGTCCGCGCCGAGCCCCGCGATGACCCCGTCGGCCAGCGGCGAGATCACCGACTCGTGCCGGAAGCTCTCCCGGGCCCAGACGTTGGACAGATGCACTTCGATCCAGGGGCGCGGGTAGTCGGCGAGCGCGTCCCGCAGACTCCACCCGGCGATCATCAGAGCGCCCGGATTGACGATCGCCCCGACGGTGCCGTAGGCGCCCTGGAGCGCGTGGATCAGATCCGCCTCGCTCTCGCTCTGCACGGCCGTCAGCCGCCACCCCCGGACCGCTATCTCCTCGGACACCGCCTTCTCGATGTCCTCCAGCGTGTCCGTTCCGTAGATCTCCGGTTGGCGGCGGCCCAGGATGCCGAGATTGGGGCCGTTCAGCAGCAGTACCTCAGACATGCGTGTCTCCCTCGTGAGTGAAGCCGGCGGTGTCCTGCCGGGGCATCCGGGCCAGCGTCCGTGCCACGACCTCTTCGGGGACGTCCGGCACCAGACCGACGCCCGTCCCCGAGTCCAGGACGAAGGTGAGGCCCCGCTCCGCCTTCTTGTCCCGGCGCATCAGCGTGATCAACTCCTGCGGGGCGAGCCCGGCGGGCAGCGCGGTGGGCAGCCCGTAGTGCCGGACGACCTCGGTGTGCTCCGCCACCCGGGCCGCGCCGATCCGGCCCAGCGCGCCCGCCAGCCGGCCGGCGAACACCGTGCCCACCGCGACGCCCTCGCCGTGCGACATCGTGAATCCGGTGGCACGCTCCAGGGCGTGCCCCAGGGTGTGTCCGTAGTTCAGCGTGTGCCGCAGCCCGGAGTCACGCTCGTCCCGTGACACCACGGAAGCCTTGAGGCGCACGCTGGCGGCGATCTGCTCGCCCCGGTCCAGCCCCCGCAGATCGCCGGCGCCGATGAAGTGGCAGCGCGCGATCTCCCCGTAACCGCCGATGAGTTCACGGTGCGGCAGAGTGCTGAGGTAGTCGGTGTCGCACAGCACCGCGGCGGGCTGCCAGTAGGTGCCGACGAGGTTCTTGCCCTCCGGCAGGTTGACCGCCGTCTTGCCGCCCACGCTCGCGTCCACCTGTGCGAGCAGCGTGGTCGGCAGATGTACCACCGGGGTGCCCCGGTGGTACAGCGCCGCGGCCAGGCCGGCGGTGTCGGTGGTGGTGCCGCCGCCCACCGCCACCACCGCGTCGGACCTGGTCAGGCCGAACTCGGCGAAGCGACGGCACAGCCGCTCGACCGATGCGAGCGTCTTGTCCGTCTCCCCGTCCCTGGCCGGCTCGACCACGTACGGCACCCCCGGATCGGGGACCCACTCCGCCGGCCGCGCGGACACCACCACCACCCTGCGGGCACCCATCCCGGCGAGCACGTCGGCGAGCGTGTGCCGCACCCCCGACCCGATCACCACCTGGTACGAGCGTTCCCCCAGCGGCACGTCGATCCGCCAGCTCTGCTTCTGCGTCGTCATCGAAGACCTCCCAGAGCCGTGATCCTCCGGCCGGACCGGACCCAGGGGGAGAGGGGGGAGGAAAGACAGGGAGGGCTTAGGGGGGAGCTCAGGGGGCGCGGCGCGACACCCCGCGACGAGACTTGCCGGGCCGGAAGCGCGTCGTACCAGGGCCGTCGCCGAAGTGCCGTCCGCCGGGCGGCGCCCCGCACGCAACGCTCGCCGCGCCGTCGGAGCGGTCCTCGTGCGCCCCGCACGAGAGCGGTCCTCCGCCGTGCGACGGTCCTTTGCCGGGCGGGGAATCGCACGCACCGGACACCGCCCGGCCCGGCCTCCGGCCGAACGACGGCACTTTGACGACTAGGGAAGTGGTGACCGTGCTCCGCACCGACCTGATCCGACCGCTGCCGGAACTGCTGCGGGCCAACGCGGCACGGTACGGCGACAAGACGGCGTTCAGCGACGCCGACCGCTCCGTCGGCTACCGGGAGTTGGAGGAGCGCACCCGGCGTCTCGCGGGACACCTCGCCGACCTCCGCCTCCAGCCCGGCGACCGCGCCGCCATCTGCCTGGGCAACCGCGTCGAGACGGTGGAGAGCTACCTCGCCGTCACCCGCGCCAACGGCATCGGTGTGCCGCTCAACCCGCGCGCCTCGGAGAGCGAACTCGCCTATCTGCTCGACGACAGCGGCGCCCGCGTACTCCTCACCGACACCGGCAATCTGGCCCGCCTCGCCGACGTCCTCGCCGAGCGCCCGGGACTGCGCGTGGTGGCCGTCGGGAACCTGCCCGGCGACGCCCCGTCCGGCACCCTTTCCTTCACCGCGCTGACCGCCACCGAGCCGGTGTCGCCCGCCCGCGACGACCTCGGGCTCGACGACCTGGCGTGGATGCTCTACACCTCCGGTACGACCGGGCGCCCCAAGGGCGTGCTCTCCACCCAGCGCAACTGCCTCTGGTCGGTGGCCGCCTCCTACGTCCCGGTACCCGGCCTGTCCGACCAGGACCGGGTGGTGTGGCCGCTGCCCCTGTTCCACAGCCTCGCGCACATCGTCTGCGTGCTCGGGGTGACCGCCGTCGGCGCCACCGCCCGGATCATCGACGGGTTCGCCCCCGAGGAGGTGCTGCGGGCGATCCGGGAGGAGTCCGCCACCTTCCTCGGCGGTGTCCCCGCCATGTACCACTACCTGGTGCGCGCCGCCCGCGAGTCCGGCTTCGAAGCCCCCGACCTGCGGATGTGCCTGGTGGGCGGCGCGATCACCACCGCCGAACTGCGCCGGTCCTTCGAGGAGGTGTTCCACGCCCCCCTCCTCGACGCCTACGGTTCCACCGAGACCTGCGGCTCCATCACCATCAACTGGCCCACCGGAGCCAGGGTCGAAGGCTCCTGCGGCCTGCCGGTGCCCGGACTGAGCGTCCGGCTGGTCGACCCCGAGACCGGACTCGACGTCCCCGACGGCTCCGAGGGCGAGGTGTGGGTGCGCGGCCCGAACGTCATGGCCGGCTACCACAACCGCCCCGAGGCCACCGCCGAGGTGCTGCGCGAAGGCTGGTACCACACCGGCGACCTGGCCCGCAGGGACGGCGCCGGGTACTTCACCGTCACCGGACGGCTCAAGGAACTCATCATCCGCGGCGGCGAGAACATCCACCCCGGCGAAGTCGAGGAGGTGCTCCGCACCGTCCCCGGCGTCGCCGACGTGGCCGTCGTCGGAAAGCCCCACGAGGTGCTGGGGGAGGTCCCGGTCGCGTTCCTGGTGGCGGGACCGGAGGGGCTCCGCCCCGACCTGCTGCTCGCCGCGTGCCGCGAACGGCTCTCGTACTTCAAGGTGCCCGAGGAGCTCTACGAGATCGGGAGCATCCCCCGGACCGCCTCCGGGAAGATCACCCGGCACGTGCTGCTGGACCTGCCCGCCCGGCTGCGGGCGGTGGGCGGCGGACACGTTCCCGCCCTCTTCGGCATCGACTGGTTCCCCCTCACCGCCACCGCCACCGCCCCCGTCCCCGCCGACACCGACGGGCCGCCGCCGCGCTGGTACGTGGCCGGGCCCGGCGCCGAGGACATGGCGGCGACCCTCGCCCCCGCCGACGCACACGCCTACGCCGACCTCACCGCGGCGCGCCGCGCGCTGAGCGGCGAGGAGCGTCCGGACGCGGTGCTGCTGCTGACGGCGGAGAGCGACCGCGGCGGCGCGGACGCCGCCACCGCGCGGGCCGCCGTCACCCCGGTCGCCGCCGACCTGGAGTCCTGGTACAACGACCCGGTCGCCGCCGGCATCCGGCTCGTCGTCGCCACCCGGGGCGCCGTCGCCACCGGCGGGGACGGGACCGACGGCCCGGACGCCGCGCAGGCGGCGGTCCGGGGCTGGGTCCTCGGCGTCCGCCCCGGCCACGGCGACCGGCTGGTCCTGGCCGACCTGGAGCCGGGCTCCGCCGCCGCGTTGCCGGCAGCCCTCGCCTCCGGCGAGCCGGACGTCGCGCTGCGCAACGGCGTCGTCCTCGTGCCCCGGCTGAGCCGGACCGCACCCGGCGAGCGGGAACCCGACCGGCCGGCCGGCGGCCGGCTGCTGGTCACCGGGGCCGACACGGCGGCGGCGGGCACCCTCGTCCGCCACCTCGCCGCGACCGGCGAGGCCGACGACGTCCTGCTGCTCAGCCCGCACGGTGCGGACGACCGGGACGCGGCGGCGCTGGCGGCCGACCTGGAAGCCGGCGGCACCCGCTGCGAACTGCTGGCCTGCGACCCCTCGGACCGTACGGCCCTCGCCGCCGCACTGGCGTCCTCCGGCCGGCCGGTCACCTCCGTGGCGCACGTCGCCGGAGCGGCCGGCGGGATGCCCGGCGAACTGCGGACCTCCGTACTCGACGGCGCCTGGCACCTGCACGAACTGACCGGCGACCACCCCCTGACGTCGTTCCTGGTGCTCGTCGAAGGGGCGGGACCGCTGGACGAGGGAGCCCCCGGAGAGTCGGCCGAGACCGCCTACCTGGTGGCCCTGGCCGGGGTGAGGCGCGCCGCCGGACTGCCCGCGCTGACCGTGAACTGGCCGTCCGGCGGACCGGTGACCGGCCGCGAGGGCCTCGCCGCCCTGGACGCCGCCCGGGCGGTTGACCGCTCCGCCCTGACCATCGCGCGCATCGACACGGGCGCCCTCGGCGGTGACGTGCCGCCGCTGCTGAGGGGGCTGGTCGAGTCGTCGGCCCCCGGAGCCGACGGCGCGGCCGACGCCGCCGCGACCGCCGCGCTGCGCGGCACGCTCGGCCGGCTGGACGCGGAGGGCCGGCTCGCGGCCCTGGGCGAGCTGGTGGCACGCGAGGCGGCCCACCTGCGGGAAGGCGCCGGAGGCCCGATCCCGATGGACCGGGCGTTCAAGGACCTCGGGTTCACCTCACTGGACGCGGTGGCCCTGCGGAACGCCCTGACCGCCGCCACCGGCCTCGCGCTCCCCGTCACCGTCGCCTTCGACCACCCGACCCCGGCCGCGCTCGGCCGTCACCTGCGCGCCGGACTCTGGCCGGAGGCCGCCGCCTCCGCCCCCGGCCGCGCCGCGCGGCCCCCGGTGCAGCCCGACGAACCCGTCGCCATCGTCGGCATGTCCTGCAGGCTGCCCGGCGGCGTGTCCTCGCCCGAGGACCTCTGGCGGCTGGTCACCGAGGGACGCGACGCCATCGCGGCGTTCCCCACCGACCGGGGATGGAACTTCGACGAGCTCTTCGACCCGGACCCCACCGCACCCGGCACCTCCTACGTCAGGGAAGGCGGCTTCCTCGACTCGGCCGCCGACTTCGACGCGGAACTCTTCGGCATCTCGCCCCGCGAGGCGCTCGCGATGGACCCCCAGCAGCGGCTGCTGCTGGAAGCCTCCTGGGAGGCCCTGGAGAACGCGGGCATCGCCCCCACCTCGTTGCGCGGCGAGGCCGCCGGGGTGTTCGCGGGCGTGATGTACCACGACTACACGGCACACGTGCGCCGGGCGCCCGAGGGGACCGAGGGATATCTGGGAATCGGATCGGCCGGCAGCGTCGTCACCGGCCGGGTCTCCTACGCCCTGGGCCTGGAAGGCCCCGCCATCACCGTCGACACCGCCTGCTCGTCCTCCCTGGTCGCCCTGCACCTGGCGGCCCGGTCGCTGCGCCAGGGCGAATGCACCCTGGCGCTGGCCGGCGGGGTCGCCGTGATGGCGAAGCCCTCCCCCTTCGTGGAGTTCTCCCGCCAGCGGGGACTGGCCGCCGACGGCCGCAGCAAGGCGTTCGCCGAGGCGGCCGACGGGACCAGCTGGTCCGAGGGCGTCGCCCTGCTCGTCCTGGAACGGCTTTCCGACGCCCGCCGCAACGGCCACCGCGTCCTCGCCGTGGTGCGGTCCTCCGCCCTGAACCAGGACGGAGCCTCGAACGGTCTCACCGCCCCCAGTGGCCCCGCCCAGGAACGCGTGATCCGCCAGGCCCTCGACCAGGCGGGTCTGAAGCCCTCGGACGTCGACGCGGTGGAGGGCCACGGCACCGGAACCCGGCTGGGCGACCCGATCGAGGCGCAGGCCGTCATCGCGACGTACGGCCAGGACCGTCCCGCCGGGCAGCCGGTACTGCTGGGCTCGCTGAAGTCCAACATCGGCCACACCCAGGCCGCCGCCGGAGTCGCCGGTGTGATCAAGACGGTCATGGCGCTGCGCAACGGCGTGCTGCCGAAGACCCTGCACCTGGACCGGCCGACCACCCGGGTGGACTGGACCCGGGGAGCGGTGGAACTCCTGACCGAGGCCCGCGACTGGCCCGCCCTGGACCGTCCCCGGCGGGCCGCGGTGTCGTCGTTCGGCGTCAGCGGCACCAACGCGCACGTGATCCTCGAACAGGCCCCCGAGGAGCCCGAGGAGAGGCCGGAGGGCACCGGAATCCCCTCGGTCGTATGGCCGTTGTCCGCCCACACCGAGGAGGCGCTGCGCGGGCAGGCGGCCCGGCTCGCCGCGTACGCCGCCGGCCGTCCCGAACTGGAGCCCGCGGACCTCGCCCTGGCCCTGGCCACCACCCGGGCGCGCCTGGACCACCGTGCCGTCGTCGTCGCCCCCGGCCGGGAGGAGGCCGTCGCCCAGCTGACCGCGCTGGCCGAGGGCCGCCCGTCCGCCGAAGCGGTCACCGGTACCCCGGCGGGCGGCCGTACCGCCTTCGTGCTGACCGGACAGGGCAGCCAGCGGCTGGACATGGGCCGCCGGCTGTACGAGGAGCTCCCCGCCTTCGCCGCGGCCTTCGACACGGTGTGCGACGCCCTCGACCACCACCTGGCCGTGCCGCTGCGGAGCGTGGTGTTCGGGACGGACGCAGCCCTGCTGGACTCCACCGAGTTCACCCAGCCCGCCCTCTTCGCCGTCGAGGTCGCCCTGTACCGGCTCCTCGAAGGCTGGGGCGTCCGCCCGGACCTGCTCGCCGGGCACTCCGTGGGCGAACTGGCCGCCGCCCACCTCGCCGGTGTCTGGTCGCTGGAGGACGCCGCGGAGCTGGTGGCCGCCCGGGGACGGCTGATGGGAGCGCTGCCGCCCGGCGGCGCCATGGCCGCCGTGGAGGCCGGCGAGGAGGAGGTCACCCCCCTGCTGGACGCCTCGGTGGGACTCGCCGCCGTCAACGGCCCCCGGGCCGTGGTGGTCTCCGGTGACGCCGACGCCGTGGACCGGGTCACCGCCGTCCTCGCCGGGCGCGGCCACCGGGTCAAGCGGCTGCGGGTGTCGCACGCCTTCCACTCGCCGCTGATGGAGCCGATGCTGGAGGAGTTCCGGACCGTCGCGGAGCGACTGGCCTACGCGCCGCCCGCCGTGCCCCTGGTGTCCGGTCTGACCGGCCTGCTCGCCGATCCGGACGAGATCACCCGGCCCGAGTACTGGGTACGGCACGTACGGCGCCCGGTCCGCTTCGCCGACGCCGTACGGACCCTGCACGCCGAGGGCGCCAGGACCTTCCTGGAAATCGGCCCCGGCGGCGTCCTGACGGCGATGGTCCAGGACTGCCTGGAGTCCGTCGACGACCCGGCGGTGGAGGCCGTGCCGGCGCTCCGCCGCGACCGGCCGGAGCCGGGCGCCCTGCTCGCGGCGGTGGCCCGGCTGCACACCCGGGGCGTCCCCGTCGGCTGGCGGGAACTGCTGGGCGGCGCGGTGCTGCCCGCGCACCCGCTGCCCACCTACGCCTTCCAGCACCGCCGCTACTGGCTGTCGGCCGCCGAGGACACCGCCGACGTCTCCGCCGCCGGCCTGGTGAGCCCGGGACACCCGCTGATCGGCGCCGTCCTCGCCCGGCCCGACGGCGACGGCACCCTCTTCACCGCGAGGTTCTCCCGTACGGCCCAGCCGTGGCTCACCGAGCACCGGGTCGGCGACGATCCGGTGGTCCCGGGCACCGCGCTGCTGGAACTGGTCCTGCGGGCCGCCGACGAGGCGGGCGCGGACACCGTGGACGAACTCGTCGTGCACACCCCGATGGTGCTGCCCGTACAGGGCGGCCTCCGCGTCCAGGTCGAAGTCGGCGGCCCCGACGCGACCGACCGCCTCCCGGTGTCCGTGCACGCCCGCCCCGACACCACGGACGGGGCGCCGTGGACGCTGCACGCGGCGGGCTTCCTCACCCACCGCGGTGAGGCCCCGGACTTCCGGCTCACCGCGTGGCCGCCCCCGGGCGCGACCCCGCTGCCGGTGGAGGACTTCTACGAACGGCGGGCGGCGGCCGGCTTCGGCTACGGCCCGCTCTTCCAGGGACTCCGCGCCGCCTGGGAGGACGGGGACGACCTGTACGCGGAGGTGTCGCTGCCGGAGGACCACACACCGCGGGCCGACCGCTTCGGCGTCCACCCGGCTCTGCTGGACGCGGCCCTCCACTCGGGCCAGGCGGCCTCCGGCGGCGACCGCGGCACCCGCGACCTGCCCTTCGAGTTCCGGCAGGTCTCCCTCCACGCCTCCGGCGCCACCGGACTCCGGGTGCGCCTGACCCGCTTGCCGTCCGGTGCCACCGCCGTCCGCCTGGCCGACCCGGCGGGCGAACCGGTCGCCACCATCGGCGAGCTGATCCTGCGCCCGGCGGGCCGGGCGGCGAGCGGCACGCCCGCCCCCGGAGCGGGCCTGCTCTTCCGCACCCGCTGGAACGCCGTGACACTGCCCGCGGCCGAGGCCGGCACCTGGACCTGGTACGGGTCCGCCGCCTCCGGGCATCCGGACCGGGCGCCCCACCGGGCCGCCGGGGCCGAGGACGGCCGGGCGCCGGAGCGGACGGCGGCACCCGACGTCGTCGTGATCGACGCGCGTGCCGTGTCCGGCACGGACGGCGAACGGCTCAGGGACCTCACCTCACAGGTGCTGGACGGGCTCCGCGACGTGCTGGACGGGACCGGCGAGGGCGACGCGCGCGTCCTGGTCCTCACCCGGGGCGCCGTGGCCGTGCACAGCGCGACGGAGGTCACCGACGTCGCCGCGGGAGCGCTCTGGGGCCTCGTCAGGTCGGCCCAGTCCGAACACCCCGGCCGCGTCGTCCTGGTGGACACCGACGGTGCGGAGGCCGCCGACGGCCTGCTGCCCGCCGTGGTCGCCTCCGAGCACGCCCAGGCCGCCCTGCGGGGCACCGAGGTGTTCCTGCCCCGGCTGGAACACGAGGCCGCCGGGCCCGCCCTGCGCGCACCGGCCGGTGCGACCGCCTGGCGCCTGGAGACCACCGGAGGCGGTGGCACCCTCAAGGACCTCGCCCTGGTGGACAGCCCGGCGGCGCTGGAACCCCTCGGACCGGACCAGGTACGCCTGAGCGTGCGGGCCGCCGGAGTCAACTTCCGTGACGTGCTGGTGTCGCTGGGCATGGTGCCCGGACAGAGCGGGCTCGGCGGCGAGGCCGCGGGCGTGGTGCTCGACGTGGGGTCCGCGGTCACCGGCCTCGCGCCCGGCGACCGGGTGATGGGCATGGCCGGCGACTTCGGGGCCTTCGGTCCCGTCGTGGTCACCGACCACCGGCTGCTCGTCCCCATGCCGGCCGGCTGGTCGTACCAGCAGGCGGCGGCCGTCCCGATCGTCTTCCTCACCGCCTACTACGGGCTGCGCGACCTGGCGGAGATCCGCGCGGGCGGGACCGTCCTGATCCACGCGGCGGCGGGCGGGGTCGGCATGGCCGCGGTCCAGCTGGCCCGGCACTTCGGAGCCGAGGTCTACGCCACCGCGTCCCCCTCCAAGTGGGACACCCTGCGGGCCTGCGGCATCGACGACGACCACCTGGCCTCCTCCCGTACCGCCGAGTTCGGCGAGAAGTTCCTCGCGGCGACCGGCGGGCGCGGCATGGACCTGGTGCTCAACTCCCTGGCCGGTGAACTCACCGACGCCTCGCTCGGCCTGCTGCCGCGCGGCGGGGCATTCCTGGAACTCGGCAAGACCGACGTCAGGGACCCCGACGAGGTCGCCCGCGCCCATCCGGGTGTCGGCTACCAGGTGTACGACATCCGCGAAGCCGGGCCCGACCGCATCCAGCGGATGCTGCGCGAACTGGCCTCGCTCTTCGCCTCGGGAGACCTCAGCCCGCTGCAGTCCGCCTCCTGGGACGTGCGGCAGGCCCCGGAGGCGTTCCGGCACCTCAGCCAGGCCCGCCACATCGGCAAGGTCGTCCTCACCGTCCCCCACGCCCTCGACCCGGAGGGCACCGTCCTCGTCACCGGCGGCACCGGGGTGCTCGGCGGCCTGGTCGCCCGCCACCTGGCCGGCGAACACGGCGTCCGCGAACTCCTGCTGGCCGGACGGCGCGGAGCCGCCGCCGAGGGGGCCGGGGAACTCGCCGCCGAACTCGCCGCCCTGGGAGCCCGGGTGACCTTCGCGGCCTGCGACACCTCCGACCGCGAGGAGCTCTCCCGCCTGCTCGCCTCGGTACCCGACGCGCACCCGCTGACCGCGGTCGTGCACACGGCGGGCGTCCTCGACGACGGGGTCCTCGGCTCGATGACCCCGGACCGGATGGACACCGTACTGCGGCCCAAGGCCGACACCGCGCTCCACCTGGACGAACTGACCCGGGACACCGACCTCGCGGCCTTCGTGATGTTCTCCTCGGCGGCCGGCACCCTCGGCAACCCCGGCCAGGCCAACTACGCGGCCGCCAACGCCTTCCTGGACGCGCTCGCCCAGCGGCGGGCGGCCCAGGGGCTCCCGGCGGTCTCGGTGGCCTGGGGCCTGTGGGCGCAGGCCAGCGGCATGACCGCGGACCTGGACGAGTCGGCCCTCTCGCGCACCCGGCGCGGCGGCATGCGCGCCCTCACCTCCGCCGAAGGCCTCGCCCTCTTCGACGCCGCGCTGCGCGGCCCGGAACCCGCCGTGCTCGCCGCGGGGCTGGAACTCGACGGCGCGCACCGGCCCGACCCGGTCCCCGAACTCCTCCGCGACCTGGTCCGGCCCGCCCGGCGCGTCGCCGCGACCGCCGCCCCGGTCCAGGGCGTGGCGGACCGGCTGGCCACCATGACCGAGGAGGCCGGCCGGCGGGAGATCCTCGCCCTCGTACGGGGCGAGGCGGCGACCGTCCTCGGCCATGCGACGGCCGACGCGGTCGGCGCCGAACGCTCCTTCAAGGAAGCCGGCTTCGACTCCCTCACCGCCGTCGAGCTCCGCAACCGGCTGAGCGGAGCCACCGGGATGCGCCTGCCCGCCACCCTGGTCTTCGACCACCCCACGCCCGCCGAGCTCTCCCGCCACCTGTGGCCCCTGCTCTCCGGGAGCGACGAGGACCGGCCCGCGGCGGCGGGCACCCCGGCCGCCCCGACCCCGCCGCCGGCCCCCGACGACGACCCGATCGCCATCGTCGCGATGGGCTGCCGGTTCCCGGCCGGCGCGGACGACCCCGAGCGCTTCTGGCGGCTGATCGAGGACGGCGTCGACGCCGTCACCGAGTTCCCGGCCGACCGAGGCTGGGACCTGGACTCCCTCTTCCACTCCGACCCCGACCACCTCGGCACCAGCTACGCCCGCCGCGGCGCCTTCCTCGACGCGGCCGCCTTCGACGCCGACTTCTTCGGCATCTCACCGCGCGAGGCCCTGGCCATGGACCCCCAGCAGCGCCTGCTGCTGGAGGTGGCCTGGGAGACCCTGGAGAGCGCGGGCCTCGACCCGACCTCCCTGCGCGGCACCGACGTCGGCGTCTTCACCGGAGTGATCAACCACGACTACGCGCTGCGGCTGCGCGACGCGCCCGCCGAGATCGAGGGCTACCGGCTGACCGGGACCTCCGGCAGCGTGGCCTCCGGACGGGTGTCGTACACCCTCGGGTTCGAGGGCCCGGCGCTGAGCGTCGACACGGCCTGCTCCTCCTCCCTCGTCGCCCTGCACCTCGCCGTCAGGGCGCTGCGCCAGGGCGAGTGCTCCATGGCGCTCGCCGGAGGGGTCACCGTGATGGCCACCCCGGACAACTTCATCGAGTTCTCCCGGCAGCGCGGACTCGCCGCCGACGGACGGTGCAAGGCGTTCGCCGAGGGCGCCGACGGCACCAGCTGGGCGGAGGGCGTCGGACTGCTCCTGGTCGAGCGGCTCTCCGACGCCCGCCGGCTCGGTCACGACGTACTCGCCCTGGTACGCGGCTCCGCCGTCAACCAGGACGGCGCCTCCAACGGACTGACCGCCCCCAACGGGCCCGCCCAGCAGCGGGTGATCCGGCAGGCGCTCGCCGACGCGCGCCTCGCCGCCCCCGACGTCCAGGCCGTCGAAGCGCACGGCACCGGCACCGCGCTGGGCGACCCCATCGAGGCCCAGGCCCTGCTGGCCACCTACGGCACCGGACGCCCGGAAGGCCGGCCGCTCTGGCTCGGCTCGGTGAAGTCCAACATCGGTCACACCCAGGGCGCCGCGGGCGTCGCGGGCGTCATCAAGATGGTGCAGGCGATGCGCCACGGCGTCCTGCCCGCCACCCTGCACGCGCAGTCCCCCTCCTCGCACGTGGACTGGTCCGCCGGGCAGGTCTCCCTGCTCACCGAGGCCCGCCCGTGGACCGACGAGGACGGCCCGCGCCGGTGCGCCGTCTCGGCCTTCGGGGTGAGCGGCACCAACGCCCACGTGGTGCTCGAACAGGCGCCGCCGGAGCCGTCCTCCGAGGCGGCGCCGGCACCCGGGGCGCCGCTCCCCGCCGTCCTGCCGTTCCCGGTGTCCGCCCGGACCGGCGGCGCGCTGCGAGGACAGGCCACCCGCCTGGCCGCGCTCCTGGGCTCCGGGACGGCCCCCGGCCAGGGCGACCTCGCGTACTCGCTGGCCACCACCCGGTCCCACGCGGAGCACTCCGCGGTGATCCTGGCGGCGGACCGCGCCGAACTCCTCGACGGGCTGCGGGCCCTGAGTCGCGACGAGGAGACGCCCGGCACCGTCCGCGGCGTCCGCGACACCCCGGGGGAGCTCGCCTTCCTCTTCACCGGCCAGGGCAGCCAGCGACCCGGCATGGGACGCGAACTCCACGCCGCCTTCCCGGTGTTCGCTGCGGCCTTCGACGAGATCTGCGCCACCTTCGACCCGTACCTCGACCGCCCGCTGAAGGAGATCGTCCTCGGCTCGGAACCGGAGGAGCTGAACCGCACCGCGTACACCCAGCCCGCCCTGTTCGCCGTCGAAGTCGCCCTCTTCCGGCTGATGGAGGCATGGGGGATCAGGCCCGACCGGCTGGCCGGGCACTCCATCGGCGAACTGGCCGCCGCCCACGTCGCGGGCGTGCTCGGCCTGGCCGACGCCTGCGCCCTGGTCGCCGCACGCGGCCGGCTGCTCCAGTCGCTGCCCGAAGGCGGCGTGATGACGGCCGTGCAGGCCTCCGAGGAAGAGGTGCTGCCCCTCCTCGCGGGTCACGACCGGGTGGGGATCGCCGGGATCAACGGCCCCCGGTCCGTCGTCCTGTCCGGCGCGGCCGAAGAGGTCGCGCGGGTCGCACAGGTCTGCGCGGAGAAGGGCTGGAAGACCCGCGCCCTCAGGGTCAGCCACGCCTTCCACTCCCCGCTGGTCGAACCGGTCCTGGCCGACTTCCGCAAGGTCGCCGAGGGGCTGCGCTACCACCACCCCCTGATCGAGGTCGTCTCCGCCGTCACCGGGGAGCCGCTCGACGCGGCCACCCTCGCCTCCCCGGACTACTGGACGGACCACGTCCGCCGTCCGGTCCGCTTCACCGACGCCGTACGCACCCTGCGCGCGGCGGGTACCACCACCTTCCTCGAACTCGGCCCCGACGCGGTGCTGACGGCCATGGCCGGCGAGATCCTCGCCGAGGACGACACCCCCTCCCGCTGCCTCCCGCTGCTGCGCCGCGACCACTCCGAGGTACGCGCCCTGCTCTCGGCCGTCTCCCAACTGCACGCGGACGGCGCCGCCGTCGACTGGGCGGCCCTGTACGCCGGTACGGGCGTACGACGGGTGGCGCTGCCCACCTACGCCTTCGAGCACCGGCGGCACTGGCCCGCCGTGACCCGCCGGACGGAGGGCGCCCCGGGGCTGCGGCCCCTCGGCCACCCCCTCCTGTCCGCGACGCTGGACGTCGCGGACGGCAGCAGCCTCCTCTTCGACGCCCCGCTCGCCCTCTGGTCGCACCCGTGGCTCGGTGACCACCGGGTCTCCGGACGGGTCGTCGTACCAGGGGCGGCGCTGGTCGAGATGGCTCTGCGGGCGGCGGGGGAGACCTCCGCGCCCGCGCTGGCCGAACTGCTCGTCGAAGCGCCCCTGGTCGTACCCGAAGAGGGATCCGTCCACGTGCAGGTGGTGGTCGGCGGGACCGGACCGGACGGCACCCGCGCGGTACGCGTCTACTCGCGGCCCGACGAGGAGGCGGGGACGCCCTGGACCCGCCACGCCGACGGCACCCTCACCCCCGAGGCACCCACGCCGGCCGCCCTCCGGGAGAGCTGGCCGCCCGACGGCGCCCGACCGGTGGACCTCGGCGGCTTCTACCCGCGCAAGGCGGCCGAGGGATACGGCTACGGCCCGGCCTTCCGCGGACTGCGCGCCCTCTGGACCCGCGACGAGGAGACCTTCGCCGAAGTCTCCCTGCCCGAAGACGAGACGGCGCAGGCGGCGGCCTTCGGCCTGCACCCGGCGCTCTTCGACGCCGCCCTGCACGCGGGCGACTTCGGGGCCCTCGGCGACCCCGGGCCGGACGGGGACGGCACCATCCGGCTGCCGTTCGCCTGGAGCGGCGTCACCCTGCACTCCTCCGGAGCCGCCCGGCTGCGGATCCGGGTCGCCCCCGCGGGACCCGACGCCTTCTCCCTGAGCGCCTTCGACGAGCGGGGAACCCCGGTGCTCACCGCCGACTCGCTGACCCTGCGACCCGTCGCCGCCGAGCAGTTGCGGAGCACGGGCGCGGCCGTGGGCGAGGCGCTGTTCCGGCTGGAGTGGACCGAGGCCCGGCGCACCGGGGAAGGCGCCGCCCTGCGCTGGGCGGTGCTGGACGGCGGCGCGACGGCCGGGGACGGGCACCACCCGGACGCGGCGGCCACGGGCGGCGAACTGCCCGACGCCGTCCTTCTCGACCTGTCCGAAGCGGGCGAGGCACCCGGTGAAGCCGTCGCCGGGCTCGTGCCCGCCGACACCCTCCGGCTGACCAGTCTGGTCCTGGACCGGCTCCTCGCCCACCTCGCCGAACCCGCCCTGGAGAACGTCCCCCTGGTGATCCGTACCTGCGGAGCCGTCCCGGCGGGGGGCGCGGACGAGTCCTGCGACCCGGTCGAGGCCGCAGTCTGGGGCCTGGTCCGCACCGCCCAGTCGGAGAACCCGGGCCGCTTCGTCCTGCTGGACACCGCCGACCCGGACCCGCTGGCCGTCGCGGGCGAAGTCCTCGCCACCGGTGAGCCCCAGGCCGCCGTCCGCGGCGGACGCGTCCTCGTACCCCGCCTGGTCCGGGCCGGGCAGCCGGCCGATCCCGCCCCCGCACGGGCGCTGGACCCGGACGGCACCGTCCTGATCACCGGCGGCACCGGCTCGCTGGGCGGCCTGATCGCCCGGCACCTGGTCACCGCGCACGGCGTACGCCGCCTGGTGCTGCTCAGCCGCAGGGGCGCCGCGGCACCCGGCGTGGGCGCTCTCGTCGAGGAACTGACCGCTCTGGACGCCGAGGTACGGGTCGAGGCCGCCGACGCCTCCGATCCCGCCGCGCTCTCGGCCGTACTGGACGCGATACCGCAGGAGCACCCGCTGACCGCCGTGGTCCACGCCGCCGGAACGACCGACGACGGCATCCTCACCGGACTGGACGGCGAGCGGCTGGCCGGCGTCCTGCGCCCGAAGGCGGACGCCGCCTGGCACCTGCACCGGCTCACCCGGGAGGCGGACCTCGCCGCCTTCGTCCTGTTCTCCTCGGCCGCCGCCGTGGTCGGCAACCCCGGACAGGCCAACTACGCGGCCGCCAACGCCTTCCTCGACGGACTGGCCGCGCACCGGCGGGCCTGCGGCCTGCCCGCCACCTCGCTGGCCTGGGGCCTGTGGGGGGTGAGCAGCGAGCTGACCGCCCACCTGGACGGCCGGGGCGCGGTGCCCCAGCTCTCCCCCGAGGAGGGACTCGCCCTGCTCGACGCCGCCCTCGCCTCCGGCGCCGGCACGCTGATGCCGGCCCGACTCGACTTCGAGGGGCTGCGGTCCGCCGCGGCCGACGGCACCCTGCCCGCGATCTACCACTCGCTCGTACGCCCCGTACCGAAGGCCGCGTCCGCCCCCGCCGCGGCGGGGGGCGGCACGTCCTGGACCGACCGCCTCACCGGGAAGACGGCAGAGGAGCAGCACGACCTCCTCCTCGGCCTGGTCCGCTCCTCGGCCGCCGCCTCCCTCGGCCACGCCGACGCCGACGACGTCGCTCCCGGACAGGCCTTCAAGGACGCGGGATTCGACTCCCTCGCCGCGGTGGACCTGCGCAACCGCCTCTCCACCGCCGTCGGAAGCCGGCTGCCCGCGACCCTCGTGTTCGACTTCCCCACCCCCGAGGCACTCGTCGGACACCTCAGGGAACTGCTCGCCCCCGCCCCCGACACCGGGGAGGCGGCGATCCGGGCGGAACTCGACGGCCTGGAACGCTCCACGGCGGCCGGAGCCGACAGCGCGGACGACCGCACCCGGTCCCACGTGGTGGGGCGGCTGCGGGCCCTGATCTCACAGTGGGAACGGCGCGACGACGCGGCCGAAAGTGGTCTGGACGCGGCTACCGACGACGAGATCCTTGAACTGGCACAGCAAGAACTCGGCCTCTGAACCATGATGACGGACAGGAAACACATGGAACTGGGATACGCACTTCCCACCTCAGGAGTGCTCGCCACCCCCGAGAACATCAGCCGGATCGCCACCACCGCCGAACGGATCGGCTACGACTCGCTGTGGACCTACGAGCGGCTGCTGCGCCCCGTGGACCCGGTCGTGCCCATCGGCGGCGGCGAACCGCAGCCCGTTCCCGACATGTACACCACCGTGTTTGAGCCACTGGTCACCCTGAGCCATGTCGCGGCGCTGACCGAACGCATCAAGCTCGGCACCAGCGTCATCGACGCCCTGCTGCACCCGCCGGTCGTGCTCGCCCGCCGGTTCGCCACCCTGGACAGGTTCAGCGGCGGCCGGGTGGTGGCCGGTGTCGGGCAGGGCTGGATGCGCCCCGAGTTCGAGACCGCCAACGTGCCCATGAGCCGGATGGGCGCCGGTTTCGAAGAGGTGGTCACGGCGATGAAGGCGTGCTGGGGGCCCGATCCGGTCGCCTTCAAGGGACGCTTCTACACGATCGTCCCGTCCGAGGTGAACCCCAAGCCGGCCGGACGGATACCGGTCCTGGTGGGGGCGATGACACCGGCCGGAATCCGGCGCGCCGCGCGCATCGCCGACGGACTCAACCCCGTCGTCGTCTCGCGGGACAGCCTGCTCGGCGCGGCCCAGCTCTTCCGCGAGGGCGCCAAGGACGAGGGCCGGGACCCCTCCGCCCTGACGGTCGTCGGCCGGGCCAACGTACCGCTGTCGGACAAGCCCCTCGGCAAGGACCGGCCCTTCCTCGGCGGTTCCCCCGAGCAGATCGCCGACGACCTGGCCTCGCTGCGCGGTACCGGGATCGATCAGATCTTCTTCGCGAACATGACCGCTTCCGACATCGACGAAGAGGTCCACTTCCTGGAGCGCATCAAGGAAGCCGCCCTTTCCGCGGAGTGACGAACGACAGCCCCGGGAGAGGCTGTTCATAGGGGTTCATGAGGGGTGGTTCGTCGCTGACGGGCCACCCATCATGCATACATGGCATCCATTATTCGGGAATTCGCAGTGGCCGCCGACGCCGAAGTGGCCTGGGCCGCTTTGGAAGAAGTCGGCAAGGTGAACCAACTCATCACCTTCCTCGGCCCGGTCACCGTGGAGGGCGACGTCCGCCGCGTGGACATGGCCGAGAACGGCATCATCGAGGAACTGATCGTGAGCGTCGACCCGGCGCTGCGCCGCATGTCCTACAGCGTGCGCCAGGGACCGTGGGCCCTGACCCACCACCACTCCGTCATGCAGGTCCTCCCGCCGGCCGAGGGCGACAGCGGCTCGCGTGTGGCCTGGCTCGTCGACCTGAAGCCCGACTCCCTCGCCGAGGAGTTCGCCGCCGGGATGGAGGGGGCCGTCGAGGCCATGAAGGCGTCCCTGGGCAAGGCGACGCCCTGATGGGACGGGAGACGGCGACCGCCCCGCAGCGCGGCGGACGCGACCTGCCCGCGCTGACCGGAATCCGCTTCTTCGCGGCTCTCCTGGTTTTCCTCGCGCACGCGTCCCTCCTGTACAACCCGCTGGATCTCTCGGTCCCCATCAATCTGTTCCGGGACCGGACGATCGCGGACAACATGGCGAAGATCTTCGCCCCCGCGGGATTCGTCGGAGTGTCGTTCTTCTTCGTGCTCAGCGGATTCGTCCTGACATGGTCCCGGCGCGAAAAGGACACCGCCACCGGATTCTGGCGGCGCAGGCTGCTCAAGATTTTCCCGAACCACCTGGTGACCTGGGCGCTCACCATGTTCCTGTTCGCGGCCGCCTACACCCCGATGCACGCCTGGCTGCCGAACCTGTTCCTGCTGCACTCGTTCAGCCCGCAGTCGGACACCAACAACAGCGTCAACGTCCCGGCCTGGTCGCTCTGTTCGGAGCTCCTCTTCTACCTGCTGTTCCCGGTGATCATCCGGCCGCTGGCCCGGATCGCCGACCGCAGGCTGTGGTTCTGGGCGGGCGGCGCGGTGGCGGGGGTCGCGGTGATCGCCCTCCTGGCGCGGTACGTCATACCCGCCGGGCAGTCGTTCCCGCTCGCCCCCCTGCCCATGACCAAGATGTGGTTCGGCTACCTCTTCCCGCCGTCCCGCCTGTTCGAATTCGTGCTGGGCATCCTGCTGGCACGCATCGTCATGGCCGGACTCTGGCCCCGGATCGGTGCCTGGCCCATCGCGGTGCTCGCGCTGGCCGGCTACGTCGCGGCCGTCGAGGTGCCCAGCCCGTACAACTTCTCGCTCACCACCATCGTGCCCGTCTCCGCCATCATCTGCGCCGTGGCCTCCCACGACGCCCGGGGCGGCAAGTCGGTGCTCAACCACCCCTTCCTGGTATGGCTCGGCACCGTCTCCTTCGGCATGTACATGGGCCAGGTCATACCGATCTTCTACGGACGCCTCAAACTGCTCGGCGGAGACACCTACAGCACCCCCGCCGCCCTCGGGCTCCTGCTGCTCCTGCTGGCCTCCTGCGTCCTGCTCGGCTGGCTGCTGCACACCCTGGTGGAGGCGCCGGTCATGCGCCGCTGGGGCCGTAGCAGGCCGAAGCCGGGCCCCACCCCCACCCCGTCCGCCGGCCGGTCCACCGACCCGGCCGCATCGACGCCGGTCACGCCCGGCACCCCGATCTGAGAGAGGTACCCAGCGATGTCGTCCCCGGACAGCTCCCCGGACCATGAGGTGGAGACCTACCCGTTCGGTCCCTACCAGCGCCTCGACATGCACCCCAAGTACGCCCAGTACCGCACCGAACGGCCCGTGGTCAGGGTGCGGATGCCCTACGGCGGTGAGGCATGGCTGGCCACCAACTACGAGGACAGCAAGACCGTCATGGCCGACCCGCGCTTCAGCCGGGCCGCCACGATCGGCGCCGACGTGCCGCGTTCCCGCCAGGCCTTCGAGGACCCCATCATCGTGGCCCTCGACCCGCCCGAGCACACCCGGCTGCGCAAGCTCGTCACGAAGGCGTTCACCAGCCGTCGCATCGAACGGCTGCGGCCCAACGTCCAGTCGATCGTCGACAAACTCGTCGACGACCTGATCGCCACCGGCGGTCCGGCCGATCTCGCCGAGACCGTCGCCTGGCCGCTCCCGATCACCGTCATCTGCGAACTCCTCGGTGTCCCCGCGGCCGACCAGCAGAAGTTCCGGGCGCTCGTCGACGTCTGGCTCACGACCGGTGACGAGCGGCCCCTCGAAGAGGTGAGCGCCGCGCTCAAGGAGCTCATGGGCTACATGGGCGACCTCATCGGCAAGCGGCGCGCCGAACCCCAGGACGACCTGCTCTCCGCGCTGACGGCGGCCAGCGAGGACGGCGACAAGCTCAGCGAGGACGAACTGGTCCTGCTCGGCATCACCCTCCTCGCCGCCGGCCACAAGACGACGGCCAACCAGCTCAGCAGCCACGTCTTCGCCCTGCTGGAGGACCGCGAGCGCTGGGAGGAACTGGTCGCCTCCCCGGAACTCGTCCCGAGCGCCGTCGAGGAACTGCTGCGCTACGCCCCGCTCGCGCCCGCATCCGACAACACCCGGATCGCCCTGGAGGACGTGGAGCTGAGCGGACAGCTCATCAAGGCCGGCGAGGCGGTCATGATCAACTACGCGTCCGCCAACCGTGACGCGTCGGTCTTCCCGAACCCGGACCGGCTCGACTTCCACCGGGAGACCAACCCGCACGTGGCCTTCGGGCACGGCCTGCACCACTGCCTGGGCGCACCGCTGGCCCGGATGGAGCTGCAGCTCGCCCTCACCGCGCTCGTCACCCGGCTGCCGCAGCTCGAACTCGCGGTCCCCGCCGGGGAGGTGCCCTGGCGCAAGGAGTCGGTCGCCCGCGGGGTGCGCGAGCTGCCGGTGCGGTGGTGAGACCGGATGGACGAGACCCGCTGGACGGTCCGGGTGGAACGGTCGGCCTGTCTTGGCACGGGGGTGTGCGCCAGTGTCTTCCCCACCCGCTTCGCGATCAGCGGCGGGAAGTCCCGGGCGCTGCGCGAGGACAACGACCCCGATGAGGAACTCCTCGACGCCGCCGACCTCTGCCCGATGGGAGCCATCCGCGTCACGGACAGGGCCACGGGAGTGAGCGTGCTGCCCGAGGAAGACTGAGCGCCGCCCCGGTCGGGGTGCCGGACCCCCTGGGTCCCGTCACCCGGCCGGGGCGCGGTGCTGTCCGGGGGAAGGCGGTGCGGGTGCGTCCAAGGGCTGTCACGGGGGAGGGGAGCGGCCCGGCGACGGGGAGGGGGAGCGTCCGGTGACGGTCGGGGGGAGCGGTGCGGTGAATCCGGCGCGGGGGCGTGAGGATGGCGTGAAGTCGCCCCCACCGGATGCTTCTTCGGGTGCACTGATGTAACAGTGGTGCACAAATGTGACGATGGACAAAAGACGTGGAAAGGCAGCCAATGACAGTCGTCATGGACGTGACCGGTACCCAGAGCGAGGCGTGCACGGTTCTCGACGTCCTCAACCGCGTCAGCAGCAAGTGGAGCATCGGCATTCTTCTGCTCACCATGAAGGGACCCGTCCGCTTCACCGAGCTGGAACGCGCACTGCCCGGCATCAGCCGGCGCATGCTCACCCTCACCCTGCGCAACCTGGAACGCGACGGTCTGCTGAACCGGGTCGTCTACCCCACCGCCCCGCCCCGCGTCGAGTACACCGCGACCGAGATCGCCGCCGAGCTCTACCACTCGCTCACCGGACTCACCGAGTGGGCCCGCCGGCACCAGAGCACCGTCGCCGCCCACCGCGACAGCCACAGCTGCTCCTGACAGCCCGGACGGGCGGGGCGGGGAGCGGAACCCATTCCGGGTACCCGCTCCCCGCCCCGCCCGCCTGGTCGGCCCCGGGGGACCGCGCCGTCGGCCGTACGCCCTCAGACCGCCAGCCGCGCCGCCAGCCCGTCCAGGAGCGCGGCGAGCGCGGGCCCGTCGGCCGCGGCCCCGTACAGGTAGAAGTCCGGGCGCACCACCGCGGCCACCGCGCCCTTGCCCGCCAGATACGGCAGATAGACGTCCTCGACGTCCTCCACCGTCCCGGTGCCCGTCTCCGGGCCCGAGGGGTGCGGTGAGCCCGCCGGTCGTACCCACACCGTCCGCACGCCCAGCGCCGCCAGCGCGGCGGAACGCTCCGCGTCCAGCAGGGTGTCCGGCGCCGACGAGGTCAGCAGGACGAACCCGGTACCGGACACCTCGTCGAACAGGCCCGCCCGCCCGTCCGCGGCGACCCGGCCCTGCGGCGTCAACTCCCCGCCGGAGCCTGTCCCTCCACGGTGCAGGAAACCGCTCAGGAGCGGGGCCACGGCGGAAGGCTGCCGGGCCGGTCCGGGCGAGCGGCGGCGCAGCGCCTTCATCAGCTCCGCCTGTTCCCGCGCGGTCTCCGGATCGGTCTGGCAGATGACCCGGCCCAGACTCACCGACATCCCGATGGCGTGCCGTACGTGCTCCCGCCGCTCCTCGGTGTACGTGTCCAGCAGGTCCTCGCCCGCCCGGCCGGTCAGGACCAGACGGAGCTTCCAGGCCAGATTGGCGGCGTCCCGGAAACCGGAGGACATCCCCTGTGCGGCGAACGGGGGCATCAGATGTGCCGAGTCCCCCGCCAGCAGCAGCCGTCCGGAGCGCCAACGCCGCGCGTGCTTCGCCTCGAAGGTGTAGACGGCGTGGCGTTCCAGCTCCGCGTCGCCGGGGCCGACGCCGACCTCCCCCAGCAGCCGCCAGACGGTGTCCGGCTTGTCCAGCTCCTCGGGCGTCTCGGAGTCCAGCTTCATGAACTCCCAGCGCCGGTGCCCCGGTCCCGCCGAGACGGCGGTGCGCGGCCGCGCCGGGTCGCACACCTGGAGGTTGTTCGGCCGGTAGGTACGCGGAGTGCGCGGCACGATGTCGCAGATGAGCCAGTCGTGACGGAACCCGAGGTCTTCGAAGTCCGCGTCCATGTGCCGGCGTACGAAACTGTTCGCCCCGTCGCAGCCGACCACCCAGTCGGCGGTGACCGCGATCCGCCCACCGTCCTCGCCGACGGCCTCCACGGTCACCGGTCCGTCCCCGTCCGGCTGGGCCAGACCGACCGCCTCGTACCCCCGCAGCAAGCGCAGCGAGGGCAGTTCGGCCCCCCGGCCGGCCAACGCCTCCTCCAGCCCGGGCTGGTACATGGAGGTGGAATCCGGCCAGCCCGAGAGGCCGGGGCCGTGCGCCTCGTAGTGCATCAACTCCTCGCCGTTCTCGTCGAGCCAGCTGTAGTCCCCGGAGGGCTCGCCGAAGGCGCCGACCCGTTCGCCCAGCCCGGCGGAGGCCAGGATGCGCGCGGACTCACCGTCGAAGGCCACCGCCCTGGGGCGGGGGTACGGCCGCGGCCACCGCTCCAGCACGGTGACCTCGGTACCGTCCTGGGCCAGCAGCACCGAGAGCAACTGGCCGACCGGCCCGTACCCGACGACCAGGACCTGCGTCCGCTCGGCGACCGGGCTCACTCGGCACGTCCGAGGATCTGCTCGGTAGCCGCCTCGTAGGCCGCCGGCGTCACCAGGACCTTCACCGTCTCGACCCCGTCGTCCACGGTGAGCAGCCGCCGCCCCACCAGCACCCGCTGCCCCGTCTCGAAGGACCGGGCCCGGATGACGGTGTCCGCGGCGACCAGCTCGCCCTCCCAGTTCCAGGCGTCCTCCTCGGAGGACGGGGCGGGCGCGGCCCACTCCGAGAGCTCCCGGGGACGGTCCTGGAGACGGTAGACGGCCTGCCACGCGCCGTCCTTGATGCGCCGCTCGACCACCAGGTACCCCTCGGACTCGATCACCCGGTAGTCGACTCCGTACTGGTGCTGCACCTCGGGGCCGACCTTCAGGGGCTCCAGGAAGCCCGGACCGGCGAAGCCGACGTCCGTCAGCCAGAGATCGCCGTCCAGCCGCACACCGAGGAACATGTGCTCCAGGTCCGGTCCGAACGTTCCGCCGGGACCGCGTACGCCCGCCGACAGATGGTCGACGCGGTAGCCGAGGCTCAGCAGCAACCGCCGGAAGAGGCCGTTGAGTTCGAAGCAGACCCCGCCCCTGCCCTCGGCGACCACGGGCCCGAACACGACGTCCATGTCCAGGTCGACGTCGGCCAGCGACGAGGTGCCCTGTCCGGTCCGGGCGGAGTTGTCGAAGGGTATGGCCATCAGGTGCTGCTTCTGAAGACGCCGCAGCGTCTCCGGGGTGGCTTCGGTCCCGCCGTCGTGGCCCAGGCGGTCGAGGTAGGTGGCGACGTCGAACATGTCAGGCGCTCCTGGAGGTGAAGAGGGATTCCTGAAGGTGTTCCGCGAGCATCGCGGGGGTGGCGTAGTCGAACAGGAGAGTGACCGGCAGGCGCAGTCCCGTCGATTCGGAGATCCGGTTGCGCAGTTCCACCGCGCTGAGCGAGTTGAAGCCTTCCTCGAAGAAGGCCGCGTCGGTCGGGAATTCCTCGCCCTCGTGCCCGAGGGTGGCCGAAGCCGACGTGCGGACGAGCGTCAGGAGTTCCTTGAGCTGTTCTTCCGCCGAAAGGCCGGCGAGCCTTTCTCCGAGCGACATCTCTTTCTCCGTTTCCGTTTCCGGTTCCGGCAGGGAGATCCGGCCGCCCGAACGCGGCCCCGAACCCTCCAGCCAGTAGTTCTTGTGTTGGAAGGGGTAGGTGGGGGTGTTGGTGTGGGGGGTGGTGGTTTGGGTGGGTGTGGGTGGGTGTGTGGTGGTGTGGGTATGGAGGGTGGCGGTGGCGGTGAGGAGTTGGTGGGGGGTGTCGTGGTGGCGGGTGAGGGTGGGGGTGGTGAGGGTGGGGTGGGGGGTGTTTTCGAGGGTGTTTTGGATGCTGGGGGTGAGGACGGGGTGGGGGCTGGTTTCGATGAATGTGCGGTGGTTTTGTTCGATGAGGTTTTTGATGCTGTTGTGGAATTGGACGGTGTGGCGGAGGTTTCGGTACCAGTATTCGGCGGTGAGGGTGGTGGTGTCGGTGATGTATTGCTGTTCGAGGGTGGAGTAGTAGGGGGTGTGGGCTTGGGTGGGTTTGATGTCGGCGAGGAGGGTGGTGATGGTGTCTTTTATTTTTTCGACGTGGGTGGTGTGTGAGGCGTAGTCGACGGGGATGGTGCGGGTTTGGATGTTGTTGGTGGTGCAGTGGTTTTTGATTTCTTGGAGGGTGGTGGGGTTTCCGGCGATGACGGTGGAGTGGGGGCCGTTGAGGGCGGCTATTTGGGCGTGGGGTGTCCAGGGTTGGATGAGTTGGGTGGTTTCTTGGTGGGGGAGGGTGAGGTGGAGCATGCCGCCGTGGCCGGTGAGGGTGGTGGCGATGGCTTGGCTGCGGAGGGTGACGATTTTTGCGGCGTCTTGGAGGGTGAGGGCGCCGGCGATGTGGGCTGCGGCGATTTCGCCTTGGGAGTGGCCGATGACGGTGTGGGGGGTGATGCCTTGGTGGTGCCAGAGGTGGGCGAGGGCTGTCATGAGGGCGAAGGTGGTGGGTTGGACGACGTCGACGCGGTCGAGGGTGGGGGCGTTGGGGTGTTGGCGGATGACGTCGGTGAGTTTCCAGTCGGTGTAGGGGGTGAGGGCTTGTTCGATGGTGTGGATGTGGTGGGCGAAGGTGGGGCTGGTGTCGAGGAGTTGGGCGCCCATGCCGTTCCATTGGGTGCCTTGTCCGGGGAAGACGAGGGCGGTTTTGCCGGTGGTGGTGGCGTGGCCGGTGATGAGGTTGGGGTGGGGGGTGTTGTTGGCGAGGGCGTTGAGTGCGGTGTGGGTGGTGGTGTGGTCGGTGGTGATGAGGGTGGCGCGGTGGGGGTGGTGGGTGCGGTGGGTGAGGGTGTGTTGGAGGTGGGTGAGGTCGAGTTCGGGGTGTTGGGTGAGGTGGTGGGCGAGGCGTTGGGCGGTGGCGCGTAGGGCGGTGGGTGTTTTGGCGGAGAGGGGGAGGAGGAGGGGGGCGTCGGGGGTGAAGAGGGGGAGTTTTTCGGGGGTGTCGGCGTGAGTGCTGGTGGTGCTGTCGGTGGTGTCGGTGGTGTCCGCCTGGTTGGTGCTGTTGGTGCTGTTGGTGCTGTTGGTGCTGTTGGTGCTGTTGGTGGTGTTTTCGGTGGGGGTGGGGGGTTGTTCGATGATGATGTGGGCGTTGGTGCCGCTGACGCCGAAGGAGGAGATGGCGGCGCGGCGGGGGTGGTTGGTGGTGGGCCAGGGTTGGGGGTGTTGGAGGAGGTGGATGTTGCTGTTGTTCCAGTCGACTTGGGGGGTGGGTTGGTCGATGTGGAGGGTTTGGGGGAGGTGGTTGTGGCGGATGGCTTCGACCATTTTTATGAGGCCGGCGACGCCTGCGGCGGCTTGGGTGTGGCCGATGTTGGATTTGAGTGAGCCGAGGTAGAGGGGGTGGGTGGTGTGGTGGGGGCCGTAGGTGTTGATGAGTGCTTGGGCTTCGATGGGGTCGCCGAGGGTGGTGCCGGTGCCGTGGCCTTCGACGGCGTCGATGTCGGTGGGGGTGAGGCGGGCGTTGGTGAGGGCTTGGTTGATGACGCGTTGTTGGGAGGGGCCGTTGGGGGCGGTGAGTCCGTTGGAGGCTCCGTCTTGGTTGACGGCGGTGCCGCGGATGAGGGCGTGGATGGGGTGGTTGTTTTTCTGGGCGTCGCTGAGGCGTTCGAGGAGGATGAGTCCGGCGCCTTCTGACCAGCCGGTTCCGTCGGCGGCTGCGGCGTAGGGTTTGCAGCGGCCGTCGGGGGCGAGTCCGCGTTGGCGGGAGAATTCGATGAAGGTGGCGGGGGTGGCCATGACGGCGACGCCGCCGGCGAGGGCCATCGAGCATTCCTTGTTGCGGAGGGCCTGGACGCCGAGGTGGATCGCCACCAGAGACGACGAACACGCCGTGTCCACGGTGATGGCCGGCCCTTCGAGACCGAACATGTAGGAGATGCGGCCGGAGGCGACGCTGCCGGTGTTCCCCACCCCCAGTGAGGCTTCGAGCTCCGGGGGAATCTCCGTCAGGCGGGACGCGTAGTCGTGGTACATCAGGCCGGCGAACACCCCGATGTCCGACCCGCGCAGCGCGCTCGGGTCGAGCCCGGTGCGCTCGAACGTCTCCCAGGCGACTTCGAGCAGGATGCGCTGCTGGGGGTTCATCGCGAGGGCCTCGCGCGGTGAGATGCCGAAGAACTCCGCGTCGAATCCGCCCGCCCCGTGGAGGAATCCGCCCTCACGTGTGTAGGAGGTTCCGGGGTTGTCGGGATCGGGGTCGTACAGGGAATCCAGATCCCAGCCCCGGTCCTCGGGAAATGCCGAGATCGCGTCCTTTCCCTCGGCCACCAGCTGCCAGAGGTCCTCGGGCGACTGCACACCCCCCGGAAGCCGGCAGCCCATGCCCACGATCGCGATCGGTTCCGATGCCGCGCCGGTGATGCGGTCGTTCTCGGAGCGCAGCCGTTCGTTCTCCATCAGAGCGGTGCGGAGTGCTTCGACGATGCGGTTGTCCGTCGTGGTGGTCATGATGCCTCTCCGGGAGTGTGCGTGTCGGTGGATGACGTACCGAGCGCTCGTGCCACCAGGTCGTCCACGTCCATGGACGCGATGAGATCCAGCGTCCGGCTGGTTTCGTCGTCGGCCTCCTCCGCCGGTTCCTCCTCGGCGGGGATGCCGGGCAGCAGCGCGCGGCGCAACTCCGCCGCCAGTACGGCCGGGGTCGGGTAGTCGAACACCAGGGTCACCGGCAGCCGGACGCCGGTGCCGCGGGCCAGCCGGTTGCGCAGCTCCACGGCGAGCATCGAGTCGAAGCCGATCTCCTTGAACGCCTGGTCCGGATCGACCGCCTCCTCGGGCGGCAGCCCGAGCACGTCCGAGACCTGCTCACTGACCAACTGGACGAGCAGGGCCAGCCGGTCGCTCTCGGTGAGTGCGGTCAGCCGGTCGCTCAGCGAGGTACCGGCCGGACCGCCCTGCCCGGCCGCCCGCCTCGGCTGCCGTACCATGCGGCGCAGCAGCGGGGACAGGTTCCCGTCGGCGGCTTGGGCGCCGAGCGAGGCGAAGTCCAGCCGGGCGGGCATGAGCAGTGCCTCGGAAGAGCGCAACGCGGCGTCGAACAGGGCGAGCCCTTCGTCGCTGCCGAGCGGGACCGCGCCCCGTCGCGACAGCCGGCCCCGGTCGGTGTCGGCCAGGTGCGTCGTCATGCCGGACGCCTCGGACCACAGGCCCCAGGCCAGGGAGACGGCGGGCAGTCCCCGGGCGTGGCGGTACTCGGCCAGTCCGTCCAGGAAGCCGTTGGCCGCGGCGTAGTTGGCCTGACCGGGGCTGCCGAGCACGCCCGCGGCGGACGAGAAGAGCACGAACGCCGCCAGTCCCAGGTGCTCGGTCCGGGTGTGCAGGTGCCAGGCCGCGTCGGCCTTCGGCCGCAGCACGGTGTCGAACCGTTCCGGGGTCAGATCGGCGAGCATCCCGTCGTCGAGAACCCCGGAGGTGTGCACCACCGCGGTCAGCCGGTGTTCGGCGGGGATGCCGGACAGCAGCTTGTCCAGCTCGCCGGGGTCGGACACGTCGCAGGCGGCCACCGTGGCGGAGGCGCCGAGCGCCTCGAGTTCCGCCACGAGTTCCGGAGCCCCTTCGGCCGCCGGGCCCCGCCTGCTGACCAGCACCAGGTGCCGGATGCCGTGGTTGCTGACCAGGTGCCGTGCGACCAGGGTGCCCAGCGTTCCGGTACCGCCGGTCACCAGCACGGAACCCTCGGGATCCAGCCGGGTCGCGGGCGCGTCCTCGTTCCCGTGGCGCCGCCGGGCCAGCCGGGGGACCGACAGCCGTGTTCCGCGCAGGGCGAGTTGGGGCTCACCGAGGGCGGCCAGCGACCGTGTCCGGTCCGCCGGGAGATCCTCGTCGGTGTCGATGGCGACGATCCGTCCGGGGTGCTCGGCCTGAGCGGTACGCAGCAGTCCCCAGAGCGCCGCCGCCGAGGGATCGGGCTGGTCTCCTGCGACCGCCGACACGGCCCCCCGGGTGACGACCACCAGGCGGGAGGAGTCCGAACCGGCCCGCGCGTCCCACTCCCGCAGCTCCCCGAGCAGCCGTCCGGTGAGCTCACGGACGCGTACCGGCTGATCCTCAAATTCCGCCGCCCACGCGGAGGTGTCCACCGTGCGGGTCTCCGCGGAGTCCTCGCCGTCCTGGACGGGCTCCGCCACGGGAAGCCACACGGTGGCGAACAGGGAATCCGTCACCCCGGTCCCGGAACCGGCCTGTGCTGTACGGAAGGTGAGCGTCCCCACGGTCGCCACCGGAGCCCCGGTCTCGTCCGCGAGGGCGAGAGCCACCGTGTCCTCGCCGAGGCGTGTCACGTGCACCCGCAGGGCGGCGGCTCCGAAGGCGTGCAGGGCCACGTCGTTCCAGGCGAACGGCAGACGTACCCCGCCCTCGGCGTCCTCCGGCGCGGCGAAGCCGCAGGCATGGAGGGCCGCGTCCAGCAGCGCGGGGTGCAACCCGAACGACTCCGCCTCCTCACGCAGTTCCTCGGGGAGCCGCACCTCCGCGAAGACCTCCTCGCCCCGGGTCCACACCGCGCGCAACCCGCGGAAGGCCGGCCCGTACCCGTATCCCTCGCGCTCCTTGCGGTCGTAGAAGTCGCCGAGGTCCACCGCCACCGCGCCGACCGGCGGCCAGAGAGCGAGATCCGCGTCCGCCGAGCCCGCGCCGGTGACCCCGCCCGCCCCGAGCACACCGGCGGCGTGCCGTGTCCACTGCGCGGTCGACCCGTCGGACTCGCCCGGACCCGAGTGCACCCCGACGGCTCGCCGCCCCTCGGCGTCCGCCGCACCGACGACCACGCGCACCCGCCGTGCGACGCCCGGGTCGAGCGTCAGCGGCGACTCGATCACCAGCTCCTCCAGGAGGCCGGCGCCCACCTCGTCGCCCGTACGGATGGCCAGTTCCACGATGCCGCTGCCCGGTACCAGTACCTGGCCCGAGACCGCGTGGTCGGCGAGCCACGTGTGTGTACGGGTCGACAACCGACCCGCCGCGACGGTTCCTCCGTCGTCCGGCAGTTCCACGAAGGTGCCCAGCATCGGGTGGCCGGCCGGGTCGACGCCCGCGCCCGTCAGCCCGGTGGCACCGGTCCGCACCGGTTCCAGCCAGTAGTTCTTGTGTTGGAAGGGGTAGGTGGGGGTGTTGGTGTGGGGGGTGGTGGTTTGGGTGGGTGTGGGTGGGTGTGTGGTGGTGTGGGTGTGGAGGGTGGCGGTGGCGGTGAGGAGTTGGTGGGGGGTGTCGTGGTGGCGGGTGAGGGTGGGGGTGGTGAGGGTGGGGTGGGGGGTGTTTTCGAGGGTGTTTTGGATGCTGGGGGTGAGGACGGGGTGGGGGCTGGTTTCGATGAATGTGCGGTGGTTTTGTTCGATGAGGTTTTTGATGCTGTTGTGGAATTGGACGGTGTGGCGGAGGTTTCGGTACCAGTATTCGGCGGTGAGGGTGGTGGTGTCGGTGATGTATTGCTGTTCGAGGGTGGAGTAGTAGGGGGTGTGGGCTTGGGTGGGTTTGATGTCGGCGAGGAGGGTGGTGATGGTGTCTTTTATTTTTTCGACGTGGGTGGTGTGTGAGGCGTAGTCGACGGGGATGGTGCGGGTTTGGATGTTGTTGGTGGTGCAGTGGTTTTTGATTTCTTGGAGGGTGGTGGGGTTTCCGGCGATGACGGTGGAGTGGGGGCCGTTGAGGGCGGCTATTTGGGCGTGGGGTGTCCAGGGTTGGATGAGTTGGGTGGTTTCTTGGTGGGGGAGGGTGAGGTGGAGCATGCCGCCGTGGCCGGTGAGGGTGGTGGCGATGGCTTGGCTGCGGAGGGTGACGATTTTTGCGGCGTCTTGGAGGGTGAGGGCGCCGGCGATGTGGGCTGCGGCGATTTCGCCTTGGGAGTGGCCGATGACGGTGTGGGGGGTGATGCCTTGGTGGTGCCAGAGGTGGGCGAGGGCGGTCATGAGGGCGAAGGTGGTGGGTTGGACGACGTCGACGCGGTCGAGGGTGGGGGCGTTGGGGTGTTGGCGGATGACGTCGGTGAGTTTCCAGTCGGTGTAGGGGGTGAGGGCTTGTTCGATGGTGTGGATGTGGTGGGCGAAGGTGGGGCTGGTGTCGAGGAGTTGGGCGCCCATGCCGTTCCATTGGGTGCCTTGTCCGGGGAAGACGAGGGCGGTTTTGCCGGTGGTGGTGGCGTGGCCGGTGATGAGGTTGGGGTGGGGGGTGTTGTTGGCGAGGGCGTTGAGTGCGGTGTGGGTGGTGGTGTGGTCGGTGGTGATGAGGGTGGCGCGGTGGGGGTGGTGGGTGCGGTGGGTGAGGGTGTGTTGGAGGTGGGTGAGGTCGAGTTCGGGGTGTTGGGTGAGGTGGTGGACGAGGCGTTGGGCGGTGGCGCGTAGGGCGGTGGGTGTTTTGGCGGAGAGGGGGAGGAGGAGGGGGGCGTCGGGGGTGAAGAGGGGGAGTTTTTCGGGGGTGTCGGCGTGAGTGCTGGTGGTGCTGTCGGTGGTGTCGGTGGTGTCCGCCTGGTTGGTGCTGTTGGTGGTGTTTTCGGTGGGGGTGGGGGGTTGTTCGATGATGATGTGGGCGTTGGTGCCGCTGACGCCGAAGGAGGAGATGGCGGCGCGGCGGGGGTGGTTGGTGGTGGGCCAGGGTTGGGGGTGTTGGAGGAGGTGGATGTTGCTGTTGTTCCAGTCGACTTGGGGGGTGGGTTGGTCGATGTGGAGGGTTTGGGGGAGGTGGTTGTGGCGGATGGCTTCGACCATTTTTATGAGGCCGGCGACGCCTGCGGCGGCTTGGGTGTGGCCGATGTTGGATTTGAGTGAGCCGAGGTAGAGGGGGTGGGTGGTGTGGTGGGGGCCGTAGGTGTTGATGAGTGCTTGGGCTTCGATGGGGTCGCCGAGGGTGGTGCCGGTGCCGTGGCCTTCGACGGCGTCGATGTCGGTGGGGGTGAGGCGGGCGTTGGTGAGGGCTTGGTTGATGACGCGTTGTTGGGAGGGGCCGTTGGGGGCGGTGAGTCCGTTGGAGGCTCCGTCTTGGTTGACGGCGGTGCCGCGGATGAGGGCGTGGATGGGGTGGTTGTTTTTCTGGGCGTCGCTGAGGCGTTCGAGGAGGATGAGTCCGGCGCCTTCTGACCAGCCGGTTCCGTCGGCGGCTGCGGCGTAGGGTTTGCAGCGGCCGTCGGGGGCGAGTCCGCGTTGGCGGGAGAATTCGATGAAGGTGGCGGGGGTGGCCATGACGGCGACGCCGCCGGCGAGGGCCATCGAGCATTCCTTGTTGCGGAGGGCCTGGACGCCGAGGTGGATCGCCACCAGAGACGACGAACACGCCGTCTCGACCGTCACCGCCGGGCCTTCGAGTCCGAAGGTGTACGACAGTCGGCCCGTGGTCGCACTGCCCGAGTTGCCGATGCCGAGGAATCCCTCCACGTCCGGCGGGACCTGCTCCATTACGGGGGCGTAGTCGTGGTACATCACCCCGGCGAACACCCCGATGTCCTGTCCGGTGAGACCAGTGGGATCAAGCCCGGTGCGCTCGAACGTCTCCCAGGCGACTTCGAGCAGGATGCGCTGCTGGGGGTTCATCGCGAGGGCCTCGCGCGGAGAGATGCCGAAGAACTCCGCGTCGAATCCGCCCGCCCCGTGGAGGAATCCGCCCTCCTTCGTGTAAGAGGTTCCGACATGGTCGGGATCGGGGTCGTACAGGGAATCCAGATCCCAGCCCCGGTCCTCCGGAAATGCCGAGATCGCGTCCTTTCCCTCGGCCACCAGCTGCCAGAGGTCCTCGGGCGACTGCACACCCCCCGGAAGCCGGCAGCCCATGCCCACGATCGCGATCGGCTCGTGTTGTTCCGACTCCAGATCCGTCAGCTGATTGCGGGCATGACGCAGATCGACCAGCGCGCGCTTGAGGTAATCGCGCAGCTTATCGTCACCGGACATCTTGGAATTCCCTTCGAAATGCTGACCGGCGCCGCACGGGATTCGGCCAGACGTTCGTCACCCAGCGTGCTTCACAGTCTGGCTTCGGCCCGGCCGGGGCAGCCCCCTGAGGCACCCCCTATGGCATCCCTAACTTCGATCGGCTGACTCGGCGTCGGACGTGGTGTAAAAAACTGGTGGACCGGAAGATCCGGTCCACTGGCGAATAGGGGTGCGGAGCGCATGCGCAAGGCGATTCAGTACGAATACGGCGGTCCTGAGGTGTTACGGATCATCGAGGCGGACAGGCCCGAGCCGGGCCCCGGCGAGGTGCTCGTCCGGGTGCGGGCGGCCTCGGTGAACTTCGGCGAGACCAAGCTCCGTACCGGAGTGGCGAAGGCGGGTCCGCTGCCGTTCACCCTGGGCTCCGACCTCTCGGGAACCGTCGAAGCGACCGGCCCGGGGGCCAGCCGGTTCCAGCCCGGTGACGAGGTCTACGGCGTCCGGTTCGTCGGCACCTACGCGGAGTACGTCGCCGTCCAGGAAGACGGACTCGCCCTGAAACCCGACGTACTCGACCACGTCGGGGCCGCGGCTCTCCCGGTGGCCGGGCTCACCGCCCTCGCCGCGGTGGAAGAAGCGCGGTGCGGGCCCGGGCAGCGCATCCTGATCCACGCCGCGGCGGGCGGAGTCGGCCACCTCGCCGTCCAACTGGCGAAGGAGAAGGGTGCGTTCGTGCTCGCGACGGCTCGCGCCGCCAAGCACGACTTCCTGGCCGGACTCGGTGCCGACGAGGTCGTGGACTACACGACGACCGACTTCACCCAGGCCGTCCGGGACGTGGACGTGGTGTTCGACCTGGTGGGCGGAGCCTACGGCCCCCGATCGCTCGACTCGTTGCGCCCCGGCGGCCTGCTGCTGAGCGCGGTGCTCGACCCCGGTCTCGACGAGAACGAGGCCGAGAAGCGTGGAATGCGCTACAAGTGGGTATCGCTCCGCCCCACGAGCTCCGAACTGGAGAAGCTCACCGACCTGGTGACCCGGGGGAAGCTGCGTCCGCACGTGGAGCGGACGTACCCGCTGGAGGAACTCACGGACGCCCACCGAGCCGCCGACGCGGGCCGCGTCACCGGAAAGCTGGTCGTCACGGTGTGAGCGTCACCCGGCCCTCGCACGTGTTTGCCGGTACTCCGGCGCTCTGACCTGGGCGGGCACATGAATGTTTCCGGGAAACAGAAATGTTCCTTCTTGTGCCCGCCGGAAAGGACCGTGAACCTGTAACCAAATCTACGAATTTCTCCGGAGGTAACCATGCCCACGGCCGCCACAGCAGGCTCCGTGAAGAATCGCTGGGTAGCGCTCATCGTGCTGTGCACCGGCTTCCTGATGATCATCCTCGACCAGACGATCGTCAATGTGGCGCTCCCGTCCATCCAGAAGGATCTGCACTTCTCGCCGGCCAACCTGGCCTGGGTGGTCAACGCGTACCTGATCGCCTTCGGCGGTCTGCTGCTGCTGGCCGGGCGCCTGGGCGACCTCATCGGCCGTAAGACGGTCTTCCTCAGCGGTGTGTTCTTGTTCACCGCCGCCTCCGTCTGGTGCGGCGCGTCCAACAGCGAGGGCATGCTGATCGCGGCACGCTTCGTGCAGGGCGCGGGCGGTGCGGTCACCTCCGCCGTACTGCTGGGCATGGTGGTGACCCTCTTCCCCGAACCCGCCGGGCAGGCCAAGGCGATCGGTGTCTACAGCTTCGTCGGTTCCGGTGGCGCCTCGATCGGTCTGCTCGCCGGTGGTGTGCTGACCGAGGCCATCAGCTGGCACTGGATCTTCTACGTGAACATCCCGGTCGGCCTCGCGGTGGGCCTGGTGGGTCTGAAGGTGCTGGACAAGGAGTCCGGTGCCGGGCTGAGCCGTGGCGCGGACGTGCTGGGCTCGCTCCTGGTCACCGCCACCCTGATGCTGGGCGTGTACACGATCCTGAAGGTCGAGGACCACGGCTGGCTCTCCGGGCACACGCTCGGCTTCGGAGCCGCGACCGTCGTCCTGCTGGCGGCCTTCGTGGTGCGTCAGGCGAAGGCGAAGACCCCGATCCTGCCGCTCGCGATCCTCCGGACCCCGAACCTGGCGGGGGCCAACCTGGTGCTCGGCATGATGCTGGCGGGGATGTTCGGTTACCTCTTCCTCGGGTCGCTCTACCTCCAGTACGTCCTGGACTACGACCCGCTGGAGATCGGCCTCGCCTTCCTCCCGGTGGCCGTCGCGATCGGCCTGTTCTCGCTCATCGTCTCGCCCCGGCTCAACATGCGGTTCGGCATGAAGGCGGTGCTGCTGCCCAGCCTGGCCAGCATCGCGATCGGCCTGGCCCTGCTCGGCCGCGCCCCCGTCGGCGGACAGTACGTCTCCGACGTGCTGCCCGCGCTCCTGCTCCTCGGTATCGGCGGCGGTCTGGCCTTCCCGGCCCTGGTCCAGCTCGCGATGTCCGGCGCCCGGCCCGAGGACTCGGGGCTCGCCTCCGGCATCAACAACACGATGCAGCAGGTGGGCGGCGCCCTCGGCCTCGCCGTGCTCGCGACCCTGGCGGCCTCCCGGACGCGCAGCGCCGCGGCCGACGGTCAGGACACCGCGGCCTCCCTGGTGTCGGGCTACCACCTCGCCTTCGCCGTGGCCTCGGGCATCGTCGTCGCCGGCCTGGTCGTCGGGGCCCTCGTGCTCCGCAAGCCGCCGGCCCCGGCAGCCGCCGCCCCGGCCGACGAGGCGGCAGCACCGCTGCCGCGCGACGTCGCCGACAACCGCGCGGGCTGACCCTCCCGAAGCGGTGGTACCGGCGGCCCACCCCCGTGCCGCCGGTACCACCATGCGCACGACCCGGCGACCTGCCCCATGGCGCGCGCAGGACCCGGTGAGTACCCCCGTGACGCGTATGCCCTGATGAACCCCCGTGACGGGCCCCGCGGAAGGCCCCGGTGGCGAACCCCGGTGGCGAACCCCGGTGGGAGCCCCGGCGGGAAGAGCCGTCGACGAGGCCGGTGGCCGTACCCGCCCGCGACCGAACCCGCTGATCATGAGGGGGGCTTCAGGGGTGCCGGACCTCAGCGTTCCGCGCCTAACGTTCCTTTGTTCCATGTGAGTTCTGCAAGAAAGCCTGGAGGAGTGTCGTGAACCGAGAATCCCGTCTTCGCAATGGAGACCCCGTGACCACCGGACGGAACGCCGGCGGTACGGTCCGCTGGGACGAGCTCACCGCCCAGGTGGAGGGGACGGTGGTCCTGCCCTCCGACCAGGAGTACGCCTTCGCCAAGCAGGGAATTCTCGAGTACTTCGACTCCATATCCCCCCGGGCGGTCGTCTACTGCGCGTCGGCGGCGGACGTGAGCGCCACCGTCCGCTTCGCCCGCCGCCACCACCTTCCGGTCCGGCCCCGCAGCGGCGGTCACAACCTGGCGGGCTGGTCCACCGGCGAGGGCGTCGTCGTCGACCTGTCCCGCATGAACGGTGTGGTGGTCGGTCCCTCGACGGTACGCATCGGCCCGGGTGCGCAGTCGATCGACGCGCTGACCGAACTGGCCGCGCACGGCAAGCAGATCATCACCGGAACCTGCCCCACGGTGTGCGCGGGCGGCTACCTCTCAGGCGGCGGAATCGGCCTGCAGACCAGAAAGTTCGGCATCGGCAGCGACCGTGTGGTGGCGGCGCGGGTGGTACTGGCCGACGGGCGGGAGGTACGCGTCTCCGCCACCGAACACCCCGACCTTTTCTGGGCGGTACGCGGGGGAGGCGGCGGTGTTTTCGGCATCGTCGTCGAGTTCGAGGTGGAGCCGATCGACGCGCCCACGATGGTCTACTACAACACCATGTGGCCGTGGGAGAAGGCCCTCGAAGTGGTGACCGAATGGCAGGAGTGGTGTGCACGCGGCTCGGTCGACCTCGGGTCCGTCCTCAGCCTCCTGGTCCTCGACGGAGCGGCCGAGGACGAGCCGATGGTCCAGATCAACGGCGGCTACCACGGCGACGAGGCCGGCATCGCGACGGCCCTCGACGAACTCGCCGCCGCCGTCGGCGCCGAACCACTGCTCCGCACGGTCGAGGAACTCCCCTACGACCAGGCGATGAAGCACGTGTACGGCTGCGAGACGATCACCGTCACGGCCTGCCACCGCGAGGGCACCAACCCCGAAGCCGTCCTGCCGCGCCAGCCGTACATGCACGAGCGGACCCGGCTGCTGGCACGGCCGACGGGCGCCACCGCGGCCAAGGAACTCCTCGACGCCTTCAGCGCCGACCTCCGGGAGGGCCAGGGCCGGAACCTCTACCTCATGGCCCTGGGCGGAGTGGCCAACGAGGTGGGCCGCACCGACACCGCGTACGTCCACCGGGACGCCGAGTTCTTCGTGGCCTTCGCCACCCTGCTGTGGACGTCGTCCCCCAGCACCGAGGAGGAGGAGGCCGCCGAAGCGTGGCCGACCCGCGGCTTCGAGGTGGTCGACCCGCTCTCCACCGGCGGGACCTACCTCAACTTCCCCAACCCCGACGTGGACGACTGGCAGGCGGCCTACCACGGTGAGAACTACGCCCGGCTGGCCGAGGTGAAGCGCTCCTACGACCCGGACAACTTCTTCAAGCACCCGCAGAGCATCACCGGCTGAACCCGCCGTGCCCCGGGCCCCGCGCGCGTGACGCGACGCGGGGCCCGAGGCGTTCCGCCGACGACCGCCGGGCCCCCACCACGCCGGTACACGCCACGGGACAGTTCCGGGGCCTGCGGAATCAGCACTCGATGATGTTCACCCCAAGGCCTGGTCGGTCGACCAGGTCTGGTTCATGACCACGTGAGGGTCGCCGCACTCCAAGTGAGGCTGACAGCGTCGCCGTTGAGGAGTGTGTCTGCGAAGGCGGTGACCTGCCGGACGACGTCCGTGAAGCGTTCGGGGTAGCTGGTTGCGGCGGGGCCTTGCCGACGGCGCCAGGCGGTGTAGGAGGTCTGGCGGCGCTCGGCGAGGTCGGTGATGGTGGAGCTGAGGGGTTTCAGGGTGATACCGCGGTGTGTGGCGGTGGCGGTCAGTGCTGTGGTGAGTTCTTGGCCGTCCAGGTCGTTGAGGGTGAGCAAGCGGTAGAGGTCGCCGTAGTCGCGGTCGCGGGTGTTGAGGTCGCCGAGTGAGACAGCGGTGGAGAGTTTCTCGGCGATGACGGTGGCCAGTGGGTAACCGAAGATCTGGAAGCTTTCCTCCGTGAGCTGTTGTGGGTAGTCGATGAGCCGGGGGACGGGCGTGACGGGGTCGCCAAAGCTGACGTCCAGTTGGATTTTGAGTCGCGCTCGGGCGATGGAAGCGGCCATGGACAGGCGTAGGCCGTGGTATTCGTCCTCCTCGCGGATGGGAACCGTCTTGAGCGCCGTGTCATCGAACACCACTCCGTCGTCGCTCTCGGTGGCGGCGATGGCCGCGATTCTGTGGATGATCTCGGTTTCTGTGCCTGGGAACGACCGGCCGAGGATGTCGATGTCGCGGGTCATTCGACGTGCGCCGAACTGGGCGAGCAGCAGGCCACCCTTGAGAACGAAGTGCTCCCGGCCCAGGGGTGATGAGGCCAGGCGGTAGAGGAACCGTTCGAGGACGTACTCGACCATGACCTCGTCCGTTGACCGGCTGGTGCGGCGGGCCAGGTTGCGCAGGTCGTTGTAGACGCGGCCGGCCGTGGTGCTGCGGGTGGGGTTGGCCATCAGGCGAGCACCGCTTCTACGGCGGGGCGGACGACGGAGAGAGCGTCCAACTCGCTTGCGACGTGCTGAAGTTCGCTGACTCCGCCTCGCCCGCTCCGGCGCAGGTAGCGGCCGATCGCGGACAGGGCGAGGGTCTCGCCGAGGCGGCTGCGGTGGCGCATCGCGTCGACGACGCTGCGGGCCGCGTTGTACATGGGGATGGTCTCTCCCGGGGCTGCTTCGAACCGTTCGATACCGAGGTCGAAGGTCTTCGCGGCGTACTGCGCCACCACGGTCGGCGGGTAGGAAATCGTCGGGCGGCGTGTACCGCGCGGCACGGCGATGTGTACTGCTGTGGGGATGTCGTCGATCAGCTCATGCAGGGCCAAGGCGGATTCACCGCACACGACGGCGCGAGAAGCCCGTGCGCACACGGCCAGCAGATCCGCGTGCGCGGTCTCCGGGGCGTCTGCACGCCGGTACACCCCACGGGACAGTTCGTCTATCTCCGCTTCCGTGACCAATTGCGCCAGATCGCGAGGGGAGAGCAGGGCCTGACGTGCTTGCGCCGTCGTGAATGTGGGGGGTAGTCCGGCCAGCCGCTGTTTCAGGCGCGAGTTTTCCGCAGCATCCATGTATCAAATGGTACCCCTCGTGTGGTCCTGAGGGATCGATTTGATACATCCTGTGGTGGGTGAGCGGCGCATCCGGTGTTATTCGAGTACCGCAAACCTGCAGGTCAAGAGCCCCTTCCTCGGGGACTTCCCGGGGACTTTTCAGGGACTTTCACGTCTGCCCCAGGGAGTCTCCAGGGACTTTCGGTCGAGTAAGCAGGGAAGGCCCTGACAGCGCTGAAAGATGCGAACATGCTGGTCAGAGCCCACTTCCCTAGCACTCGATGATGTTCACCGCCAGCCCGCCCCGGGCCGTCTCCTTGTACTTGACGGACATGTCGGCGCCGGTCTCCTTCATGGTCTTGATGACCTTGTCCAAGGAGACCTTGTGGGTGCCGTCGCCGCGCAGGGCCATCTTCGCGGCGGTGACGGCCTTGACGGCCGCCATGCCGTTCCGCTCGATGCAGGGGATCTGGACGAGGCCGCCGACCGGGTCGCAGGTGAGGCCGAGGTTGTGCTCCATGCCGATCTCGGCGGCGTTCTCGACCTGTTCGGGGGAGCCGCCGAGGACCTCGGCGAGCGCGCCGGCGGCCATGGAGCAGGCGGAGCCGACCTCGCCCTGGCAGCCGACCTCGGCGCCGGAGATCGAGGCGTTCTCCTTGAAGAGCATGCCGATGGCGCCCGCCGCGAGGAGGAAGCGGACGACGCTGTCGTCCTTCTCCTCCGGGGTGGCGCCGCCGGCCGCGAAGTTCATGTAGTAGTGCAGGACCGCCGGGATGATGCCGGCCGCACCGTTGGTGGGGGCGGTCACGACCCGGCCGCCGGCGGCGTTCTCCTCGTTGACCGCCATGGCGTAGAGGGTGATCCACTCCATCGCGTGGGTCTGCGGGTCGCCCTCGGCACGCAGCTGGCGGGCGGTGTTGGCGGCGCGGCGGCGGACCTTGAGGCCGCCGGGGAGGATGCCCTCGCGTGACATGCCCCGGCCGACGCATGCCTGCATGACGCGCCAGATCTCCAGCAGACCGGTACGGATCTCCTCCTCGGTGCGCCACTCCTTCTCGTTCTCCAGCATCAGCGAGGAGATGGAGAGGCCCGTCTCCCGGGCCAGGCGGAGCAGCTCGTCGCCGGTACGGAAGGGGTGGGCGAGGACGGTGTCGTCGGGGATGATCCGGTCGGCGCCGACCGCGTCCTCGTCGACGACGAACCCGCCGCCCACGGAGTAGTACGTCTTCTCCAGCAGCAGCGCGCCGGTCTCGTCGTACGCGTGGAGGGACATGCCGTTGGCGTGGTACGGGAGGGCCTTGCGGCGGTGCAGGACCAGGTCCTCGTCCGCGTCGAACGGGATCTCGTGGGCACCCAGCAGGCTGATGCGGCCCGTGGTGCGGATCTGCTCGACCCGGGTGTCGGCCGCCTCGACGTCCACGGTCCGGGGGGACTCGCCCTCCAGGCCGAGGAGGACCGCCTTCGGTGTGCCGTGGCCGTGGCCGGTCGCGCCCAGGGAGCCGTACAGCTCGGCGCGTATCGCGGCGGTCGGCGCGAGCAGGCCCTCGTTCTTCAGGCGGCGCGCGAACATCCGCGCGGCCCGCATCGGGCCCACGGTGTGGGAGCTGGACGGTCCGATGCCGATCGAGAACAGGTCGAAGACCGAAATGGCCACGGTTGAGACTCCTAGCTGGGCGGACGCCGTTGTCCACCGGCGAAACGAAAAGTGGGGGTGGGGGAGCGGGGAAGATGCCCCGTAGGGAACGCGGCGGGGCACCGCGCTCACCTTCCAGTGTGCGCGATGCCCCGCCCGACCTGCGAAAAATGCCCGTGAACGGGCGGTTGCTACTTCTTCAGGCCGGGGTACAGCGGGAACTTCTCGGCCAGCGCGGCAACGCGGGCCTTCAGGTCCTCGGCGTCGAACGCGGGCTTCAGGGCCGAGGCGATGATCTCCGCCACCTCGGTGAAGTCCTCCGCCTGGAAGCCGCGGGTCGCCAGGGCCGGCGTACCGATGCGCAGACCGGAGGTGACCATCGGCGGGCGCGGGTCGTTCGGGATGGCGTTCCGGTTGACCGTGATGCCGATCTCGTGGAGCCGGTCCTCGGCCTGCTGGCCGTCCAGCTCGGAGTTGCGCAGGTCCACCAGGACCAGGTGCACGTCGGTGCCGCCGGAGAGGACGGAGACGCCCACCTCGGTGACGTCCGGCTGGACCAGGCGCTCGGCGATGATGCGGGCACCGTCCAGGGTGCGCTGCTGGCGCTCCTTGAACTCGTCCGAGGCCGCGACCTTGAACGACACGGCCTTGGCCGCGATCACGTGCTCCAGCGGGCCGCCCTGCTGGCCCGGGAAGACCGCCGAGTTGATCTTCTTGGCGAGTTCCTGGGTGGAGAGGATCACGCCGCCGCGCGGACCGCCGAGGGTCTTGTGCGTGGTGGTCGTGACGACGTGGGCGTGCGGCACCGGGTTGGGGTGCAGGCCCGCGGCGACCAGACCCGCGAAGTGGGCCATGTCGACCATCAGGTACGCGCCGACCTCGTCCGCGATGCGGCGGAAGGCGGCGAAGTCCAGCTGGCGCGGGTACGCGGACCAGCCGGCCACGATCAGCTTCGGCTGGGACTCCTTGGCGAGGCGCTCGACCTCGTCCATGTCCACGGTGCCGTTCTCACCGACGTGGTACGGGACCACGTTGTAGAGCTTGCCGGAGAAGTTGATCTTCATGCCGTGGGTCAGGTGACCGCCGTGGGCCAGGTTCAGACCCATGATCGTGTCGCCCGGCTTGAGCAGCGCGAACATCGCGGCGGCGTTCGCCTGCGCACCGGAGTGCGGCTGGACGTTCGCGGCCTCGGCGCCGAAGAGCGCCTTGATGCGGTCGATCGCGATCTGCTCGACCACGTCGACGTGCTCGCAGCCACCGTAGTAGCGGCGGCCCGGGTAGCCCTCGGCGTACTTGTTGGTGAGGACGGAGCCCTGCGCCTCCATGACGGCGACCGGAGCGAAGTTCTCCGAGGCGATCATTTCGAGGGTGGACTGCTGGCGGTGGAGCTCGGCGTCGACAGCGGCGGCGACGTCCGGGTCCAGCTCGTGGAGGGAGGAGTTGAGAAGCGACATCAGGCGGTCCCTTGGGTCTCAGTTGCCGGAGAACTCGGTGTATTCGTCGGCGGTGAGCAGATCCCCCGGCTCCTCCGCCACGCGAACCTTGAACAGCCAGCCGCCCTCGAAGGGGGCCGAGTTCACCAGGGACGGGTCGTCCACCACGTCCTGGTTCGCCGCGGTGACCTCGCCGGTGACCGGCGAGTACAGGTCGCTGACGGACTTGGTCGACTCCAGCTCGCCGCAGGTCTCGCCCGCGGTCACCGTGTCGCCGACCTCCGGGAGCTGGGCGAACACGACGTCACCGAGCGCGTTGGCCGCGTGCTCGGTGATGCCCACGGTCGCCACGCCGTCCTCGGCGGGGGACAGCCACTCGTGCTCCTTGCTGTACCGCAGCTGCTGGGGGTTGCTCATGACCTGAATTCTCCTGTACGCGGGTGAGTGCTGATGAACGATGGTCTTACGGGATGAGACGCGACTGCGTCACGTCCGGCCCGGTGGGCGGGGCGTGGGCGGGGCGCGACGGGCCCCGACGCCTACTTCTGACGCTTGTAGAAGGGCAGGGCCACGACCTCGTACGGCTCGTGGGTGCCCCGGATGTCGACGCCGACACCCTCGGTGCCGGGGGCGGCGAAGGCCGCGTCCACGTACGCCATGGCGATCGGCTTGCCCAGCGTCGGGGAGGGGGCGCCGGAGGTGACCTCGCCGATCACCTTGCCGTCGGCGACGACCTCAAAACCGGCACGAGGCACCCGGCGGCCCGCGGCGACCAGGCCGACGAGCTTGCGGGGCGGGGCGGTCTCGGCGCGCTCGGCGGCGGCGGTGAGGGCCTCGCGGCCCACGAAGTCGCCCTCCTTCTCGAACTTCACGACCCGGCCCAGGCCCGCGTCGAACGGGGTCAGCGCGGTGGTCAGCTCGTGCCCGTACAGCGGCATGCCCGCCTCCAGGCGCAGCGTGTCGCGGCAGGAGAGCCCGCAGGGGATCAGGCCGTGCGGGGCGCCGGCCTCGGTGAGCGCCGCCCAGAGGGACTCGGCGTGCTCGGGCGCGACGAAGAGCTCGAAGCCGTCCTCGCCGGTGTAGCCGGTACGGGCGATGAGCGCGGGAACCCCGGCGACCGTGCCGGGCAGGCCCGCGTAGTACTTCAGCCCGTCCAGGTCGGCGTCGGTGACGGCCTTCAGGATGGCGGGGGACTCGGGACCCTGGACGGCGATCAGCGCGTACGCGTCGCGGTCGTCGCGGACCTCGGCGTCGAAGCCGGCGACGCGCTCGGTCAGGGTGTCCAGGACGAGCTGTGCGTTGCCCGCGTTGGCCACCACGAGGTACTCGGTCTCGGCCAGCCGGTAGACGATCAGGTCGTCCAGGATGCCGCCGTCCTCGCGGACGATCATCGTGTAGCGGGCCCGGCCGACGCCGACCGTGCCGATGTTGCCGACGAGCGCGTGGTTCAGGAAGCGGACGGCCTCGGGGCCGGTGACGGCGATCTCGCCCATGTGGGAGAGGTCGAAGAGTCCGGCGCGGGTGCGTACCGCGTGGTGCTCGTCACGCTCGCTGGCGTACCGCAGCGGCATGTCCCAGCCCGCGAAGTCGGTCATGGTCGCGCCCAGCGAGCGATGCAGCGCATCGAGGGCGGTCGTACGGGGGGCGGTGCTCATGAGGTGTGGCTCCCAGGGCGCAGGGCATGACGACGAGGACGGTCCCTCCCCATCTGTCATCGGAACCTGAGAGGTTCGCCGAGAGGCCCCTGACGGGTCGGCTTGCACCTTGGGTGGAGCCGCGGAACGGCTCGCTTTTCAGATCTGCCTCATCCACGCGGTACGGGGCCTGAGAGATTCAAGGGAGGAACTTGCTCCTTCGGCGCCCGGCACACACGGTGGCCGGGACTCTCCCGCGTGGATTCAAACGGCCGGTATGCAGTTGCGCGCACATCATCGCACGCAGGACGGGCGGCCCCGGCGGCCGGTACCCCGCGCCCGGCCTCCCGCCGCGGACGGTTGCTCCGCATTACCTTTTCTTTACACTTTGTGGGCAGGTGTGGGGTGACTCGACAGGGGGAGTGCCGATGTCGTTGCGACCGTACGCGGGGGTGGTGCGGGGGGCGGTCCGGGCGTGGCACGCACCGGCCGCAGCGGAGCAGGCGCCGCCGGCCGTACGCGACCTGCGCGGCGGGGGGCGGGACGGACCGCGGCGGCTGGAATTCGGCCCCGGGGACGTCGTCGTCGTCTCCGGACTGCCCGGCAGCGGCAAGTCCACCCTGATCCGGCGCACGGTCACCGTCCGCGCCGTCGACTCCCAGGACACCCGGGACCGCTTCACCGCGGCCCTGCCCCGCTTACTCCCGTACGCCCTCTACCGCCCGCTGGTCCGCGCCGCCCACTACTACGGGCTGCTCGGGGCGCTCCGCTCCGGCGCGGCGGTCGTCGTCCACGACTGCGGGACGCAGACCTGGGTACGCCGCTGGCTGGCCCGCCACGCGGTGCGCCGCGGCCGCACCCTCCACCTGGTGCTGCTCGACGTGACCCCCGAGACGGCCAGAGCGGGCCAGCGCGAACGCGGACGCGGTGTCTCCGGGTACGCCTTCGCCCGGCACCGGCGCGCGGTCGGCCGGCTGCTGCGCGACGCGGAGCGCGGCCTGCTGCCCCGGGGGTGCGCCTCCGCCGTGCTGCTGGACCGCCCGGCGGCGGGGGCGCTGCTCGCCCTCGCGTTCCCGGCGGCGGCCGAGGGGGCGGGGGAGGTGGCGACCGTCCCTACGGAGGCGGCGGCCGGGGCGGTGGACGCGGCGAAGGCTGCGGCCGTCCCTGCGGAGGTGGCGGTGTCCGAACCGCCGGAGGGCGTGCCGGGCGGGGTGCCCGGGATGCGGGAGAACACCGGGGACGGCAGCGTGGCCGGGACGCCGGGGCCCCGCGCCGGTTAGTGTTTCTGCCGCAGGACACGGTCGACAAGAGGACGCAGAGGCAGTGGACATCCCGGCACAGACGTCGCCCCACCAGCTCCAGGGGTGGCCGGCGAACGAGTTCGAAGAAGTGCTCAGCGCCTCGATGGGCGTCCCCGGGGCGGGCGCCAGGCTCGTCGAGGTGCTCGGCCGCAGCCAGGTCTGGATCCCGCTGCCCAACGGTGGCGGCCCCACCAGCGCCGACCTCGACCTGCCGACGATCGAGCTCGACGGCGCCGCCTTCGTCCCCGTCTTCAGCTCCGAGGCACAGTTCCTGAGCTGTGTCGGCACCCACCTCTCCTTCGCCGTCGCGCCCGCCCGCGAGTTCGCGCGCGGACTCCCCCCGCAGCTGGGCATCGCGGTCAACCCCGGCGGTGCGGTGGGACTTCCGCTGCCGCCCGCCGCCGTCGCCGATCTCTGCCGCGCCGGTAACACCCCGCTGGACGGGCCGGCCGGCGGTGGCCGGGTGCGGCTCTGGGAGCCGGACTGGAAGGAGGAGCCGGTCGACTTCCTCGCCGCCGTGTCCGCGGAGTTCCGGCAGACCGGTGTGGTCGCCACCGCCCGGCGCGCGCTGGCCAGCATCGAGGGCGGCGACCCCGTCCTCTTCGTCGGCGTCCAGCTCTCGGCGTGGAACGAGACCACCCAGGGTGCGCCCATGGACGCGCTGGGCCGCGCGCTCGGCCGCGTGCAGGTGCCGTGGCCCGTCAACCTGGTTCTGCTCGACATGGCGCAGGACCCGGTCGGCGACTGGATGATGGAGAAGGTACGGCCGTTCTTCCAGTGACCGGCCAGGGGGCGACCGGTTGCCGGTCCGTTACCGGCCGGGAGCGACAAGACAACGGCCGGGAGCGACAAGACGACGGCCGGGAGCGACAAGACGACGGCCGGGAGCGGCCGGTTGCCGCGCGGGCCGTCCGAGGCGCGGGACGGGCCCGCCGTGTCCGGCATGTCGGATGGTGGCGTCAAGTCGGTGTCAGTAAGGGCGCATAAGCTGGTTTGATGGCGAGGTCGCTCCCGCACGCCCGGGGGTGCCGCGCGACACGGTGAATCGACGAGGGGCGGGACCCAGGGTGAGTGCGTCAGGCACGGCGGCGGCCGGGCAGGTCGAACACATGCTGCGCCAGGTGACCCCGGGGCGCTTCGACGCGTACGAAGAGCTGCTGAGAGCCCTGTCGGACGGTCAGGTCTGGATGCTGCTCTGGCACGGCACGGCCGGTTCCCCGGACGCCCAGTACGGCAACATCGGTGTGGACGGCCTCGGTTACGCCCCCTGTGTGACCTCCGCCCAGGAGCTCGCGGCCAGCGGCTGGAACCGCGCCCACGAGGTGATCACCGGCCGGGAGATCGCCCGTTCGCTCTTCCCCGACCACTGGGGAATCTGGCTCAACCCGCACACCCCCGGCGGCGGCGTCGGCATCCCCTGGCTGGACCTGCGCCGGATCGCCAACGGTCTCGACCGGCTGCCCGCCGGTCCGCTCACCCTCTCCGAACCCGCCGTCGAGATCCCGCAGTTCTACGCGCTGCTGTCGCAGAACGCGCACCGCACCCCGGCGGTCCGCTCGCTGCGCCGCGCCTGGGTGCAGCCGGCGCTCGGCGCCCCGTACCTCGCCATCGGGCTCGACCTCTACGACACCGGGCGGGCCGCCGTCGAGTCCGCCCGCGCGATGATGGCGCAGACGATCGGCGCCGTCCCGGAGGGGCTTCCGGTCTCCACGGTCGCGATGTCCGACGACTACGACCCGGTCGCTATGTGGCTGCGGGCCAACTCCCGTCCGTTCTACGACCGGGAGGCGCACGCGCAGCCCGTCGCGCCGCCGCCCGCGGCCCCCGGTTACGGCTACCCGCCCACGTACTGACGCGTCCGCGCCCCGAGGACACTCTCACCGGCCCGCCCCGGCGCGCTGTTCCGCGCCGGCCCCGGCCGACCGCAGGGGTGAAGTGACCTGCGCTTTTCAGCCGTTTCCGGTTCCTCGCACCGTCGCCCTCGCCCCTGTGTCCGTGCCCGGGAGCGTCGCGCGTGAGGCCTTTCACGCCTTTTTCACCGCTGAGCGGTGAAGCGTGCCCCCTGATGGGTACATCGTTCCCATGTGTGGCATGTACCGCTCTGACCACTCCTGCCGCTCGACATGGCGTTGACCCTCATCTGTGATCAATTGGATTTCAACTGTGTTGCGTCCGGGGGTCGTTCACAGGCGTCCGGATAACGGATCGACCACGTCGGATCACGGTTAGGCATCCATTCGCCGTCAAGTCTGGCAACAGATCACGACGGGGATGAAGACTCCCGCTCCAAGGGGCGCTCGGTCCCGAGCCACCACCGGACGAAACCGCCGCCACCGCGGCACGTGTGAGCCGGCCACCGCCGGTTGAGAGGGGTCCCTGCCACGATGACGGCACCACTGCACGAGCCGACAACGGAAGCGGCCCCTCCGGCGGGATTCGAAGCGGGCTCGGCGCCCGGGAAGGCGGTGCAGGGCCGTTCCCTCGGCCGTATCGCCTGGGAGCGGCTGAAGCGGGACAAGGTGGCCCTCGGTGGCGGCATCGTGGTGCTGTTCCTGGTCGTGGTCGCGCTGCTGGCGCCCGTGATCACCCATCTGGTCGGCCAGTCCCCCTACGACCACCACGAAGAGCTGATCGACCCTCTGTTCTCCACGCCCACCGGCTCGTACGGGGCGATCAGCGGGGACCACTGGTTCGGCGTGGAGCCGGTCAACGGCCGCGACATCTTCGCCCGCATCGTCTACGGGGCCCGGGTCTCCCTCCTCGTGGGCTTCCTCTCGGCCCTCGTCGCCATCGTGCTCGGCACCGTCCTCGGCGTGCTCGCGGGGTTCTTCGGCGGCTGGCTGGACGCGGTCATCAGTCGTGTGATGGACATGCTGCTCTCGTTCCCGCAGCTGCTCTTCATCATCGCGCTGGTGTCCGTCATGCCCAACAAGCTGCTGGGACTGGAGGGTTCGGGTGTCCGCCTCTTCGTGATGATCCTCGTCATCGGCTTCTTCGGATGGCCGTACGTCGGACGCGTGGTGCGAGGGCAGACCCTGTCCCTCCGCGAGCGGGAGTACGTGGACGCGGCGCGCAGCCTGGGCGCGGGACGGTTCTACATCCTCTTCAAGGAGCTGCTGCCCAACCTGGTGGCGCCGATCATCGTCTACGCCACGATGATGATCCCCACCAACATCCTCACCGAGGCGGCCCTGAGCTTCCTGGGTGTCGGAGTGAAGCCGCCCTCCGCCTCCTGGGGCCAGATGCTGTCGGCCGCTCTGAGCTACTACGAGTCGGACCCGATGTACATGGTCATCCCCGGCGTGGCGATCTTCATCACCGTCCTCTCCTTCAACCTCTTCGGCGACGGCGTGCGTGACGCGCTCGACCCGAAGGGTTCTCGCTGACTGCCGTACCACGGAGCCCGTGCACCGCACGGGCCGATCTACACACGGAGGATCCGAAACGTGACGACTCGACGGAACACACGGCGCAAGCAGGCCGTGGCCGCTGCGGCCGTGGTCGCGGCACTGCTCTCCACGGCGGCCTGCGGCGGCGGTGGCGACGACGGCAAGGACAGCGGCGGCGGCTCCGCCAACGCGGCCGGCTTCGACGCGGCGAACAACAAGGTCGCCAACGCCTCGGCGAAGGCGGGCGGCGAGCTGAAGTTCGCCGGCGCGCAGGATGCCGACTCCTGGGACACCACGCGTGGTTACTACGGCTTCGTGTGGAACTTCATGCGCTACTACAGCCGTCAGCTGGTCACCAGCAAGACGGCCCCGGGCGCGGGCGGCACCGAGCTCACCCCGGACCTCGCCGCCGAGCGCGCGAAGATAACGGACGACGGCAAGACCTACACGTACACCCTGCGCGACGGGGTCACGTGGGAGGACGGCAAGCCGATCACCTCGAAGGACGTCAAGTACGGCATCGAGCGCCAGTGGGCGCAGGACGTGCTGTCCGGCGGCCCGGTCTACCTGCGCGACATCCTCGACCCCAAGGGCGAGTACAAGGGTCCGTACAAGGACACCTCCGCCGACCACCTGGGCCTGAAGGCGATCGACACCCCGGACGACAAGACGATCGTCTTCCACCTGCCCACGGCCAACAGCGACTTCGAGGAGATCCTCGCGCTGACCTCGTCCTCGCCGGTCCGGCAGGACAAGGACACCAAGTCGAAGTACGGCCTCAAGCCGTTCTCCTCGGGCCCGTACAAGTTCGAGTCGTACACGCCCAACAAGGGCCTCGTGCTGGTCCGCAACGAGAACTGGAAGCAGGCTTCCGACCCGGTCCGCAAGGCGCTGCCGGACAAGATCTCGCTGACCCTGTTCTCCAACGCGGACGACATGGACAACAAGCTGCTCAGCGGCGAGTACGACCTCGATGTCAACCAGACGGGTCTCTCCCCGCAGGGCCGCACCAAGGCGCTCAAGGAGTCCAAGGAGAACCTGGACAACCCGGTCTCCGGCTACATCCGCTACGCCGTCTTCCCGCAGAGCGTCGCGCCGTTCGACAACATCCACTGCCGCAAGGCCGTGATCTACGGAGCCGACCACAAGTCGCTCCAGACCGCGCGCGGCGGCCCGGTCGCCGGTGGTGACATCGGCACCAACATGCTGCCCCCGTCGGTGCCCGGCGCCGAGGGCCAGAAGTACGACCCGTACGGTCTCGCCGCCAACGACGGTGCCGCGGACGTCACGAAGGCCAAGGAAGAGCTGGCCGCCTGCGGCAAGCCGGACGGCTTCTCCACCACCATCGCGGTCCGCAACAACAAGCCCGTCGAGGTGGCCACCGCCGAGTCGCTCCAGGCGTCCCTCGCCAAGGTCGGCATCAAGGTCGACATCGACCAGTACGACGGTGCGCAGACCTCGGGCATCATCGGCAACCCGACCGTGGTCAAGCAGAAGGGCTACGGCATCATCATCATGGGCTGGGGCCCCGACTTCCCCTCGGTCCAGGGCTTCGGTCAGCCCCTCTGGGACAGCAAGTACATCCTGGAGAGCGGTAACAACAACTTCGCCCTGATCAAGGACAAGGCGATCGACGGGAACTTCGACAAGTACTCCGTCGAGCTCGACGACGCGAAGAAGACCGCTCTGTCCACCGAGATCAACCACCAGGTGATGGAGGGCGGTTACTACCTGCCCTTCGTCTTCGAGAAGTTCATCAACTTCCGCTCCTCGCGTCTGACGAACGTCTACACCACCGACGCCTACAGCGGGATGTACGACTTCGTCAGCCTGGGCGTCGAGAAGTAATCAGTCCCCGGCACACCCGCCGAACGGCACGAAAGGCAGGTGAAGGCCGGAGCGGTACGACCGCGGGCCACCGGAGGACCTCCGGTGGCCCGCGGACCCCGCCGGGCCGAGAGCAGTGCTCACATACCTCATCAGGCGGCTGCTGGCCGCCGCAGTGATGCTGATCGTCATCATCGTGGTGGTCTTCAGCATCTTCTTCCTCATCCCCAAGTGGACGGGTGTCGACCCGGCCACGATGTACGTGGGCAAGACGTCGGACGCCGCGGCCGTGGAAGGCATCCGGCAGAAGCTCCATCTGGCCGAGCCGATCTACGTGCAGGTCTGGGAGTTCTTCAAGGGCATCTTCGTCGGGCGCACCTACTCCGGCGGCGGTGACGTCACCGACTGCGCCGCACCCTGCTTCGGCTACTCCTTCCGCAGCGAGCAGGCCATCTGGCCGGTCATCACCGACCGCCTGCCGGTGACCCTCTCGCTCGCCATCGGTGCCGCGGTGCTCTGGCTGCTGGCCGGCGTCTCGGCCGGTGTGCTCTCGGCGCTCAAGCGCGGTTCGCTCTGGGACCGTTCGGCCATGGTCGTCGCCCTCTCGGGCGTCTCGCTGCCGATCTTCTTCACCGCCATGCTGTCGCTGGGCATCTTCGACTACGGCCTGGGCTGGGTCGATTCGGGATTCGTCCCCCTGGAGGAGAGCGTCGGAGGCTGGTTCCAGGGGCTGTTGCTGCCCTGGGTCACGCTCGCCTTCCTCTACGCCGCGATGTACGCCCGCATCACCCGGGCCACCATGCTCGAAGTGATGGGCGAGGACTACATCCGCACCGCCCGCGCCAAGGGGCTGAGCGAACCGGTCGTCATCGGCAAGCACGCCATGCGCTCCACCATGACGCCCATCCTCACCATGCTCGGCATGGACCTCGGCGCCCTGGTCGGCGGCGCGATCCTCACCGAGACCGCCTTCAGCCTGCCCGGTCTCGGCCAGGCCGTGCTCAAGGCCATCAACGAGCGGGACCTCCCGGTGATTCTCGGCGTCACCCTGATCACCTCCCTCGCGGTGATCGTCGCCAACCTCCTCGTCGATGTCCTGTATGCCGTGATCGACCCCCGAGTGAGGCTGTCATGACCGAGCTGAGCAAGAGCGGGACGGCCGTGCCGGAGGCAGCCGCCCCCGCCTCGCCCGCACCCGGCGCCTTCCTCGACGTCCGCGACCTGAAGGTGCACTTCCCGACCGACGACGGACTGGTCAAGTCCGTGGACGGACTGAGCTTCACGCTGGAGAAGGGCAAGACCCTCGGCATCGTGGGCGAGTCCGGCTCCGGCAAGTCCGTCACCTCGCTCGGCATCATGGGCCTGCACACGGCCGGCCAGTACGGCAAGCGCAAGGCCCAGTTGTCCGGAGAGATCTGGCTGGACGGCACCGAACTGCTCTCCAGCGACCCGGACAAGGTCCGCAGGCTGCGCGGCCGCAACATGGCGATGATCTTCCAGGACCCGCTCTCCGCGCTGCACCCGTACTACACGATCGGCAAGCAGATCGTGGAGGCGTACCGGGTCCACCACGACGTGGACAAGAAGAAGGCCCGCGCCCGCGCCATCGAGATGCTCGACCGGGTCGGCATCCCGCAGCCGGACAAGCGCGTCGACAGCTACCCGCACGAGTTCTCCGGCGGGATGCGCCAGCGCGCCATGATCGCGATGTCGCTGGTCAACAACCCCGAACTGCTCATCGCGGACGAGCCGACCACCGCCCTGGACGTCACCGTCCAGGCGCAGATCCTCGACCTCATCCGCGACCTGCAGAAGGAGTTCGGCTCCGCCGTCATCGTCATCACCCACGACCTCGGCGTCGTCGCCGAACTCGCCGACGACATCCTCGTGATGTACGGCGGACGCTGCGTGGAGCGCGGACCGGCCGAGAAGGTCTTCTACGAGCCGCGCCACCCCTACACCTGGGGGCTGCTGGGCTCGATGCCGCGCCTGGACCGTGAGCAGACCGACCGGCTCATCCCGGTCAAGGGCTCGCCGCCCTCGCTGATCAACCTGCCTTCCGGCTGCGCCTTCAACCCGCGTTGTCCCTACGCGGACCTACCCAAGGACAACGTCACCCGTACCGTGCGGCCCGAGCTGCTGGAGGTGGAGAGCCGGCACTGGTCGGCCTGCCACCTCTCCCCGGAGCAGCGGGAGCGCATCTGGACCGAAGAGATTGCGCCCAAGCTGTGAGCCACGACGAAGCAGTGACGAGCACGCCGAACGAGCCGGTCCCCCCGCACACCGGGGGGACGTCCACCGCCCAGGTGCCCGCACCCCGCGCCGGCAAGGGCGTCGCCCAGGGCGAGGTGCTGCTCCGGGTCAAGGGGCTGGAGAAGCACTTCCCGATCAAGAAGGGCCTGCTCCAGCGCACCGCCGGAGCCGTACGGGCCGTCGACGGGCTGGACTTCGAGGTCCGCGCGGGGGAGACCCTGGGCGTCGTCGGCGAGTCCGGGTGCGGCAAGTCGACGATGGGCCGGCTGATCACCCGGCTGCTGGAACCCACGGCGGGCACCGTCGAGTTCGAGGGCACCGACATCACGCACCTCGGGGTCGGCCGGATGCGCCCGTTCCGGCGCGACATGCAGATGATCTTCCAGGACCCGTACTCCTCGCTGAACCCCCGCCACACCATCGGCACCATCGTCAGCGCCCCCTTCAAGCTCCAGGGCGTCACCCCGGACGGCGGCGTCAAGAAGGAGGTGCAGCGGCTGCTGGAGGTGGTCGGCCTCAACCCCGAGCACTACAACCGCTATCCGCACGAGTTCTCCGGCGGGCAGCGCCAGCGCATCGGCATCGCCCGCGCGCTCGCGCTCAACCCGAAGCTGGTCGTCGCCGACGAGCCCGTCTCCGCACTGGACGTCTCCATCCAGGCGCAGGTGGTGAATCTGCTCGACGACCTCCAGACCGAGCTGGGCCTCACCTACGTGATCATCGCCCACGACCTGTCGGTGGTCCGGCACGTCTCGGACCGGATCGCGGTGATGTACCTCGGCAAGATCGTGGAGCTCGCCGACCGCGAGTCGCTCTACAAGGCGCCGATGCACCCGTACACCAAGGCGCTGCTCTCCGCCGTGCCGATCCCGGACCCCCGGCGCCGGAACGCCAAGAGCGAGCGCATCCTGCTCACCGGCGACGTCCCCTCGCCGATCTCGCCGCCCAGCGGCTGCCGCTTCCACACCAGGTGCTGGAAGGCGACGGAGGTCTGCCGCACGCAGGAGCCTCCGCTGATCGCGCTGCGGACCGGGCACCAAGTGGCCTGCCACCACCCCGAGAACGCGCCGGACCAGGCCCCGGGCGAGGCCGTACTGCCCCTGGCGCGCGAGGCCATCGTGGCCGCAGGCCCGAAGGCCGCCGAACCGGAGGCGCCCGAACCGGAGGCCACCGGGGCCACGGAGGCCACCGGGGACACCGGGGCCACCGGGGACACGGAGGACGGCATCAAGGAGTAGCACCGGCACAATTGTCCGGTGCTCACCGAACTGTTCACGCCCTCCGTCCAGCACGCGCTCGATGTCGTCGGGATCTTCTTCTTCGCGATCTCCGGCGCTCTGCTCGCCGTACGCAAGAACTTCGATGTCTTCGGCATCGCGGTCCTCGCCGAGGTGACCGCGCTGGGCGGAGGGATTTTCCGTGACCTGATCATCGGGGCCGTGCCGCCGGCCGCCTTCACCGACCTCGGCTACTTCCTCACCCCGCTGATCGCGGCCGCCCTGGTCTTCTTCCTCCACCCGCACGTCGAGCGCATCCAGGTCGGCGTCAACGTCTTCGACGCGGCGGGGCTCGGCCTCTTCGCGGTGAGCGGCACGACCAAGGCGTACGACTACGGGCTCGGGCTCACCTCCTCCGTCGCGCTCGGCCTCGCGACGGCGGTCGGGGGCGGGGTGCTGCGGGACGTACTGGCCAACGAGGTGCCCTCGCTGCTGCGCTGGGACCGGGACCTGTACGCGGTGCCCGCGCTCGTCGGGGCCTCCATGGTCGCGCTCTGCATCCAGTTCGACGCCCTGAACGGCCTGACCACGGGCTTCGCGGTCGTCACCGGGTTCGTGCTGCGGCTGCTGGCGATGCGGTTCCACTGGCGGGCCCCGCGTGCGTACAACCGCCGGTCGGCAAGCGGCGAGGAGCGGACGGCGGGCATCTGAGAAGGCCGCTCCCGGGCCTCCGTCCCTGGAAAGCTACCGCTCAGTAATTCGTCGGTGTAGCGTGCACGGCATGGCACAGGCAGCAGCGCACCCGGCACCGACCGGGCAGACGACCTCGGGACCGGCGACCCTCGCGCGCGCGACCGTCGGGGACAGCGAGTTCGACCGGGACACCGCGGTGGTCCGGCGCGAGGAAGGCGTCTACGACGCGGAGCTCTCCGCGGGGTGGACCATCATCCAGGCGGTCAACGGCGGCTATCTGCTGGCCCTCCTCGGCCGCGCCCTCGGCGACGCGCTGCCCCACCCGGACCCGTTCACGGTGACCGCGCACTACCTCACCGCGTCCGTACCCGGCCCCGCCGTCATCCGTACCGAGGTGGTCCGCGCCGGGCGCACCCTCTCCACCGGCCAGGCGACCCTCTACCAGTTCACCGAGGACGGCAGCGAGGTCGCCCGCATCCGGGTGCTCGCCACCTACGGCGACCTCGACGCCCTCACCGACGAGGTCCGCACCACCGCACTCCCTCCCGCCATCCCGCCGTACGACCGGTGCCTGGGGGCCGAGTCGGGCGGCGACGTGATCCCCGGCAGCTCCGCCATCACCGAGCGCCTCGACATCCGGCTCGACCCCGCGACCGTCGGCTGGGCGCTGGGCAAGCCGTCCGGCAAGGGCGAGATGCGCGGCTGGTTCGGCCTGGCGGACGGCCGCGACCCCGACCCGCTCTCGCTGCTGCTCACCGTCGACGCGCTGCCGCCGACCTCGTTCGAACTCGGCCTCAAGGGGTGGACGCCCACCGTCGAGCTCACCGTCCACGTCCGTCGGCGCCCGGCCCCCGGTCCGCTGCGCGTCGCCATCACCACCCGCAACCTCGCGGGCGGCCTCCTGGAGGAGGACGCCGAGGTCTGGGACAGCGCGGACCGGCTCGTCGCCCAGTCCCGCCAGCTCGCCCGCGCTCCCAGGGGCTGACCCCGCGGTGCGACCCAGACCCGTCCGGTGGACCGCCGGACGGGTCCTGTGCGCTCCGGCCCCTTCCGCCCCGGCCCGCCCCCGGGGCGGCGGCGGCCGGGGGCGCGGCTCCTGACGTGCCGTTTGCCCCGAGGGGCCCCCGGGTACCCGGACTCAGCGCCGAGCGGCGGTGCAGCGACGCCGCACCCCAGGAGGCAATGCCCATGAGCCACAGCGACGGTACGAGTCTCGGGACCATCACCACCAAGGTCCCGGCCCGCCTGGACCGACTGCCCTGGTCACGATGGCACTGGATGATCGTGATCGGCCTCGGGACCGTATGGATCCTGGACGGTCTCGAAGTGACCGTCGTCGGCAACATCGCCAGCCGCCTCTCCGAGGACGGCAGCGGTCTGCCGATCACCGACGCCCAGGTCACCGGACTCGCGGCGGCCCTCTACGTCGCCGGGGCCTGCTCGGGCGCCCTCTTCTTCGGCTGGCTCACCGACCGCTTCGGCCGCAAGAAGCTGTTCCTGATCACCCTCGCGGTCTACCTCGCCGCCACCGCGCTGACCGCCGTCTCCTTCTCCGTCTGGTGGTTCTTCCTCTTCCGCTTCTTCACCGGCTTCGGCATCGGCGGCGAGTACGCGGCCATCAACTCCGCCATCGACGAGCTGATTCCGAGCAAGTACCGGGGCCGCGTCGACCTGATCATCAACGGCAGCTACTGGCTGGGCGCGATGGGCGGCGCGCTGCTCTCCGTACTCGCCCTGAACACCGACATCTTCCCGAAGAACATCGGCTGGCGGCTCACCTTCGCCCTCGGCGTGGTCCTCGGCCTGGTCATCCTGCTGGTCCGCCGGCACGTACCCGAGAGCCCCCGGTGGATGTTCATCCACGGACACTCCGAAGGCGCCGAACGGATCGTCGACGCGGCGGAGGAGCAGATCGAGCAGGAGACGGGCCGGCCGCTCCCCGAGGCCACCACCGAGATCACCATCGAACAGCGGCGCAGCATCGGCTTCGTGGAGATCGCCCGCACCCTCTTCCGCGACTACCCGAAGCGGGCGACGCTCGGTTTCTCGCTCTTCATCGGCCAGGCGTTCCTGTACAACGCCATCACCTTCGGGTTCGGCTCGATCCTGGTGAAGTTCTTCGACGTCTCCAGCGGGACCACCGGGTACTTCTTCGCCGTCATCGCCTTCGGCAACTTCCTCGGCCCGCTGCTGCTCGGCCGGCTCTTCGACACCTGGGGCCGCCGCCCGATGATCGCGGGCACCTACATCCTCTCCGGCGCGCTGCTCTTCGGCACCGCCGGGCTGTTCGGCGCCGGGGTGCTCACCGCCACCACGATGACCCTCTGCTGGTGCGTGGTGCTGTTCTTCGCCTCGGCCGGGGCGAGTTCGGCCTATCTGACGGTCAGCGAGATCTTCCCGATGGAGACCCGGGCGATGGCGATCGCCTTCTTCTACGCCATCGGTACGGCCGCGGGCGGCATCTCCGGGCCCCTGATCTTCTCCGGGCTCACCGCGAGCGGGGTCGTGGGGGACGCGGTCATCGCGTTCTGCGTCGGGGCGGGGCTGATGGTGGCCGCCGGGCTGGTCGCGGTGTTCTTCGCGGTGCCCGCCGAACAGAAGTCGCTGGAGGACATCGCCACCCCGCTCTCCGCACGGGAGGGGAAGCAGCCGTAGCGGCTGCCCCGGCCGCCCGCCGAGTGTGGCGACCGGAGCGGGCCCTTCGCGGAAACGGTTCCCGGTCGGCACTCAGGGGCCGGACGCCCCCGGACCGCCCGGAGGCGTCCGGCCTTCGCCGTCCAGCCAGTGCCGACGGCCCAGGGTGATCAGGCGCAGCCGCCGCCGGGCCACCCGTACGACCTCCTCCTCGGTGCCGGGCGCGGCGTCCAGCAGGGTGGAGGCGGTCGTCACCATGTGGTCGACGTGGAGGCCGCCCAGCATCAGCAGATCCTCCCGGCTCCAGCCCGCCGACTCCGGCTCGCCGGCCAGCGCGTCGGCCACCTCTTGGGTGAACAGGGTGAGTTGGGACGCTATGGCCGCACGGACCCGGGCCACCCCACCGTGCTGCTCCCGGGCGATGAAGCGGAAGTGCCCGGGCCGTGCGGTCACGTGGCCCACGGTCACCGCGATGCTCCGGTCCATTCGCTCCTCGCTGTCCCCGGTCTCCGCGAGGACGGCGCCGATCATGCCGTGGAGGCTGCCGAGCGTCTGTTCCACCAGGGCCACCCCGAGCGCCGCCACGTCCTCGAAATGGCGGTAGAAGGCCGTGGGGGTCACTCCCGCCGCCCGGGTCACCTCGCGCAGGCCGAGGCCGCTCAGGCTCTGGTGCTCCAGGAGGTGGAGGGCCGCGTCCAGCAGGGCCTGACGTGTCCTCAACTTCTGCGCCTCGCGGGCTCCGGGGGTGTGACTCATGCCATTCAGTAAACAACTGTTCTCCGGACCGAGGACGGGCGACCCGGGTTTAGACTCAGTGGTCAGTGAACAGTCGTGCTCTGAATTGATCCGGCAGTCGCTGTCGGGTCTGAAGTGCACCGGGACGCGTACGCCCCCGACGATCAGCTCTTCCGACGATCAGAAAGGCCGCTCATGATCGCCCTCGTTGCCGCACTGCTCCTCTTCGGCATCCTGCTGGGTCCGGTCGCGCACCTTCCGGCCGCGCTGACCCTGGTCTCGGCCGCCGCGATCGGCTGCTGGCTGATCGGCTTCGCGGTCCGCGAACGCCGGTCCCACTGAGGCTTCCCGGCCACCCGCCACTCTCCGTACGTCCGCCGCTCCCCACCCTTCGACCGAAGGAGCTCGCGCCATGGCTCTCTCCACGCTCGTCGCCCCGGTCCTGCGCCCCGGCCGCCGGGGTGCCGCCGGTGCCCCGTCCACCGAGGCCGCCCCGTCCACCGAGGCCGCCCCGACCGCCGTCCCGTCCACCGAGGCGGCCGCCCGGGCGGGGACCCGGGACGCCGACGGGCTCGCCGTCGCCTCGTTCGTTCTCGGCCTGGTGGGCCTGCTGGCGTTCAACCTGGTGCTCGGCCCCGCCGCCGTCGTCATGGCGCTCATCGCCCTCGCCCGCTCCACCGGGCGGCGCGCAAGGGCGTTCCTCGGCCTCGCGCTGGGCGTCGCCGACCTCGCGGTTCTCGCCGTGACGGTCACCGCTCACGGGCTGGTCGCCTGGGGCTCGTAGAATCGGACGCACCATGGCTTACCTCGACCACGCCGCGACCACGCCGATGCTTCCGGAGGCGATCGCGGCGATGACCGCGCAGCTCGCCGCGACCGGCAACGCGTCCTCCCTGCACGCAGCCGGGCGCCGGGCCCGCCGTACCGTCGAGGAGTCCAGAGAGACCCTCGCCGACGCCCTCGGCGCCCGCCCCAGCGAGGTGGTCTTCACCTCAGGCGGCACCGAGGCCGACAACCTCGCCGTCAAGGGCCTGTACTGGGCCCGCCGGGACGCCGACCCCCGGCGCACCCGGGTGCTGGCCGGACCGGTCGAGCACCACGCGGTGCTGGACGCGGTGGACTGGCTCGCCGAACACGAGGGCGCCACCGTCGAGTACCTCCCCGTCGACCGCTACGGCCGGGTGCACCCCGAGGCGCTGCGCGAGGCGGTACTCCGCGACCCCGACGACGTCGCGATGATCACCGTGATGTGGGCCAACAACGAGATCGGCACCATCATGCCGGTCCGTGAACTTGCCGCCGTGGCGAACGAGTTCGGCATCCCGATGCACGCCGACGCGGTGCAGGCCTTCGGTCAGCTGGAGGTCGGATTCGCGGACTCCGGGCTCGCCGCCATGACGGTCAGCGCGCACAAGATCGGCGGGCCGTTCGGCATCGGCGCCCTGCTGCTGGGCCGCTCCCACACCCCCGTACCCGTCCTGCACGGCGGAGGCCAGGAGCGGCACGTGCGCTCCGGCACCCTCGACGTGCCCGCGATCGCCGCCTTCGCTGTCGCCGGGGAGCACGCGGCCGGGCACCGGGAGGAGTTCGCCCGTCGCGTCGGAGGGCTCCGCGACGAGCTGGTCGCGGCCGTGCTGGAGACCGTCCCGGACGCCGTGCTCGGCGGCGACCCCGCCCCCGGCGGCCGGCTCCCGGCCAACGCCCACTTCAGCTTCCCCGGCTGCGAGGGCGACTCCCTCCTGCTGCTGCTGGACGCCCAGGGCATCGAGTGCTCCACCGGCTCCGCCTGCACCGCCGGGATCGCCCAGCCCAGCCACGTCCTGCTGGCCACCGGCACCGACCCCGACCTGGCGCGTGGCACCCTGCGCTTCTCGCTCGGCCACACCTCGACCGCCGAGGACGTCGCCGCCGTGGCCCGCGCGATCGGCCCCGCCGTCGAACGCGCCCGCACCGCCGGACTCAGCTGAGTGAACAGCCCCTCGGGGCGCGCTCAGGCCGGGCGCCCCGAGGCCGCCCGGCGTATCAGCTCGATGTAGCGGTCCCAGTCCCAGTACGGCCCCGGGTCGGTGTGGTCCGTACCCGGCACCTCCACGTGCCCGATGATGTGCTCCCGGTCGACGGGGATGCCGTACCGCCCGCAGACCGAGGCCGTCAGCCGCGCGGAGGAGGCGTACATCGCGGTGGTGAAGTCCTTCGGGCGGTCCACGAACCCCTCGTGCTCGATGCCCACGCTCCGCTCGTTGTACGAGCGGTTGCCCGCGTGGTACGCCACGTCGAGCTCCCGGATCATCTGGATCACCGACCCGTCCTTGCCCACGACGTAGTGCGCGGCGGCCAGATGTGCGGGGTCCTGGAAGACCCGCACCGCACTCGCCAGACTGCCCTGGGTGACGTGCACGACCACCCGGTCCACGGAGAAGTCGTCGGGGCGGTCCGCGCGGCGCCAGTTCGCCTCCGAGGCGGCCGTCCACCGCGCGCCGGCGTAGTCCAGCTCGCCAGGGGTGCGCGGCTTCTCCACGCCCGGCAGCCGCCACCACGCGTGCTTCAGGTCGTCCCTGGCCAGAGCGGCCGCGGTGACCGCGGCGGCCATGGCCGAGCCGCCGATCAGCAGGGTGCGGCGGCTCACACCGTCTGCCGTCCCGTCCGGACCGGACCCGCTGCCTCCCGTGGCTCCCATGACAGCTGCAACGCACATCCGCGGGCGAACGGTTCCCGGAGCCCCGTACTCTGGACGGGCTATGACTCAGACTTCCCAGCGCCCCCTCCGCGTGCTCGCCGCGATGTCCGGCGGAGTCGACTCCGCCGTCGCCGCCGCGCGCGCCGCCGAGGCGGGGCACGACGTGACCGGTGTGCACCTCGCCCTCTCCGCGAACCCGCAGTCGTTCCGCACCGGAGCGCGCGGCTGTTGCACCATCGAGGACTCCCGGGACGCCCGCCGCGCGGCGGACGTCATCGGCATCCCGTTCTACGTCTGGGACCTGGCGGAACGCTTCCGCGAGGACGTCGTGGAGGACTTCGTCGCGGAGTACGAGGCCGGGCGCACGCCCAACCCCTGCCTGCGCTGCAACGAGAAGATCAAGTTCGCGGCGCTGCTCGACAAGGCGCTCGCCCTGGGCTTCGACGCCGTGTGCACCGGCCACTACGCCACCGTCGTACTGAACGAGGACGGCAGCCGCGAGCTGCACCGCGCCTCGGACATGGCCAAGGACCAGTCGTACGTCCTCGGGGTGCTGGACGAGAAGCAGCTCGCGCACGCGATGTTCCCGCTCGGCGACACCCTCACCACCAAGGAGGAGATCCGCGCCGAGGCCGAGGCCCGCGGACTCGCCGTCGCCAAGAAGCCCGACAGCCACGACATCTGCTTCATCGCCGACGGCGACACCCAGGGCTTCCTGGCGAGCCGGCTGGGCGGCAAGGCCGAGGGCGACATCGTCGACGAGTCGGGCGCCAAGCTCGGCACCCACGACGGGGCCTTCGGCTTCACCATCGGCCAGCGCAAGGGCCTGCGGATCGGCCACCCGGCCGCCGACGGGAAGCCGCGGTACGTCCTGGACATCTCCCCGGTGAACAACACCGTCACGGTCGGCCCGGTGGAGGCCCTCGACGTCACGGCCCTCACCGCCATCAAGCCGCGCTGGTGCGGCACCGCCCCGGCGGGCCCCGGTACGTACACCGCGCAGCTGCGCGCCCACGGCGGGGAGACCGAGGTCACCGCCGAACTGGTCGACGGCACCCTGCACGTCACCTTCGCCGAACCGGTGCGCGGGATCGCCCCCGGCCAGGCGGTCGTGCTCTACGACGGCACCCGTGTCGTCGGCTCGGCCACCATCGCGGCCACCGTCCGGCGCGAGACGTCCCCGGCCGCCTCCTGAGAAGCGCTCGGCGCGGTTCCCGCGGCCGGTCCGTGCGACCGGCCGCGGGAAGTCCGCCTCACGCCTGGGGGACCAGCCCCCGGCGGGCGAAGAAGTCCATGAGGACCGGCGCGAGCACCTGCGGCGAGAGCTCCCTGGTCTGACCGCTGAGCGTCCGGTGCCGGGCGTCCGGGATCGCCCCGGCCAGCGCGAGCGCCGTCTCCCGCACCGGGCCCGCGCTGAATCCGCCGCTGACGATCAGCGTGCGGGCGGTCACCGCCCCGAACCGCTCCAGCGGAGGAGCCCCGTCCCCGAGCAGCGCGTCGTCGTACTCCAGCGTGTGCGCCAGGGCCTCCAGCCCCGCCCACAGCGGTGCCCGCCGCATCCGGGCCACCGTCTCCGGCTCCACCCCCGTCCGCGCCAGGAAGAGCTCCACCGCCCCGCCCCGGTCACCGGCGGCCAGCCGCTCCCGCAGCTCCGCCGTGCACCGCGCCTTGTAGCGGAGCCCCTCCTCGCCCGGGGTGTAGGGCGGCTCGAAGACCGCCAGCACCTCCATCGGGACGCCCGCCGCCTGCGCCTCCAGCGCCAGCGCCCCGCCCGCGGACATGCCGAACACCGCCACCGGCCCGTCCGCGGAACCCACCACCGCCGCGAGATCCTCGATCTCACGGCCAAGCGCGTACGGACCGCCCGGCCCGGCACCGCTGCCACCCCGGCCCCGGCGGTCGTACGTAACGACGGTGAAGCGGCGCGCGAGCAGCGCCGCCAGCGGGCCCCCGGTCGCGGCGGTGCTCAGCGCGCCCCCGACCAGCACCACCGTCGCCCCGTCGCCCTGCCTGCGGTAGGCGATCGGGGTGCCGTCCAGCGAGAGAATCCTGTCCATGGCAGGGCAGACCCCGGGTGCCCGGAGAACTCATCGCTGCCGGGGAGAGTTTTTCCTACCGGTCCGAAGCAGGCTCAAAACATCTGCTCACCCGAGTCGTTGGCGGTCAGCGGGCGGTCATTCGGCGACCGTTTCGATCTCGTAGAAGCAGAAGTGATCCTTGATCGCCGCCACTTCGGGCTTCGGATCGAGGTACGCCCAGACGAGGTCGGGTGCCGACGGCAGCGACCAGTAGGAGGCATCTCCCTTGAACGGACAGTGCGTCCGAGTCTCGGAGGCCGTCAGCAGCCCGGTACGGACGTCCTCGGGTGGCAGGTAGTAGCGGACCGGGCAGCCGGTCTCGCGCAGCACGAGCGGCCGTCGGCTTTCGGCCAGCACCTGCCCGTCGTGGACCACGCGGACGTGCTCGGTGCCGGGCTCGACGGTGATGCGGTGACCCTTGAGGGAAGTCATGACAGGTGCAGCGGACGGTGTGCTCGTTTTCTTCCCGTGCCGCCCGCGCGTCCCGGCCCCGGGTCCTCGGGCCGCTTCGGACCCGGCCCGTGCCCCGCCGTACGGTGTCCGTATGAACATCTGTGTCTTCCTCTCCGCCGCCGACCTCGACGACCGCTACACCCGCCCCGCCCGGGAATTCGCCGAGCTGCTCGGACGCGGCGGACACACCCTGGTCTGGGGCGGCTCGGAGAGCGGGCTGATGAAGGTGGTCGCCGACGGCGTGCAGGAGACCGGCGGCCGGCTGGTCGGCGTCTCCGTGGACTTCCTCGCGGACAAGGCCCGGACGAACGCGGACGAGATGGTCATCGCCCGCGACCTCGCCGAGCGCAAGGCGCTGCTGCTGGAGAAGGCCGACGCAGTCGTGATCATGGTCGGTGGCACGGGGACGCTCGACGAGGCCACCGAGATCCTGGAGCTCAAGAAGCACGGCAAGCACACCAAGCCGGTGGTCCTGCTCAACGCGGACGGCTTCTACGACGGCTTGCGGCAGCAGTTCCTGCGGATGGAGGAGGAGGGCTTCCTGCCCGTCCCCCTCACCGATCTCGTCTTCTTCGCCGAGGACGGCGTCGGCGCGCTGGCCTACCTGGAGGAGTCCGCGGGGCAGCTCTGATCCGTGACCCACCCCCTCCCGTGCGCCCGCCGGGCGGTCGTGCGGGACCGGGTGGGACCATGGAGCCCATGCCTACCCACCTCATCACCGGCGCCGGTTCCGGCATCGGAGCAGCCGTCGCCCGCCGCCTGCGCCACCGCGGCGACGACCTCGTCCTGCTGGCCCGCGACGCAGGCCGCGCCAAGGAACTGGCCGCCCTCCACCCCGGGGCCCGTACGCTCGTCGGCGACCTCGGCAACCCGGACCGGCTCTCCTGGGCGTTCGGCCAGCAGCCGATGCCGGAGAGCCTGGACTCGCTGCTGCACATCGCCGGCGTGGTCGAGCTGGGGAACATCGGCGACCTCACCCCGAAGGCCTGGCACTTCCAGCTCAACGCCAACCTCGTCGCCCCCGCCGAGCTGACCCGGCTGATGCTGCCGCAGCTGCGCGTCTCCCGGGGCCACGTCGTCTTCGTCAACTCCGGGGCCGGACTCTCCGCGTCCGCCCAGTGGGGCGCCTACGCCGCCAGCAAGCACGGCCTCAAGGCGCTCGCCGACTCGCTCCGCCACGAGGAGCACGGCAACGGCGTCCGAGTAACCTCCGTCTACCCCGGCCGCACCGCCAGCCCGATGCAGGCCAAGGTCCACCAGCAGGAGGGCAAGGAGTACGACGCCGGGCAGTGGATCGACCCCGAGTCGGTGGCCACCACGATCCTCATGGCGATCGACCTCCCGCGCGACGCCGAGGTCAACGACCTGACGGTCCGCCCCGGGCGCTGACCGGGCCCCCGGGCCCCGCGCGGTTCAGCGGCTCCTGGACCGCCAGGACCGCACCGGGCCCCGGGGCCCCGCCCCCCTGGGCCTCCGCCCTGGGGACGGGGATCGCCGCCCGGGGACCGTACGCTTCCCGGGTGAGCGAGAAGAGCAGGTTCAGCGAGTGCGCGGCGACCGGGGTCGGGTCCATGCCCGGAGGCGACGCGCGGGAGACGGCGAAGACCGTCACCGGGTCCTTCGCGGACGGCCAGGGCATCCCCCACCTGGCGGAACTCCCCGGCCGGGGCCCCGGTGCGGACATGATCGGGCGGACCGTCGGACTCCTCGTGGAGATGTACGGGCACGTCGAGCCCAGCGGCTGGCGGATCAGCGACCGCCCCGGCCGCGACACCCGCCGCGCCCGCTCCTGGCTCGGCGAGGACCTCGACGCCCTGGAGGAGTTCACCCAGGGGTACGAAGGGGTGCTCAAGGTCCAGGCGGTGGGGCCGTGGACGCTCGCCGCGGCCCTGGAGCGGCGCAACGGCGAGGCCGTCCTCGGCGACCCCGGCGCCTGCCGCGACCTCGCCGGATCGCTCGCCGAGGGCCTGAAGGCCCACCTCGCCGAGGTGCGCCGCCGGATTCCCGGCGCCGACGTCGTGCTCCAGCTCGACGAACCCTCCCTGACCGCGGTCCTCGGCGGCGGGGTCAGGACCGCCAGCGGCTACCGCACCTACCGTTCCGTGGACCGCCAGGTGGTGGAGAGCGCCCTGCGCGACCTGCTCGCCGTCGCCGGGGACGGCGCGGGACTCGTGCACTCCTGCGCCCCCGGTGTCCCCTTCGCCCTGCTGCGGCGGGCCGGGGCCGCCGCGGTCTCCTTCGACTTCTCGCTGCTCACCGAGCGTGAGGAGGAGGCGATCGGCGAAGCGGTCGAGAGCGGCACACAGCTCCTCCTCGGCATCGTGCCGGGCACCGACGCCGCCTCGGCCGGATTGCCGGACCCTGGCGGTAGCGTCAAGGGGGTCAGGACGCTGTGGAGCAGGCTGGGGCTGAATCCGGGGACTCTCGCCGAGTCCGTCGTGCTCACCCCGTCGTGCGGCCTCGCGGGTGCCTCGCCCGCGTACGCCCGCGCCGCGCTCGCCCACTGCGCCCGGGCGGCGCGATCCCTCGCGGACAACCCCGAGTGACGGGACGCGCGGTGCGCACCCCGGCCCCGGGGCGCCGCGCCGCGCACCCCGCACCACGCGGGAGACCACGCGAGAGACAACCCCAACGGGAGGACGGGACGATGGCCGGCACCGGCGACGAGCGGATCCAGCAGGACACCGAGGTGCCCAGCGAGGCACGGGAGCGGCACGCCCTGGTCGCCGACCAGATCGAGGACCACCGCTTCCGGTACTACGTACGCGACCAGCCGGTCGTCAGCGACGCCGAGTTCGACCTGCTGATGCGCGAACTGGAGGCGCTGGAGGAGGCCCACCCCTCGCTGCGCACCCCGGACTCACCGACGCAGAAGGTAGCGGGCCCGTACATCACCGAGTTCACCTCGGTCGAGCACCGCGAGCGGATGCTCTCCCTGGACAACGCCTTCGACGACCTGGAGCTGGCCGCCTGGTTCGAGCGGGTCGCCAAGGACGTCGGTTCCACCGGCCACTCCTTCCTGTGCGAGCTGAAGGTGGACGGCCTCGCCGTCAACCTCACGTACGAGCACGGCCGGCTGACCCGCGCCGCCACCCGGGGCGACGGGGTCACCGGCGAGGACGTCACCCCCAACGTCCGTACCATCGCCGAGATCCCGCACCGGCTGAAGGGCGACCGCGTCCCCGCGCTGGTCGAGATCCGGGGCGAGGTCTTCTTCCCCATGGAGGACTTCGAAGGGCTCAACGCCCGCCTGGTGGAGGCCGACGACAAGCCGTTCGCCAACCCCCGCAACGCGGCGGCCGGTTCGCTCCGCCAGAAGGACCCCAAGGTCACCGCCACACGCCCGCTGCACATGGTGGTCCACGGCATCGGCGCCCGCGAGGGCTTCGACATCGACCGCCTCTCGCACGCCTACGAGCTGCTCGGCGAGTGGGGCCTGCCCACCGCCAAGCACAACAAGGTCGTGGACTCCCTCGACGGCGTACGCGAGTTCATCCGGTACTTCGGCGAGAACCGGCACTCCGTGGAGCACGAGATCGACGGGGTCGTCGTCAAACTCGACGAGATCCCGCTCCAGGGCCGGCTCGGCTCCACCGCCCGCGCCCCGCGCTGGGCCATCGCCTGGAAGTACGCCCCGGAGGAGGTCAACACCAAGCTGCTCAACATCCGCGTCGGCGTCGGCCGCACCGGCCGGGTCACCCCGTACGCCCAGGTGGAGCCCGTGAAGGTGGCCGGCTCCGAGGTCGAGTTCGCCACCCTGCACAACCAGGAGGTCGTCAGGGCCAAGGGCGTCCTCATCGGCGACACCGTCGTGCTGCGCAAGGCCGGAGACGTCATCCCGGAGATCCTAGGCCCGGTCGTGGACCTGCGCGACGGCACCGAGCGGGAGTTCGTCATGCCCGCGATCTGCCCCGAGTGCGGCACCCCGCTGAAGCCGGCCAAGGAGGGCGACGTCGACCTCCGCTGCCCCAACGCCCGCTCCTGCCCGGCCCAGCTGCGCGAACGCGTCTCCTACCTGGCCGGCCGCAAGTGCCTCGACATCGACCACTTCGGTTACGTCGCCGCAGCCGCCCTGACCCAGCCGCTGGAACCCGCCGAACCGCCCCTGCTCGACGAGGGAGACCTCTTCGGACTGACCATCGAGCGGCTGCTGCCCATCCGCGCCTACGTCCTCGACGCGGACAGCGGGCTGCCCAAGCGCGATCCGAAGACCGGCGAGGAGAAGATCGCCACCGTCTTCGCCAACCAGAAGGGCGAGCCGAAGAAGAACGCGCTCGCCATGCTGGAGGGCATCGAAGCGGCCAAGCAGGCCCCGCTGGCCCGGTTGCTGACCGGACTCTCCATCCGGCACGTCGGCCCGGTCGCCGCACAGGAGCTGGCCCGCCAGTTCCGCTCCATCGACGCCATCGACGCCGCGACCGAGAAGGAACTCTCGGACGCCGACGGCGTCGGCGACATCATCGCCGCCTCCGTCAAGCAGTGGTTCTCCGTCGACTGGCACCGGGAGATCCTGCGCAAGTGGCGGGAGGCCGGTGTGCGGATGGAGGACGAGAGCGCCGGCGAGGACGAGGGCCCCCGCCCGCTGGAAGGGCTCACCGTCGTCGTCACGGGAACCCTCGTCGGCCACACCCGCGACGGTGCCAAGGACGCGCTCCAGAGCCGGGGCGCCAAGGTCACCGGCTCGGTGTCGAAGAAGACCTCCTTCGTCGTCGTCGGCGACAACCCCGGCTCCAAGTACGACAAGGCGATGCAGCTCAAGGTGGCCGTGCTCGACGAAGCCGGGTTCACGGTCCTGCTCGACGAGGGGCCCGAGGCCGCGCGCGCCGTGGCGCTGCCGACCGAGGGGGAGTGATCCGGGCGGCCGCCCCCTGAACGGCTGGGGATGGCCCCCGGGGGTGTCCGGCACCACCCGTTCGGAGCACGGCGGAAGCCGGGCGGTTCGTCCGCGGCGCCCGGAGGGAGCGTCCGGGCGGCGGGCGGCCGCGTCGTCCCCGGTGGACCGGTGTGCGAAGCCGACCACGTGCGTCGCCGGGCGGAGGAGCGTTCGCATACCGGACATGTGTGGACGATCCGGCGCCCCGGCGGAGAGCTGCCGCCCTGCCGCGCTCCGGCCGGGAATCACGGGACGGCCCCAAGAGGCGCGGAGCGCTGCCCCGGAAGCTCTCGGCGTCCTACTGTTGGCTCCTGCGCCCGCCGTGCACGGCTGCACGGCGGGAGCGGGCCGTGGTGGCATGGGAGCGGGGGCCACCGTGTGACGTTGTCACCGCAGGCTGTGAGAGGGACGGAATGAAGCCGACCGAGAGCGCCGCGCCGGTGTCGCGGATGCAAGGTTTCGCGGGCCTCACGCCGAGAGTGGGCGCCCTGCTCGTGGCGCTCGCCGCCATACAGCTCGTCACCGGCCTCGGCCGCGGTCTGCACGAGGGCGACGCCCTCTTCCCGGACGGCACGGCGGGCTGGTCGCTGGCCGTCCTGACGGGTGTCATCGTCGGCCACTTGGTCGCCCTCGGCCGGGACCGGTGGTGGGGCGGCACCGGCTCCGGCGCCGCGCTGACCCTCGCCGTCCTGCTGCTGTACGGCTGGGTACCCGCCGGACTCGTCAGCGTGATCGTCGTCGTCCTCGTGGGCGTCGCCCGGCGCCACCGCTGGCAGCAGGGCCTCCTGCACGGCGCCGTGGACATACTCGGCATCGGCGCCGCCGCCCTCGTGCTCGCCGGATTCGGGGTCGAACCCAGCGTCGAGACCCCCTGGCAGCCACTCGACTGGGGCATGGACACCCTCCCGGCCGTGGTGCTCTGCGCCGGAACCCATCTCCTCGTCACCCGCGCCCTCCTCTGGTACGCCCGCGCCCCCCAGGGCGGCGGACTGCCGACCATCGCCCGCACCACCCTGCTGCGCCAGGGACTCGTCGCCGTCGCGCTGCTCGGCATCGCCCCGCTGATCTGCGTCGTCGCGATGACCATGCCCGTCCTGCTGCCGCTCTTCGCGGTGCCGCTCATCGCGCTGGACTCCACCCTCTGGATCGCCCGCGCCCGCGCCGAGGAACAGCTCCGCGACCCGCTGACCGGGCTGCCCAACCGGCAGTGGCTCCTCCAGCGGATCTGGTCCGCGCTGGAGGAGGCCGAACCCCTCGGCAACCGCTCCGCCCTGGTCCTCATCGACCTGGACCGCTTCCGCGCCGTCAACGACACCCTCGGCCACCTGGCCGGCGACCGGCTGCTGCTCCAGATCGCGGACCGCCTCCGGCTCGCCCTGCCGCGCGGCGCCGAGGCCGCCCGCCTCGGCGGGGACGAGTTCGCCGTGCTGCTCCCGTACACCGAGTCCACCACCAGCGCCCAGCGCGTCGCCCGGCACCTGGTCGCCGAACTCTCCTCGCCGCTCGACCTCGACGGACTCACCCTGGTGCTGGAGGCGAGCGCCGGGGTCGCCGTCCACCCCGAACACGCCCAGGACGCCGAGGGGCTGCTGCGCCGCGCGGACGTCGCGATGTACCAGGCCAAGCGCGACCGCACGGGCGTGGAGGTGTACGAGTCCAAGCGGGACAGCAACACCCCGGACCGCCTCGGCCTCCTCGGCGACCTCCGCCGGGCGCTGGACGCGGGCGACGTCGAGCTGCACTACCAGCCCAAGGTCCGCTTCGACGGCCAGGTGGCCGGGCTCGAAGCCCTGGTGCGGTGGGTGCACCCCGAGCGCGGCCGGGTCCCCCCGGACGAGTTCATCGCCATCGCCGAGTCGTCCGGGCTGATGCCGCACCTGACGGAGTACGTCCTGGAGACCGCGCTCGCCCAGGTCGCCCGCTGGCGGGCGGAGGGCCTCTTCGTGCCCGTCGCCGTCAACGTCTCGCCGAGGGACGTCCACACCCCCGGATTCGCCGGCGGCGTGGCCGCCCGGCTGGCCCGCCACGGAGTCCCGGCCGGCTCCCTCCAGCTGGAAATAACCGAACACGTACTGCTGGAGGACCCGCAGCGCGCCGCCGACACCCTCGCCGGACTCACCGGACACGGCGTGAAGATGTCGCTCGACGACTTCGGCACCGGGTACTCCTCCCTCGTCCACCTGCGCCGGCTGCCGGTGAGCGAACTCAAGATCGACCGGTCCTTCGTCGCGCGGCTCGCCGTCGACCAGGAGGACGCGGAGATCGTCCGCTGCACGATCGATCTCGCCCACTCGCTCGGACTGCTGGTCGTCGCGGAGGGCGTGGAGGACGACGAGACCTGGGAGCGGCTGCGGGACCTGCGCTGCGACGCGGTACAGGGCTGGCTGGTGGCGGCCGCGATGCCGCCGCAGGAGGCGACGGCCTGGCTGCGGGCGCGCGGCGAACACGGCTGGCGGCGCCCGGCCGACGTGAAGGCCGCCGAGGCGGTGGCCGCGTCGTCGGCGACGGCGGCGTCGGCGGCGTCGACGGTATCTGCCGCGTCGGCCACGTCGGCTGCGGAGAAGGCCCCGGCGCAGGAACCCGGGCAGCTCCCGTCGGGCCGCACCGTGAACACCGGCCCGGCCCCGGCCTGACCCCGGCGGAGGGGAACGGGCCCGGCGTGCCGGGGCACCGGCAGGCGTACGGACAGGGGCGGCCCGACGCGGCGCCCGGGCCGCCCGCCGGGGCCGCCCGGCACCCGGTGGCCGAGGCGTGTGCGGGCGACCCCATAAGATTGGGGCCAAACCGACTTGGCCAATCCTGTTGGCCGATGCGACACACCCAAGCCACACACCCCAACCCCTGAGGATCGCTGCATGCCTGGCATCACGCGCGAGGAGGTCGCCCACCTCGCCCGGCTGGCGCGTCTGGAGCTGAAGGGCGAAGAGCTCGATCACTTCGCCGGTCAGCTCGACGACATCATCGGCGCGGTCGCCCGCGTCTCCGAGGTCGCCGACCAAGACGTACCGCCGACCTCCCACCCGCTGCCGCTGACCAACGTCATGCGGGCCGACGTGGTCCGCCCGTCGCTCACCGCCGAGCAGGCGCTCTCCGGCGCTCCCGCCCAGGAGCAGCAGCGTTTCAAGGTGCCGCAGATCCTGGGGGAGGACTAACAGCCATGACGGACCACAGCACCATCATCAAGCTCACCGCGGCCGAGATCGCGGCGGCCATCGCCTCCGGCGAACTCACCGCCGTCGAGGTCACCGAGGCCCACCTGGCCCGGATCGAGGCCGTCGACGAGAAGGTCCACGCCTTCCTGCACATCGACCGCGAGGGCGCGCTCGCGCAGGCCCGCGCCGTCGACGCGAAGAAGGCCGCCGGCGAGAAGCTCGGCCCGCTGGCCGGTGTCCCGCTCGCGCTGAAGGACATCTTCACCACGAAGGACATGCCGACCACCGTCGGATCCAAGATCCTCGAAGGCTGGGTCCCGCCGTACGACGCGACCCTCACGCGCAAGCTGCGCGAGGCCGACGTCGTCATCCTCGGCAAGACCAACATGGACGAGTTCGCCATGGGGTCCTCCACCGAGAACAGCGCCTACGGCCCGACCGGCAACCCGTGGGACCTCACCCGCATCCCCGGCGGCTCCGGCGGCGGTTCCTCCGCCGCGCTCGCCTCGTACCAGGCACCGCTGGCCATCGGCACGGACACCGGCGGTTCGATCCGCCAGCCCGCCGCCGTCACCGGCACCGTCGGCGTCAAGCCCACCTACGGCTCGGTTTCCCGCTACGGCATGGTCGCCTTCTCGTCCTCCCTCGACCAGGGCGGCCCCTGCGCCCGTACGGTCCTGGACGCGGCGCTGTTGCACGAGGCCATCGCCGGGCACGACCCGATGGACTCCACCTCCATCGACGCCCCGGTCCCGCCGGTCGTCGAGGCCGCCCGCAACGGCTCCGTCGCGGGCCTGCGCGTCGGCGTCGTCAAGCAGTTCTCGGGCGAGGGCTACCAGGCCGGTGTCGTCCAGCGCTTCAACGAGTCGGTCGAGCTGCTCCGCTCGCTCGGCGCCACCGTCGTCGAGCTGGACTGCCCCTCCTTCGACCTGGCGCTCTCCGCGTACTACCTGATCGCGCCGTCCGAGTGCTCCTCGAACCTGGCCCGCTTCGACGCCATGCGCTACGGCCTGCGGGTCGGCGACGACGGCACGAAGTCCGCCGAGGAGGTCACCGCCCTCACCCGTGAGGCCGGCTTCGGCGACGAGGTCAAGCGCCGCATCATCCTCGGTACGTACGCCCTGAGCTCCGGCTACTACGACGCGTACTACGGCTCGGCGCAGAAGGTCCGCACCCTCATCACCCGCGAGTTCGAGAAGGCGTTCGAGGAGGTCGACGTCATCGTGTCGCCGACCACCCCGACCACCGCCTTCCCGATCGGCGAGCGCGCCGACGACCCGATGGCGATGTACCTCGCGGACCTGTGCACCATCCCGACGAACCTCGCCGGCAACTCCGCCATGTCGCTGCCCTGCGGCCTGGCACCCGAGGACGGCCTGCCGGTCGGTCTCCAGATCATCGCCCCCGCGATGCAGGACGACCGGCTCTACAAGGTCGGAGCCGCGGTCGAGGCCGCCTTCGTGGAACAGTGGGGTCACCCGCTGCTTGAGGAGGCTCCGTCGCTGTGAGTGCCATGGCAAAGAAGGCCAAGAACTTCAAGAAGTCCAAGACCGGTCTGTACGTCTCGCTGGGCTCCACCGCCTTCGGGGCGATCAGCGTCGCCAAGCAGGCGAAGCTGGCGCGCAACGACAACGACGTGCTCCGGCTGATCGACGCGGCCGTCTCCGCCGCGGCGATCGTCACCGGTCTCGCGATCCTGTACCGCGAACTGAAGCGTCTCGGCGACGACGACGTCCTGCTGGGCTGAGAGGGAAAGTTTCACCGTGACTGTCATTGACCTGGTGTCGTACGAGGACGCTCTCGCGACGTACGACCCCGTCATGGGCCTCGAAGTCCATGTCGAGCTCGGCACCAAGACCAAGATGTTCTGCGGCTGCTCCACCGAGCTCAAGCAGGACGCCAACACGCAGACCTGCCCGGTCTGCCTCGGTCTGCCCGGCGCACTCCCCGTCGTCAACGAGATCGGCGTCGAGTCCGCCATCAAGATCGGCCTCGCGCTGAACTGCGAGATCGCCGAGTGGTGCCGCTTCGCCCGGAAGAACTACTTCTATCCGGACATGCCGAAGAACTTCCAGACCTCCCAGTACGACGAGCCGATCGCCTTCAACGGCTACCTGGACGTCCAGCTGGAGGACGGCGAGATCTTCCGGGTGCAGATCGAGCGCGCCCACATGGAGGAGGACACCGGCAAGTCGACGCACGTCGGCGGTGCCACCGGCCGCATCCACGGCGCCTCGCACTCGCTGCTCGACTACAACCGCGCGGGCATCCCCCTCATCGAGATCGTCACCAAGCCGATCGAGGGAGCCGGCGCCCGCGCCCCCGAGGTCGCCAAGGCGTACGTCGCCGAACTCCGCGAGCTCATCAAGGCGCTCGGCGTCTCGGAAGCCCGCATGGAGATGGGCCAGATGCGCTGCGACGTGAACCTGTCGCTGCGCCCGAACGGCACCGAGACCTTCGGTACCCGCTCCGAGACGAAGAACGTGAACTCCCTGCGTTCCGTCGAGCGCGCCGCCCGGTTCGAGATCCAGCGGCACGCCGCGGTGCTCTCCTCCGGCGGCACGATCGTGCAGGAGACCCGGCACTTCCACGAGGAGGACGGCTCCACCACGGCCGGCCGCATCAAGGACAACGCCGAGGACTACCGCTACTTCCCGGAGCCGGACCTGGTGCCGGTCGCCCCGGCCCGCGAGTGGGTCGAGGAGCTCCGCAAGGGCCTCCCCGAGCTGCCGCGCCTGCGCCGCAACCGGCTCCGCGAGGAGTGGGGCGTCTCCGAGTTCGACATGCAGTCGATCCTCAACGCCGGTGCCGTCGACCTGATCGTCGCCACCACCGAGGCGGGCGCCCCGTCCGACCAGGCCCGCAAGTGGTGGATGGGCGAGCTGGCCCGCAACGCCAACGAGACCGGCCGCGGCCTCGACGAGCTGCCCATCACCCCGGCGCAGGTCGCCCGGGTGACCGAGCTCGTCGCCTCGGGCGACCTCAACGACAAGCTGGCCCGCCAGGTCATCGAGGGCGTCCTCGCGGGCGAGGGCGACCCGGACGCCGTCGTCGAGAAGCGCGGCCTGAAGGTCGTCTCGGACGAGGGCGCGCTGTCCACGGCCGTGGACGAGGCCATCGCCGCCAACGCGGGCATCGCGGACAAGATCCGGGCCGGCAAGATCGCGGCGGCGGGCGCGCTCGTCGGCGCGGTCATGAAGGCCACCCGCGGCCAGGCCGACGCCGCCCGGGTCCGCGAGCTGATCCTGGAGAAGCTCGGCGTCGAGGGCTGACCCCTCCCGCTCAGCGACTCCGTACGCACGAAGGGGCGACGCATCCGGCGTTTTCGGGTGCGCCGCCCCTTCGCGCGTGCGACGGCCGCCGTCTCTGTTCCTGGTTCCCCTGCCCGCCCCGGTGGCGGGCCCGTCGGTCCCGGAGGGTCCGCTGAACACCGTGCTCGCCGCGACGGTCTCCGTCGTCGTCCTCCTCGCGGTCCTGGCCTTCGCCGTCGTACGCCCCCGCGGGCTGCCCGAGGCCGTGCTCGCCGTGCCCGCCGCCGTGCTGGTGGTGGCGATCGGGGCCGTACCGCTCTCGGAGGCGCGCGAGCAGACCGGGGACCTGCTGCCCGTCGTCGGCTTCCTCGCCGCGATCCTGGTACTCGCCCAGCTCTGCGCCGACGAAGGGCTCTTCAAGGCGGCCGGCGACCTGGTCGCCCGGCTCTGCGGGGGCCGCACCGGACCGCTGCTCGGCGGGGTGTTCGTGGTGGCCTCCGTCATCACCGCCGTGCTCTCGCTGGACGCCACGGTCGTGCTCCTGACCCCCGTCGTCTTCGCCACCGCCGCCCGGGTCGGCGCGCGCCCACGGCCGTACGTCTACGCCTGCGCGCACCTGGCGAACTCCGCGTCGCTGCTGCTCCCCGTCTCCAACCTCACCAACCTCCTCGCCTTCACGGCGAGCGGGCTCTCCTTCACCCGGTTCGCCGCGCTGATGACGCTGCCCTGGCTGGCCGCCATCGCCGTCGAGTACGTCGTCTTCCGCCGGGTCTTCGCCGAGGACCTCGCGGCCGGCGCCCACGCGCCGGACCCGGAGGCCGAACGCACCGAGGTGCCCGTTTTCACCCTGGTGGTGCTGGTACTGACCCTGCTGGGGTTCGTCGTCACCTCCTTCGCGGGCGCGGAACCCCTCTGGGCGGCCCTGGCCGGCGCGCTGGTCCTCGGGGTGCGTGCGCTCGGGCAGCGGAAGACCACACCGCTGCGGCTGCTGCACTCGGCGAACCTGCCGTTCTGCCTCTTCGTGCTCGCCCTCGGCGTCGTGGTCAAGGCCGTCGTGGACCACGGGCTCGGCACCGGCATCGGCAACCTGCTCCCCGGCGGCTCCTCGCTGACCGCGCTCCTCGCCGTCGCCGCCGTCGCCGCCGTGCTGGCCAACCTGATCAACAACCTCCCGGCGATCCTCGCCCTGCTGCCGGTCGTCGCGGCGGCCGGCCCCGGACCGCTGCTCGCCGCGCTGATCGGCGTCAACCTCGGCCCGAACCTGACGTACGTCGGCTCGCTGGCCACGCTGCTGTGGCGCCGCATCCTGCACGCCCACGACTCCCCGCCCGACCTCGGCCACTTCACCCGGCTCGGCCTGCTGACCGTCCCCGCCACGCTCGCCGTCTCCACGGTCGCGCTGTGGGGATCGCTGCGGCTCATCGGGGTGTGAGGGAGCCGCCCCTAAGCTTCGTACGCATGAACGAGAACGTGTACGTGGGCAACGCGGGGGCGGACGCGGCCCTGGACCGGGGATGGATCCTCGGGCATTTCAAGGACGCCGCGGACCCCCGCCACAGCGAGGACGTCGAGATCAAGTGGGGCGTCCACCCGCGCGGCGACGCGCGGGCCCAGTGGGTGCGGGGCGAGAAGCGCACGGCGCTGCTGGTGCTCATCAGCGGGCGGTTCCGGGTGGAGCTGCCCGGCCGGGACGTGGTGCTGTCCCGGCAGGGCGACTACGTCGTCTGGGGACACGGCGTCGACCACTCCTGGTTCGCGGAGGAGGAGTCGGTCGTGCTCACGGTCCGGTGGCCCTCGGTGCCCGGTTACGCGGTGCCCGACGCCCACGCGGACCTCGGCTCGGCATGAGCCGCGACGGGGTGCCGCGGGAGAGTCGCGCGTATCACGGTCGGCGCCAGGACACCGGGATCCGGTCGGTCCTCGCCCCGGAACGGCGGGCCGCAGGGGCCTGAGCCGGCCGCGACGGCGTCCGGCGGGGCGTGACCGGAAGGGCCGGCGTTAAGAGGGTTCTCATACGAAACACCTAGCGTGCGGCGCATGAACACCTCCACCGCCAAGACCTCCACCGCTCCTGCCGCCGAAGACGACCGCGAGGAGCAGCAGCCGCCCACGTCCGACGCCGCCGACGCGGTGGCGCAGGGCGGCTCCCCGGCCACCGGGGAGAAGAACGTGCCGTCCGGACCGGACGCCCTCCGCAAGACCGACGGGTCCGAGAACGCCGAGAACGCCGAGGAAACCGACGAGTTCGAGGACCTGGAAGAGAGCCTCGACGAGGAGGACGACGACGCCGCCTCCCGGGGCGTCGGCGCCGGTGCCGGGGCCGTCGTGTCGGCCGCCCTCGGTGTCGTCGGCCTGGTCGGCGGCTGGACCGGAAAGGTCGCCTCCGAGCGCGAGACGCTGATCGGCCAGATCAAGACCTCCGGCGGTGGCAGCACCGCCCAGCAGATCTCCGAGATCTACGGCGACTCCTGGCACACCACCGCCCTCGTCAACGGCATCTTCGCGATCGTCGCCCTGCTCGTCGGCGTCTACGTGCTGGTCCGGCCCGCCTTCGGCGCGCCCTCCGCGAAGCCGCAGCCGTCCTGGATCCGTTCCGTCGCCCTCGGCGGCGTGGTGCTCGGTGCCATCGGGCTGGTCCTCTCGATCGCCATGTTCTTCGACCTGATCGTCGGACTGCCGAGTGCCTGACCCGGCCCGGACCAGGTAGTGGCCGGATCTCCGGATCCGGCCACTAGGGGCTGTCCCGTAATCCGTGGTGGATCAGTGCGCGGCGTCGGATGCGGTGCATCGCAAGGCGGAGGAGCGTCCGCATACTGGATGTATGCGGACGCTCCGACAACGCGGCGAGGTGCCGTAGCCGTCGTCGCGCACCCACCAGGGATTGCGGGACAGCCCTTAGCTGACCTCCACCAGCAGAATCCGGTCGTCGCCCGGCTTCGGGTCGCCGCGCCCGTCCGTGTTGCCGGTCACCACCCACAGCTTGTCGCCGCCCGCCGCGACCACCGTCCGCAGCCTGCCGTACGTCCCCTCCAGGAATGCCCGGGGCTTTGCCAGCGGCTCCTTCGCCGAGCCGGTCAGCGGAATCCGCCAGAGCCGCTCGCCGCGCAGACCCGCCATCCAGATCGAGCCCTTCGCGTACGCGATGCCGCTGGGCGAGGCATCCGCCGTCTTCCACTGGGCGACCGGATCGATGAAGTCGCCGCCCGCGCCCTTCGGCGCGATGCCCTCGACCTCGGGCCAGCCGTAGTTGCCGCCCGGTTCGATCAGATTCAGCTCGTCCCAGGTGTCCTGGCCGAACTCCGAGGCCCACAGCCGCTTCTCGCCGTCCCACGCGAGCCCCTGCACATTGCGGTGGCCGGGGGAGTAGACGACCGAGTCCGCCTCGGGATTGCCGTGCACCGGCTCCCCGTCCGGGGTCATCCGCAGGATCTTGCCCGCCAACGAGTCCTCGTCCTGGGCCAGCCCGTCGTCGCCGGTCTCGCCGGTGCCGGCGTACAGCATCCGGTCCGGACCGAAGGCGATCCGGCCGCCGTTGTGGATCGCGCCTTTCGGGATGCCGCGCAGGATGGTGTCCGGCGCCCCCAACTGCTCACCTGCGGGCCGTCGTTCGTCGTACACCATCCGGGCGATGCGGTTGTCGGACTCGGTGGTGAAGTACGCGTACACCTGGTGGTCGGCGCCGTACGTCGCGGAGACGGCCAGCCCCAGCAGCCCGCCCTCACCGGCGGGCGACACCCCGGGGACGGACCCCAGCAGCGTCTTCCTGCCGGTCTTGGCGTCGACCCGGGTCACCGTGCCCTCGTCGCGGGAGGAGACCAGCAGGTCGCCACCCGGCAGTACCGCGAGCCCCCAGGGGGAGGCCAGGCCGGTGGTGAGGGTGGAGACGACCTTCGCCGAGCCCTCGGCGGGCGGCAGCGGGGAGGGAGAGGGAGAGGGGGAGGGGGAGGCGGACCCGGTGGGGGCGGTGGCCGCGCGCGAGGCCCCCGAGCCCCCGGAGGCTCCGGTGTCCCCGGAGCCCCCCGAGCAGCCGGCCGTCAACGTCAGGGCCGCGGCCGCGAGAAGAGCCACCGCCGGGCCGCGTACCGCGGTGACACGTACTGATCCCCACACCGAACCGCGCACAGAACCGATCCTTCTCCGGGCCCGCCGGGCCCCGTCGTCCGCTCCCGGGCCGCCCGTCCGCGGACCGCCCCCGCCCATGGTGCCCGTACAGGCGCCCCGTACTCGGGCATTGCGGCGATCCGGTCCCGCTCCGGCCGGGCTCCCGTGCGCACGGGAACCCGGGCGGGGCGCGTCCTCGCGGGTCGAGGGCGTCAGTCCCAGGAACCCCGGGCCGGCGGGAGTGCGGCGATCTCGGCGAGATCGTGGTCGGTGAGCGCCAGCCGGGCGGCCCCGGCGTTCTCCACCGCCCACTCCTCGCGCTTCGCGCCCGGCACCGGCACCACGTGCGGGCCCTGCCGCAGCACCCACGCCAGCGCCACCTGCGCGGGCGTCGCCCCGTGCCGCTGCGCGACCCGGCGCAGTCCGGCGACCACCGGCTGGTTCGCCGCCATCATCTCGGCGGTGAACCGGGGATGCCGGGCCCGCGGGTCGTCCGGCTCGAAACCCTGCCCCGGCTTCAGGGTGCCCGTGAGATAGCCGCTGCCCAGCGGCATCGCGGCCAGCAGCCCCACCCCGCGCGCGGTGCACCAGGGCAGCAGGGAGACCAGCGCCTCCGGCGACCACACCGACAGCTCCGCCTCGACCGCGCTGACCGGGAAGACCTGCTGCACCCGCTCCAACTGGCGGATCGTCGCGTCGTGCAGCCCCGCCCGGGACCGCCGCGGCACCAGCGCCCCCACGGCGCAGAGCCCCAGCGCCCGTACCTTCCCGGCGGTCACCAGCTCCGCCATCGCGCCCCAGGTCTCCTCCACCGGGACCTCCGGATCGGCGCGGTGCAGCTGGTACAGGTCGATCACGTCGGTCTGCAGGCGCCTCAGCGAGGCGTCGCAGGCCCTGCGCACGTACCCCGCACGGCCGTTGGCCACGATGTGCTGGTCCCCCACCAGCAGACCGCACTTGGTGGAGATGAACGCGTCCTCCCGGCGGCCCTTCAACGCCCGGCCGACAAGAAGCTCATTGGTGAACGGGCCGTACATGTCCGCCGTGTCGAGCAGCCGGACCCCCGCGTCGAGAGCCGCGTGCACCGTGCGCACCGAGCGTTCGCCGAGCCGTTGTGACGCGCTGTAGCCCCAACTCATCGGCATACAGCCCAGCCCCACCGCGCCCACGGCGAGCGCCGCCCCACCGATCGTCCTGCGCTCCAACTCCCCGAACCCTCCCCAGGTCCACCGCCCAGGATTCGCCCCGTGCTCGTCCCACGATAGGGAGTGCGACAGCACGTCGCGTCACGCGGCTCGGCCCGGCGGCGTCGCCGACCGGCCCCGTGACGCCTCGCCGCGGCGCCCCGGAGGCCTTCGCATAGCCTCGGAGGCATGACTTCCACGACCCGCACAGACGTGTGGCTGCCCCTCCCTGTCGACTCCGTGTCCGGGCTCCCCGAGAGCCTCGACTACCACTTCTGGGACGGCGGAGACGAGTTCCCGGCGGATCCGGCGCGGTGTGCCTTCTACGTGGTGCCGTACATGAAGGGCCCGCAGGCATCCGTCCGTCCGATCCCCGAGATGCGCGCGGTACAGGTCGTGCAGACCCTCTCGGCCGGCACCGACCACATCGAACCCGCCCTCGCGGGTCTCCCCGCAGGCGTACGCCTCTGCAACGCCAAGGGCGTGCACGAGGCGTCCACCGCCGAACTCACCCTCGCGCTGATACTCGCCTCGCTCCGGGGCGTACCCGGCTTCGTACGGGGCCAGGACGAGGAGGAGTGGAGGTCCGGCTTCTACCCCGCGCTCGCCGACAAGTCGGTGCTCATCGTGGGCTACGGCTCCATCGGTTCGGCCATCGAGGACCGGCTCGCGCCCTTCGAGTGCGCGCGGATCGCACGCGTCGCACGCACCCCCCGGACCACCGCGCGCGGGCCCGTGCACGCCCTCGACCAACTGCCCGCGCTGCTCCCGCAGGCGGACGTGGTGATCCTGTCCACCCCCCTGAACCCGTCCACGAGAGGGCTGGTGGACGCCGCGTTCCTCGCCGCGATGCCGGACGGGGCACTGCTGGTGAACGTCGCCCGGGGCCCCGTGGTGGACACCAAGGCACTGCTGGTCGAACTGGAGTCGGGACGGTTGCGGGCCGCACTCGACGTCACCGACCCGGAACCGCTGCCGTCGGGCCATCCTCTCTGGCATGCTCCCCACGTGCTGATCAGTCCGCACGTGGGCGGCAGCACGTCCGCCTTCCTGCCGCGCGCCGAGCGGCTGATCGCCGCCCAACTGACCCGGTTCGCCGCAGGGGAGCCCGTGCACAACGTCGTGCACACCACCGGCTGACAGCACCGGCCGACCCCGTTCCGGAGCCGCTCTGCCACGCCCCGTACGCACAACACCCCAGGTCGTCACGGAGAGTAGAGAGAGTATGGCTTTGCGTGACGAGTCTGGTGTATCGTCCAGAGGCGGGGGCTGCGCCGTGGAAGGACGGCGGCGGGGCGGGCAGCTGGACGCGAGGGGGCAGTGGGCTATGTGCGGCCGAAAGCAGGGCGGGCGGACACCGGACCGACGACAGTGGTCTTCGAGGGGAGCGCTGCCGGACGGCCGCCTGCCGTCGCGACCGGTGCGCCGCCGCACGGCGGTGGGCCGGACCGCGCCGGAGACGCACCGGTCCGTGCGGCGGACCGCCCCGGAAGTGCGCCGATCCGTGCGCCGATCCGTGCGGCGGACCGCCCCGGACCCAGGGGCCGTCCGGTGAGCGCCCTGGACGCCCTGCTCTCCCGTCGGCCGGCCGTGTCGGCCCGGGCGAGGGTGCTGCCCCAGGTCCTGCTCGCCCTCGTCTGCGCGGGGTACGCGGTCGGTGCCGCCGTCGGCTGGGGGTCGACCCGGCTGGCGCTCTTCATGGGCGACTTCGGCCTCAGCCTGGCCGCCTTCATCGCCTCCGTCTCCTGCCTCCTCTACGCGGGCGCCGCCGGCCGGCCCTCCAGGGCGGCCTGGCTCCTCTTCTCGTTCTCCTCCGCGATGGCCGCCTGCGGCAACGCCGTCTGGGGCTGGTACGAAGTCGTCCTCGACGGGGACGTACCCCCGCTCTCCGCCGCCGACTTCTTCTTCCTCTGCTTCGCCCCACCGGCCATCATCGGACTCCTGGTGCTCGCCAAACGCCCCGTCACCCGGGCCGGATGGTTCTGCCTGGTGCTGGACGGCTGGCTGATCGGCGGGTCGCTGCTCACCCTCTCCTGGAGCCTCGCCCTCGCCCACCGCACGGACGTCGTCGGCGAGGGTGAGAGCGTCGCCCGCGCCGCGCTGTCGCTGGCCTACCCGCTGCTCGACATCGTGCTGGTCTCCATGGTGCTGGCCCTGCACTTCCGCCGGAACAACGCCAACCGCTCGGCAGTCAACACCGCCATCGCCGGACTGGCCCTGACCGTCGTCAGCGACGCCCTGTTCACCTCGCCGCTGCTCCGCTCGACCTACCACTCCGGCCAGCTCCTGGACGCCGGCTGGTTCGCCGGCTCACTCCTGCTCGCCTACGCCCCCTGGGGCGTACGCCACACGGCCGTCCAGCCCGGACATCCCGCGTTCGACGAGCGCCCCGGCCGGGCGGTGCGCTCCACCAGCCGCCCGATCGCCGGATCACTGGCCGCGCTCACCCCGTACCTCGCCGCCGCCGTCTGCACCCTCGGCATCCTGTACAACGTCGTCGAGGGCCGCCGGGTCGACGCCGTGGTGGTCTTCACCGGCTGCGCCGTCGTGCTGGCCCTCGTGCTGCGCCAGGCGATCATGCTCCTGGACAACCTCACCCTCACCCAGGAACTCGCCCAGCAGGAGAACCACTTCCGCTCCCTGGTCCAGGGCTCCAGCGACGTCATCATGATCGCCGATCCCAACGGGCGGCTCCGCTACGTCAGTCCGGCGGCCGCGGGGGTGTACGGCTGCCCGGCGGAAGACCTGCTCGAAACCGAACTCATCTCGATCATCCACCCCGACGACCGCGGCAGAGTCGTCCACCAGGTACGCCGCTTCCTCGCCGCCCACCCCGCCGAGGAGCCCACCACCCGGATCGAGTGCCGCTTCCGGTCGGGCGCCGGGGACTGGCTCAACGTCGAGTCGACGGTCAACCGCCACCACGGCGGCCTCCTGCTCAACAGCCGCGACGTCACCGAACGCGTACGCCTCCAAGCCCAGTTGCAGCACAACGCCGAACACGACCCGCTCACCGACCTGCCCAACCGCGCCCTCTTCACCACCCGGGTACGCCAGGCGCTCGGCGGCAGGCGCGCGGGCGACCCCGGCACCGCCGTGCTCTTCATCGACCTCGACGGCTTCAAAGCCGTCAACGACACCATCGGGCACCAGGCCGGCGACGAACTCCTCGTCCAGGCCGCCCAGCGGCTCGCCGACTCCGTACGTGCCGGGGACACCGCCGCCCGCCTCGGCGGCGACGAGTTCGCCGCGCTGATCGTCGGCGACGGCACCCGCGACCAGGCCGCCCGGGAGTACCAGGTCCACGAGATCGCGGACCGGCTGCGCCTCACCCTCTCCCAGCCCTACCTCATCGGCCCCGGGGAGGTACGGGTGGCGGCCTCGATCGGGGTCGCCTTCGCCGAACCCGGCATCACCCCCACCGACCTCATGCGCAACGCCGACCTCGCGATGTACCGCGCCAAGGCCGCCGGCAAGGACCGCGTCGAGCTGTACGCCCCCCAGATGCAGGCCGACGTGGTGCGCCGCTCCGAGCTCGCGGCCCGGCTGCGCACCGCCCTGCGCGACGGCGAGTTCGCCCTGCTCCACCAGCCCGTGGTGCACCTCGCCACCGGTACCGTCGCCGCGGTCGCCGCGCAGGCCCGCTGGCGTTCCGCCCAGGGCATCCTCTTCACCCCCGCCGAGTTCCTGCGCGTCGCCGACGAGGGCGACCGCACCGCCGAACTCGGCCGCTGGCTCCTGGAGGAAGCCGTCCAGCAGGCCGCCGAGCGCGCCAGGGCCGGATACCCGGTCTCCGTGTCCGTCCGGCTCTCCGCCGGCCGGCTGCTGGACAACGCGCTGCCCTACGGCTCCGTCGAGGCGCTGCTGACCCGGCACGGCCTGCCCTCCGGCGCCCTGATGATCGAGGTGGGCGACAGTGACCCCCGGATCTCCTTCGACGAACTCGAACGCCGCCTGGTGGCGTTGCGCCGCCTCGGCGTCCGTATCGCGCTCGACGGCTTCGGCAGCGGATACGCCGCCATCAACGCGCTGCGCCGCCTCCCCATCGACGTACTCAAACTCGACCGGGGCCTCGTCGAGGGAGTGGTGGAGTCGGCCCGGCTGCACAAGATCACCAGCGGGCTGCTGCGGATCGCCTGCGATCTCGGCATGCAGTCGGTGGCGGACGGCGTCGACGTCCCGGAACAGGTGCTCGCGCTGCGGGCCATGGGGTGCACCCACGGCCAGGGGATGGCCTTCTCCGGACCCTTGGACGAGTACCGGCTGCGCCACGCGCTGCGCCGCGGGCACTTCCCCGTACCCGGCGTACCGGCAGCTCAGCCCGTCCTCGCGGGGGGTTCGCCGCCCCGGCTGGGCGGCTCACATGATGAGACGTCCGTCCCACCCGCTTGACACGGCCGACGTGCCGGAGAGAGGGTCAATGCCATGCGCACCCGAATTCTCGTACTTGGAAAGCGCGTCGGCTGAAGCGGAGTCGTTCGACACTCCGCCTACCGCACCGGCGCGCTCCCCTCGCTTGCCTCACGGCACGAGGGGTTTTTTGTTGCACTGGCACTCCCCAAAACCCCGCAAAACCCTCAGCCTCGAGAAGAGAATGCCGATGACCGAGCAGGCCACCGGGGCCCACCACCCCCAGTCGCGGTCCCGTACCGGCGGACAGCCGTCCGCCATCGTTGAGCACGTCACGGGCGCGCAGTCCCTCATCCGCTCTCTCGAAGAAGTCGGGGCCGACACGGTATTCGGCCTCCCCGGCGGCTGCATCCTTCCCGCCTACGACCCGCTGATGGACTCGACCCGTGTGCGCCACGTCCTGGTCCGGCACGAGCAGGGTGCGGGGCACGCGGCCTCCGGTTACGCGCTGGCCACCGGCAAGGTCGGCGTCTGCATGGCGACCTCGGGCCCCGGAGCCACCAACCTGGTCACCCCGATCGCCGACGCGCACATGGACTCCGTGCCGATCGTCGCGATCACCGGTCAGGTCGCCTCCGCCTTCATCGGTACGGACGCCTTCCAGGAAGCCGACATCTGCGGCATCACCATGCCGATCACCAAGCACAACTTCCTGGTGACCAACGCCGACGACATCCCGCACACCATCGCCGAGGCCTTCCACATCGCCTCCAGCGGCCGGCCGGGCCCCGTCCTCGTGGACATCGCCAAGGACGCCCTCCAGGCGCAGACCACCTTCAGCTGGCCGCCCACCCAGGACCTCCCGGGCTACCGCCCGGTCACCAAGCCCCACGCCAAGCAGATCCGCGAGGCCGCCAAACTCATCACCCAGGCCAAGCGCCCGGTGCTGTACGTCGGCGGCGGCGTGATGAAGGCCGGTGCCACGGCCGAGCTGAAGGTCCTCGCCGAGCTCACCGGAGCCCCGGTCACCACCACCCTGATGGCACTGGGCTCCTTCCCCGACAGCCACCCGCTGCACGTGGGCATGCCCGGCATGCACGGTTCGGTCACCGCCGTCACCGCGCTGCAGAAGGCCGACCTGATCGTCGCCCTCGGCGCCCGCTTCGACGACCGCGTCACCGGCAAGCTGGACAGCTTCGCCCCGTACGCCAAGATCGTGCACGCCGACATCGACCCGGCCGAGATCGGCAAGAACCGCGCTGCCGACGTGCCGATCGTGGGCGACGCCCGCGAGGTCATCGCCGACCTGGTCCAGGCGGTCCAGGCCGAGCACAACGAGGGCCACACTGGTGACTACAGCGCCTGGTGGAAGGACCTCGACCGCTGGCGCGAGACCTACCCCCTCGGCTACGACATGCCCGAGGACGGCAGCCTCTCCCCGCAGCAGGTCATCCAGCGCATCGGTGAACTCGCCCCCGAGGGAACGATCTTCGCCGCGGGCGTGGGCCAGCACCAGATGTGGGCCTCGCACTTCATCAAGTACGAGCAGCCTTCCACCTGGCTGAACAGCGGCGGCGCCGGAACGATGGGTTACGCGGTCCCGGCCGCGATGGGCGCCAAGGTCGGACGGCCGGACGCACCCGTCTGGGCCATCGACGGCGACGGCTGCTTCCAGATGACCAATCAGGAACTCACCACCTGCGCCCTGAACAACATCCCGATCAAGGTCGCCATCATCAACAACGGCGTCCTCGGGATGGTCCGCCAGTGGCAGACCCTCTTCTACAACCAGCGGTACTCCAACACCGTGCTGAGCGGCGGCGCCGACACCGACGGTGTGCCGCAGCGGGGCACCCGGGTGCCGGACTTCGTCAAGCTGTCCGAGGCGATGGGCTGCTACGCCATCCGCTGCGAGGACCCCGCCGACCTGGACAAGGTCATCGAAGAGGCCAACGCCATCAACGACCGCCCGGTCGTCATCGACTTCATCGTCCACGAGGACGCCATGGTGTGGCCGATGGTCGCCGCCGGCACCTCCAACGACGAGGTCATGGCCGCCCGAGGCGTCCGCCCCGACTTCGGCGACAACGAAGACGACTGAGAGACAGAGAGAGACCGACTCCATGTCCACCAAGCACACGCTCTCCGTCCTTGTCGAGAACAAGCCCGGTGTCCTCGCCCGGATCACCGCCCTTTTCTCCCGACGCGGGTTCAACATCGACTCGCTCGCCGTCGGGACCACCGAACACCCCGACATCTCCCGCATCACCATCGTGGTGAATGTCGAGGACCTGCCCCTCGAGCAGGTGACCAAGCAGCTCAACAAGCTCGTCAACGTCCTGAAGATCGTCGAACTGGAGCCCGGCGCTGCGATCCAGCGCGAGCTCGTCCTGGTGAAGGTCCGTGCGGACAACGAAACCCGCTCGCAGATCGTCGAGATCGTCCAGCTGTTCCGCGCCAAGACCGTCGACGTCTCCCCGGAGGCGGTCACGATCGAGGCGACCGGAGGTGCCGAGAAGCTGGGCGCGATGCTCAAGATGCTGGAGCAGTACGGCATCAAGGAGCTCGTCCAGTCGGGCACCATCGCCATAGGGCGCGGCGCGCGCTCGATCACCGACCGATCCCTGCGCGCTCTCGACCGCACCGCATGACCCCTGGGTCGTGTGGTGGAAGTGGCGCCGTCCGCCCGGACAGGCGGGACTTTCACCACACGGCCTCGGAGGGCCCGCGGCGCACCGCCCGGGCCCTCCGCCCCCGTCTCGCCGCTCGGATGGCGAGACCGGAGAACGTACACGGCGCCCCCCGCCGTACGGTGGGACGCAACACCTGCACACCAAGGAGAAACACCAGTGGCCGAGCTGTTCTACGACGCCGACGCAGACCTGTCCATCATCCAGGGCCGCAAGGTCGCGGTCATCGGCTACGGCAGCCAGGGCCACGCCCACGCGCTGTCGCTGCGTGACTCCGGCGTCGACGTCCGCGTCGGTCTGCACGAGGGTTCCAAGTCCAAGGCCAAGGCCGAGGAGCAGGGCCTGCGCGTGGTCACCCCGGCCGAGGCCGCGGCCGAGGCCGACGTCATCATGATCCTCGTTCCGGACCCGATCCAGGCCCAGGTGTACGAGGAGTCCATCAAGGACAACCTCAAGGACGGCGACGCGCTGTTCTTCGGCCACGGCCTGAACATCCGCTTCGACTTCATCAAGCCGCCGGCCAACGTCGACGTCTGCATGGTCGCCCCCAAGGGCCCGGGTCACCTGGTCCGCCGCCAGTACGAAGAGGGCCGCGGCGTTCCGTGCATCGTGGCCGTCGAGCAGGACGCCTCGGGCAAGGGCCTGGAGCTGGCGCTCTCCTACGCGAAGGGCATCGGCGGCACCCGCGCCGGCGTCATCAAGACGACCTTCACCGAGGAGACCGAGACCGACCTCTTCGGCGAGCAGGCCGTCCTCTGCGGTGGCACCGCCGCCCTGGTCAAGGCCGGTTTCGAGACCCTGACCGAGGCCGGTTACCAGCCGGAGATCGCGTACTTCGAGTGCCTCCACGAGCTGAAGCTCATCGTCGACCTCATGTACGAGGGCGGCCTGGAGAAGATGCGCTGGTCCATCTCGGAGACCGCCGAGTGGGGCGACTACATCACCGGCCCGCGCATCATCACGGACGCCACCAAGGCCGAGATGAAGAAGGTCCTCGCCGAGATCCAGGACGGCACCTTCGCCAAGAACTGGATGGCCGAGTACCACAACGGTCTGCCCAAGTACAACGAGTACAAGAACGCCGACCAGGACCACCTCCTGGAGACCACGGGTCGCGAGCTCCGCAAGCTCATGAGCTGGGTGAACGACGAGGCGTGAGCCTCCGGGCCGCCGGACGGGTCCCCGATCCCGGGGGCCCGTCCGGCGGCCCCGCGCCCGGCCCCGTGTCACTGCGGGGCGCGGACGGGCGGCACACGCACGGACCGGAAGGCGGCGTCCGGAGGCGGCGGTCGTACGTATGTACAGGCTGTCCACCCTCGGATGAGTGATCCTTCCACCGGGGAGCATTCAATGCCCCGTTGCATGACTACACTGCTCAACACATATACGCGTCAGGGCCCACAGTGTCGTGCGTCTTCCACGCGGCTAGCCTCCACCGCCTGCGGCCGTCGGGACGGCCGTCCGCACTGGGATTTGTGAGGACACACGTGAGCTCGAAACCTGTCGTACTCATCGCCGAAGAGCTGTCGCCCGCCACGGTCGACGCCCTGGGGCCGGACTTCGAGATCCGGCACTGCAACGGCGCGGACCGCGCCGAACTGCTCCCGGCCATCGCCGATGTCGACGCGATCCTGGTGCGTTCCGCCACGAAGGTCGACGCCGAGGCCATCGCCGCGGCGAAGAAGCTCCGGGTCGTCGCCCGCGCCGGTGTCGGTCTGGACAACGTCGACGTCTCCGCCGCCACCAAGGCCGGCGTCATGGTCGTGAACGCACCGACCTCGAACATCGTCACGGCCGCCGAGCTCGCCTGCGGTCTGCTGGTCGCCACCGCCCGCCACATCCCGCAGGCCAACACCGCCCTGAAGAACGGCGAGTGGAAGCGCTCGAAGTACACGGGTGTCGAGCTGAGCGAGAAGACCCTCGGCGTCGTCGGCCTCGGCCGCATCGGCGTGCTGGTCGCCCAGCGCATGTCCGCCTTCGGCATGAAGATCGTCGCGTACGACCCCTACGTGCAGCCGGCCCGCGCCGCGCAGATGGGTGTCAAGCTCCTCACCCTGGACGAGCTGCTGGAGGTCTCCGACTTCATCACCGTGCACCTGCCCAAGACGCCGGAGACCCTCGGTCTCATCGGCGACGAGGCGCTGCACAAGGTGAAGCCCTCGGTGCGCATCGTCAACGCCGCACGCGGCGGCATCGTGGACGAAGAGGCGCTCTACTCCGCCCTCAAGGAAGGGCGCGTCGCCGGAGCCGGCCTCGACGTGTACACCAAGGAGCCCTGCACGGACTCCCCGCTCTTCCAGTTCGACCAGGTCGTCTGCACCCCGCACCTCGGCGCCTCCACGGACGAGGCCCAGGAGAAGGCCGGCATCGCCGTCGCCCGCTCGGTGCGCCTCGCGCTCGCCGGCGAGCTGGTGCCGGACGCCGTCAACGTCCAGGGCGGAGTCATCGCCGAGGACGTGCGTCCGGGTCTGCCGCTCGCCGAGAAGCTCGGCCGCATCTTCACCGCCCTCGCGGGCGAGGTCGCGGCCCGTCTCGACGTCGAGGTGTACGGCGAGATCACGCAGCACGACGTGAAGGTGCTCGAACTCTCCGCGCTCAAGGGCGTCTTCGAGGACGTCGTGGACGAGACGGTCAGCTACGTCAACGCCCCGCTCTTCGCGCAGGAGCGCGGTGTCGAGGTCCGCCTCACCACCAGCTCCGAGTCGGCCGAGCACCGCAACGTCGTCACCGTGCGCGGTACCCTCTCGGGCGGCGAGGAGGTCTCGGTCTCCGGCACGCTGGCCGGTCCCAAGCACCTCCAGAAGATCGTCGCCATCGGTGAGCACGACGTCGACCTGGCGCTCGCCGACCACATGATCGTCCTGCGCTACCAGGACCGTCCCGGTGTCGTCGGCACCGTCGGCCGCATCCTCGGCGAGGCCGGTCTGAACATCGCGGGCATGCAGGTCTCGCGTGCGGACGTGGGCGGCGAGGCGGTCGTCGTCCTCACCGTCGACGACACCGTCCCGCAGTCGGTGCTGAACGAGATCTCCGAGGAGATCGGGGCCGCCATGGCCCGCTCGGTGAACCTCGTCGCCTGATCCGTTCCCCGCACCGCGTGCCCCGGCACGCAGTGATCTTCGCACCCGGGGCCCGTACGTCTTCCCGGACGTACGGGCCCCGGGTGTTTCGCATGCCCCGGAGCGTCCGTCCCTGCTGTCCGGTTCGGCTCCGAACGGTCCGTTATGGGCCCGGAGTTGGGTCCTGGGGCCCACGACTCCGGCCGCCACCCGCCCCTAGCGTGTGCGGCAGTCGTGTCGCGTACGGGCACCGGGGGTTGGGGTCAGCATGTCGGCAGTCGGTGGGATACCCGTTGGCGGAGCCGCAGGGGCTCCGGTATCCGGTGGCAGGCAGCCGATACCGCGCGCGCTGGCCCTCGCGCAGATTCTGCTCATGGTGCTGGCCGCCGCGACCGCGGTGGGCGCGATCGGACTGTTCGGCTCGGCCTTCGCGGTGGACGCGGTGGGCGGCCAACTCCTCGGTGTCGCCGCCTGGGCGGCCCTGCCCGGAGCGCTCGCCTGGTGGCTCTCGCGCCGGCTGCACGAGGGCGGCAACGGCCTCCGGTGGGCGCTGGTCGCCCTCCAGCTCTGGCTGGCGGCCGGGGGACTCTCCAACCTCGCCGACGGTTCGGCTCGCGGTTTCACCCAACTCGTCGTACCCGTAACGGTCCTGATCCTTCTCTTCCGGCGCCGGAGCCGGGAGTGGTTCCTGCTGCCGCCCGGACGCCGGGAGGCGAAGCCGGAGTTCTCGGTCCCGCACCTGATCACCTGGCGCCGCGACCGGGGCCAGACCGCGCTGGAGTACCTGGGCCTGGTCCTCATCGTCGTCGCGCTCGTCGGGGCGCTCACGGCCACCGGCCTGGGCGGCCGGATCACCGGCGGGCTCCAGTCCGCGATCTGCTCGCTCACCGGCTCCTCCTGCCCCGTCTCCGACAGCGGTTCGGTGGAGGCGGGCAGCAGCACGGGCGGTGCGACCGGCGGTGCGACCGGCGGTGCGACGGGCGGTGCGACGGGCGGTGAGACCGGCGGCAGTTCGGGTACGGACTCCACCGGCGGGGGCTCGTCGACGACCACCGGCGGTACCGGATCGGACGGCGGCTCCACGACGACCGGAGGCACGACCACCGGGGGCACGTCGTCGGAGGGTTCGTCGACGGAAGGCTCCGCGTCGGGCGGCTCGGCCTCGGGCTCCACCGGCGGTACTTCGGGCGGTACTTCGGGCGGCACCTCGGGCGGGCTCACCGGCGGCACGGACACGTACCCCGAGAGGAGCGAGGAGCCGGAGGCCGCCTACGACACACCGGTACTCGCCACCGACGACTCCTCCGACGGCAAGGGCGGCGAAGGGGACGGGGAGAAGAAGGACGAGAAGGACTGCGGCGGCTGGGGGTTCTTCGGCTGCGCCTGGGACCAGACCACGCAGGTGGTCAAGGGTGTCGCGGTCGACGGTGTCTGGGGCGACGTCACCGGCATCGTCAGCTTGGTCAAGCCCGAGACCTGGTCCGGCATCGCCGACTACGGCAAGCAGCTCGGCAGCGATTGGATGCGGGACTCCAAGGACGCCACGGGCAAGTGGAGCGACGGCGACTACCTCGGTGCGGTCTTCGACTGGGGCAAGGCCTCGGTCAACACCGTCGTCAGCGTCGGCGACACCGTGTTCGTCGGCGACGAGGTGCGCGAGCGGTGGAACAACGGCGAGAAGACCCGTGCCGTCACCGACGTGCTCTGGAACGTCGGCTCGCTCTTCATCCCGGGCTACGACGTCGGCAAGGTCGCCGGAAAGGTCGGCGAACTCGGCAAGATCGGCAAGGCCGCGGAAGAGGTGGCCGAGGCGGCCGGGGACGCCGGCGCGGCGGCCCGGAGGGCGGCCGAGGCGGCCGAGGCGGGCGACCTCGAAGGGCTGAGCAAGGCCGCGAAGGAGGCCGACGAGGCCGCGGACAAGGCGGAGGACGCGGCCCGCAGGACCGGCTGCGTCATCGGCGCCGGCCGGCCGCTCGTACGGTTCGGCGGAGGCGGTGACCCGGCGGGAGGCCCCGGGGGCGTCGCCGGGAGCGGGACCGGCATCCTCGCCTCGGGTCCGGCGGGCCGGATCGTCCTCGCGGAGGGCGGCTGCGACACGGCCGCCAAGGAGGCGGCGGAGAAGGCCCGCGCCGACGCCCGCGCCGCCGCGCTGGAGAAGAAGCGTCTGGAGGAGCCCGAGCGCGCCCGTAAGGCGGCCGAGGACCTCAAGCAGTACCCGGAGCCCCGCCACGGCGACACCTCGGACCCGCGCAACTACGAACCGGCGCCCTGGGCCAAGGACTTGAACGACCCCGAGCTGGGCTCCGCCGACCTCGGCGACGGCTACTGGGCGAGCCGCGACCGCAACCCCCAGCCCAACTGGACCAACGAGTCCTGGCTCCGCTACCAGGAACAGGTCACCGGCACCGTCCGGGGCCGTGAGTACGTCGTCCCCAGCCCCAAGGAGGGCAAGCCGGCGGTCGAGTACGACGGCTGGGACTCCAGCAGGCAGACGTTCCTGGAGGCGAAGAACGGCTACACCAGCTACCTCGCCCAGCCGGGCAAGACGGCTCTCACCGCCTCCGGCAAGGAGAAGTTCCTCGCGGAGGCGCGCGCGCAGGTGGAGGCGTCCGGAGGGCGCGCAGTCGAGTGGCACTTCTCCGACCCGGACGTGGCCAAGGCCGCCCGTGCCGCCTTCCGCGAGGAGGGGCTGCCGGTCAAGGTGGTGCACACCGCGCAGAAACCGATCGACAGCGCGCGCAAGCCGGGAGCGTTCGACTGAGGGCTGTCCCGCCCGGAGCAGCGGGACAGCCCTTGGCCCGCCGCTCCGCGAGAATTCCGTCGGCCGGGGCGCGGCGGAGGTGCTAGCCTCCCAAGGCCGTGCGAGAGAACGAGGAGGTGGTACCCGTGAACCAATTCACTGTGGTGCTCTCCTCCGGGGTCACGGTCGGGCGATAGGTCGTCCGGGAGCGCCGTTCGCGAGCTCTCCCGAAAGGCACGACCATGCGTTTCACTTCCGAACAACGCCTCGGCGACAACATTCTCGAGCGCGAGTTCACCCTCGGCAGCACCCCCGGCATTCCCGGCTTCCTGTGGACGCCCGCCTCGGCATCCGCCTCCGCACCGGTGCCGCTGATCCTGCTCGGCCACCCCCCGCTCGGACTGGGCAAGATGTACCCCCGGCTGGTGGGGCGGGCCCGGCGGGCCGTGGCCGACGGCTTCGCAGCAGCCACCATCGAACTCCCGGGAAGAGGCGACCGCCCCCGTCTGGCCGCCGTCGACCAGGCTCGTGCGGACATGCGCCGGGCCTTCCAGGCCGGTGAACCCGTCGGTGACGAGACCGTCGACGCCCTCATCCTCCCGCTGGTCGAGCAGGCGGTCCCGGAGTGGCAGGCGGCCATCGACGCCCTCCTCGCGCTGCCCGGCATCGAAGGCCCGGTCGGGTACTCGGGGGGAGTGATCTCCATCGGTATCCGGCTGGCGCTGGTCGAGCCGCGCGTCACGGCCGCCGTCCTGTTCGCCGGGAGCTTCGTGCCGCGCGCCATCCAGGAGGACGCGCGCCGGGTCACCATTCCGCTGCACGTCCTGTTGCAGTGGGACGACGAGGGGAACGACCGTCAGGCGGCCCTCGACCTCTTCGACGCCTTCGGCTCCGAGGAGAAGACGCTGCTCGCCAGCATGGGCGGCCACACCGGGGTCCCGCAGTCGGCGGGTGAGGACGCGGCCCGCTTCCTCACCCGGCATCTGAGCTGAGGGACACCCCGTGGGCGGTGTCCGTCGGACACCGCCCGGGCGGGTACGGCCCCTGCGGAACCGGCAGGGGCCGTACCCGCCCCCGGGCAGCTCTTACGGGGTGTGCGCGGCGACCGTCCGGCTGTGCACGACCTCCTGCTCCCACCGGCCCTCCGGCTGGGTGTGCAGCCGCCAGTAGTGCTCGGCGATCAGATCGGGGTCGAAGGAGGTGCCGGGCACCACGGGCCCGTCCACGGTCACGGAGGCGACATGGACGCCCCGGGAGCCGTACTCCAGGTCGAGCAGGTGCACCAGGGTCCGTACCCCGGCCTTGCCGAGGGAGAGGCTGACCCACCCGGGCTTCGGCTCGGGCATTCCCCCGGTGGCGAGGAAGGTGCCGCGCCCGCGCTCCGCCATGCCCGGCACGAGGTGGGCGGCGGTGGTGAGCGCGCCGCCCACGTTGACGGCCCAGGCGTCGAGCTGGCCGGAGGCCGAGAGCTCGCCCGGCGCGTCCGACCTGATGATCGCGGCGTTGTACACCACCACGTCGGCCGGGCCGAACTTGTCGGCCGCCGCGTCCAGAGCGGCGCGCAGCGCGTCCTCGTCGGTGGCGTCGGCCGTCAGCGTGAGCACCGGACCGCCCTCGGCCCCAACCGCCTGGGCGGCCGCCTTCAACGTCCCCTCACCGCGTGCGAGGAGCGCCACCGGCAGCCCCTCCCGCGCGAACCTGCGGGCGACCGCCGCGCCGATTCCCGTACCCGCTCCGACGACGACTGCTCCGGACATGCCGATCTCCCCACTCGCTCCGCGTTCGGTGACAATGAGGACGGTAGGACCTCACACCGGTGTGAAGGTCAAGTCGGTCGACGGCGCGCGCCCCGCGACCGGACGGCAGGGGGACGGGCATGCGGATCGGTGACCTCGCTGAGGCGACCGGGGTGAACAGGCGGCTTTTGCGCTACTACGAGGAGCAGGGCCTGCTCCGCCCGCGACGGCTCGCGAACGGCTACCGCGACTACGACGACGGGGACGTGGTGGCGGTGCGCAGCATCCGCTACCTCCTCGCGGGCGGACTGCCCACCTCGATGATCGCCGGGCTGATGCACTGCGTGCACGCCGAGGACGACCGGCTCGTCCCGTCCGGCTGCCGGGGCATGGTCTCCGCGCTGCAACGCGAAACCGCCAGGGTCGCCGAGGCGATCGCCGGCCTCCGGGCCTCCCAGGATGCGCTCGACACCATGCTCGCCGCCGCCGTGCGCAAGCTCGGCGAGTGACCCGCGCGGCTTCGGGCCGGCGGTGGCTACGCGGCCGGTGACCCGGCCGTCCCAAGCGCCTCCACCAGGCGGCGGACCGTGTCCGGACCCAACGCCGGGTTCGCGGCGGCGGCGTGGGCCAACTCCTCGTCGTCGAGGAGTTCCGCCAGCCGGGGCCGCGGAAGATTCGGGTGGCGTGCCGCAGCGGCCCTCACGGCGGGATCCGGGTCCCGGGAGAGCCGCTCCACCACCGTCGGCCCGGTCGCGGGGTCGCGTGTGGCCAAGGCCCGGACCGCGGGGTCCTCGTGGTCGGCGAAGGCAGCCAGCCCTTCGGTCGGGAAGTCCGGCCGTGCGGTGAGGTGGGCGCGCTCGGCACCGGTGTACTCGACGAAGCTGCGCAGCAGGAGTGGTGCGGGGGCGTGCGGATGATTCTGTGCCAGCAGGACGCGGACACCGAGGTCGTCGTCGTCGGCCAGGCGCGCGACGAGTTCCGGCGGTAGCAGGTGATACCTGGCTGCTCGCCGGCGCAGCAGTGGGTGTTCGGAGAGCGCGTACGCGCGGACGGCTTCGGAATCCTGGGGTGTCCAGGCCGGACGACACCGGACGAAGTCGCCGCCCCGGGGGACTTCGTAGTCGATCCGGGCGCGTTCCTCCTCGCTCAGCCCGGGGTGGACGGACACGGCCAGCCGGATGTCCGGGTCGGGGTCCGTCGCGAGCGCGGCGCGCTCGGCCGGTCCCAGGTCCGCGTGGTGCGCCACCTTCCTGCGTACGTCCGGGTCGGGGTCGGCGACGAGCGCACGGCGCTCGGTGGGCCGGAGGTCCGCGCGGCGCGCGATCCGGCCCCGGATCTCCGGATCCGGATCGGCGGCCAGGCGGATCACGGCGTCGGGAGGGAGGGTGGGGTTGCCGGCGATCATCGCCTTGTCCTCCTTGCCCACGGGTGTCGCGAGGACGCCGTCCACCACGGCTCTGCTGAGGGCTCTGTTGACCAGCATGTCGGTGCGGGCGTGGCACGGCCGGTCGGGGAGCACGCTCTCCACCCACGCCGGGTCTTCGAGGCGCGCACGCTGCCGCGCCATCTCCCGGACACCCTCGTCGGAGTCGGTGAGCATCGCGGCCCGTACCTCGGCGGAGCTTGATCCGAACGTGCCCAGCCCCCAGCGGCGGACCTCCGCGACCGGGTGGCTGTGCAGGGACTCGCGCAGCTCGGCGGACACATGACGGTAAAGAGTCCACTGGAGATCGTCGTCGTACGTTCTGATCATGTGGATGACGGTTTCGTCGGGCAGGGGCCGGGGCCGGTCGGGCAAGTCCACTGCGGGCCCTTCGGCGAGGTGGGCTCGGACGAGCCACTCGGGATCGTCCACCAGCCGGGCCCGCTGGGCCGGATCGACATGGGGGTTCCGGGCGAAGAAGCCGCGGGTGCGGTGGTCCGGGTGCTCGATCACCGCGTCGACGACCGCGTCGGGCAGCACCCGGTCCCGGCACAGCACCATCCGTGCCGCCAACGGGGCGTCGGCGAGCAGCCTCAGCAGGACGCTCTCGGGCACGGACGGGTTGAGGGCCAGACCGGCGAGCCGGCGGGTGGGGAGATCGGCGTCCTCCCAGAGTTGCGCGGGTGCGGGCATGGCGCGGCCCTCCATGGGTCAACAGGTCCGGTGGAACTCCCGGTTCACGACCCTATCCGCCCCGCCCATCGAGAAACCGGGTCGAGCAGCCCCGCGCCGGGGCCCGTGTAATGACGGGACAGCCCTTAGTCTGCTGACCCGAGAGGCGTTGGACACCGGGCGACGGAGGAAACGGATGCGGCGTGTGGTGCGGGGCTTCTGGGGCCCGAGGGTGGAATCCGTCGAAGAGCTGTCCGGGCGTTGGGAACTGACGCTCCGGCAGATCGCCGCGCTCCTCGGTGGTGCGACCGGGTCCGACTGGGCGTGGCGGCGTGTCCGGGCGTCCGGCGCGGACGACGCCCCGCTCGCGCCGGGGCGGGAGCCGCTGGCGGAGGTCCTGCGCGAGGCGCGTACCGCCGACGACTGGTCCGACCGGGTCGGCACCGGGCTCAGGCTGATCGCCGTACCGGCCACGGGAGTCCGGGTGGAGATCAGTGGACTGGCGGGTGGAGCACCGGAGTTCCTGCTCCAGTCCGTGGTCGTCGCGGTCGACGCGCCGGACGGAGTCGATGTGCCCGAGGCGCAGTTGCTCGCGGCCCTCGCGCGCGTGTGGGGCCCGGACTTCGGTGACGTCAGTGACGACGACCTCCTCGACGCGCTGGAGGACGAGGCCGGTCACACGGTCGGCGACCCGGTCGTCGGCCGGTACGGCTACCTCTCGCCCGCCCGGGCGGCCCTGGTCCCGGACGGACTTGGCACGGGGCGGGAGGAGTTGCCCGGCGGAGGCGTGCTGCTGGCCCTGGGGGGTACGGCGGAGGTGGTCGAGGCGTACGGCGCGCTGAGCGCGGCCGGCGCGCTCCGGCCGCTGCCCCGTCCGCTCGACCGGGCCGTGCTGTGAGCGTCCGCGCCGGGGAGGCGTTCGACGCCGGGCGGGCCGTGGCCGAGGTGACCGCGCTGGCGGCGGGGCCCGTACCCCTGGCGGGGCCCACCGTCGGCGAGGGGGACCCGGAGACGGGGGAGTGGCGGGCCACCACCGGGGAGGGGTTCCGGATCGTTCCGCTCTGGGAGGGCGACGGCCTCACCGGCGTGTACGGGAGCGACTGGACCGACGCGGAAGGCGCCGCACAGCGACAACTCGAAGCGCTGGTGGCGGAATTGGACGTCCGGTGGGGGTCGCACAGCCGGGTGGCGATGCACCCCGCGCTGTTCCGGCGCCAGGCGGGACGGCCTCTGCCCCCGCTCCACGCGGCCCTGCTCGGCGAGGACTGTTACGGCGACCTCAGTGTCTGGGGGCCGCTCCCCGGCCGGGACCGCTGGATCGCCGTGAGCGTCGGCCACAGCGACGGGGACGCCCCGCTGGTGATGGTCGCGCTGGTCAGCGCGTCGCCCGTCGTCGAGGCGGGGGAGGACGACTGATCCGGCGGGCGTCCCGGCAGCCGTCCCGGCGGCCCCGCTCGGAGCCGGCCTCGCTCGGAGCCGGCCCCGCTCGGAGCCGGCCTCGCTCGGAGCCGGCCTCGCTCGGAGCCGGCCCCGCTCGGAGCCGGCCCGCTCAGAGCCGTGCCGCCTTCAGCGTCATGTGGAGCAGCAGCCGGTCCTCGCCGTCGCCCAGGTCGAGCCCGGTGAGCTGCTGGACCCGGGAGAGCCGGTAGTAGAGGGTCTGGCGGTGGACGCCCAGCTCGGCCGCCGTCCGGCCGGCCTGCCCCGCGAGGTCGAGGAAGGTCTCGGCCGTGCGGGCCAGCTCCGCGTGGACCGGGGCCAGCAGGGCCGCGGCCGAGGGGTCGGGGCCCGTGGGGGAGCGGGGGAGGGCGGTCAGCAGGCGGTACGGGCCGATGCCGGACCACTGGGCGACCGGGCCGAGCCGGGGTTCGGCAGCCGCCGCGCGGGCAGCCGACACCGCCTCGTGCCAGGCGCCGGCCAGCTCGCCCAGTCCCCGGCGCGGTACGGCGATCCCGGCGGTCGCGGCTCCGCCCGCCGAGGCGCGCAGCCGTTCGGCCGCCGCGTCCGCCGGGCCGGGGGCGTCCGGGGAGCGCAGCCGTACGAGCGCGGCCAGGCAGAGCGCGTCGGGCCCGGCCGGGGAGGCCACCACCGTGAGTGCCGCCGCTGAGGGGACCGCGCGCGCCGAGGGGGTGTCGGCCGCCGTCCACGGGGAGACGCAGACCATCGCGTGCAGCCCGTCGGCGTCGGTGCCGAGTGCCTCCCGGAGCGCGGCCAGCGCCATGTCCCGCTGCCAGCCGTGCCCCGCCGTGAGGGCGGCGCCCAGCTCGCGCGAGAGATCCGCGCCCGCCCGGGCCTCGTCGGAGAGGAGCGCCCCGATCCGGTCCGCCACCTCCATCGCCGCCGCCAGCCGTTCGTCGCTCGGGCCGGGCTCCGCGTCCAGCAGCCAGACGTAACCGAGCACCACCCCCCGGTGGCGTACCGGGAGGCAGATCCGGCCGCGGTTGACCCCGGTCTCCGGGCCCGCCGGAATCCGGACCGGGCCGGTCGCCCGGGTGATGCCGAACCCCTCGAACCAGGCGCGGACCGCCGGGGTCGAGCGCCGGGTCAGGATCGACCGGGTGCGGACCGGGTCCATCGCGGTGTCGTCGCTGTCGTGAACGCCGGAGGCGATCAGGCCGAAGTCGCGGTTCTCCAGAATGGCGGGCGCGCTCAGCAGCCCGGAGATCTCGTCGACGAGTTCCTGGTAGTCGCCTTTCATCACGCCATTCTCGCACCCTTCAGACAGATGTATGAGGTGGCGGGCACAGATGCGTGACAGCTGTCCATGGCACACGTTCGGTGCAATCCATAGATTTCACCGTGGTTCTCCGTGCTGTCATGGTCCGGACCGGTTCGAAGGCTTTCGCCCGGCTCCAGGACATACGGCCGTTGCCGCAGTCGTCCCGTCGTCCATCAGTACTTTCGTGGAGGTGCCCCGTGCTGGGTCCCGTGATTCTCGCCGCGTCGCGCAGCGACCGGATGCGCCGGTTCATCTCGGCCGCGCCGGGCACCAAGCAGGTCGTCGACCGCTTCATCGCCGGCGAGAACGTCGACCACGTTCTCCCCGTCGTCACCGCTTCCGTCGAGAAGGGCCTGGAGCTCACCCTCGACGTGGTCGGCGAGGACATCACCACGCCCGCCGAGGCCGCCGCCGCGCGCGACGCCTACCTGGAGCTGGTCGGACGCCTGAAGGACCTGGGCTTCGGCACCAAGGCCGAGATGTCCGTCAAGCTCTCGATGTTCGGCCAGGCCCTCGAAGGCGGCCACGAGCTGGCGCTCGCGAACGTCCGCCCGGTCGTCGAGGCCGCCGCGGCCATCGGCACCACGGTCACCCTGGACGCCGAGGACCACACCACCCTCGACTCGATGTTCGCCATCCACGAGGAGCTGCGGAAGGACTTCCCGCAGACCGGCTGCGTGATCCAGGCGTACCTGTTCCGCACCGAGGACGACGCCCGCCGCCTCGCCGCCGCGGGCAGCCGCGTGCGTATCGTGAAGGGTGCGTACAAGGAGCCCGCCTCCGTCGCGTACCAGGACAAGGCCGAGATCGACAAGGCGTACGTCCGCATCATGAAGATCCTCATGGAGGGCGACGGCTACCCGATGATCGGGTCGCACGACCCGCGTCTCGTCGCCATCGCCCAGGAGCTCGGCCGTCAGGCCGGCCGCAAGCTGGACGAGTACGAGTTCCAGATGCTCTACGGCATCCGCAGCGACGAGCACGTCCGCCTCGCCGCCGAGGGCCACCGGATGCGTGTCTACACCGCGTACGGCACCGACTGGTACGGCTACTTCATGCGCCGCCTCGCGGAGAAGCCGGCCAACCTCCTCTTCTTCGCGCGTTCCGTCCTCACCAAGGGCTGAGTCCGGCTCCCACCCCCCACCCCGACGAACCAAGGAGACAAGGCACTCATGGATGCTGTCACCCAGGTCCCCGCGCCGGTCAACGAGCCGGTCCACTCCTACGCCCCGGGTACCCCCGAGCGCGCCCGTCTGGAGGCGAAGCTCAAGGAGCTCGGCGAGAACCCGATCGACCTCCCGATGACCATCGGTGGCGAGAAGCGGATGGGCGGCGGCGCCCGCGTCGACGTCGTGCAGCCGCACAACCACCGCGCCGTCATCGGTACCTTCGCCGGTGCCACCGAGCAGGACGCCCAGGACGCGATCGACGCCGCGCTCGCCGCCGCCCCGGCCTGGCGCGCGATGTCCTTCGACGACCGCGCCGCGATCATCCTGCGCGCCGCCGAGCTGCTCTCCGGCCCCTGGCGCGAGACGATGGCCGCCTCCACGATGCTCGGCCAGGGCAAGACCGCCCAGCAGGCCGAGATCGACACCCCCTGTGAGCTCGTCGACTTCTGGCGCTTCAACGTGCACTACGCGCGCCAGATCCTCGCCGAGCAGCCGCCGGCCAACTCCACCGGCGTGTGGAACCGCATGGACCACCGCCCGCTGGAGGGCTTCGTCTACGCGATCACGCCCTTCAACTTCACCGCCATCGCGGGCAACCTGCCGACCGCCCCGGCGCTCATGGGCAACGTCGTCGTGTGGAAGCCGTCCCCGACGCAGACCCACTCCGCCGTGCTGCTGATGCAGCTCCTCGAAGAGGCCGGTCTGCCCAAGGGCGTCATCAACCTGGTGACCGGCGACGGCATCGCCGTCTCCGAGGTCGCGCTGAACCACCGCGACCTGGCCGGCATCCACTTCACCGGCTCGACCCCCACCTTCCAGCACCTGTGGAAGACGGTCGGCAACAACATCGCCCACTACCGCACCTACCCGCGGCTCGTCGGCGAGACCGGTGGCAAGGACTTCGTCGTCGCCCACCCGTCGGCCGACCAGGCCGTGCTGAAGACCGCGCTGACCCGCGGCTCCTTCGAGTACCAGGGCCAGAAGTGCTCCGCGTCCTCGCGTGCGTACGTCCCGGCCTCCATCTGGAACTCCGGCTTCAAGGAGAAGTTCGCGGCCGAGGTCGACGCCATCACCATGGGCGACGTCACCGACCTGTCGAACTTCATCGGCGCCGTCATCGACGAGCGGTCCTTCGCCAAGAACAAGGCCGCCATCGACCGCGCCGCCGCCGACCCGACCTGCACGATCGTCGCGGGCGGCACCTACGACGACTCGGTGGGCTACTTCGTCCGCCCGACCGTGATCGAGTGCACCGACCCGGAGAACGAGGTCTTCACGACCGAGTACTTCGGCCCGATCCTCGCCGTCCACGTGTACGAGGACGACACCTACGACGCCATGCTGGACCAGATGGAATCGGTCTCCGACTACGCCCTGACCGGTTCCGTCATCGCGGGCGACCGCGCCGCCGCGGCCCACACGATGGAGAAGCTCCGCTACGCGGCGGGCAACTTCTACATCAACGACAAGTCGACCGGTGCCGTCGTCGGCCAGCAGCCCTTCGGTGGCGGCCGCGCGTCGGGTACGAACGACAAGGCCGGCGCCCCGCAGAACCTGCAGCGCTGGACGCTGACCCGCGCCATCAAGGAGACGCTGGTCCCGCCGACCGAGTACACCTACCCCCACCAGGGCTGACGCCCTCCGGGACGCCGGCCGCCCTCAAGTCCGGCCGGCGCCCCGCCCAGAACCCCGCCCCTGTCCGGCACCCCCCCTGCCGGACGGGGGCGGTCTGCGTTCCGCCCCGGATCACGGTCCCGGGACGCGGAGTGGTCCGCCCCCGTCGGCCTACGCGACCGCGCTCCGGACGCCGAGAGCGAGGAGAACGACCGCGGTGGTCCTGACGGCCACGTGCTTGAAGCGGGGTTTGTGCAGGGCCCGCGACGCGCGCCGGACGAGCAAGGTCCAGGCGAGGAGCCAGAGCGCGATCAGCAGCGCGTGGGCGGTGGCCAGCGTGAGGATCTGGCCACCGAAGGACTCGTGGGGCGCGATGAACTGGGGGACGAGGGTCAGATAGACGGAAGCCGCCTTCGGGTTGAGGACGTTGGCGAGCATCGCCTGCGCGTAGACGGAGTCCGGCCGTCCCCTCGGGTCCCGGCGGGAGGCTGTGGGGACGTGGCGTTCCGGCGAGGCGGAACGCCACGTCCAGACACCCAGGCCGACGAGGTAGACGGCGCCGGTGAGCCTGACGGCGGTGAACGCCTGGCTCGAATGCATGACCAGGGCCGACAGACCTGCCACGGCGAAAGCGGCGTGGACGTACAGGCCGGTGACCGTGCCGAGGATGACGGGGAGCGCCTGGCGCCGGCCGTTGTCGGTCACGTGCCGGACGAGCAGGGCCAGGCTGGCTCCCGGGGTGGCGATCAGGGGAAGGACCGCCACCAGGAACCCGGCGACGGCGTAAGGGTGGATCACGGTGCCTCCGGGCCTTGCCGCGTCGGGATCAGAGCACGACGCGGTAGTGGGTGGTCAGGCGCCGGTCGTCGTCCAGGATGTGGAAGGCGAGGCCGGGGGGCTGCTCGCGGTCCGCGGGCTCGTCGCCCTCCCAGGGCATGCGCAGGGTCCAGGTGACGGCCGGTCCGACGATCAGCGGGCGCCCCGCGAAGGTGGAGGAGGCCGCGGTGTGGGCGTGTCCGGTGAGGACCGCGGTGATCTGCGGGTACGCGTCGAGCAGGGCGGCGAGCTCTTCGGGCTCTTCGAGCGTGAAGGAGTCGGGCAGCGGGTGGTGGAGCCGTACCGGCGGCTGATGGAAGGCGATCAGCGCCTGGGCGTCCTCGGGCAGCGCGGCGAGAGTGGTGTCGATCCAGGTGAGCGTCTCCGCGTCGAGACGGCCCTCGTCATGACCCGGGATGGTGGAGTCGCACATCAGGATCGTGGTGCCGCCGATGTGGTGGGCCCGGTTGACGGGACCGTGGCCGGGCGCCTCTTCGAGCAGGGCCTTGCGGTAGGCGGAGCGCTCGTCGTGGTTGCCGGGGCACATGAGTACCGGGAAGGGGGCGGCGAGTATCCGGGCCGCCTCCTCGTATTCGGCCTCGTCGCCGTGGTCGGCGATGTCTCCGGTGACCAGAAGGGCGTCGACCGGCCGGGGCAGGGCCCGCAGGTAGTCCATGACGCGGGTGGCGCGCCGGGTCGCCCGCTCGCTGCCGTCGAGGTGCAGGTCACTGATCTGTGCGAGCAGCAGAGTCATTACGTCGTCTCCCTCAGAAACGGCGGCTGGAGCCGCCGACCCGTGCAGCGGCACGACACGTGTCGCCCAGGTGTCACCACCCGCCGCAGACTCTAACGGTAGTTTCTCGTTTCCCGTTAGAGGTGGTGGGGTGTGAAGATGGAGGCCGACCGACGACCGGGCGCAGAGCCGGAACTGGAAGGAGACGTCTCGTGCAGCGTTGGCTGGCACTGGAACTGGCGAGCACGATCCGTCACGACGGAGAAGGCGGCATCGCCGACGACCTCGCCACCGTCCCGGGGACGACCCGCTGGATCCTGGAGTGCGGCGATCTGCTGGACGGGCGCGTACCGGCGGAGTTCGCGGCGGACGAGGACCTCAGGCTGCGGATCGTCGAGGTCCGTGAAGCGGTCCGGGCCCTGTTCGCCAGGGCGGTCAGTCCCGCGCCCCCCAGCCCGGCGGACGCCCACCGCCTGATGCCGGTCGACCGGGCGACGGCCCGGCTGAACGCGGCGGCGGCCCTGGAACCCGTCGTCCCGCAGCTGGACTGGCCCGCCGAAGAGGCCCCCGCCGTCCGGCTGCTGTCGGCCGAGGGCGATCCGGGCGTACGGCTCGTCGCGGCCCTGGCCCGCGCCGCCATCGACTTCCTCGGCGGCCCGCAGCGCCCGGAACTGCACTCCTGCACCGCGCCCCGTTGCGTGCGCTACTTCGTCAAGAGCCACGGGCGGCAGGGGTGGTGCAAGCCGTCGTGCGGAAACCGCGCCCGCGCCGCCCGTCACTACGAGCGCCGGCGAGCGGTGGCCGAGGACGGCTCCGCCCCGTCCTGACCGGGCGGCGGTCGCCGGGGGCCCGGCGTGCACGGAGACCGCCCCGGACCGAGTCGCCTCAGCCGCGCTGCCGGGGAACCGCGGGCGTGCCCCAGGTGTCCGGCTTCCAGACGCCCGAGCGACGCAGGGACGCCGGGCAGTGGCGGAAGATCTCGTCGATCTCGACCAGCAGCGCCAACTGCGGCCGGGCGCCCTTCGTGTCCGCCAGGTCGTCGAAGAACGGCGCGTCCCGCAGGACCCGGGCGCGGCCGTTGACCCGCAGCACGTCCATGACGCCGGGTATGAAGTAGAGCAGGCCCACGTGCGGGTTCTGCAGGATGTTGCGGAAGCCGTCCGAGCGGCGGTTGCCCGGCAGGTCCGGCAGCGCCAGGGTGCGCTCGTCCAGCACGAGCGTGAAGCCCGGCTCCCCGCCCTTGGGCGAGGCGTCGCAGTTGCCCTCCGCGTCCGAGGTGGCGACCGTGCAGAGCGGGGACTGCCCGATGAGCCGGAGGTCCTCCTCCGTCAGCCTGTCGTGCACCTTCTCGATGACGATCGGGTGCGGGGCGCCGAGGAGTTCGGTCAGTTCCCCGGGGTCGGTCAGCTCGGCCCAGCCCTCGCGGGCGAGCGGGGCGACGGCGGACGGTACGGCTGCGGGCGCTGCGGGCTTGAGGTGCAAGACGGCTTCCTGGCAGGTGACCTGGCGGTGCGCACGGGCGAAGGCGGTGCCGCCCGGGGGAACCCGGCCGACGCGGCACCGACCCTCGCCGGCACGCGCAGGTGGCTGGATCTGGACGGTCGGTCCCGGGGTCATTCCGACCCGGACCAGTTTTTTCCGTACACCCTTACGATGTTAGGGTCACCTTACTGTAGGCCCTCGGGTTATCTCCTGGCGGGCATCCCCCCTGCGTGGAACCGGTTCCCGGCTTTTGCGCGGAGCCGTTGAGGAGCGAACGATGCCGGACGCGATACCGGCCACCGCGCCAGGTGCCCGGTGACCCCGGCCTCCGCCACCCTGCCCACGGCGCGCACCGCACCGCCGGCCGGTGGCGTCCGTCGCAAGGGGTCCCGCCCCGCACTCGCCGCCGGCCTCGTGGCCGCGCTGGTGGTCCTCGTACTCGTCGCTGCGGTCAGCCTCGCCGTCGGCTCGGGACACGTACCCCTCGCCGACGTGTGGCACGGCCTGGTCAGCCCCGACGACGCCCGGCGCGACGACGTCATCGTCCAGACGGTCCGCATCCCGCGCACCGTCGCCGGAGTTCTCGCCGGAGCCGCCCTCGGCCTCGCCGGGGCGCTCATGCAGGGCGTCACCCGCAACCCCCTGGCCGACCCCGGGCTGCTCGGAGTCAACGCCGGAGCGTCCGTCTCCGTGGTCCTCGCGATGGGCGTCCTCGGCCTCACCGCCCCCGGGCAGTACATCTGGTTCGGCTTCGGCGGCGCACTGCTCGCCGCCCTCTTCGTCTACGGGGTCAGCTCGGTCGGCCGAGAGGGCGCCACCCCGGTCAAACTGGCGCTCGCCGGAGCCGCCACCACCGCGTTCCTCGGCTCGATCACCACCGCGATGCTGCTCACCGACAGCAAGACCTTCGACCAGTTCCGCTTCTGGCAGGTCGGCTCGCTCTCGGGGCGGGAGACCGACGCGCTCTGGCAGGTACTGCCGTTCATCGTGGGCGGCACCCTCCTCGCCCTCGCCCTCGGTCCCCAGCTCAACGCCCTCGCCCTCGGCGACGACGTGGCCCGGGGCCTCGGCCAGCGGGTGGGCGTGGCCCGCGCCGCCTCCGCCCTCGCCGTGGTCCTGCTCTGCGGCTCGGCCACCGTGATCGCCGGACCCATCGGGTTCGTCGGACTGGTCGTCCCGCATGCCGCCCGGCTGATCACCGGCCCGGACAACCGCTGGGTCCTCGCCTACAGCGCGGTCCTCGCCCCGATCCTGCTGCTCGTCGCCGACATCGTCGGCCGCCTCGTCGCCCACCCCGCCGAGGTACAGGTCGGCATCGTCACCGCCGTCATCGGCTGCATCCCCTTCGTGATCCTGGTCCGCCGACGGAAGCTGGTGGAACTGTGACCGCCCCCGCCGCCACCTCCGGCCCCGCCGCCACCTCTTCCGTGTCCGTCCCCACCGAGGCGGTACGCGAGGTGGCCCGGGTGCGCCGCAACGGCCGCGCCCGCTACACCCTGGTCTGCGCGGTCCTCGCCGTCGCCACCCTCGCCGCCCTGTGCGGTTCGCTGGCGTACGGGGACATGGCCGTACCGCTCTCCGACGTGTTCGCCGCCCTCACCGGTCGCGCCGACGCCGCCACCTGGTTCATCGTCGGCGAGCTGCGCATGCCCCGCGCCCTGATGGCCATCCTGGTGGGAGTGGCCTTCGGGATCTCCGGCGCGATCTTCCAGAGCCTGCTCCGCAACCCGCTGGCCAGTCCCGACGTCATCGGCATCAGCTCGGGAGCCTCGGTCGCCGCGGTGCTCGCCTCCTCGCTGTTCGCGGCCAGCGGGGCCCTGCTCTCCGTGTGCGCGCTGGCCGGAGCACTGCTCGCCGGCGTCCTCATCTACGCGCTCGCCTGGCGGCGCGGGGTGACCGGCTCCCGTCTCGTCCTCGTCGGCGTCGGGATCGGCGCCGGGCTCTCCAGCGTGGTCTCGTACCTGATGACCCGCTCCGAGGTCACCGAGGCGCAGTCGGCGCTGCTCTGGCTCACCGGCAGCCTCAACGGCCGCTCCTGGGACCTGCTGCGACCCCTGGCCTGGGCACTCGTGGTGCTGCTGCCGCTGACGTACCTGGCGGCCCGGCAGCTGCCCGTGCTCCAGCTCGGCGACGACACCGCCGCCGGGCTGGGCGGCCGGACCCAGCGGGGACGGCTCCAGCTGCTCGGCTGCGCCGTCGCCCTCGCCGGGGTGGCGACCGCCGCCGCCGGGCCGGTCGGGTTCGTCGCCTTCGTCGCCGCGCCCGTCGCCCGACGGCTCGCCCCCGGGCGGGGCGCCTCGCTGGTCGCCTCCGGGCTGACCGGCGCCCTGCTCATGCTCGTGGCCGACTTCGCCGCGCAGCACGTGCTCGACCTCGTGGACCTGCCCACCGGTGCGGCCGGTCAGCTGCCCGTCGGGGTCGTCACCAGCATGATCGGAGCCCCGTACCTGATGTGGCTGCTGGTCCGCGCCAACCGTTCTGGCCAGGGCGGATGACCCGCCCGGCGTCCGAACGCCACCGTCGTCACCGCCGTCCGCGTCAGCAGCACCACCGGGACCACCGGGACCATCTGGGCCACCGCGAAAGGAGCGCCGCGTGAGCGCGGAACACAGCCTGGGAGCGCGCGGACTGCGCCTCGGATACGGCAGCCGGGACATCGTCAAGGACCTCGACATCGACATCCCGCCGGGCGGCGTGACGATGATCGTGGGCCCCAACGCCTGCGGGAAGTCCACCCTGCTGCGGTCCCTGGCCCGGCTCCTCGCCCCGTCGGCGGGAACGGTCCTGCTGGACGGCAAGGACATCCGGTCGATGCCGACCAAGGCGGTCGCCGGAATCCTCGGCATCCTCCCGCAGACCCCGGTGGCCCCCGAGGGCATCACCGTCGCCGACCTGGTCGGCCGGGGCCGCTACCCCCGCCAGGGCTGGCTGCGCTCCTGGACCGCCGAGGACGACGCGGCGGTCGCCGAGGCGCTCCTCGCCACCGACGTGCTGGAGCTCGCCGAGCGCCCGGTCGACGAGCTCTCCGGCGGCCAGCGCCAGCGTGTCTGGATCGCCATGGCGATCGCCCAGCACACCGACGTACTGCTGCTCGACGAGCCGACCACCTACCTCGACATCAGCCACCAGCTGGACGTCCTCGACCTGCTCACCGACATCAACCGCGAGCGCGGGGTGACGATGGTCGCGGTGCTGCACGACCTCAACCTCGCCTGCCGGTACGCCGACCACCTGGTCGCGATGAAGGACGGCCGGATCGTCGCCGAGGGCCGTCCCACCGAGATCGTGACCGAGGAGCTGGTCACCGAGATCTTCGGGATGCGCTGCTCCGTCGTCCCCGACCCCGCCTCCGGCACCCCGATGATCGTGCCGATCGGCCGCCACCACGTGCCGGCCGCCCGCGCGGACGTCCCCGCCGTCTGAACGTCCCCCGGTCCGAGGCCGACCGGGACTCGGCTCAACTCGCCCTGAAAAAGCCTTCATTCCGCTTATCGGACCCCCTGGTGGGGAAGTCGATAAGGTTAGGCTAACCTCATGGGCATGAAGAACGTGCGTCTCCGGAATCCTCTTGCCCGTCGTTCCGGTACCCCCACCCGCTCCCGTGCCTCCCTCGGCCTGCTGGCGCTTCCGCTCGCCGCCGTGCTGATCGGCGCGACCGGCTGCTCCTCCGACGATTCCGGCGACTCCGCCAAGGACACGTCGGCCTCCGCCTCCACCGGCGCCTTCCCGGTGTCCGTCGACACCAAGTTCGGCTCCATCACGGTGAAGGAGCAGCCCCAGCGGGTCGTGGCGCTCGGCTGGGGCGACGCGGAGACCGCGCTCGCCCTCGGTGTCCAGCCGGTCGGCGAGAGCGACTGGCTCGCCTTCGGCGGTGACGGTGTCGGCCCGTGGGCCAAGGGCCTCTACACCAAGAGCCCCGAGAAGATCGGCACGATGGAGCCGGAGTACGAGAAGATCGCGGCCCTCAAGCCCGACCTGATCCTCGACACCAAGTCCAGCGGTGACCAGACCCGCTACGACACCCTCAGCAAGATCGCCCCGGTCATCGGCGTCCCGAAGGGCGGCGACCAGTACAAGCTGTCCTGGGAGAAGCAGACCCAGATGGTCTCCACCGCACTGGGCAAGAAGGCCGAGGGCGACAAGCTGATCAAGGGCGTCGAGGACAAGTTCGCCGCCGCGGCGAAGGCGCACCCCGAGTTCAAGGACAAGACGGTCACCCTCGCCTCGAAGACCTCGGTCGGCTGGGGCGCGTACGTCTCCGGCACCGGCCGTGTCGACTTCGTCGAGCGGCTCGGCTTCAAGAACAACCCGGTCATCGAGAAGCAGGCCGGTGACGCGTTCTCGGTCAGCGTCTCCGAGGAGAACCTCGACCAGTTCGACGCCGACCTGGTCGTCACCGCGCCGATCGGTCTCAAGCCGGCCCAGGTCACCTCCGACGCTCTGTACAAGAAGATCCCCGCGGTCGCCGACGGCCACGCGATGGTCTTCGACGAGGGTGGTCTGAGCCAGGCCTTCGCCACCGACTCGATCCTCTCGACCGCCTACGCGATCGACCACGTCGTGCCGGAGTTCGCGAAGTACGTCAAGAAGTAGCAGCACCCCGCCAGGTCTCCGGGCCGGTGGGACGGGCCCACGGTCGCGCCCGTCCCACCGGCCCGGTCCGTTTTCCGGGGTGAGGAGCTTTCGGGGTGAGGGGCGCGCCGCCGGCCGGCGGTGGGTCCTCCGGCCGGGGTGGCGGCTCTCCGGGTCCTCCGGTCCTCCGGTGTGGTGATCATGCCGGACATGTCCCGCGAAGACGTGCCCGCCGGGGTGGCGGTCATCCTGCTCGGACCGGACCGCCGAATCGGCCGGCGCACCACCGCTGACCAGGCGTGATCCCGCGCGGTGCGGCCGCTCGCGGGCGAGCTGGAGGGCGTCGGCACGGGCCGGGCCGTCTCAGATAGTAGGAAGTCCGAGTAATTGTGGAGACAGGGCTCCCCGGGTGTCCTACTTTTGTAGGAGCCGAACGATTCGCTTTTACCGGCGACTGGTGGCGAGGAGTGGGCACGCCCGATGCAGGCGACCCCTGCGGCGTCCGCTCCCGCACCTTCCGGCTTTTCCCACCCGGTTCCGGAGTTCCCGGCGGCAGCACGTCGTCCGCCGCCGTGTCCCACCGGATTCCGGCCCCGGTCCGCGCGCGTTTCCCGCGCGGCCGGTCGTACCCCGATACCCGTGAGACCTGTGCGGCCGCGACATCGGTTCAGTCGTGACACCCGCGATTCCGTGACATCCGTGATTTCCAGGAGGCGTTCCCCCATGGCAGAGACCACCGTCCGCCGCCGCGTCCGTCACACCCCCCGCCCCACCGAAGCGGAGCGCCAGAACGCCGCCGCGGCCCTCCAGCGTGCCCTGGACCGCCGCGACAACGGCGGGTCCACCGGCCACTGAACCCGGACGGGTCCAGGGGCTCCCGCCGTCTTCCGTCGAACGGCCGGCGGAAGACGGGCGAGAGCCCCCGGGCCCACGGCGATCCGCGGCGGGTCAGCCGCGGCTGACCTCGAAGTGGTCGATCCGCGCACCCGACTCGGCGAGCGCGGTGACCTTCATCTTCGGGTGCCGGCCGACCGTGACCTCCACCGCGAGGAACGAGTAGCCGGTGTAGCGCACGCGGGACCACTCCACGGTCTCCGCCGCGTGCACGCCGCCCTTGGCCACGTAGTACGTGTCCACGCTCTCCTGGTCCTGGACGTGACCCTCGTACGTGTCGGGGGCCGGGAAGTTGTAGAGCGACTTGCCCGCGCCGCCGGCCGTGACGTACACGATGCCGTCGCGGGTCGGGTCCGTGCGCTCGCCGATCGGCACCTTGCGGGTGACCGCGTTGTTCTTCAGGGCGTCGGTGCGCTCGTACACGTGGTTGTGGCCGTTGATGACCAGGTCCACCTGGTGCTTCTCGAACAGCGGCACCCACGCCTCGCGGACCCCGCCCTCGGAGGCGTGCGCGTTGGTGGTCGAGAAGGCGCAGTGGTGGAAGAAGACCACGACGAAGTCGACGTCCTTGCGGGCGCGCAGCTCGCCGAGGCGGCGGTCCAGCCACTTCGTCTGCTTGCCACCGCTGATGCCGAGGTTCGCCGGGATCTCGTTCGAGACGTCGTTGGCGTCCAGGGCGACGACGGCCACGTTGCCGTGGACGAACGAGTACACGCCCGGCTGGCCCACCGGGTCGGGGCCGTTGTCCGGCAGCGTCCAGCGGGCGTTCTGGCCGCCGTAGCCGTCGGGGGAGTACCAGGCCTCCATGTCGTGGTTGCCGGTCGTCACCATCCACGGCACCGTCTTCGCGACGGTCTCCGTCTGGGCGAGGAACTGGTCCCAGGTACGCGCGTCGTAGACGTCGGTCTCCTGGCCGGAACCCGACGGGTCGGCGTAGCAGATGTCGCCGGCGTGCAGGTGGAAGGCCGGGTTCTGACCGAGCAGCAACTGGTCGTTGCCGAGGGCGTGGTAGCTCACGCCCTGGTCGCCGAAGGCCGTGAAGGTGAAGTTCTCGGCGCGCGAGGGCGCGGTGGTGAACGTACCGAGCGAACCCAGGTTGCGGGTGTCGGCCGGGTCGAAGCCGTCGTGGCCGACACCGTAGTAGTACGTCGTGCCGGGCTGCAGGCGCTCCAGGCTCGCGTGCACGTAGAACTGCTCGGCGGCGGCGATCGCGCCGTTGTTCAGCGTCGGCGTGGTGAGGTGGCGCACCTCGGCGTCGATGCGGCGGCTCAGCGACCACGGCTTGAGACCGATGCGGATGTACGGGCGCTTCACGGCGAACGGGACCTGCCACGAGACGCTCATCTGCGTCTTCGGGTCGGCGCCGTACGCGAGGTGGCGGCCGAACGGGGCCACCAGCGCGCCGTCCACCTGCGTGGTGGAGCGCGAGGTGAGCACCGTCGGGGAGCTCTTGGAGGAGTTGGCCGCGGCGGGGGAGGCCGTGAGGAGGCCGGTGCCCAGGCCCGCACCGGCGACGGCGGCGGTCGCCACGCTCGTACGCAGCACGCCGCGGCGCGTCAGCTTGGTGCGAAGGTACTCGTGCTGCTCCGCCATGCTCATACGGGCGGCGAGCTTCTCGGGGATTCCGAAGCGAGGGATGTCCATGGCCAGAACATCTACTTGCCGAGTGACCCGATCCCGGCCGTGAGGTGAACGGCACGCGTACAGCTCACCATGTGTCCGTATAGTGGACGGCTGGTGTCATGGGGTGGGACGCACAGTTAAGGTGCCGTCATGTCTCGCAGCATCAATCTCGCAGTGATCCCCGGTGACGGAATCGGCCAGGAAGTCGTTGCCCAGGGCCTCAAGGTCCTCAACGCCGTCCTCCCGCAGGATGTGAAGCTGGAGACCAAGGAGTACGACCTTGGCGCCCAGCGCTGGCACCGTACGGGCGAAACCCTCCCCGACGCGGAGCTCGAATCCCTCAAGGGCCACGACGCCATCCTGCTCGGCGCGATCGGTGACCCCTCGGTCCCGTCCGGCGTGCTGGAGCGCGGGCTCCTGCTGAAGCTGCGCTTCGCCTTCGACCACTTCATCAACCTGCGGCCGTCGAAGCTCTTCCCGAACACCGCGACCCCGCTGGCCGGCCGCCCCGACATCGACTTCGTCGTCGTGCGCGAGGGCACCGAGGGCCCGTACACCGGCAACGGCGGTTCGCTGCGCACCGGTACGCCCGCCGAGGTCGCCACCGAGGTCAGCGTCAACACCGCCTACGGTGTCGAGCGCGTGGTCCGTGACGCCTTCGACCGCGCCGCCGCCCGCCCCGCCAAGAAGCTGACGCTGGTCCACAAGAACAACGTCCTCGTCTACGCCGGACACCTGTGGAAGAACACCTTCGACAAGGTCGCGGCCGAGTACCCCCAGGTCACCACCGACTACCTGCACGTCGACGCGGCGACGATCTTCTTCGTCACGCAGCCGGAGCGCTTCGACGTCATCGTCACCGACAACCTCTTCGGCGACATCCTCACCGACCTCGCCGCCGCCGTCACCGGTGGCATCGGCCTGGCCGCCTCCGGCAACATCAACCCGACCGGCGCCTTCCCGTCGATGTTCGAGCCGGTCCACGGCTCGGCCCCCGACATCGCCGGCCAGGGCAAGGCCGACCCCACGGCCACGATCCTCTCCGTCGCCCTCCTGTTGCGCCACCTCGGCTACGAGTCCGAGGCCGCGCGCATCGAGACGGCCGTCTCCGCCGACCTCGCGGAGCGCGACGGGAACACCCGCACCACCGACGAGATCGGCGACGCGCTCGCGGTACGCGTAGCGGGCTGACCCGACGACTCCCCAGGAAGCCGCCGGGCCGCGAAAGCACCCGGCGGCTTCTTCACGTGCGGCCCCGGGTGCCACCATCGATCCCGGGACCGTGAACCACGCCATTTCCTGCCCGGCCTTCCACGAGCGATAATCGAACGTGGGGCCGCGGCTCGCGGCATTGCTCGGACGTCCTCGCACCTGTTCGCATCTGCGGGCGAAAGCGGGCGGGAGCACGGTCCCTCACACACAAGAACGGTGAAGGACACGCACTCATGACGACGCCCACGATCGAGCTCAAGCCCACCTCGTCCCCGCTGTCCGACGCGGAGCGCGAGGCGATCCTCGCCGCCCCCGGATTCGGCCGCCACTTCTCCGACCACATGGTCACCATCCAGTGGACCGAGGGCCGCGGCTGGCACGACGCTCAGCTCGTCCCGTACGGCCCGCTCTCCCTCGACCCCGCGACGACGGTCCTGCACTACGCGCAGGAGATCTTCGAGGGACTGAAGGCGTACCGGCAGCCCGACGGCACCGTCGCCACCTTCCGCCCCGAGGCCAACGCCAAGCGCTTCCAGCGCTCCGCCCACCGCCTGGGCATGCCCGAGCTGCCGGTGGAGACCTTCATCGAGGCCTGTGACGTGCTGGTCCAGCACGACAAGGCATGGGTTCCGGCGCACGGCGGCGAGGAGTCCTTCTACCTCCGCCCGTTCATGATCGCCACCGAGGTCGGCCTGGGCGTGAAGCCCGCCAACGAGTACCTCTTCCTCGTCATCGGCTCCCCGGCCGGCGCCTACTTCGCCGGCGGCGTGAAGCCGGTCACCATCTGGCTCTCCGAGGACCGTGTCCGCGCCGTGCCCGGCGGCATGGGCGACGCCAAGACCGGCGGCAACTACGCCGCGTCGCTGCTCGCCCAGGCCGAGGCCAGTGCCAAGGGCTGCGACCAGGTCGCCTACCTCGACGCCGTGGAGCACAAGTGGGTGGAGGAGCTCGGCGGGATGAACCTCTACTTCGTGTACGACAACCACATCGTCACCCCCGCCCTCACCGGCTCCCTGCTCGCCGGCGTCACCCGTGACTCCCTCCTCACCGTCGCCCGTGACCTCGGCTACACCTCCGAGGAGGGCCGGATCTCCATCGACCAGTGGCGCGAGGACAGCGCGAACGGCACCCTCAAGGAGGTCTTCGCCTGCGGCACCGCCGCCGTGATCACCCCCGTCGGCACCGTGAAGTCGGCCGGCGGCGAGTGGGTCCAGGGCGACGGCACCCCCGGCGAGATCACCATGAAGCTCCGCGACCGCCTCCTGGACATCCAGCGCGGCATCGCCGAGGACACCCACGGCTGGATGCACCCCCTGGGCGACTGACGCTCTGCTGTTCCGCTCCATACGACAGTACGAAGGCCGCGCCCGGGTCAGCCGGGCGCGGCCTTCGCGTCGGCACGCGCTGTGGCGATCCCGGTCGGGTGGTTCAGTCCGGACGGGGATCCGATTCCGGTTCCTGCGGTGCCCTGTCCTGTTCCTCATGAGGCACGACGACCGTCAGCCGGTGCCCGTTCCTCCGTTTCCACAGGTCGGGTCCGTGCGCGGCGCGAAGAACGTAGATGCTGCCGCCCCGGACATCGGTGACGATCGCGTCCCGCCCGGACTCCTCATCGTGCACCTGGTCGCCCACCCAGGGCTTGCCGTCCTTCACCTGTGCACCTCAATGCTCAGCTCGGCCCAGACCTGCTTGCCCCAGCGGTACAGCTCGATGCCCCAGCGCTCGCTGAGCGCGTCGACCAGCACCAGGCCCCGTCCCCGCGTCTCGTTCTCGTAGGGGCCGGGACGCATCGACGGGATGGCCTTCGACCGGTCCACGACTCCGATACGGACGTAGCCGGGTCTTGGCCGGGAGACGGTGACCCGTACGGGCCCCGGGTGGCCGTGGTCGATGGAGTTGCTCGTCAACTCGGTGACGACCAGGGTGGCGTCATCGTTCAGATCGTCAATTCCCCACTCGACGAGAGCGGTTCGTACGAGCTGACGTGCGACGGCTGCGCTCGCCGGAGTGCGAGGGAGCGTCTTGGAGTAGGAGGAGAGCCCCGCGGGGCTCTCCTTCGTGCAGTTCTTGGTCACGTTGTCACCTCGGGGCGGAGCTGAGCCCACAAGTACTGGCCGTCCTGGGAGACGCCCGACGAGTGGCTGAGCCGGCTGATGATGAGGGCGCCCGGACCGTGCGGGTGCGGCACGGGCAGCGGCAGGAAGCCGGTGGCGCTGATGCGAGCCCTGCTCCCGGCGGTCGAGATGGTCATCTCGATGGCGTCGGGGCTTCGGCCGGCGAGGCCGACCAAGATCGCCACGAACAGCTCGTGCGCGACCAGTTGAGCGTCTCCGTGGTTCAGTCGCCCGCAGACCCACTGGCGCACGTGGCCTGCCTCGCTGGGATGCCCCCTGAAGAGCACGCGCCACGTATGGCCCGATTCGGGCATGACTGTCCCACCGGCTTCCGTGTTATCTGAGTACGGATACTCGTTTTCTGTACACAAATTGTCGGCGGAGTTGGCATTGGTCAAGCGGATCGGGAGAGTATGTGTGCACAGAATTGACGCGATCTTCGAAACGGTGGTGTGGCGGTGGCCCAGCCCGAGTACCTGCGGATCGCCGCTGACCTGCGACGCCGTATCTCTTCCGGCGAGTTCCGGCAGGGCGACAAGCTTCCGACGCTCCCCGAGCTCAGCGAGTCCTATCGGGTGTCCGACACGACGATCCGCAACGCCCTGCGGCTTCTCCGCAACGAGGGGCTGATCGAGACCCGGGCCAGGGCGGGGACCATCGTGAGGCCGCGCCCTCCCGTGCACCGCATGGCGGCCGACCGGTACCGGACAGTGCCGGGGGCTCCTTCCACGCCGTACACCCGGGATCAGGGCATCGGGTGGTCGGAGTACCGGCTCGACAAGCGTTTCGAGCGTGTGGAGGCCGACGCCGAGCTGGCCAACCTCTTCGAGTGCGAGCCCGGAGAGCGCCTCCTCGCAAGGCACTTCGTGTTCTTCGACGGCGATCAGCCGACCCAGATGTCCACCTCGTACGTGCGCTGGGCGGATGTGTCGGGCACCCCCGTGGCAGACCCGATCAATGAGCCTTGGCCGGGCGGGACGAGAGCCCAGATGGCGTCCCTCGGCGTCACGGTCAGCCGGATCACGGAGTCCTTCACGGCGGCGATGCCGACCGAGGAGGAGGCCGGGACGCTCCGGATCGGCGCGGGAGTTCCGGTTCTCCGGTACACCCGCAGGCACGTGGCGGACACCGGCCGGATCGTCGAGGTCGCCCACCCGATCGTGCGGCGGGCCGACACGACCGTTGTGGATTTCGTCATCGAACTGGACGAGTGACCTCAGGAGGGTGCCACCTGCGCGGGCGGCGCGATGAGAACACGAGCGCCGTCCAGTGGGGGACCTCGGTCCGATCGCCCGGCGACCGCTGCCCTACTCCCGCTCCCCCCGCACCAGTTCCGCCACCTCCGCGAGGGAGTCGACCGACCAGTCCGCCGTGGCGCGGACGGACGGGTCGTCGGCCCACCAGTGGCCCCAGGGCCCGCGCCGCAGGTGGGCGGTGCGCAAGCCGGCCGCGTGGGCGGGGAAGACGTCGTTGACCGGGTGGTCGCCGACGTACAGGGTGTTCTCGGAGCGGGTGCCCGAGACGCCGAGGACGCGGGCGAAGAACGCCGGGTCCGGTTTGGCGGCGCCCCACTCCTCGGACATCACCACGAGGTCGGCGGGCAGGTCCAGGGCCCGCAGGTGTTCCCCGGCGCGGGCCGTCTGGTTGCCTGCGACGATCACGCGGACGCCCAGCTCGCGCAGCCCGCCCAGGGTCAGCCGTACGTCCGGGTAGAGGTCCGACTCGTCCAGGTACTCGCCCCGGCCCGCCGCCTCGCGGGCCCGCCACTCGGCCTCGACGTCGAGGCCGGGACGGACCAGGCGCAGCGCGTCGGAGTTGTCGCGGCCCTGGGTCACCACCGCCCCCACCAGGGCGCTCATCGTGTGCCGGGGGACGTCCAGCCAGTCGGCCCAGGAGCTCCAGTACCGGTTGTCGTTGGTCAGCGTCTCGCCGACGTCGAAGACGATGGTCTCGATCACCGGGCCGACCCTACTTCCCTTCCGGGCCGGGAGATTCCACCCCGAATCGTCGGGGAGTTCCGCGGGCGGACCGGCCCACAGCAGTGCGGCCCGGACGCCCGCCTCCCCGTTTCGCCCCGGCCCGGCCGGGCAGACGCCGTCCTGCAGGCACTGCCGAGGTGACCTACGTTGGCAGTGCAAGGTTCGTCCATCCGAGGAGGCCCGATGACTGACGGCAGCAAGGACAAGGTCAAGGGCAAGGCCAAGGAAGTCATGGGCAAGATGACCGGCAACCGCGGCAAGGTCGCCGAGGGCAAGGCCGACCAGGCCAAGGGCGCCGCGAAGGACGCCGTGGACGACGCACGCAGGGACCTGCGCGGGAAGTCCGGCCCGAAGAACCCGCTGATCACCGACGACGAGTGAGTCCCCCTGCCCACGCGGTACCCGCGTTCCGGGCCTCCGCCCCCACCGGGGCGGGGGCCCGGCGGCGTTCTCCGGCACCGTGGGCGGCACGAAAGCCTTCCCGCCGGGGTACGCAAGGCACGCAAGTAAACCGGATCGTTCCCTTCCGCTCCCTTGTCCGCGCTCCCCGGCGTACGGCACGGTGACCGGTCATGGGACGCGAACAGTGGAAGAGGATCTGGGTCGGCTCGGCCGGGAACATGGTCGAGTGGTTCGACTGGTTCGTGTACGCGACCTTCGCGGTCTACTTCGCGGACGCGTTCTTCCCCGAGGGCAACGGGACCGCCAACCTCATGAACACCATGGGCATCTTCGCCGTGGGGTTCTTCATGCGGCCGGTCGGCGGCTGGCTGCTCGGACGCATCGGGGACCGCCGGGGCCGCAAGGCGGCGCTCACCCTCACCGTCACGCTGATGTCGGCCTCCGCGATCCTCATCGCCGTCGCCCCGACGTACGCGGTCGCCGGGTACGGCGGGGTCGCCGTGCTCATGGTGGCCCGGCTGCTCCAAGGGCTCTCCGTGGGCGGTGAGTACGCGGCCAGCGCCACGTACCTCACCGAGGCCTCACGGCCCGACCGGCGCGGGTTCGCCTCCAGCTTCCAGTACGTGTCGATGACCGCCGGTCAGCTGATCGGGCTCGGGCTCCTCATCCTGCTCCAGCACACGCTTTCCGAGGAGGCCCTGCACGACTGGGGCTGGCGGGTGCCGTTCGTCGTCGGGGCGCTCGGCGCGGCCGTCGTCTTCTACCTGCGGCGCACCATGCTGGAGACCGAGGTCTACACGGAGTCCGGCGCCGCCGAGGACGCCGACCGGGGCACCCTCAAGGCCCTGTGGGCGCACCGGCGCGAGGCGTTCCTCGTCGTCGCGCTGACCATGGGCGGGACCGTCGCGTACTACACGTACACGACGTATTTGACGAAGTTCCTCTCCAAGAGCGCCGGGATGGAGAAGTCCACCGCCACCCTCGTCAGCTTCTGCGCGCTCTTCGTCTTCATGTGCCTCCAGCCGCTCGCCGGGCTGCTCTCCGACCGGATCGGGCGGCGCCCGCTGCTCATCGGGTTCGCCGTCGGGTCCACCTTCCTGACGGTGCCGGTCATGATGATGCTCAAGCACGCCGGGACGTTCTGGCCCGCTCTCGGCCTCTCGCTGCTGGCCCTGGTCGTCGTCACCGGCTACACCTCGATCAACGCCTGCGTGAAGGCCGAGCTCTTCCCCACCGGCATCCGCGCGCTGGGGGTGGCCCTGCCGTACGCCGTCGCCAACGCGCTCTTCGGCGGGACCGCCGAGTACATCGCGCTCTGGTTCAAGAACGCGGGCTTCGAATCCGGGTACTTCTGGTACGTGGCCGGCTGCGCCGCCGTCTCGCTCGTCGTCTACCTGGGCATGCGCGAGACCCGCCGTCTCGACCTGCACCGCATCGGCGCGGGGGAGCCCGCCGTGCCCGGTCCGGTACGGCCCTCGGACGAGACCGGTGTCACGACCGCATTCTGAGACGGGCCCGTCACCGGGTCCGTGCTGTGCCAAACTGCTCCCGTGTCCTCGTTGTCCACGATTATTGGCAGCAGGCGCGCCGGTCCGCAGTGACGTCCCGTACCACCACGTACGGCACGCTCACCGTGCCCCAGACCCGCGCGCAGACCTCTCGCACCCGCGAGGGGTTTTTTCGTTTTCCGGCCCCCACCCTGGCCTGGACGGCGTGCGCGGGATGATGGGGGCAAGTGGAGCCCGATCGTCCGGATCCACTCATCCGACAGGAGTCGCATCAGCATGACCACCAAGGCCACCGCCACCGACGACAGTTTCCATGTCTTCGACACCACCCTGCGCGACGGTGCACAGCGTGAAGGCATCAACCTGACGGTCGCCGACAAGCTGACCATCGCCCGGCACCTGGACGACTTCGGCGTCGGATTCATCGAGGGCGGCTGGCCCGGCGCCAACCCCCGGGACACCGAGTTCTTCGCCCGCGCCCAGCAGGAGATCACCTTCGCCAACGCCCAGCTCGTGGCGTTCGGCGCGACCCGCCGGGCCGGTGGCAAGGCCGCCGAGGACCCGCAGGTCAAGGCGCTGCTCGACTCCGGCGCCCCGGTGATCACCCTGGTCGCCAAGTCGCACGACCGCCACGTCGAACTCGCCCTGCGCACCACCCTGGACGAGAACCTGGAGATGGTCCGCGACACCGTCTCGTACCTGCGCGAGCAGGGCCGGCGGGTCTTCGTCGACTGCGAGCACTTCTTCGACGGCTACCGCGCCAACCCCGAGTACGCGAAGTCCGTCGTCCGTGCCGCCTCCGAGGCCGGTGCCGACGTCGTCATCCTCTGCGACACCAACGGCGGGATGCTCCCCGCCCAGGTCCAGGCCGTCGTCTCCACCGTGCTCGCCGACACCGGTGCCCGGCTGGGCATCCACGCCCAGGACGACACCGGCTGCGCCGTCGCCAACACCCTCGCCGCCGTCGACGCGGGCGCCACCCACGTCCAGTGCACCGCCAACGGCTACGGCGAACGCGTCGGCAACGCCAACCTCTTCCCGGTCGTCGCCGCCCTGGAACTGAAGTACGGCAAGAAGGTGCTCCCCGAGGGCGCGCTCGGCGAGATGACCCGCATCTCCCACGCCATCGCCGAGGTCGTCAACCTGACCCCCTCCACGCACCAGCCGTACGTGGGAGTTTCGGCCTTCGCGCACAAGGCCGGGCTGCACGCCTCCGCGATCAAGGTCGACCCCGACCTCTACCAGCACATCGACCCCGCCCTCGTCGGCAACAGCATGCGGATGCTCGTCTCCGACATGGCCGGACGCGCCTCCATCGAGCTGAAGGGCAAGGAGCTCGGCATCGACCTGGGTGGCGACCGCGAGCTGGTCGGCCGCGTCGTCGAGCGGGTCAAGGAGCGCGAACTCCGCGGCTACACCTACGAGGCGGCCGACGCCTCCTTCGAACTGCTGCTCCGCGGCGAGGTAGCGGGCACCGCGCCCCGCTACTTCCGCACCGAGTCGTGGCGGGCCATCGTCGAGGACCGCCCCGACGGCGTGCACGCCAACGAGGCGACCGTGAAGCTCTGGGCCAAGGGCGAGCGGATCGTCGCCACCGCCGAGGGCAACGGACCCGTCAACGCCCTGGACCGGGCGCTCCGGGTGGCCCTGGAGCGGATCTACCCGCAGCTCGCCAAGCTGGAACTGGTCGACTACAAGGTCCGCATCCTGGAAGGGCGCACCGGCACCGAGTCCACCACCCGAGTCCTCATCACCACGGGTGACGGAACCGGCGAGTGGTCGACCGTCGGCGTCGCGGAGAACGTCATCGCCGCGTCCTGGCAGGCGCTGGAGGACGCGTACACCTTCGGTCTGCTGCGGGCCGGGATCGAGCCGACGGAGTAGGCGGCGGCGACGGCCGCCCCGCGGCGCGCGGGACGGCCGCCGGTCGTCACACCGAGGTCACTGGAGCCGCCACTTCTGGTTGGCGGCCCCGGTGCAGCTCCAGATCTGGGCGCGCGCCCCGTTGGCCGTGGAGGCGTCCGTGACGTCGAGGCACTTGTTCGCCGCCGTGTTCACCACGTCCCCGGTGGTCGCGTTGTACGTCCACCGCTGGGCCCCCGTGCCGTTGCAGGTGTAGAGCTGGACCTTCGCGCCGTCCGCGGTCGACGCCGAGGTCACGTCCAGGCAGGCGCCCAGCGCGCGGATCGTGCCGTCGGACTGGACCGTCCAGCGCTGCGCGGCCGAGCCGTTGCAGTCGTAGAGCTGGACCGCCGTGCCGTCCGCCGAGCTGCCGTTCGCCGCGTCCAGGCACTTGCCGCCGGTGCCGGTGAACGCACCCGAGGTGCCGGTCGAGGTGCCGGTGCCGGACTGGGTGCCGGACCAGGTGAAGGTGGCCGAGGTGTGGGCCGGCAGGGAGTAACCGAAGGTCGAGCCGCCCCAGTTGACGGTGAGCTGCTGGGCCGAGGAGCCGCCGTTGTAGGCGATCAGCGCCTTGGAGCCGTCGGTGTTGCGCCAGGCGACGTTCGGGACGGTGGAGCTGGCGGTGGAGGCGATCCGGGAGGCGCCGGGGCGGACGAACTTCGTCAGGTGGCCCATCGTGTAGTACTCGATGTTGTAGTCCACCTGCCCGCTCCTGGCGTCACCGTTGTGGACCGTGATCAGCCCGTCGCAGGTGCCGCAGCCGCCGTTGTGCGGGCCTCGGTTCTGGTCCACCGCGAGGGACCACTTGGTGACCGACTTCGCCCAGTTGCGGGTGTAGTCGATGATGTTGAGCATGTCCTCCTTCTGCTGATCGGCGATCCAGGTGCCGCCCGAGTGCTCGGTCTGGAAGGCGTCCATCGTGGGGTACTGGTTGTGCACCGCGGTCTGCTTGGCGATGTCGCCGCCGTAGCCGTGCCAGGCGACCCCGCCGAAGTTGGGGTGGTTGCGCACCGCCGCGTCGTCCACGGTCGGCGCGGCGTACGCGTCGTAGGTGTCCCAGTTCCAGTCGTGCGCCAGCACCTTGGTGGTGAGACCGGCGGCCTGGAGCTTCGGCAGCAGCTCGCTCTTGGTGAAGTACGCGAGCCCCGAGCCGTTCCAGCTCATCGAGGGGTAGCCCGAGCAGCAGGTCGGCTCGTTCTGCGCGGTGACGTAGCTCACCGGGACGCCCTGGGCCTGGTACGCCTGGAGGTACTTCACGAAGTAGTCGGCGTACGTGCCGTAGTTCTCGGCCTTCAGCCAGCCGCCGTTGAGCTGGCCGCTGTCCTTCATCCAGGCGGGGGCGGTCCAGGGCGAGGCCATCGTGGTGAGCGCCGGGTTGAGCTGCTTGGCCTGCTTGGTCAGCGGGAGCACGTCCGCGAGGTCGTGCGCCACCGAGAACTTCGCCAGCGTGGGGTCGGTCTGCCCGGCGGGCAGGTCGTCGTAGGTGTACCCGGTCCGCGCCAGGTCCGAACCGCCCATCGGGTTACGGACGAACGAGAGCCCGATGCCCTCCGTCGGCGAGAAGAGCTTCTTCATCGTGGCGTCCCGGGTCGCGTCGCTCAGCGCCCCGCTGCTCTTCATCAGCCAGGCCGCCGTGTCGGTGAAGGACGCGCCGCCGCCGGTGAACGTCTGGTACCGGGTGTTCTCGTCCACCGTCACCGTGGTGCCCGCGCTCCCGCTGCCCGCGGCGAAGGAGACCGGCGTCTGGGTTTGGAGGCCCCGGGTGACATGGCGGCCGCCGGAGTCGTCGGTGGTGGTCAGCACGATGGAGACACTCTCGCCGGCCGCCTGGGCGGCGGGTGCCGCCAGTGCGGTGAGGCCGGCCGCGGCGAGCGCGGTCGCCAGGAGCGCCGTCGCCGTTTTCCGCGGTCCGTTCGATCGAATCATGGGGGAACGCCCTTCTTCGGCACAGGGGTGGGGTGCTGCCGTCGATCGAGGCGTGAGTGAACTGCCCCCGACAGCCCGCGTCAAGGGGGTGCGTACGTACAAGAGTTGAAGGCATGAGCGCCCTCTCCTGTCCGCCGGACGGGTATGGATCAATCTCGACGTGAAGTATTGACGGCTCTGTTCGGGCGGGGTTAACTCCAGCCGCGACGCCGGTACCGGTTCCGGGACCGGTACCGCGAAGTGGCCGCTCCCCGGGCGGCTTTCGTGCTCGGCCCTGCGTCCCGGCGCGGCGAGAACCCGCCGGCCCGGTGGTGAAAACGGCTGTTGTGCCCCGTACGTCCCGTGTTCCGCCTGGTCAGGGAGGCCCCGTTGCGCGTCACCATCGCCGATGTGGCCCGTGCCGCCGGAGTCAGCAAGACCACCGTCTCGCGCGTACTCAACACCAAGTCGGACGTGGACCGTTCCACCGCCTCCCGCGTTCGTGAAGTGATCGCACACCTCGGCTACGTCCCCAGCTCCGGAGCGGTCGGCCTGGCCCGGGGCAGCAGCCGCACCGTCGGGATGCTGGTGCCCTCGCTGACCTGGTCCTGGATGGGCGACGTCCTCCAGGGCGTGGTGGACACCGTCGAGGCGGCCGAGTACGGCCTGCTGCTCTTCACCTGCAACCGGGGCGCCGAGTCCGTCCGCCGCTTCACCACCCAGGTCTCGGCCCGCGCCTTCGACGGGCTCGTGGTCGTGGAACCGGAGAACACCCTCGGCCACCTCACCGCGTTCCACCGCAGCGGCCTGCCGATCGTGCTGATCGACGACCGGGGCCACCACCCCGAGTTCCCCTCGGTCGTGACCACCAACCACGAGGGCGGTGCGAGCGCCGCCCGTCACCTGCTGGCCGACGGGCGCACCCGCCCGCTGGTCCTCAGCGGGCCCGCGCACTACGGCTGCGTACGCGAACGGCTCGACGGATTCCGGTCCGTGCTGCCGGGCGCCCTCGTCGCCCAGGGCGACTTCACCGAACGCGGCGGCGAACGCGTCATGAGCGAACTCCTCGCCTCCAAAACGCCGTTCGACTCCGTTTTCGCGCACAACGACGTCAGCGCCACCGGCGCCCTGAGAGCGCTCCACGCCGCCGGGCGCCGGGTACCGGACGACGTCGCCCTCATCGGCTTCGACGACATCCCGATGGCCGCGCACACCGCGCCCCCGCTGACCACCGTCCGCCAGCCCACCCGGGCGATGGGCGAGACGGCGGCCCGGATGCTCCTCGCCCATCTCGACGGCAGGCCCGCCCCGGACGAACCGGTCGTGCTCCCCACGGAGCTCGTGGTCCGCCGCTCGGCGCCCTGACCCCCACCCGGCGCACCCCGCGGCTTCGGACGGCCGCACGCACCGGTACACCCACACACCCCCACGGGCTCCGGCCCCGCAAGAACCTCCCGCCCCACCCCCCTCGCCCCACCCGTACCGCTGCCGGACCCCCGCGCAGCCGAGACGAGAGAAGAGCCGCAATGCCAGCTACCCGTCACCGAAGAGGATCGGCGCGGGCCCTCCTCGCCGCCGTCACGGTCCTCGCCGGACTGATCACGGCCGCCGTCCCCGCGGCGGCCGACGACCCCGCGCCGGTGCTCGTCGACCGGTACGAGGGCGAGGTCCCCCTCAGCGCTCCGCCCGCCGACTCGATCTTCACCTGGGGCTCGGACGCCGACGACCAGCCGAAGCTCGCCTTCACCGAGCGCGCCGACGCCCCCGAGGGCTCCAAGGTCCTCGAAGGCACCTACGACATCAGCGGCTGGGGCGGGCTGAGCCACGAGTTCGCCGTCGACCAGGCCCCCCAGGACTGGAGCGCCCACAAGGGCATCCGCTTCTGGTGGTACGGGCAGAACAAGGCGCCCCTGCCGCCCGGTTCCGGCAAGAAGATCAGCTTCGAGATCAAGGACGGCGGCGCCAACGGCGGTGCGTCCGAGCTGTGGACCATGTCCTTCACCGACGACTGGGAGGGCTGGCACCAGGTCGAGGTCCCGTTCGCGGACTTCGTCTACCGCGGCGACTACCAGCCCGTCGGCGGCATCGACCACATCCTCGGCCTCGACCGGATGTGGGGCTACGCCCTCACCCTGCCGACCGGCGCCCCCGGCTCCTTCGCCATCGACGGCATGGAGCTCTACGGCAAGGCCGACCCGGCGCTGACCGCCGGCATCGCCACCGACGCCACCGTGCACCCGGTCGACAACGGAGGCTCCGCGAGCATCGGCCTCACCCTCTCCACCACCGGCGGCCTGCCCATCGAGGAGCCCGTCACCGTCGCGTACACCACCGAGGGCGGCACCGCGACGGCCGGCACCGACTACACCCCGGTCACCGGTACGTACACCTTCCCCGCGGGCACCGCGTCCGGCGCGACCCACACCGTCACGGTGACCACCAAGAAGGCGAAGAAGGCGTCCGAGGCCCGGACCGTCCCGCTCGTCCTCACCGTCACCGGCGCCAAGGCCCCGACGGAGACCCCCCAGGTCGTCATCAACGCCCACGGCCTGCCCTACCAGAACGCCAAGCTCCCGGTGAAGCAGCGCGTCGCCGACCTTCTGAAGCGCCTCTCGCCCGCCGAGAAGGCCGGCCAGATGACGCAGGCCGAGCGCAACGCGCTGCGCAGCCCCGGCGACATCGCCTCCTACGACCTCGGCTCGCTGCTCTCCGGCGGCGGCTCGGTCCCCACGCCCAACACCCCCGAGGCGTGGGCGTCGATGATCGACTCGTTCCAGCTGCGCGCCCAGGCGACCCGCTTCCAGATCCCGCTGATCTACGGCGTGGACGCGGTGCACGGCCACAACAACGTCGTCGGGTCGACGATCATGCCGCACAACATCGGCATCGGCGCCACCCGCGACCCGCAGACCGCCGAGAAGACCGGCGCGGTCACCGCGAGCGAGGTCCGCGCCACCGGCGTCCCGTGGGACTTCGCCCCCTGCCTCTGCGTCACCCGTGACGAGCGCTGGGGCCGGTCCTACGAGTCCTACGGCGAGGACCCGGCGCTCGTCGAGTCCATGGAGACCGTGATCCAGGGCATGCAGGGCGCCGCGAACGGCAGCGACCTGGACCGCGACGACAAGGTGCTCGCCACCGCGAAGCACTACGTCGGCGACGGCGGCACCGAGTTCGGTTCCTCCTCCACCGGTTCGTACACGATCGACCAGGGCGTCACCAAGGTCACCCGCGAGGAGCTGGAGGCGGTGCACCTCGCGCCGTTCCAGGAGGCGGTGGACCGCGGTGTCGGCACCGTCATGCCGTCCTACTCCTCCCTGGACATCCTGGGCGACGACCAGGGCCCGGTGAAGATGCACGGCAACGCCGAGATGATCAACGGCGTCCTCAAGGACCGGATGGGCTTCGAGGGCTTCGTCATCAGCGACTGGCAGGCCATCGACCAGCTCCCCGGCGACTACGCCAGCGACGTCCGCACCTCGGTCAACGCCGGCCTCGACATGATCATGGTGCCGACCGCGTACCAGGACTTCACCACCACGCTCAAGAGCGAGGTCTCCGCGGGCCGCATCAGCCAGGCCCGCATCGACGACGCGGTCTCCCGCATCCTGACCCAGAAGTTCAAGCTGGGCCTCTTCGAGAACCCCTACGCGGACACCTCGAACATCGACGACATCGGCTCGGACGCGCACCGCGCGGTGGCCCGCGAGGCGGCCGCCAAGTCCCAGGTGCTGCTGAAGAACGACGGCGCCGTCCTCCCGCTGAAGGCGGACCAGAAGGTCTACGTCGCCGGCTCCAACGCCGACAACATCGGCAACCAGGCCGGTGGCTGGACCGTCAGCTGGCAGGGCTCCTCCGGTGACATCACCGAGGGCACCACGATCCTGGAGGGCATGAAGAAGGACGCCTCCTCGGTCACCTACTCCAAGGACGCCTCCGCCTCCACCGACGGCTACGACGTGGGTGTGGTCGTCGTCGGCGAGACCCCGTACGCCGAGGGCATCGGCGACGTCGGCAACGGCAACGACCTGGAGCTCACGGCCGCCGACAAGGCCGCGATCGACAAGGTCTGCGCCGCGATGAAGTGCGCCGTCCTGGTCGTCTCCGGCCGCCCGCAGCTCATCGGCGACCGCCTCGGCGACATCGACGCCCTGGTCGCCTCCTGGCTCCCGGGCACCGAGGGCGACGGCGTGGCCGACGTGCTCTACGGCAAGCGTGCCTTCACCGGCCAGCTGCCCGTCACCTGGCCGAAGTCCGAGACCCAGCTGCCCATCAACGTGGGCGACGCCGCCTACGACCCGCAGTTCCCCTTCGGCTGGGGTCTCACCACCCTGAAGAAGGCCCCCGCCGGCGGCGAGGTCACCCTGACCGCCCTCCAGGTGGCCGCCGGGGTCGCCGAGAAGCTCCACCTCGGCAAGACCGCGGCGGGCAAGGCGATCGTGGACCAGGCCCGGCTGCTGGTCCAGCAGAAGACCGGCGGCAACCTGACGGCGGCGGTCTCCAAGCCGTTCGCCGACGCCGACCACCTGCTGCTCACCGGTGACCTCACCGGCGCGGTGGCCAAGCTGCGGGCGGCCTACCGGGCCGCGTGACCCAGCGGTAGCGAGCGTTCGAGGTGTGCCCGGGCAGAGCTCCTGTGCCCGGGCACACCCGTGCGTCCGGGCGCTTCCGCGCCCCCGGGAGAACGCGCGGGCCCGGTGGTCCGGAGTAGCGTGAAGTATGCGAAAAAGGCAGATGTTCGCATTTCTGGCCGGTCTGCTGCTGGTCCTCTCGACCGCGCTCTGGACCGCGTCCCTGACGGTCTTTGCCGCGTCCGCGTCCGCGTCGGCGGCCCCCGGGCGCGCCCCGGCCGCGACGATCGAGGACGCGGCCCAGGCACTGCGCGAAGACCCGGTGTACGTGGACCCGGGCGCCCGCGACCAGCTCTCCACCGGGCAGGAGAAGGCCCTGGAGGACCGGATCACCAAGGCCGACAAGCCGGTCTTCGTCGCCGTACTCCCGGACAGCTCCGCCTTCCCCGAGGACGGCCTGCTCGCCACCCTGCGCAACGACACCGGCATCACCGGGGTGTACGCCGTACGCCTCGGCGACGGATTCGACGCGGGGGCCGACCCGCAGGTCATGCCGGTCCGCGCGGTCGACAACCTCACCGCCGCGGTGAAGGCCCCGGCCGCCGACACCGCCACCGACGCCCAGCTCGACGCCTTCGTGGACGGCGCACTCGAACAGGCCAAGGGCACCGCCCCGGCCTCCTGGGGCGACGGGAACGGTTCCGCCGCGGCGGGCTCCGCGGGCACCGGACTGCTCGTCCTCGCCTCAGTGGCCGTCGCGGGGGCCGCGGGCGCCTACGCGGTCATGCGCCGCAACCGCCGCCGGGCCCGGGCCGAGGAGCGCGCCGCACTCGACAAGCTCCGGGTCGTGGTCGACGAGGACATCACCGCGTACGGCGAGACCCTGGAACGGCTCGACTTCCACCCCGGCGAGGCCGGCGCCGACGACGCGATGCGCGCCGACTACACCCACGCGCTCGACTCGTACGAGAGCGCCAAGTCCCGCATGGAGAAGGCCGAGCGCCCCGCCGACGTGCGGCCCGTCACCCAGGCCCTGGAGGACGGCCGCTACTCCCTCGCCGTACTGGAGGCCCGCCGCACCGGGTCCGCCCCGCCCGACCGCAGGCCCCCGTGCTTCTTCGACCCGCGCCACGGTCCCTCCGTCGCCGACGTGCGCTGGCGCCCGGCCGGCGCGTCCTCCCGCGAGGTCCCCGTCTGCGCCGCCGACCGGGCCCGGCTGGAGGACGGGGAGGACCCGATGAGCCGCACCGTGGACGTGGGCGACGGCAGTCGCCGCCCGTACTGGGAGGCCGGACCGGCGTACGGCCCCTGGGCCGGCGGCTACTTCGGCGGCGGCCTGCTCCCCGGCCTGCTGATCGGGACGATGCTCGGCTCGATGCTCTCCACCCCCGCCTACGCGGCCGAGTACGGCGGCGGGGACTTCGGATCCGGCGGCGACTGGTCCGGCGGTGACGTGTCCGGCTCCGACTTCGACTCCTCCGGCTTCGGCGACGGGGGAGGCTTCGGGGACGGCGGCGGCTTCGGCAGTGGCGGAGGCTTCGACGGGGGCGGCGGGTTCTGAGCCGGGCGTGACCGGGCGGGGCCGGGGCGCTTTCGGCCAGGACGTCGGGACGGCGCCGGGCCCCTTTCCCGCCACCGGTCGCGGCGGGAAAGGGGCCCGGACAGTGCTCACCGGCGTCCGGATCAGGACACCGCGTGGATCAGTGCACCGCCTACGCCTTCTTCAGGGTGAAGTCGGTGGTCACCGTCCCCTTCTTGACCACCTTGACGGTGGTCGTCGTCGGGGCGTAGCCGTCCTTGGCCACGATCACGGTCAGGGGGTTGTTGCGGGCGTCCAGCCAGAGCGCGTAGTGCCCGTCCTCGTCCGTGATCAGCGTGTACGAGGACGCCCACGAGTCGATCTGGACGGTCGCCCCCTTGAGGGGTGCGGTGACACCGGTGGACGACTTGCCGAGCACCGTGCCGGTGATCTTGCCCCAGGTGCCGGGAGCGGCCACCGTCATCGTGACCGGGACGGACGCCACCGCGTACGGGGTGTCGGAGGAGATGCCGATCTTGGCCGTGAACGCCCCGGGCTGGGTGATCTCCTCGACCGAGGCCTTCACCGACACGGGGACGGTCACGCTGGCTCCGGGAGCGAGCGTGAACCCGGTGGAGCCGAGCGACAGCCAGCTGACGTCCGAGCCGCCGGTCTGGTCGTAGCCGGGGAGCACCTCGACCGTGCTGGCCGGGCTGCCGGGGCCGTCGGCACCGCCGACCTTGTAGAAGCCCGGGGCGCCGCCGCCGCGGTAGGTCGCGACATCGGCGTTGGGCAGGGACGACCAGGTCCCGGCGGCCGGGTCGTAGGCGTAGCCCGCGTTGGTGAGAGCGTCGCCGCTGACTCCCGAGGAGGCGAGCAGCAGGCCGTTGGCCGCCGTGTAGGAGGACGCCCACAGGGACGTCGGCATGTCCGGCAGGGCCGACCAGGCGTCCGCCGCCGGGTCGTAGGAGTACGCGGACTTCAGTTCACCGGAGTCGTTGGTGCCACCGGCGCAGTACAGCAGCGCGTCGATGGCCCCGCAGGCCTGCCAGGCGACGTCCTCGGGGTAACTCGCCGCTTGGGACCAGGAGTTGTCGGACGGGTCGTAGACCGTGACCGAGTCGGAGCCGCAGACGTCGGTGCAGCCGCCGACCGAGTACAGCTTGCCGTCCAGGACCGCGGAGCCCGAACCCGCCAGCGGATCGGGGGAGGGGGCGCCGGTCGTCCAGGTGTCGGACGCCGGGTCGTAGATCTCCAGCTTGGCGTCCGTGCCGCCGTCGGCGCCCCAGCCGCCGACGGCGTACAGCTTGCCGTCGATGAAGCCGTGGGCCGGGGCCTCCCGGGTGTCGCTCGCGTCGGCCAGCTTCGTCCAGCCCGACTCGGTCTCGTAGACGTAGAGGGACTTGATGTCGACCGCGCCGTTGTAACCGAAGGCGGAGTAGAGCTTGCCGTCGTCGACCGCGACCGCGTTGTCCTCGATGGTGTCGGGCAGATCGGCGACGGTCTGCCAGGCGTCGCCGGCCTCGGCCGGAGCGGCCGCGGGGTGCGAGGCTCCACCGGCCAGGCTCTTCGACGACAGCGGCGAGTAGTCGCCCTTCTTGCTGATCAGCGGGGCGCCGGAGAGCGCCGGCGCGAAGTCCCCGGTCTTCTCGCTCAGTTCGACCGTGGCCGCGGCGCCGCCGGTGTTCTTGACGGTGACGTTCTTGGTGGCCGAACCACCCCAGGCCACCGGGGCGTCGACGGCGGCGGGCGTCACCTTGAGGCGTCCGGCCTTGAGGGAGAAGTCCTTCGACGTGACCGAGTCGGGGGCGAAGGTCACGGCCTTGGCCGCGGCCGTGTACTTCGACTTGGCGGCGGTCAGGGTCTGCTTGCCGACCGGTGCGAAGGCCCAGTAGAAGCCGTCGCCGAGCGCCGCGTCGTCCGGGGTGGCGGCCGTGGCCGTGCTCACGGCGTGGTCACCGGTGCCGGTGAGCGTGGCGCCGACGACGCCGCTGCCGGTGTTGGCGTCGGCCACCTGACCGACGAGCAGTCCGCCGGGGACGGTCGACAGCGTGCGGGCGCCGACGAAGACGTCGTCGATCTGCCAGAACCAGCCGTACTTACCGGTGAAGTGGAACCGCACCCGCACGTCGGACTCGCCGGCGTAGTCGGTGAGCGCGACGGTGACCTTGGAACCGGTGACCGCGGTGGTGTGCGAGGAGACCGCGGTCCAGGTGGTGCCGCCGTCCGTACTCACCTCGACCCGGGCGGTCTGGCCGGAGTACGACTTGTACGTGGTCCGGTAGCCGATTTCGGGCAGGTCCGTGCCGGTGAAGTCGTACGAGGGGCTGGTCAGCGTGGAGTCCTGCACCTTGCCGGAGCCCGCCTTGTCGCTGTCGACGATGGCGAAAGCGCCCTTGCCGCCCGTGGTGTTGGTCCGTTTGCCCGGGTCGTCGAACTGCCATCCGCCGGTGGTTCCAGCCGCGTTGCCGACGGTCCACCCCTCGGGGGCGGAGGTGGTCGAGTCGAACGGTTCGGTGGTGCCCTCGTCCGCCGCCGTGTACCCGGCCGCGGTGCCCGCCCAGGCGTCGACCGGCAGGCTCACGTCGGCGGAGACGGCCGAGTCGCCCACGGTGACGATCTTGTCGGCGCTGCGGTATCCCGGGTAGTTGCTGGTGATCCGAAGGGAGTACTTCTTGCCGGCCGGGAGGTCGACCGAGTAGGTGCCGTTGGTCGGATCGGTCTCGATGGGCGCGCCCGGCACCCCGTCGACGGCGATCGACGCGTAGAGCGGCCAGCCGTGTCCGGAACCGTCGGTGACCTTGCCGGAGACGGTCCGGGTCTGGACCGCGGCGAGCGCGAAGTCCTTGCTCACCGCGGCGCCGTCCGCGATCTCGACGCCCGGGAGGGTGGCCGTGGTGTAGCCGTAGGCGTCGACGACCAGGTCGTAGGTGCCCTCGGCGAGGGCCAGTGTGTAGGTGCCGTCCGCCCCGGACTCCGCCCGGGAGTCGCCCGCGGAGATCTCGGCGCCGGAAATCGGGGCGCCGGTGGCGCTGTCGGTGACGGTGCCGCTCAGCACGCCGTGCGGGCCGCTGCGGAATGCCTGCGTGCCGTCGGGGGTGCCGAGGCCGGTCGGGCCGTCCCAGCCCTCGCCCGCGGTGCAGAGCGTGGCCGGGCTGCAGGAGCCGTTGTCACCGTCGACGACGTCGTTCAGGCCGCTGCCGTCGGCCGCGTAGGGGTAGGCGGCCGGGTAGCTGCCCTCGGCCGGTGTGCCGGCCGCGGCGTACACGCCGGCGATGATCGGCGCGGAGGCGCTGGTGCCGCCGTAGACGGACCAGCCCTCACCGCCGTAGGTCTGGTAGACCGAGACGCCGGTCAGCGGGTCGGCCACCGCGGAGACGTCGGAGACCGCTCGCTTGGCGCAGTCGGTACCGGCGCTCTCCTGCCAGGCGGGCCTGGCCTCGTAGACCGAGCAGCCGGAGCCCGGACCGCCGTGGCTGTTGAACCAGACCGATTCGGCCCAGCCGCGGCTGGTGGAGCTGTCCTGCTCCAGAGCCGTGCCGCCCACGGAGGTCACGTACTGCGAGGCCGCCGGGTAGGCGACCCCGTAGGCGTCGTCTCCCGAGGAGGCGACGACGGCGACGCCCGGGTGGTTGTAGTGGGCGTCGAGGTCGGTGGTCTCCGACGGGTCCTCACCGCTGCCCGGGGTGCTGGAGTACGCCGAGCCGTACGAGTTGGAGACGAACTTGGCGCCCTGCGCGACCGCCTGGTCGACCGCGGAGCCCATGTCCTCGAAGCTGGCGGAGTCGGCTTCCACCAGGACGATGTTCGCGTTGGGCGCGGACGCCGAGACCATGTCCAGGTCGAGCGAGATCTCCCCGGCCCAGCCGCTGTCGGCCTCCGGGTAGTCGGTGCCGCCCCGCTGGTCGACCTTCTTGAAGCAGCCGTTGTCCGTGGTGCAGGCGGGCAGCCCGTACTGCGCCCGGTAGACCGCGAGGTCCTCCTCCGCGGTCGGGTCGTCGTAGGCGTCGACTATGGCGATGGTCTGTCCGGCCCCGCCTCCGGCGGAGAGGTTGTACGCGTCCTGGAGGGCGGTGGCACCCCAGCCGTCCGGAGTGGTGGCGTCGGGCCGCACCCCCTTCCAGGAGGTCACGTCGGTGCGTCGCAGCGCGAAGCAGCGGACCTCTCCCGCTTCGGGTTCGGAACAGGAGGCCTCCACCGACGGTTTGGAGTCCTTGCCGGTGTCCGCGGGATCAGCCGCGTTCGCCGCTGGGGCGGTGAGTCCGAGTACGACCAGGGCCGAGGCGGTTGCCAGGGCGGTCAGCCCGGTCAGCCTTGCCGGCCAGGTCCTTGCCCGTCTGGCAGCCGGTCTGGATGTTCCGGTGGCAGTCACGTGTCTCCCATGTGATGCACGGGTCGACCACACGCTTTTCAGGTCGACGGCGAATTGTTTTCGCCGGTCACCCATTAGCCGGGATTCGCAAGGTACATGTCAACGATGCCTTTGTTAAATCTGAACGTTGTCCGACTGTCAAGGCGGATCATTCGATACCGAAATGAGAGGGAAGTGACGCCTGGTCCGCCCTGTGGCCGGAGGGGTTTTCGCTGGTCGCGGGGGCGGGGCCGGCGACTCCTCCCCTTTCGGCCCTCTTCCTCCCTGCCTCCGCTTTCGGCCTTCCGTGCGTCATCGGCCGGCAGGGAGCTGTGCGCCCTTGCGGGCGAAGGCTCGATCGGCCTTCTTGCGGACGGGTCTGACCTGCCTGTATGGCGAGGCCCTGTCCGGCGGGGCCGCGCGGGGTGCGACCGGGGGCGGCCGGGAGCCGTCGTGGCGGTGGGCGTGATCCGGCCACCCGGCTCTCTGGCGAGAGGTCCGACGCGGGTGTGGAGCGGCCCGCGACCAGCATTCCTTCCGTCCGGGGAACTGGCCGGACACTCAATTTCGGGCAATGATCCGTGTAGTTTGCATGGGTGCGGCGAGCGTCTGCCTGGCCGGATTACCGATAAAGGCGGGAACTCTTTTGCGGCCCCGTGAATCGGATCGCCCATTCGAAGGGGAAGGCGGAGTTCCGCGCATTGCGGAGCGGCCCACCGGCTTTCCGGCGCGCCCCTGCGGCCCGTCGTGCCGCGACGGGCGGGGCGGGGCGGCGCGGTGCGGTCGGCCGGCGCCCCGGATTTGCCGTTCCGGCAAGCGGGCTTGTCCCGGCGCCCGAGCGGGCGCACCCTCTCCCCCGTAACCCGGCCCGTACGTCAGGAGACCGCATGACCAGCGACAGCACCGCGCCCGCCGGAACGGAAGCGCGCACCCCGGCCGAGATGTGGGACGAGCGCTACCGCCGCAGCGACCGGATCTGGAGCGGGAACCCCAACACCGTCCTGGTCCGCGAGGTGTCGGGGGTGAGGCCGGGGCGCGCCCTGGATCTCGGCTGCGGGGAGGGCGCGGACGCCGTCTGGCTGGCGGGCCTCGGCTGGCAGGTCACCGCGACCGACCTCTCGCGGGTGGCGCTGGAGCGGGCGGCCGTCCACGCGGCCGACGCCGGTGTCGCCGACCGCGTCGACTGGCAGTGGCACGACCTCGGAGCGTCCTTCCCGGACGGGGAGTTCGACCTGGTCTCGGCGCAGTTCCTGCACTCCATGGCGGACCTGCCCAGGGAGCGCATCCTGCGGCGGGCGGCAGCGGCCGTCGCGCCGGGCGGGATTCTGCTGGTCGTCGGCCACGCGGGATTCCCGCACTGGGAGGCGAACCCCGACCCGTCCGTGCGGTTCCCGACGCCCGACGAGGTGCTGGCCTCGCTGGAGCCGGCGCCGGGGGAGTGGGAGGTACTGCTCAGCGGCGAGCACGAGCGGGTGCAGAACGACCCGGACGGCAACCCCACCACCCGTACGGACAACGCCCTGAAGGTCCGCCGCGCCGGGTGACCCCACCCGGCGCCCGGCACCGAAGGCCCGCCGCGCTGACGAACGGTTCCGGCCGCGCACGCGCGAGCGCCCGCCCCGGTACTCCCTCGTGGGGGAGCCGGTGGCGGGCGCGCTCGGGTGACGCGGGGATCAGGCGGCCTTGATCGCCGAGATGTCGAAGGTCAGCTTGACCTTGTCGCTGACCATCACACCGCCGGTCTCCAGAGCGGCGTTCCAGGTCAGGCCCCAGTCGGAGCGGAGGATGTTGGTGCTGCCCTCGAAGCCGACGCGCTGGTTGCCGTACGGGTCGGTGGCCGAGCCGTTGAACTCCAGGTCGATGGAGAGCGGGCGGGTGACGTCCTTGATGGTGAGGTCGCCGGTGATCCGGTAGGTGTCGCCGCCGAGCTGCTCGGCGCTGGTGGAACGGAACGTCATCAGCGGGAACGCCTCGGCGTCGAAGAAGTCGCCGCTGCGCAGGTGGGCGTCGCGGTCGGCGATGCCGGTGTCGATGCTGGCGATCTTGACGTCGATGGAGGCGGTGGAGTGGTGCGGGTCGGTGCCGTTCAGCACCAGGGTGCCCTCGTGCTCACCGAAGGAGCCGCGCACGTTCGTCACCATCGCGTGCCGCACGGTGAAACCGATGCTGGTGTGGGCCGGGTCGATCGTGTAGGTGCCGGTCAGGGCGGCGAGCGCGGGGTCCACGGCGGGCTTCTCGGCGACAGCGGTCGTGGTGGCGGACTTGCGATTGAACAGAGCCATGGCTCCTCCTCGGGAGACGTGTTCCTCGAAGTCGAAGGCTCGGTTTGTTCAACCTTCAACGACATTGACTGTAGACCTGTTTAGTTCAAAGTTCAACATTGAGTGCGAGGGTTCGTGCGCAGACGCCCTCCCGGGGCGGCCTGAGCGGGCGGTTGCCGCCCTGTCGGGGTGCCGGGGGTCGGTCGCCGGAGGGTCCAGGTGGGGGGCATGGCGCCGCCGCCACGGGATTCACCGCATCGCCGGGGAGGCGTCATGGCGGCGCGGCCCCCGGGATTCACCGCATCGCCACGGACGCGGTCTGGCGGACGCGCGTAGAACTCGGGCAGTATCGCCATGCCGCGCCGCGCGGCGCTCCCGCGCCCCAGGCGTCCCGCCGTTCGGCCATCGACCAGAACTTGTCATGAGCAGGAGGAGACCCCCCATGTTGACCCGTCCCAGGCTCCGCTCCGCCCTCACCGCCCTCGCCCTCGTGCTGGGCGTCCTCTTCGCGCCGGGAGTCGGCGTGATCGGCGGCGCCACCGACGCCCACGCCGCCACCAAGCTCACCCACGCCCAGGCCACCGCCCGGTTCAGCTCGTCCGGGATCACCTGGTCCTCCTCGGGCGGCTGTTCCGACCGCAACGTCTCGACCTGTACCTCCTTCGACCAGCTCAACCTGGCCACCGCCCAGGGCGCCCAGACCCTCAAGAGCGCCACCGGCTGCGCCATCAACATCACCGGCGGTACGGAGACCGGCCACGCGAGCGGCACCTACTCGCACTGGAACGGCTACAAGCTCGACTTCGCGAAGAACACCTGCCTGAACAACTACGTCACCGGCACCTTCACCTACATCGGGCTCCGCGGTGACGGATACGCCCAGTACCAGGCGGCCTCCGGCAACATCTACGTCAACGAGGGCAACCACTGGGACACGACCTACTACAACTGCGGCGGCTGCTGACCCGGCACCGGGCGCACCGGCCCACCGCGCACACGTGTGCCCCCTCTCCCGCCGCCGGGCGGGTTCCACTGATCCCCGCAACACCCTGGAGTTCCAGGGGTTGCGGGGATCATGGATTTTGAGGCGCTGAAGTCGAGGTTCTTCGAGGCGTTGGACGAGGCGGACGGCAGCGTCACCGGGGCGGCTCGGGCGGTAGGGGTGAGCCGGCATACGGCGGCCGGGTGGGCTCGCAAGGCCGGCATTCGTGGTCGTGGCAAGCCCAGCAGGGGCGGGCATCCCCGACGGGCGGAGTACGAGCGCCTTCGGGCGGCCGGGGTCCGACGCCGTGAGGCTGCGGTCCAGGCCGGTGTCCACCCGCGCACAGCCCAGGACTGGGACCGAGGCATTCGGCAGATCGGCCACTCACGTCTGCATGCGGACGGCCGCTTGATCGACTATACGACTGGTGTGACCACCACCGTTGTGTCGGGGGGCCCGTCCCTGACCGCCGTCGAGGCCGATCTCCACCCCCGGTTCCTCACCGTGGCCGAGCGGGAGCTGATCGCCGACATGCGGCGCGAGGGCCACTCGCTGCGCGCGATGGGCCGGGCCCTGGGTCGGCCGGCCTCGACCGTCAAGCGCGAGATCGACACCCACTCGGCAGGCGGCACCTACCGCCCGCACCAAGCCCAGCGCGCATGGGCCAGGAGCCGGTCCCGCCCCAAGGAGTCCAAGCTCGCCCAGAAAGGTCCACTGCGCGACTTCGTCGCGGACCGGCTCCAGGAACGCTGGTCGCCCGAGCAGATCTGCAACGCTCTCCCCATCGAGTTCCCCGACGACGAGGGCATGCGGGTGAGTCCGGAGACGATCTATCAGGCGGTTTACGTCCAGGCCCGCGGCGGACTGCGCCGTGAAGTCGCGCTGGCGCTGCGCACCGGGCGCACCCGCCGCAAGCCGCACCGAAGCCCGGACCAACGCCAGCGCCGGTTCGTCGACGAGATGGTGATGATCTCTGAGCGGCCCGCCGAGGTCGAGGACCGGGCGGTCCCCGGCCATTGGGAAGGCGATCTGATCGTCGGTCCCCGGAGCGCGAGCGCGATCGTGACTCTGGTCGAGCGCTCCACCCGCTACGTCATGCTCGGACATCTGCCCGGCGGACACACCGCCGAGGAGGTGCGCGACGTACTGGTCCCGCTGATCCGGACCCTGCCCGCACACCTGCGTGGCTCACTGACCTGGGACCAGGGGTGCGAGATGGCCGCCCACAAGCAGTTCACCGTGGCCACCGGAGTCCCCGTCTACTTCTGCGACCCCCACTCTCCCTGGCAGCGCGGGTCGAATGAGAACACCAACGGTCTGCTGCGGCAGTACTTTCCCAAGGGCACCGACCTGTCCGTCCACAGCCCCGAAGACCTCGAACACGTCGCCCAGCAACTCAACGGCCGGCCACGCAAGACGCTCGGCTGGAGAACCCCAGCCGAGCGCCTGCGTGCTCTACTGACAACCGCATAGGCCATCAGGTGTTGCGAGGACCCCAAGAATCCGCCCGCCGTCGGGAGAGGGGGCACACGCGCCGTGGGGGTCCGGGAGCAGGTCAGGAACCGACGCTCACCGTGAAGCGCCGGGGGTTGCCGTCGTTGGCGGCGCCCGAGACGTCCGGCTGGCCGTCGGGACGTACGTCGTCGTAGGGGAAGGCGTAACCGATCGGGCTGTTGGCGTGCACGATGCGCGACCAGTGGTTGGTCACGGCCTCCTGGTAGTAGTCCGCGGTGGTCGTCCCGTTCGGCTGGTCCGGGTGGCTGAGCATGATCGAGCGGTTGAACCCGGCCGCGAGCCGCGCCAGCAGTGCCTTCTTGTCGTCCGAGTCCGCGGGGTTGTTGGTGAAGGGCCCGTGGTTGCAGGTGAAGACGTCCTTGGACACCGGCTTGGTGAAGGTGTGGCCGCCGTCGAAGACCAGGTCGTCCCCGCTGACCCGGCCGGCCAGCACACCCCGGCCGCCCTGCAGGTCGATCCGCAGATCGGTGGAGCGGTACTTCTCCCAGACCTGGTCGATCTGCGCGGTGAACAGGTCCCGGAAGGGCATCTGGTCCGGGCGGTCGAAGTAGGGCGCCATGAGGTTCTGCGGGGAGACGACCCGCAGCACCTGGCCGTCCGCGCCCCGGGTGACCAACTGGTCCCAGGGCTGCCCGTCCGCCGCCGCCTGCGCGATCAGCCCGTCCGCGATCCGCTGCACCGCGCCGTCCGGCAGCGGGGCGACGGTGTGGGTGGAGTCGCCCTCCAGGGTCAGCCCGATCGGGAGCGCCGTGACGAGGTCGACGTAGCTGATGTTCGCGTAGAGCTGCTGCGGGTTGAAGGTGAACTCGCAGAAGGACCAGGTCCGCCCGTAGTTGGCGTCCGTCGGGGTGGCGAAGGCCGGCTCCACCAGCGCCGGGCCCGGATTCAGGTAGAAGTCCAGCGTGTCGTCGCGGACGAAGTACACCCGGGCGCCGTACATCTGCGGGAGCGTCAGCACCACCGGGGCGCCGCCCGCCGGGTTCAGCGGGATCGAACAGTCGACCGGCAGCGGGGTCTGGGCGGCGGCGGGGGAGTCGGGCCGGTAGAGGCTGCCGTCCGCCCGGAGCAGCACCCAGCGGTCGGTGCCCTGCTCGTGGCCGGTGACGTAGGCGCGCACCGTACCGGGCAGCGAGCGGTTCACCAGGGCCAGCTCGCAGGTCGCGGCGGCGGCCGAGGCGCTGGGGGAGAGGGCGCTGCCCCAGACGGGATAGCTGAGCGCCGCCGCGGAGGCGGCCGCACCGGTGAGGAAGAGACGACGAGAGATCACGCGGAGCTCCGGAGGGGTGGGGGGACGAGGTGGGGGAGCACGGCCCGGCCGTGCGGGCGGTGGGGGCCGCCCTGTGATGCCGACCACTCTCACCACACCCGTCACAGGCGTCAATAGGTGTGACTGAGAGCGCTCTCAGAATCCGGATTTCTTCACAACTCGTCTTCACCGTGCCCGTGTTGGCGGCTACGGAGGCGCGCCCCCGGCCGGCCGTGCCCGGTGGTGACAAGAGGTGAAAGAGGGGGCCCCGCCGGCGTCCCGCGCGTCCCGCCTGTCCGGCCGCCTGGAGGGTGGTGCCGGATCGTCGCCGGCGGCCACCGCGGCCGTCGTCCTCCGGAGGCGGGCGTTCCACTACGCTCGGTCCCGCAGGAGCCGCTCGCCCTTCCCGGGCCCCTTCACCCTGTTTGTGGGAACCCCATAAGGCGGAGTGGGTCCCAGATGGTGGATCGCACGCATGGTGCGAGGGTTCTGTCGGTCCCCGCCAGGAAACCGGTCAGGAGACTGTACGGATTCGACGGCGGTATTTGCATCGCCGGATTCGTAGGGTCGGTACATGACCGTTGTGGACGAAATCCCGGGTGAGCCGAGCGACACGCGTGGCCGGGTGGCCGAACTGCTGGCCCTGCGCGAGCAGGCGCGGCGCGGCCCGAGCGACCGGGCGACCGAGGCGCAGCACGCCAAGGGCAAGCTGACCGCCCGCGAGCGCATCGAGCTCCTGCTGGACGCCGGTTCGTTCAAGGAGGTCGAGCAGCTCAGGCGGCACCGGGCCACCGGCTTCGGCCTGGAGTCCAAGAAGCCCTACACCGACGGTGTCATCACCGGCTGGGGCACGGTCGACGGCCGGACGGTCTTCGTCTACGCGCACGACTTCCGGATCTTCGGCGGCGCGCTGGGCGAGGCCCACGCCACCAAGATCCACAAGATCATGGACATGGCCATTTCGGCCGGAGCGCCGCTGGTCTCCCTGAACGACGGCGCCGGCGCCCGTATCCAGGAGGGCGTAAGCGCGCTCGCCGGCTACGGCGGCATCTTCCAGCGCAACACCCGGGCCTCCGGTGTCATCCCGCAGATCAGCGTGATGCTCGGCCCGTGCGCGGGCGGCGCGGCGTACAGCCCCGCCCTCACCGACTTCGTCTTCATGGTCCGCGAGACCTCGCAGATGTTCATCACCGGACCCGACGTCGTCAAGGCGGTCACCGGTGAGGAGATCACCCAGAACGGCCTCGGCGGCGCGGACGTGCACGCCGAGACCTCGGGCGTCGCGCACTTCGCGTACGACGACGAGGAGACCTGCATCGCCGAGGTCCGCTACCTCATCGGGATGCTGCCCTCGAACAACCGTGAGAACCCGCCGACCGTCGCGAGCGACGACCCGGCGGACCGCCGCGGCGACGTCCTGCTGGACCTCGTGCCGGCCGACGGCAACCGCCCGTACGACATGCACAAGGTCATCGAGGAGCTCGTCGACGACGGCGACTACCTCGAGGTCCATGAGCGCTGGGCCCGCAACATCATCTGCGCCCTCGCCCGGATGGACGGCCAGGTCGTCGGCATCGTCGCCAACCAGCCGCAGTCCCTGGCCGGTGTGCTGGACATCGAGGCGTCCGAGAAGGCCGCGCGATTCGTCCAGATGTGTGACGCGTTCAACATTCCCATCATCACTCTTCTGGACGTACCCGGCTTCCTCCCGGGCGTGGACCAGGAGCACGGTGGGATCATCCGGCACGGCGCCAAGCTGCTCTACGCGTACTGCAACGCCACCGTGCCGAGGATCTCGCTGATCCTGCGCAAGGCCTACGGCGGCGCGTACATCGTCATGGACAGCCAGTCCATCGGTGCCGACCTGACCTACGCCTGGCCGACCAACGAGATCGCGGTCATGGGAGCCGAAGGTGCCGCCAACGTCATCTTCCGCCGCCAGATCGCCGAGGCCGAGGACCCCGAGGCCATGCGCACCCGCATGGTCAAGGAGTACAAGGCCGAGCTGATGCACCCGTACTACGCGGCGGAGCGCGGACTGGTCGACGACGTCATCGACCCGGCCGAGACCCGCGAGGTGCTGATCGCCTCGCTCGCGATGCTCCGGAACAAGCACGCCGACCTGCCGTCCCGCAAGCACGGCAACCCCCCGCAGTAGTCGTCGGCCCGCGCGGTACCCGCGCACCGGCCCCGAACCCTGCCGAATCCTGCCGAGAAGACGGAGACATCCCATGAGCGTCACTGCCGCCGAGTCCGTGCTGCGCGTCGAGAAGGGCCACGCCGCCCCCGAGGAGCTCGCGGCCATCACCGCCGTACTGCTCGCCCGCGCGGCCGCCCAGCCCGCTCCCGCCCGCACGGTCCGCGACACGGCCCGGTGGCGTCGCCTGGAGCGCACCCCGGGCTTCCGCGCCCCGCACAGCTGGCAGGGCTGACACCCCGCACCGGGGGACGCGCGAACGCCGGATCGCGTTTCGCGGTCCCCCGGTGCGGCGGACAACTCGCCCACACCACCACGGAAGGCCCTGAGGGCCGCTCCGGCGACGCACGAGGCCCCGGCCGGGAACTCTCCCGCCGGGGCCATTGCATGGCCGGAAACAGCCGTTACGGGCCCCTCAGGGCCGCACGGGTGCGAAGACCCGGCCCGTACGCACACGGAAGAAGCCCCGACCTCCCGGTGAACAACCGGGGGCCGGGGCTTCTCGTCGTGCGGGGTCGTCCCCGGACGTCAGCGCAGCCGGGCCATGAGGGCGTGCTCGACAAGGGTGATGAGTGCGCTCTTGGCGTCCGAGCGGTGGCGGGCGTCGGTGGTGAGGATCGGGGTGTCGGGTCCGATCTGGAGTGCTTCGCGTACTTCGTCGGGGGTGTACGGCTGGTGTCCGTCGAAGCCGTTGAGGGCGATGACGAAGGGGAGGCCGCTGTTCTCGAAGTAGTCGACGGCGGGGAAGCAGTCGGCGAGGCGGCGGGTGTCGACCAGGACGACGGCGCCGATGGCGCCGCGTACGAGGTCGTCCCACATGAACCAGAAGCGGTCCTGTCCGGGGGTGCCGAACAGGTACAGGATCAGGTCCTGGTCCAGGGTGATGCGTCCGAAGTCCATGGCCACCGTGGTGGTGGTCTTGTCTCCGGTGTGGGTCAGGTCGTCGATGCCCGCCGAGGCGGACGTCATCACGGCTTCGGTGCGCAGCGGGTTGATCTCCGAAACGGCACCGACAAACGTGGTCTTACCCACGCCGAAGCCCCCTGCCACCACGATCTTCGCCGAGGTGGTGGAGCGGGCCGCTCCGCCGCTAGAGCTTGCGAAGTCCACTGAGCACCCTTTCGAGCAGTGTCACATCTGGCTGGCCGCCGGCGGTCTCGTCGCCGCCGGGCTGATGGATAGCGACGAGTCCGGCCTCGGCCAGGTCGGCGACGAGGATCCGGGCAACGCCGAGCGGGATCGAGAGAAGGGCCGAGATCTCGGCCACCGACTTGATCTCGAAGCAGAGCCGGCAGATCCGCTGGTGCTCGGGCAACTGCCCTTGCAGCCGGGACGGATCGGCCGTCGTACTGACCAGCGCCTCGATGGCGAGCTGGTAACGCGGCCGCGTCCGTCCGCCGGTCATGGCGTACGGACGGACCAACGGGTTGTGAGCGGCGGGCGCCGACGGCGCGGGCCGCGAAGGCCGCTGCGCCACCGGCTGGATCCGGTGCGCCGGGGCGTCGAACCGCTGAGGCGGCTCCTGCCGGGGCTGCCACTCGGACTGCTGCCGCTGGGACCACTCCGGTCCCGGCTGTTGGGGCCAGTCGGCTCCGCGGGGGTGCGCCTGCGCGGGCTGCTGGGGCGGGAGATAAGGGTCGTAACCCTGCATGCCACCCTCGCCGCTCGCCGCGGAGGGGAAGTTGAAGCGGTTTTCCCCGTGCTCGTCCGGAACCCGCTGACTGCCGTCATACGGGTGTCCGCCTGTGGGTGCTGCCACGTCTCCTCCTCCTACTGCCATTCGCCGATCCCAGTGGGGCCGCGCCACCGCACCCTATGGCGCGGTGACGAGAAACGCACTGTCTGTCTCCTAGTTGAGAAGACTTCCCTGGAGTTCGGCGCGCAGATCCGGCGTCAGAACACCGCCCGCGCGGTCCACCAGAAGTGCCATTTCGTACCCAACCAGGCCGATATCGGCGTCCGGGTGGGCCAGAACGGCCAGTGAAGATCCGTCGGAAATCGACATGATGAAGAGAAATCCTCGCTCCATCTCCACAACGGTCTGGTTGACGGCGCCGCCCTCGAAGATCCGGGAGGCACCCGCGGTCAGCGACGTCAGACCGGAGGCGACGGCCGCCAACTGGTCGGCGCGGTCGCGCGGGAACCCCTCGGACATGGCCAGCAGGAGTCCGTCGGCGGAGACCACCACCGTGTGCGACACCCCGGGGGTGCTGTCCACGAAGCTGGTGATCAACCAGTTGAGATTCTGCGCCGCCTGGCTCATCGGGCTCACACTAACGCTCCTGGTTGTAGGTATTACTGCTGTCCGACCCCTGCTTGCGTCCCTGCTGGATACCTCGCCGCAGGTTGCTCAACCTGCCGCGGATGTCCTCGGGCGTGCGGGAGACCTGGGGGCCGCCCTGCTGGGTCTGCTCCGCGGTGCCCTCGACCAGATTGGCCTTGGGCACCCGCCGGGGAAGCCCCGAGAGGGTTATTCCGCCGGCCTTCGGGTCCCGGAGCTGCTCGGCCCGCTCCCAGCGCTCGTCGTTGGTCGAACGCCAGTCGTCGGTGCTCTCGCCGTCCTGCGGTTCGACGGCCGACGGGGAGTCCTGCCGCTGGGGCGGGTTCGCCGCCTCGGGCCGGGCGTTGTCCGATCCGCCTGGCTGCCAGTGCTGCTGCCCGCCCCGGCGCGGGAGCCCCGCGTCGGTCATCTCGTGACCGGCGTTCGCGGTGGGACCCGAATGATCGAAGCCTACGCGCTCGGGCGTCTCCTCGGGAGCGCCGGGAGCGGATTCCGCTTCTTCCTGGGCGGAGGTCTCGTAACCCGCCTGGAAACCACCCTGTTCCGGCCACCCGCCCTGCTGGTGCTGGTCACCGTGCGGCGTGAACTGGTCACCGTACGAAGGCTGTTGGGTGCCCTCGGTGGGGTAGGCCTGTTCCGGATAGCCGCCCTGGGGGAGCTGCTCGGCATCCGGCCGGAAGCCGGCGTCCGCCGCGTACGGGGCGTACGTCTCCTGGTGGCCCGTCTGCCCGAAGCCCTGCTGCTCGTAGGAGCCCGGCTCGAAGGAATCCTGCTCGAACGTGCCCTGCGGGTAGCCGTTCCGGTCGTACGCGGGCTGCTGCCCGTAACCGGCCTGCGGGTAGCCGTCCTGCTCGAACTGCTGCCGGGGGGCGTCCTGGCCGGGGCCGTCGAACGGAGACTGCTCGCCGGCGGTGTGGGCGGCCTCCAGAGCGGCGCGGCGCTCTTCGCGCATCAGCGAGCGGCCCACCGGGTCGAGCGTCGGCGAGTCCGGCTCGTAACGCGAGTCGTCGAAGCCGAGTTCGGCGGCCGTGCGCATGCCCGAGAGCTGCGGAGCGGCGGGCAGCGGGTGCTGCTGCTCGGGGATGATCGAGGAGACGGTGAAGTCGTCCGACGCGGCGACCGGTTCGCCACCACCACCGTGGGTGATCGCGTCCGGCAGCATGACCAGGGAGGTCGTGCCGGCCTGCTCGCCCGAGGGGCGCAGCTGGACCCGGACGCCGTGGCGGTCGGAGAGCCGGCCGACCACGAAGAGGCCCATCCGCTGGGACACCGCGGCGTCCACGGTCGGCGGGTTGGCGAGCTTGTGGTTGATGTCGGCGAAGTCCTCGGCGGTGAGGCCGATTCCCTTGTCGTGGATCTCGATCATCACGCGGCCGTCCGGCAGACGGGTCGCGGTGACACGGACCTTGGTCTGCGGCGACGAGAACACCGTGGCGTTCTCCAGCAGCTCCGCCAGCAGGTGCACGAGGTCGGTGACGGCCTGACCGTGGATCTCGGTGTCCGGGACCCCGGTGAGCTCGATGCGCTCGTACGACTCCACCTCGGAGGAGGCGGCGCGGAGCACGTCCACCAGCGGTACCGGCTGGTTCCAGCGGCGGCCCGGCTCCTCACCGGCGAGGACCAGGAGGTTCTCGCCGTTGCGGCGCATACGGGTGGCCAGGTGGTCCAGCTTGAAGAGGCTCTCCAGCTGGTCCGGGTCGGCCTCGTTGTTCTCCAGGTCGGTGATGAGGGTCAGCTGGCCCTCGATGAGCGACTGGTTGCGGCGCGAGAGGTTGGTGAAGATCGCGTTGACGTTCCCCCGCAGCATCGCCTGCTCCGAGGCGAGCCGGACGGCCTCGCGGTGCACCTGGTCGAAGGCGCGGGCGACCTCGCCGATCTCGTCGCTGGTGTTGATCGGGATGGGCTGGACCCGGGTGTCGACCCGGCCCGGGTCGGTCCGGGACAGCTGGTCGACGAGGGACGGCAGCCGCTGCTCGGCGACCTCGAAGGCGGCGGTGCGCAGTCGGCGCATCGCGCGGCTCATCTGGCGGGCCATGAATCCGGCCACGACGAACGCGGCGAGCAGGGCGACGACGACGATCGAGGCGTTGACGATGGCGTCGGTCTTGGCGTCGGAGGAGATCTGCGCGGCCTCGTCCACCGCCTTGTCGACGAGCTCGTCCGTGACGGTGGCGTACCCCTCGAACTTCGCGGTGGAGGCGGCCGTCCAGGTCTCCGGGGTGATCCCCTTCGCCTTCAGCTCCGACGGGGAGAGCCCCTTGCCGATCTGCGCGGCCATTCCGTCGAAGACGGAGCCGTCGACGCCGGGCGGGGTCACGAACGGCGCCCCGGCGGCCTCGGCCTGCTCCTTGGCGGCCTTCAGCTGCTCGGCTCCCTCCGCGGCCTTGCCCTCCATGACGGTCTTGAGGCGGTTCACGTCCGTCTGGGTGCCACCGGAGTTGAACTCGCCGAGGGCGATCTGCTCCAGGTAGTTGTACGAGCCGAAGGCCTTGACCTGCGCGTTGAACGTGGTCTCGTCCTCGCTCGGACGCACCAGCAGGTGCAGTCCGATCGAGCGCTGGAGCGATTCGGCCGCCTGCGAGAGTTCGAGCGCGTAGACGGTACGGCCGTAGCTGGTGACGTTGCCGGTACCCAGGCCGAGTTCGTTGGCGAACTCCATCAGCGAGTGCTGGATCTGGGTGTAGCCCTCCTCGGTCTTCACCGGGTCCAGGCTCGTGGTGTACGCGGCCTTGCGCAGCGCGGCGAGTTTCGGCTCCTCGCCCCTGAAGAGCTTCAGCCTGCGCTGCAGACCCGCCTTCTGCGGCATGTCGGCGACCGCGGCGGTGAACCCCGAAGCGGCGGCGTCGGTGGCGGCACGGCTCTGGGTCACGACGGAGTCGGTGGACTCCTTCTTCAGGAGGGGCTGAGCGGTGAGGTCACGCTCGTTCAGCAGCGCCTGCCCGTACACCGAGGCCGCGCGGACGACCAGAGCGGTCTTCTCGGCGTCCTGCGCCTCGTTCCAGGTGTCGATGGACCCCTTCACCTGGAAGCCGCCCATGGTGAGGCCCACCAGTGCGGGGATCAGGAGGATCGCGTTCAGGCGCGTCGCCACGCGCCAGTTGCGCGGGGACAGCTTGCTCGTGCTGCCGACGGGCGATCCGTCGTCGGCCGTGTCCGCACGGTCGGCGTGCTCCCCGGGGGATACAGCAGTGCGCGGCGGCGTGAAGTTGCCCCGCTCAGGCTGTGTCGGGGAGCCTTCGTTGCTTCGCCTCACTCGACCAACAACCTCTCGGCGTCGGCACCTACGTTGTGCCGGTAAATTCGTTCAGGGCCGTACTACTCGGGAGTTCGCCGCATTCCAGCATGGGGACCGGCCGCGTTCCAAACACTCGGAGTCGATCATTCCGAGTGGCGTAAGCCTCAGATAAAACGGGCATAAAGAACGAGCCCCGCCAAAAGGCGAGGCTCACATGAGCGGAGGGGCACCGGATGGATGCGTCGGGTGTCGGTCCACCGGAAATTCTCTGTCGAAACGTTATGAACGCGGGGGCGGATCGTGTCGAAGGACACAGGGCCACCCCCGCGTGACTACGGCAACTTGCCTATGCCAATACCGACTTATGCCTACTTCAGCCGGGCCATGAGGGCGTGCTCGACAAGGGTGATGAGCGCGCTCTTGGCGTCCGAGCGGTGGCGGGCGTCGGTGGTGAGGATCGGGGTGTCGGGTCCGATCTGGAGTGCTTCGCGTACTTCGTCGGGGGTGTACGGCTGGTGTCCGTCGAAGCCGTTGAGGGCGATGACGAAGGGGAGGCCGCTGTTCTCGAAGTAGTCGACGGCGGGGAAGCAGTCGGCGAGGCGGCGGGTGTCGACCAGGACGACGGCGCCGATGGCGCCGCGTACGAGGTCGTCCCACATGAACCAGAAGCGGTCCTGTCCGGGGGTGCCGAACAGGTACAGGATCAGGTCCTGGTCCAGGGTGATGCGTCCGAAGTCCATGGCCACCGTGGTGGTGGTCTTGTCTCCGGTGTGGGTCAGGTCGTCGATGCCCGCCGAGGCGGACGTCATCACGGCTTCGGTGCGCAGCGGACTGATCTCCGAAACGGCACCGACAAACGTGGTCTTACCCACGCCGAAGCCCCCCGCCACCACGATCTTCGCGGACGTGGTGGAGCGGGCCGTACCGCCGCTAGAGCTTGCGAAGTCCACTGAGCACCCTTTCGAGCAGTGTCACATCCGGCGTTCCGCCGGCCTCTCCGTTGCCCGGCTGGTGGATGGCCACCATGCCGGCTTCCGCCAGGTCCGCGACCAGGATCCGGGCCACACCGAGCGGCATGGACAGCAGAGCCGAAACCTCGGCCACCGACTTGACCTCGCGGCAGAGGTGGCAGATCCGCTGGTGCTCGGGCAGCAGCGTTCCCAGGTGCGCGGGGTCGGCCGTCGTACTGACCAACGCCTCGATGGCGAGCTGGTAACGCGGTCGCGTCCTTCCGCCGGTCATGGCGTACGGACGAACCAGCGGCTGATCGCCTTCCCCGTCGTACGACGCGTGGTGCAGAGCGCCGTACGGATCGGGTGAGGCGGGTGGCGGGGTCATGAATCCTCCGGGCGTGACAGCGACGTGTCTACTCGCCGTCTGCAAGGGGCCGGTGGGGGCGGTGAGCGGCCGGACGAGTGAGGGTGGTGGGCAGTACCTGAGGAGATCCCGAGGGATTTCCACTGCGTGGCCGCCTAGTGGAGCAGACTGCCTTGGAGCTCGGCGCGCAGGTCGGGCGTGAGGACGGTGCCGGCACGGTCGACCAGCAGAGCCATCTCGTACCCCACGAGGCCGATGTCGGCCTCCGGGTGCGCGAGAACGGCCAGCGACGATCCGTCCGAGACGGACATCAGGAACAGGAAGCCGCGCTCCATCTCCACCACGGTCTGGCTGACGGCACCACCCTCGAAAATGCGGGAGGCGCCGGCGGTCAGCGAGGTGAGCCCGGAGGCGACCGCGGCCAGTTGGTCGGCGCGGTCGCGCGGGAATCCTTCGGACATGGCCAGCAGGAGTCCGTCGGCGGAGACCACCACCGTGTGCGACACCCCGGGGGTGTTGTCCACGAAATTGGTGATCAGCCAGTTCAGATTCTGCGCGGCCTGACTCATGGGGCTCAACTAACGCTCCTGCTGGTGAGTGGGGCCGAGTTGGAAGCTGCCGATCGACTGGCTGTTCGCCTGCCGACCCTGCTGGATGCCCCGGCGGAGATTGGTCAGACGCCCGCGCACGTCGTCGGGCGCACGAGAAACCTGAGGTCCGGTCTGGTGATTCTGCTGCTGAGCGGTACCAGGAACCAAATTGGCACGCGGAACCCGCCGGGGAAGCCCCGAAGTGGTGACACCGCCGGCAGCCGGCTTCTTGACCCGCTCGGCCTGGCGTACGAGTTCGTCGTTGGGCGAAGCCCGCCACGGGCCGGCCGGAGTCGCGTCACCGGAGGACCGACGCGGAGCGGCCGGGGCCGCCAGGCCGTCCGACGGTGAAGGAGCCGCCGCCTCGGCCGGCCGCCCGCCCTGCTGCGGACCGTGGAACCAGTTGGTCTCCAGCGTGTCGTACAACGGGGTGCGGCCGTCGCCCGGACCGGCCGGCGGCAGCGCCTCGGGCGCGGGCCGGCGCGGCGGCAGCGAGCGCTGCGGCGGCTCGGCGGCCGGACGCGGTACACCCTGCTCGTTGCCGTACTGGCGCGGAGCGGGCAGTCCCTGGTCCGGAGCCCCGAAGTCGGGACGGGCGAACTGGGCGGTGCCCGCGGGGTCCTGCGACTGCGGGACGTGCGGCGCCGAGAAGTCCGGGCGCGCGAACTCCGAGGTGGAGCCCGGTCCCTGGCGGTCGTCGCCGGGAGTGCGCCGATTCAGCGGGGAGTTGAAGTTCCGGTTCGGGACGGGTCCCGCCGGAGCGGCGAACTGGCCCGTGGACTCGGCCTCTTCGTGCCCGCGGGGCGCGTCGGCCGGACCGCGGCGCTGAGCGCCCCGGTCCTCCACGCCCCAGGTGGTGGTCTGCGGGTGCTGCGGCTGCGGGTTGCCCCCGGGCAGCTCGGCACGCGGGCCACCGGGTGGCGGCAGCTGACGGCCCGGGCCGCCGGGCTGCTGGAACCCGAGCTGACCCGGACCCCCCTGACCCTGGCCGGCCATGCCCTGGCCGCGCTGGTCCTGACCGCGCTGGTCCTGACCGTACTGGTCCTGACCGTACTGGGGCGGGTTGGCCTGGTTCTGGCCACCCGGGCCGAACTGGTTCTGACCGCCCTGACCGCCCTGACCGCCCTGACCGAACTGGCCGGGCTGCCCCTGACCGGTCTGACCGGCCTGGCCGAACTGGCCGAACTGGCCGTTCGGGTTGCCCTGGCCGTTCGGGCTGCCCTGCGCCGGCCACTGCTGCTGGCCGTTGGCGCCGCCGAACACGTCCTGCCGTACGGGGCGGTCGCCCTGCTCCGGCCGGCCCATCGGGGCCTGCTGCCCCATGGGTGCCTGAGCTCCCATCGGGGCCGTGGCGTTGTGCCCGAAGAGGTTCGGCTGGTCCTGCTCCGGAACGCTCTGCGGACCGCGGGCGCCCAGCCGGGCGCCGCCGCCCTGCCGCTGGGGCTCGGACCGCCCGAAGTCCTGCGGTCCCTGAGGTGCCTGCGGGCGACCCGCCTGCGGGCCTCCCTGCGGGACGGAAGGCTGCCGCTGGGGCCCGCCGGCCTGCGGTCCGCCCTGCGGACCGGGCTGCTGGGGACCGCGCGCAGCGGCGTCGCGCGACGGGAGCGCCGCACGCGGACCCGAGCCCGCGCCGACCTGACCGCGCGCGGGCGCGGCGCCCGGGAGCCCCTTGGCACCGGCCGGCGAACCGCCGAGACCGGCGCGCGGGGCACCGGAGCCGCCGGCGAGCAGACCGCCGGGAGCCTGCTGCTGGCCCGGGCCCTGCTTGGACGGGGGCTGCTTGCCGCCGTGCGCGACGTCCACCGGCAGCATGACGAGCGCCGTGGTTCCGCCGGAGTCGGAGGGCCGCAGCTGGATACGGATGCCGTGACGCAGGGACAGCCGGCCGACCACGAACAGACCCATGCGGCGGGAGACCGACACGTCCACGGTGGGTGGCGAGGCGAGCCGCTCGTTGATCGCCGCGAGGTCCTCGGGCGACAGGCCGATACCGGTGTCGTGGATCTCGACGAGCACCCGGCCGTCCGGCAGGGCGTGACCGGTGACCCGGACCTTCGTCTGCGGGGAGGAGAACGACGTGGCGTTCTCCAGCAGCTCGGCGAGGAGGTGCACGAGGTCGTTGACGACCCGGCCGGCCACTTCGGTGGCGGGCACCGCGGCCAGTTCGATGCGCTCGTACTGCTCCACCTCGGAGGCGGCGGCGCGGAGCACGTCGACCAGCGGGACGGGGCGGGTCCAGCGGCGGCCCGGTTCCTCACCGGCGAGGACGAGGAGGTTCTCGCCGTTCCGGCGCATACGGGTCGCGAGGTGGTCGAGCTTGAAGAGCGAGGACAGCTGGTCCGGGTCGGCCTCGCGGGACTCCAGCTCGGAGATGAGCGAGAGCTGACGCTGGATGAGGCCCTGGCTGCGGCGCGAGAGGTTGGTGAACATCGCGTTGACGTTCCCTCGCAGGAGCGCCTGTTCGGCGGCGAGGCGGACGGCCTCGCGGTGCACGTCGTCGAAGGCCGCGGCCACCTGGCCGATCTCGTCGCGGGAGTGGACACCGACGGACTCGACGGAGGTGTCGACGTCCTGCGGGTCGGTCTCGGAGAGCTGGCGGACGAGCTCGGGCAGCCGGTCCTGGGCGACCCGGGTCGCGGTGTCCTGGAGGCGGCGCAGCGAGCGGATCATGGACCGCGCGACGACGAAGGCGCCGACGAGGGAGACGCCGAGCACCAGCAGGATGATGGCACCGTTGAGGATCGCCTCGCGCTGGGAGGCCTCGCGCAGCTCGCGCGCCTTGCCCTCCATGTCGCTGAGGAGCGTCGCCTCGATGGTCTCCATCGCCTGGATCTTCGTGGAGCTCTGGTCGTACCAGTCGAGGTACGACCGCGACTTGTGGCCGTCGATGCCGACCGTGGTGTCGAGCACCTGCTTGGCGTAGGTGTCGGCCGCCTGGATCTCGGGGTTGCCGCTGCTCAGCGGCGCGGTGAGGTCGGAGGCGCTGTTGCCGGTGGTGGCGTAGATGGTCTCGAAGGAGTTCATCGCCAGGCTCTCCTTGCGGAGGGCGTTGCGACCGAACTGCTGGTCGTTGGCGCTGAGATGGGGCTTGGTGCTGTTTCCGCCCGGCAGCGCGGCGGCGATGATCGCCCGCTGGACCGAGGCGTACTCCTTGGCGGAGGAGAAGGCCGCCAGCGCACGGGTGCGCTTGATCATCTCCGGGCTGGAGGTCGCCTGCGCCATGTCCTGCGAGAGGCTCAGCAGCGAGGTGATCAACTGGCTGTACTGGTCGATCGTGTTGACGCTCGGAGTGCCCTTGGCGTACGCGGTCTTGCGGATGTCGCGGATCTGCCCGAGCTGCGTCGCGATCATGTTGACGCTGGCGTGGATGCCTTCGAGCGCCTCGTCGTTCTGGGTGTCCCCGATGGCCATGGTGGCGTCGAGGAAGGCGTCCTTGGCCCGGTCCGTCTTCTTCCGGGGTTCGGTGACCTTGTAGTTGGTCGCCTTCACGCCGTTGGAGAGCGGTCCCGCCGACTCGTCGCGCTCTACCTGCAGGGCCTGAGCCAGCGCGGTGGCCTGCTTGGTCATCTGCGTCAGCAGCTGCATGTGCTCCAGCTGCTGCATGTCGTTCATGGACTCGTTGATGCGGAGTCCGCCCAACGACGTGGCGGCGACCACGGGGAGCGCCAGGAGGGAGACCAGGCGGGTGCTGATGCGCCAGTTACGCAGGGCTACGCGTGAGCCCGTACTGACGGGGTCACGGGGTTTTGCGACCGCCGCCTGTTCGGCGTCCTCGGTCGTGGTGGAACCCGGGCGCGCGGTCTGCTCCGCGCCGTCGTCGGCGCCTGCCGACCCGGGGTTCTGGGCGTGCTGGGGCGAGGAACCGCGGTCGGTCCCGCCGCGCGGCTCCTGTTCCGCCGGAGCGCTGCCATCCCTCTTGAAACGTCCCTGCACTAGCGTCGCAACCTCTGGACCAGGCGTCCCTCCGCATACGCGGCGGTGACGGTGTCGGCGTCGTGGGGCACTGGACGCGCCCCATGGTGGTCGATGAACGACCGGCGTTCTTTAACCCCCTCCGCCGCCACTCGGCGCTGCGTTGCGCCCCTGCGCGCCGGTCTCTACCCGCGGCGGTGCGTGGAATTTCAGCACAGTGCCGGACCTCCAACAAGGCCCGTGGGTTCCCCACGGGCAGGCGTCACCAAGTGTGATGGTCGCGTGACCAGCCGTGCAGCGTGTTCATGCGGAAAGTGGATCATTACGGACAGGGCGACCGGACGAGTGTGGTGTCCCAGTCCTGATGATCAGGAGCGGAATAGAGCATTCAGCTATGCAATGTCCGTTTCCTCTTGCGTGATCATCATTCCGATATGCGGCATTTGGGGGGTCGTTCGTGAGCAAACTCACACGATGATCGCCGTCTCATCCGGGGCTCGGCCGGGAATCCGATGTTTAGCCTGACGCTTTACTGGGATGGCGAAACCCGACAACTGGGCGCACCCCAGGGCGCGCCCTCGGCGAAAGGTCCGAACGGCAGATGACCACGACCCAGTACCGCAGCCTCGCCAACCCCCGGCGCACCACTCTGGCCCACCTCCCGGACGCTTCCACGCTGCGCCGCGCCGAGCTGCCCGAGCAGCCCGAAGGCACCGCCGCACTCCCCACGCAGACGGCCAACCCGCGCCGCACCGTCCTCAGGTAGTTCCCCGGCAGGTGCCGGCCGTCCCTCCCCGCCGTTCCTCCGGGGAGGCGGCCGCGGCCGTCCGCCGGGCACTCCCGGGTCCCCGCACGGTGAGGCGATAGCCTGGAGCGTCAGTCTTCAGCCAGCCAGCAAGTGAGGGGCGACAGCATCCCGTGCGCATCGCCAGGTTCTCCATCGACGGCAATGTCGCCTTCGGCGCCGTCGAGGGTGAGGGCACCGTGGAATCCGGTGGCCTCGTCCTCGACATCATCAAGGGCATTCCGTACGCCGACTTCGAGCTCTCCGGTACCAAGGTCCCGCTGAACAAGGTCAGGCTCCTGCCCCCCGTGCTCCCCAACAAGGTCGTGGCCATCGGCCGCAACTACGCGGAGCACGCCGCCGAACTGGGCAACGAGGTCCCGGACGTCCCGGTCGCCTTCTTCAAGCCCACCACCTCGGTGATCGGTTCCGGCGACGCCATCGAGTACCCCTCCTTCTCGAACGAGGTCCACCACGAGGCCGAACTGGCCGTGGTGATCGGCCGGATGTGCCGCGAGGTCCCCCGCGAGCGCGTCAAGGACGTCGTCTTCGGCTACACCTGCGCCAACGACGTCACCGCCCGTGACGCGCAGAAGCGCGAGAAGCAGTGGGCCCGGGCCAAGGGTTTCGACACCTCCTGCCCGCTCGGCCCCTGGGTGGAGACCGACCTGGACCCGTCCGACCTGGCCATCCAGGCGACGGTCAACGGCGAACAGCGCCAGCTCGGCCGTACGAGCGAGATGATCCGCTCCATCGAGGACCTGATCGTCCACATCACCGAGGCGATGACGCTCCTCCCCGGCGACGTCATCCTCACCGGAACCCCCGCGGGGGTCGGCCCCCTGCACGTCGGCGACGAGGTCGCCGTCACCATCGAAGGCATCGGCACTCTCACCAACAAGGTGATCAAGCGTGGTTAACGGATCTTCCCCCCGTGTCCGGTTCTGTCCCTCCCCGACCGGCAACCCCCACGTGGGCCTGGTCCGGACGGCTCTCTTCAACTGGGCCTTCGCCCGGCACAACGAGGGCTCGCTGGTCTTCCGCATCGAGGACACCGACGCGGCGCGCGACTCGGAGGAGTCGTACCAGCAGCTGCTCGACTCGATGCGCTGGCTCGGCTTCGACTGGGACGAGGGCCCCGAGGTCGGCGGCCCGCACGCCCCGTACCGGCAGTCGCAGCGGATGGACATCTACCGTGACGTCGCCGAGAAGCTGAAGGCCGGCGGGTACGCGTACGACTGCTACTGCACCACCGAGGAGCTCGACGCCCGCCGCGACGCCGCCCGCGCCGCCGGCAAACCGTCCGGGTACGACGGCCACTGCCGCGACCTCACCGCCGAGCAGGTGGCGGCGTACGAGGCCGAGGGCCGCGCGCACATCGTGCGTTTCCGGATGCCCGACGTGCCGCAGACCTTCACCGACCTGGTGCGCGGCGAGCTGACCTTCCAGCCGGAGAACGTGCCGGACTACGGCATCGTCCGCGCCAACGGCGCCCCGCTCTACACGCTGGTCAACCCGGTCGACGACGCGCTGATGGAGATCACCCACGTCCTGCGCGGCGAGGACCTGCTCTCCTCCACCCCCCGCCAGCTCGCCCTGTACGCGGCCCTCACCGAGCTGGGCATCGCCAAGGCGACCCCGGTCTTCGGCCACCTCCCCTACGTCATGGGCGAGGGCAACAAGAAGCTCTCCAAGCGTGACCCGCAGGCGTCGCTCAACCTCTACCGCGAGCGCGGCTTCCTCCCCGAGGGGCTGCTCAACTACCTCTCGCTGCTGGGCTGGTCGATCGCAGAGGACCGCGACATCTTCTCGGTCGAGGAGATGGTGGCGGCCTTCGACATCGCGGACGTCAACGCCAACCCGGCCCGCTTCGACCTCAAGAAGGCCGAGCACGTCAACGCCGAGCACATCCGCCGGCTCGACGTGAAGGACTTCACCGACGCGTGCGGTCCCTGGCTGGTGGCGCCGTACGCGAACTGGGCCCCCGAGGCGTTCGACGCGGACAAGTTCGCCGAGATCGCGCCGCACGCCCAGACCCGGGTGACCGTCCTCTCCGACATCACCGCCAACGTCGACTTCCTCTTCCTCGACGAGCCGGTCCAGGACGAGGCGTCCTGGACCAAGGCGATGAAGGAGGGCTCCGACGCCCTGCTCACCACCGCCCGCGCCAACCTGGCCGGCGCGGAGTGGAACGCCGAGGCGCTGAAGAGCGCCGTCCTCGCGGCGGGCGAGGCCCACGGCCTCAAGCTCGGCAAGGCCCAGGCCCCGGTGCGCGTCGCCGTCACCGGCCGCACGGTCGGCCTGCCGCTCTTCGAGTCCATGGAGATCCTGGGCCGTGAGAAGACCCTCTCCCGGGTCGACGCGGCCCTCGCCAGGCTCACCGCGTAGCGCGGCGCCGTACGCACGTCCCGAGGGGCGGACCGCCGGAATCCCGGCGGTCCGCCCCTCGGGCGTTCCCGGAGGCCCCCGGGGCCGTTTCCGGCCGGGCGGGGGTGCTTCCGGAGGGGGCGGGTCCGGGCGGGAGCCCTTAGCGTGGCCGTATGCCGATTCGCGCCGTGCTCTGGGACATCGACGACACGCTTTTCGACTACTCCGGCGCCGACCGGCAGGCCATGGCGCGGATGCTGGAGCTGGAGGGGCTGCCAGGCGGGCACACCACGCCCGACGAGGCGCTGGATGAATGGCGGGCGATCACCGGACGCCAGTGGGAGCGCTTCGCCGCGGGGGAGACGGACTACGAGGGGCAGCGCAGGGACCGGGTGCGGGAGTTCCTGGCGCGGGACCTGGCGGACGCGGAGGCCGACGCGTGGTTCGGGCGGCACGCGGTCCACTACGAGGCCGCCTGGAGCCTGTTCCCGGACGTGCTCCCGGTCCTCGACCTGCTGGACGGCTACCGCCACGGCGCGCTGTCGAACGCCGGCGCGCTCGTGCAGGACCGCAAGCTGATCGCGCTCGGCGTCCGGCACCGGTTCGAGGCGCTGCTGTGCGCCGTGGAGCTGGGTGTCTCCAAGCCCGATCCCGGCGCCTTCCACGCCGCCTGCGCGACGCTCGCGCTGGAACCGCACGAGGTCGCGTACGTCGGGGACGAGCCGGACATCGACGCCGCGGGCGCGGTCGCGGCCGGACTCACCGGGATCTGGCTGGACCGCCGGGGACTCGGCGGAAGGGCCGATCTCGTGCGGATCACGAGCCTCCACCAGCTGCCCGCGCTGCTGGCCGGCGATACCCGTTTTGGAGCGCCGGACACCTTCGGGTAATGTTCTTTCTGCGCCGCCCGAGCGGGACGAAAAGTCCGGCGGGGAAGCGCAGACAGAAACAAGACCCGCAGGGGTTGCGTTTCAGTGGGCTATGGTGTAATTGGCAACACTACGGTTTCTGGTACCGTCATTCTAGGTTCGAGTCCTGGTAGCCCAGCGCAAGTCCCGAAGTCCCCTGGACTTCGTGTAACAAGCCCCCGTTGTGTAGCGGCCTAGCACGCTGCCCTCTCACGGCAGTAGCGCCGGTTCGAATCCGGTCGGGGGTACAGATCCTTCCCGCGGGAACAATCCGGGTCGCACCCGATGTTCTTGATGCAGGATCGCTAGGGCCCCCGTTGTGTAGCGGCCTAGCACGCTGCCCTCTCACGGCAGTAGCGCCGGTTCGAATCCGGTCGGGGGTACGTATCACACCATGGGCTATGGTGTAATTGGCAACACTACGGTTTCTGGTACCGTCATTCTAGGTTCGAGTCCTGGTAGCCCAGCGCAAGTCCCGAAGTCCCCTGGACTTCGTGTAACAAGCCCCCGTTGTGTAGCGGCCTAGCACGCTGCCCTCTCACGGCAGTAGCGCCGGTTCGAATCCGGTCGGGGGTACAACTCAGCAGTAGAGAACGGCCCTTCACTTCGGTGGAGGGCCGTTTTCGTGCGCCAGGGCCGCAGTTCACGCCGGTCCGCGCCGCGAGGCGCGGACCGGGCCGAGAGGATTCCCGAGCCCGGCCCCATCTCCCCTCCCGCGCCCGCCGGTTCGGGCCGGCCGTGCCCACGTGCCCTCCGTGCTGCCCGTCCGCTGCCCGCCCCGAGGGGTTCCGTCCCTGGAGCCGGACATGAAAAAGGCCGCCACGACGCTGGGGCGGCCAGTACGAACAAGAGCGGTAACGCGAGCAAGGGCGGTGGCGGTAAAAGCGGGAGAGGAGACGGGGGCACGGGTGGAGGAGCGGGTGCCGGAGCCGGTCAGCCGCGGCGCAGCGCGTCGCTGAGTCGCGCGGCCGAGTCGATGACCGCCTGGGCGTGCATCCGGCCGGGGTGGCGGGTCAGCCGCTCGATCGGACCGGAGATGGAGACCGCGGCCACCACCCGGTTCGACGGCCCGCGCACCGGCGCGGAGACCGACGCGACGCCCGGCTCGCGCTCACCGATCGACTGGGCCCATCCCCTGCGGCGTACCCCGGAGAGGGCCGTAGCCGTGAACCGGGCGCCCTGGAGGCCCCGGTGGAGGCGCTCGGGCTCCTCCCAGGCCATCAGGATCTGCGCGGAGGAGCCCGCCTTCATGGTGAGCGTGGAGCCGACCGGCACGGTGTCCCTGAGCCCGGAGAGCCGCTCCGCCGCGGCGACACAGATGCGCATGTCGCCCTGGCGGCGGTAGAGCTGCGCGCTCTCGCCGGTGATGTCCCGGAGGTGGGTGAGTACGGGTCCGGCCGTCGCCAGGAGGCGGTCCTCGCCGGCCGCCGCGGCGAGCTCGGCGAGCCGCGGGCCGAGAATGAACCGGCCCTGCATGTCCCGGGCCACCAGGCGGTGGTGTTCGAGTGCCACAGCCAGTCGGTGGGCCGTGGGGCGAGCGAGACCGGTCGCCGCGACCAGCCCGGCGAGGGTGGCCGGACCGGACTCCAGAGCGCTCAGTACGAGTGCAGCCTTGTCGAGAACGCCGACGCCGCTAGAGTTGTCCATACGACGATATTCGCGTCTCACTCTGTGAAACGCAAGTTCAATTTTCTCCGGAAGTTGCGAACCTGTACCGGCGGCCGCACGACGGCCCGTAGCCGCCGCCCCGATCGGGGGAGCCGTCCCGCACGGGACCGGGACGGTGGCGCACCGAATCTCTAGTTGGGCCGGCGAAGACGCCGGTCGGAGGGAAAGCGATGGGTAGGACACTCGCGGAGAAGGTCTGGGACGACCACGTCGTCCGGCGCGCAGAGGGCGAGCCCGACCTCCTCTACATCGATCTGCACCTGCTGCACGAGGTGACCAGCCCGCAGGCCTTCGACGGTCTGCGGCAGGCCGGACGCCCGGTGCGGCGCCTCGACCTCACCATCGCCACTGAGGATCACAACACCCCGACCCTCGACATCGACAAGCCGATCGCCGACCCGGTGTCCCGCGCCCAGCTGGAGACCCTGCGCAAGAACTGCGCGGAGTTCGGCGTCCGGCTGCACCCGCTCGGCGACGTCGAGCAGGGTGTCGTGCACGTGGTCGGCCCCCAGCTGGGTCTGACCCAGCCGGGCATGACCGTCGTCTGCGGCGACTCCCACACCTCGACCCACGGAGCCTTCGGCGGACTGGCGTTCGGCATCGGCACCAGCCAGGTCGAGCACGTGCTGGCCACCCAGACGCTGCCGATGGCCCGCCCGAAGACGATGGCCATCACCATCGACGGCGACCTCCCCGCGGACGTCACGGCCAAGGACCTCATCCTGGCGGTCATCGCCCGGATCGGCACCGGCGGCGGCCAGGGGTACATCCTCGAATACCGCGGCTCCGCCATCGAGAAGCTCTCGATGGAAGCCCGGATGACCATCTGCAACATGTCGATCGAGGCCGGCGCCCGCGCGGGCATGATCGCCCCGGACGAGACGACCTTCGCGTACCTGAAGGGCCGCGCCCACGCACCCGTGGGCGAGGACTGGGACGCCGCCGTCGCGTACTGGAAGACCCTGCGCAGCGACGACGACGCCGTCTTCGACGCCGAGGTCGTCTTCGAGGCCGCCTCGCTCGCCCCGTTCGTCACCTGGGGCACCAACCCCGGTCAGGGCGCTCCGCTCTCCGCGAACGTCCCCGACCCGGCTTCGTACGAAGACGCCTCGGAGCGGCTGGCCGCCGAAAAGGCCCTGGAGTACATGGGGTTGACCGCGGGGCAGCCGCTCCGCGAGATCGGTGTGGACACCGTCTTCGTGGGTTCCTGCACCAACGGCCGCATCGAGGACCTGCGCAACGCCGCGGCGATCCTGGAGGGCCGCAAAGTCGCCGACGGCGTACGGATGCTGGTCGTCCCCGGCTCGGTCCGGGTCGCCCTGCAGGCGGTCTCCGAGGGCCTGGACAAGGTCTTCACCGAGGCCGGTGCCGAATGGCGCCACGCGGGCTGCTCGATGTGCCTCGGCATGAACCCGGACCAGCTGGCCCCCGGCGAGCGCTCCGCGTCCACCTCGAACCGCAACTTCGAGGGCCGGCAGGGCAAGGGCGGCCGGACGCACCTGGTCTCCCCGCAGGTCGCCGCCGCCACCGCGGTGCTCGGCCACCTGGCCTCGCCCGCCGACCTGTCCGACGACCGCACGCCTGCCGGAGTCTGAGAACCATGGAAGCTTTCACCACGCACACCGGCCGGGCCGTCCCGCTGCGCCGCAGCAACGTCGACACCGACCAGATCATCCCCGCGCACTGGCTGAAGAAGGTCACCCGCGACGGGTTCGAGGACGGCCTCTTCGAAGCCTGGCGCAAGGACGAGAACTTCGTCCTCAACCGCCCCGAACGCCAGGGTGCCTCGGTCCTGGTGGCCGGCCCCGACTTCGGTACCGGCTCCTCCCGCGAGCACGCCGTCTGGGCCCTGCAGAACTACGGTTTCAAGACCGTGATCTCGGCCCGCTTCGCCGACATCTTCCGCGGCAACTCGCTGAAGAACGGCCTGTTGACCGTGGTTCTCGACCAGGCGGTCGTGGACGCGCTGTGGGACCTGACCGAGGCCGACCCCACCGCCGACATCACCGTCGACCTGGAGGCCCGCCAGGTCCGGGCCGAGGGCATCGAGGCGGCCTTCGAGCTGGACGAGAACGCCCGCTGGCGTCTGCTGAACGGGCTGGACGACATCAGCCTCACCCTTCAGAACGAAGCGGACATCGCGGCATATGAGGTGGCAAGGCCGACCTTCAAGCCGCGTACAATTGAGGTCTGAGCAGCGCTTTTCCAGACTGCGCCCCCTGCCTTCGGGCAGGGGGCGCAGTCGCTTGTTGAGACCCTGTCGGGCGACAACTCGCCTCAGATGGCACAATCGGTGCATGGGAGGCGACAACCAACTCAAGCTCTATGGTCAAGTCGCCGACCAATTGAAGGAAGCGCACGGAAGGGTGCGCGCACTGCAAGTCCCGGAGGGCGTACGGATGGCGCTGTCCCGGAAGCTGTTGGCCGTCACGGCGACGGCGAAGCACGATCTCTCAGGCGCGGCAAGGCGCCTGGACCGGTTGATGAAGGACCTCGATGAGGGCCGATTCCCCGAAGGTGACTGACTCCGCGGAAGTCCGCATCAGTCGACTTCGTTGCGGCACTAGGGTGATTAGCCCGTTTCGTGTTTGATTTGCGGTATATATCTGCCTAACGTGCGAAAACGCTTGAACACTTTCGTTCTGGCAATGTCTCCGAAGGGGAAGACGTGAACAAGGCACAGCTCGTAGAAGCGATTGCCGAGAAGGTCGGCGGCCGTCAGCAGGCCGCGGACGCGGTGGACGCGGTTCTGGACGCGATCGTCCGCGCCGTCGTGGCCGGAGACCGTGTCTCGGTCACCGGTTTCGGCTCGTTCGAGAAGGTCGACCGCCCGGCGCGGTACGCCCGCAACCCGCAGACCGGCGAGCGCGTCCGGGTCAAGAAGACCTCGGTGCCCCGCTTCCGCGCGGGTCAGGGCTTCAAGGACCTGGTGAGCGGCTCCAAGAAGCTCCCCAAGAACGACGTGGCCGTGAAGAAGGCTCCCAAGGGCAGCCTCTCGGGCGGTGCTTCCACCCGTACGACCACCAAGGCCGCGGCCAAGAAGGCCACCGCCCGCAAGGCGGCGACGGCGCGGAAGACCACCGCCGCCACGACGGCGGCGAAGAAGACCACCGCCACGCCCGCGAAGAAGGCGACCACCGCCGCAGCCGCGAAGAAGACCACGGCTGCCGCCAAGAAGGCTGCCACGCCGGCGAAGAAGACCGCGGCCGTCGCGAAGAAGACGGCCCCGGCCAAGAAGGCCACCGCCAAGAAGGCGCCCGCCAAGAAGACCACGGCGCGCACCACCACGGCCAAGAAGGCTGCCACCGCTCGCAAGAAGTGAGACCGAGCACCCGCTCGCTCTCGCACGACGCGCCGGGCCGGGTTCCCCTCGGGGAGCCCGGCCCGCGGGCTGTCCGGGAGTTCCGGGCCGGTACGGCCGAACGGACGGGCGGAGCAGCGCCCAAGGGGCCCACAGGGCCCGCCCGGGGGCAGTTCAGAAGGTCTGCAGGGTCACCAGGTCGATCCGGAGCGAGGCGCCCTCGCCCGAACCCTCGATCCGCACCCGCTGGCCCGGGCGGAGCAGCCGCAGGCCGCCCGCGTCGAAGGCGGCGGCGGTGAAGTCCACCGGGGTGCCGTCGTCGAGCAGCACACTGCCGCTGCGGGTCTCGGAGTCGTACGTGTACGCGGTCGCCTGCATGGGCCGCAGCCTATCGCCCGGTGGGAGCGGGGCCCGCTGACCGGGGGACGGCCCCCAGCCGCACGGTGTCGCGCAGTTCCGCCGTCCGCGGCCCCACGCCCAGGGTCAGCGCCACCCGCAGATCGTCCCCGGTGTCCACGTCCCGGCGGACCGAATCCAGTCCGGCGGCCGGCACCTCCCGCGCACCCGACGCGAGGTGGCGCTCGCGCGAGGGTCCGCCGAAAGCCGGCCGCAATTCCACTCCGGGTGCCGCCGAGAGAAATGTCGTTCCGATTCCCGCGGCATCCGAAAGGAATGCCCGGGGGAATCCGGATGAGAATTCGAGAACCTGCGACAATTCCGAGGCGCGCAGCGCGGGGAGATCCGCGTTGAGTGCCGCGACCGCGGCGGACGGCCGTACGGCGCGCACCAGACCCGCGCCGTACGCGAGCGCCGCGTTGAGACCCGCGGCCGGAAAGTCGGGTACGACACGGGCTCCCAGCGCCGCCAGGGAGTCCCCTGCCACCGTGTCGTCCGTGACGACCACCACATCCCGAACGTCCGGGCAGGAGAGCGCCGCCGCGACCGTGTCCTCGGCGAAGGCCAGGGCGAGTCGGGGCCGCAGTCCTTCGCCCAGCGCGTCCCGCAGCCTGCTCTTGGCGTACGCCAGTGGCTTCAACGGGACGACCAGGGACCAGCGGCCGACCGGGTCGGTGTTCGTGGCGATCTCCCCCTCGTGAACGGTGGCGGTGTCCCGGGACACCGCCAGGCCCCCATTCTGGCCCGTCGGGTACGACGGCCTGCAGGTCCGGTCCTGGGAGCGGGGCGTACGGTGTTCTCGACAGAGCAGGGGCCTGGGGCGGGACATGACCGTCCGTGGCCGAGCAGCAGGTCAGGTCCGAGAGAAACCCATGTGAAAGGGGTCCGAGTGTCCCGCCGCAGAATCGGCTTCTGGTACCGCCTGGCGGCGGTCATCGCCAAGCCGCCACTGTTGCTTCTCTTCAAGCGCGAGTGGCGGGGGATGGAGAACATTCCGGCCGACGGCGGGTTCATCACGGCCGTCAACCACAACTCCTACGTGGACCCGCTCTCGTACGGGCACTTCCAGTACAACACCGGCCGGGTGCCGAGGTTCCTGGCGAAAGCGGCCCTCTTCCGGGCCCCGTTCGTCGGCATGATGCTGCGCGGCACCGGCCAGATCCCCGTGTACCGCGAGACCACCGACGCGTTGAACGCCTTCCGCGCCGCCGTGGCCGCGATCGAGAACGGCGAGTGCGTCGCCTTCTACCCCGAGGGCACTCTCACCCGCGACCCCGACATGTGGCCGATGAACGGCAAGACCGGCGCCGCCCGCGTGGCCCTGATGACCCGGGCGCCCGTCGTCCCGGTCGCCCAGTGGGGCGCGAACCTCGCGATGCCGCCGTACGCCAAGGAGAACAAGTACCGGTTCTTCCCCCGGAAGACCCTCCAGGTACAGGCCGGACCCCCCGTCGACCTCAGCCGCTTCTACGACGCCGAGCCGACGCCCGAGGTACTGCGCCAGGTCACCGAGGTGATCATGGCCGCGATCACCGAGCAACTGGAGACCGTGCGCGGCGAGAAGGCTCCCGCCGAGCCGTACGACCACCGCAAGGCCCGCGCCGAGCAGCGCCGCGCGGCCGAAGAGAAGGGCTCCCAGTGACCGAACCGCGCAAAGTCGCCGTCTTCGGGGCGGGCTCCTGGGGCACCGCCTTCGCCGTGATCCTGGGCGACGCGGGCTGCGACGTCACCGTCTGGGCCCGCCGTGCCGAGGTCGCCGAGTCCATCAACACCACCCGGACCAACCCCGGCTACCTTCCCGGCGCCGAACTGCCCACGTCCGTCCGGGCCACCACCGATCCCGCCGAGGCGCTGCGCGGCGCCGAGTTCGCGGTGCTGGTGGTGCCCTCCCAGACGCTGCGCGCCAACCTCGCCGAGTGGGCCCCCCACCTGGAGCCGGACACCGTCCTCGTCTCGCTGATGAAGGGCGTCGAACTCGGTTCCGCCAAGCTGATGAGCGAGGTGATCGCGGACGTGACGAAGGTCTCCGCCGACCGCATCGCCGTCGTCACCGGCCCCAACCTCGCCGGGGAGATCGCCGCACGGCGTCCCGCCGCGGCCGTCGTGGCCTGCCGGGACGAGTCGGTGGCCCAGCGGCTCCAGGCCGTCTGCCACACCCCGTACTTCCGCCCGTACACCAACACCGACGTCGTCGGCTGCGAACTCGGCGGCGCCGTCAAGAACGTCATCGGTCTCGCGGTCGGCATCGCCGACGGCATGGGACTCGGCGACAACGCCAAGGGCTCGCTCATCACCCGCGGGCTCGCCGAGACCACCCGGCTGGGTCTCGCCATGGGCGCCGACCCGTTGACGTTCTCCGGACTCGCGGGCCTCGGGGACCTGGTGGCGACCTGCTCCTCGCCGCTCTCGCGCAACCACGGCTTCGGCACCAACCTCGGCCGGGGCATGACGCTCCAGGAAGCGATCGCCGCCACCAGCCAGACCGCGGAAGGCGTCAAGTCCTGCGAATCGGTGCTCGATCTGGCCCGCCGGCACGGAGTCGACATGCCGATCACGGAGACGGTCGTCGAGATCGTCCACGAGGGCAAGCCGCCCGCCGTCGCGGTCAAGGAACTGATGTCGCGGAGCGCCAAGCCCGAGCGGCGCTGACTCCGTCCGGTACCAGCAGGTACGCTCATCGCGATATGAGCAGCGAGAACCTCCCCCAGAGCCCTGAGCGTCCCGAGAGCCCTGAGCAGCAGCGCCGTAAGCCGCGTGTGGCTGTCGTGTTCGGCGGACGCAGCTCCGAACACGGCATCTCGGTCGTCACGGCCGGCGCCGTCATGAAGGCCATCGACCGGTCCGTCTACGACGTCCTGCCGATCGGCATCACCAAGGACGGCCGCTGGGCACTGACCGGTGACGACCCGGCCCGCATGGCCATCACCGACCGGCAGGTGCCCGACGTGGACGCGCTCGCCGAGTCGGAGAAGGGCGGCGTGGTTCTCTCCGTGGACCCGGGCAGCCGCGAAGTCGTCCTCAACGAGCCCGGATCGGTGCCCCGGGCGCTCGGCGAGGTGGACGTCGTCTTCCCCGTGCTGCACGGCCCGTACGGCGAGGACGGCACCCTCCAGGGCCTCCTGGAACTCTCCGGCGTCCCCTACGTCGGCGCGGGCGTCCTCGCCTCCGCCGTCGGCCAGGACAAGGAGTACATGAAGCGGGTCTTCATCTCCTTCGGGCTCCCCGTCGGCCCGTACCTGGTCGTCCGCCCCCGCGAATGGGAGAACGACCCCTCCGCCGCCCGCAAGAGGATCGTCGACTTCGCCGGCGAGCACGGCTGGCCGCTCTTCGTGAAGCCCGCGCGCGGCGGCTCGTCGGTGGGCATCAGCAAGGTCGACGACATCGGCGGCCTGGAGGCCGCGATCGAGGAGGCCCGCCGCCACGACCCGAAGTTCCTCGTCGAGTCGCTGCTGAGCGGACGCGAGATCGAGTGCGGGGTGCTGGAGTTCGAGGACGGCCCGCGCGCCAGCGTGCCGGCCGAGATCCCGCCGGTCACCGCGCACGACTTCTACGACTTCGAGGCCAAGTACATCGACGCGGCCGACGCCCTGGTGCCCGCCCCGCTCACCCCGGAGCAGACCGCCGAGGTCCAGCGGCTCGCCGTCGACGCCTTCGAGTCCGTCTCCTGCGAGGGCCTGGTGCGCGCCGACTTCTTCCTCACCGACGACGGCGAGTTCGTCATCAACGAGATCAACACCCTGCCCGGATTCACGCCCATCTCGATGTTCCCGAGGATGTGGCAGGAGAGCGGCGTCGGCTACCCGGAGCTGGTCGACCGGCTGATCCAGGCGGCCCTGACCCGTTCCACCGGCCTGCGCTGAGACCCGCCGCTCCCGCCGGCCGGCCGGACCCGCCGGCGGGAGCGCGGTTCGCGGGAGGGCGGACGGGGGTTCACCGGACGCTGCCGGGACTCCGGTTCAGAGACTGTCGGGCACCGTCTCGCGGACCGCCTTCGCGAACTCGGCGAGCGGGCTGGCGTCGTGGGCGAACTCCGTCCCCAACGTGACCTCGACGTACGCCTTGCGGTACGTCGTCGTGAACCGGGGCCCCTCGTCCGGGCGTTGCTCCAGCAGCCAGTTCACACCGTCCGCGTCGATCCCCTTGGACGCCGCGTCCGCCATGGCGGCGGGCCGGGGAACCCCGCAGCGAAGTACGATCGCCCCGTCCCCCCAGCCGGCGGTCAGCTCCGACTCCGGTGCGGGATCGTCGCGTTCCATCCCGGCCACGGTCTTCGGCAGCGCCTTGTCCAGCGCCGAACAGTACGGGACCGCGTCCCGGGACGGGGTGGGCACCGCGACCGAGGGCTGCGAGCCGCCGGAGCAGCCCGCCGCCAGCAGGAGTGCGGCGGCGGACGGCACGAGGAACGACGGGCGGAGCGACCGGAGGCGGGAAGACGTCACCGGACCAGCGTAGACGGGGGTCAGAGGTGGACTACGGGGCAGGTCAGGGTTCGCGTGATGCCTTCCACCTGCTGGACCCGGGCGACCACCATGCGGCCGATCTCGTCCACCGTCTCGGCCTGGGCACGCACGATCACGTCGTAGGGTCCGGTGACGTCCTCTGCCTGGATCACTCCCGGAAGTTTCGCGATGGTCTCGGCGACGATCGACGCCTTGCCCACCTCGGTCTGAATAAGGATGTACGCCTGTACCACGGAACCTCCAGGGCGGCCACGAGGATCATGTGGGGGAGAGGAACGCCACGTTATCGCGTCGCGGACGGGAGCGGGGAGACCCGGGGACCGGGAGACGTCCGTAGCGTGGCGTACGGGCGACACGAGCCGACGTGTCTTCCGACGTTACAGACAGCGGCGCCCGCCCGCGACCGCGGAGCGGCCCGGCCCGTGCGGGGGACGGGCGCCCCGCACGGAAGCGGCCCCGGGGAGGGCCGCGGCCGGTGCGCGGACACGTCCCAGCAGCCCGCACCGGACGCCGGTGCGACGAACGAGAGGTGACACCCGGTGAAGGGAACCGTGGGTGAGTTGGGGGAGTTCGGGCTCATCAGAGAGCTCACCGCCCGCCTCACCACCACTCCGGCGGTACGGCTGGGGCCCGGCGACGACGCCGCGGTCGTGGCGGCCCCGGACCGCAGGGTCGTGGCCAGTACCGACGTACTGATCGAAGGACGCCACTTCCGCCGCGACTGGTCGACCGCGTACGACGTCGGGCGCAAGGCCGCGGCGCAGAACCTCGCCGACATCGCGGCGATGGGCGCCGTGCCGACCGCGCTGCTCCTCGGCCTCGTCGTACCGGCGAGCCTCCCGGTGACCTGGGCGACCGAACTCATGGACGGGCTCCGCGACGAGTGCCAGGTCGCCGGAGCCGCCGTGGTCGGCGGCGACGTGGTCGGCGGGGACACCATCACCGTCGCGATCACCGCGCTCGGCGATCTCCGCAACCACGAACCGGTCACCCGGTCCGGTGCCCGCCCGGGCGACGTCGTCGCCGTCACCGGCTGGCTCGGCTGGTCCGCCGCCGGATTCGCCGTACTCTCCCGGGGATTCCGCTCGCCCCGCGCCTTCGTCGAGGCCCACCGGCGCCCCGAACCGCCCTACCACGCGGGCCCCGCGGCGGCCGGGCTCGGCGCCACCGCGATGACCGACGTCAGCGACGGACTCGTCGCCGACCTCGGGCACATCGCCGAGGCCAGCAAGGTCCGTATCGACCTGCGCTCCGGACTCATCGACATCCCGTCCCAGATGTCGGACATCGGGCAGGCGGTCGGCGTCGACCCGCTCCAGTGGGTGCTCACCGGCGGAGAGGACCACGCGATCGTGGCGACCTTCCCGCCCGACGTGAAACTGCCCGCCCGCTGGAAGGTGATCGGCGAGGTCCTCAACCCGTCGGCCCTGCCCCAGGTCACCGTCGACGGCGCGCCCTGGACCAGCAGGGGAGGCTGGGACCACTTCGGCGAGGCCGAGGACACCCCGTGAGCCGGTGTCCGGCCGGTGGACCGGCGACCCGTCGGACCACCGGTCCCCAGTAAATTTGCGGGCATGCCGATAACTGCCGCCGTGCCTCCCCGTGTCCTCACCGTCGCCGGATCGGACTCCGGCGGCGGTGCCGGCATCCAGGCCGACCTCAAGACGATGCTGGCGCTCGGCGTGCACGGAATGAGCGTGCTCACCGCCGTGACCGCCCAGAACTCCCTCGGCGTGCAGGGCGCCTGGGAGTTGCCGGCCGAGGCGGTTCGCGCCCAGTACCGCAGCGTCGTCGACGACATCGGCGTCCAGGCGGTGAAGACGGGCATGCTCTCGTCCGCCGCCCTGGTCGAGACGGTCGCCGGACTCCTCGCGGGCACCCGTGCCCCGATCGTCGTCGACCCGGTGGGCGTCTCCAAGCACGGGGACGCGCTGCTCGCCGTCGAGGCCCTGGAAAACGTACGGACCAAACTCCTGCCGCTGGCCACGGTCGCCACCCCGAACCTCGACGAAGTGGCGCAGCTCACGGGCGTGGAGGTGGCCGAGGAGCCTGACATGCGGCGTGCGGCCGCCGCCGTACTCGCCTTCGGCCCCCGCTGGGTGGTGATCAAGGGCGGCCATCTCCCCGGTGAGGCCGTCGACCTGCTCACCGACGGGGACCAGGAACACTGGCTGCGCGCCCCGCGCCACGACAACCGGCACACCCACGGCACCGGCTGCACCCTCGCCTCGGCCATCGCCTGCGGCCTGGCGCGCGGCCAGAACGTGCCCACGGCGGTACGGAACGCGAAGACCTACGTCACCGGGGCGATCGAGGCCGGCTACGCGCTCGGCTCCGGGATCGGCCCGGTCGACCACGGCTGGCGGAGCCGCCGGGCCTGAGGCCGCGGGGGAGGCCCCGGCCCGTCAGGACGCATCCGTCAGGACCGGGGCCTCCCCCCGCGTGGGCACAGCAAAAAGCCGGTCCACCGAGGTGGACCGGCTTTTTGGGCAACCGGAAGGCTGCGCTACGACGGGAACGTCAGCGCGCGACCTTGCCGGCCTTGATGCACGAGGTGCAGACGTTGAGCCGCTTCGGCGTCCGACCGACCACGGCACGCACGCGCTGGATGTTGGGATTCCAGCGACGAGACGTACGGCGGTGCGAGTGCGAAATGTTGTTGCCGAAGCCCGGCCCCTTGCCGCAGACGTCGCAGTTGGCAGCCACGGGTCACTCCAAAGACTTCAGATGCACTTACAGTGAATTCCGGCGCGCCGGAATCAGCGAACTGAAGTGACGGCACCGGAGGAATGGCCCGACTTTCATCGGGCAACCGAAACACCATACAACGGCTGCGTCGGTACAACGAAACTACCATGGTTCGGCCGTCCGCCCTCCCGCCCCCCGCTCCGGGCCACTCCCCGGCTGCCCGGGGTTAACCTGCGGAGCAGCCCGCCGTACACGGCCGCTTCAAGGAGGACCCAGGTGCCGCAGCCCCCCGACGTTTTCGACGCCGTCGCGGTACGCACCTGGTGCTCCCTGGCCCTCGAAGCCCTGGGCCGGGAGCGCGCCGCGATCGACGCGATCAACGTCTACCCGGTCCCCGACGGGGACACCGGAACCAACCTCTTCCTCACCGTGGAGTCCGCGCGGGCCGCCGTCGAGACCGTCTTCGCGGCCCACGCCCGCGTGGACGCGGGACCCGGTTCCGCGGGACCGGCCGCCGCCGACGCGGTACGCGCCATGGCCCACGGGGCGCTCATCGGGGCGCGGGGCAACTCCGGCACCATCCTCGCCCAACTCCTGCGCGGGATGGCGTCCGTGCTCGCGGACGGCGGGGACGCGGACCACCTGGCCCGGGCGCTGGACCACGCCGCCACCGCCGCCCGCCGGGCCGTCGCCCACCCCGTCGAGGGCACCGTCCTCACCGTCGCCACCGCCGCCGCGCGGGCCGCCGGGGCGGCCGGTGCGGCGAGCTCCCTGGCGGCCGTCGCGCGGGCGGCCCACGCGGGCGCCGCCGAGGCGCTGGAGGAGACCCCCGCCCGGCTGCCGGTGCTCGGCCGCGCCGGAGTCGTGGACGCCGGCGGCCAGGGCCTGGTGACCGTGCTGGGGGCGCTGGTGGAGACGGTGACCGGGCAGGCGCCCGTACACGTACCCCGGCAGGCGCCCGAACCGCTCGCCGTACCGGACGGGGGCGCCCCCGCGCACGCGGGCGAGTGCTGCGACCCGGACGAGCGCGGGGGCGGAACCGCGCCCGGCGACGGGCCCGCCTTCGAGGTCATCTACCTGCTGGAGGCCGAGGAAGCCGCGGTGGACCTGCTCCGTGAACGGCTCGACGCCCTCGGCGACTCCCTCGTCGTGGTCGGCGGCGACGGACTCTGGAACGTCCACGTACACGTCGACGACGCGGGCGCCGCCGTGGAGGCCGGCGTGGAGGCCGGACGCCCGCACCGTATCCGCGTCACCCACTTCGGCGCCGCGCGCGCCGCCCCGCGCGCGGAACCCGCCCCGCGCTCCGTCGTCCTGGTCGTGCCCGGCGAGGAACTCCGGGGACTCTGCGAGGAGGCCGGCGCCGTCACCGTCCTCGCGCGCCCCGGCGAGCAGCCCGCCAGCGGCGAACTCGTCGACGCCGTACGCCGGGCCAACGCCCGCGAGGTCGTGCTGCTCCCCAACGACGCGACCCTGCGCCACGTCGCGGCCGTCGCCGCCGAGCAGGTCAGGGCCGACGGCATCCGGGTCGCCGTCGTCCCCACGCGCGCCGTCGTCCAGGGCATCGCCGCCCTGGCCGTGCACGAGCCCGGCCGCAGTTTCGACGAGGACGTCGTCGCCATGACCGCGGCCGCCGGAGCCACCCGCTACGCCGAACTCGCCGTCGCCGAACGGCAGTCATGGACCACGGCCGGCATCTGCCAGGCCGGTGACATCCTCGGCCTGATCGACGGGGACGTGGCCGTCATCGGCGCGGACGTCCCCGGCACCGCCCGTACCGTCCTCGACCGGATGCTCGCGGCCGGCGGGGAACTGGTCACCCTCGTCCTCGGCGAACACGCACCGGACACCCTCGGCGACACGCTGGAGGCGTACGTGCGCGAGGGGCACCTGGCCGTGGACACCACGGTCTACCGGGGCGGACACCCGGGAACCCCGCTGCTGATCGGCGTCGAGTAGCCGCACGCCAGGGCGGCAGCGCCCCGCCCAGGGTGCGGCCGGAGCCCCCGCGCGGACACGCCCCGGGCACTCCGGGCCGACGACTGTCGGTGGCGTGGTGTGCAATGGAACCCGTGTCCGCGCTCGATGAACCCCTCAAGAAGCTGCTCGGCGGAGCCACCGCGAAGGTGATGGCCGAACACCTCGGCCTGCACACCGTCGGCGACCTGCTGCACCACTACCCGCGACGGTACGAGGAGCGGGGACGGCTCACCCCGCTCTCCGACCTCCCGCTGGACGAACACGTCACGGTGGTCGCCCAGGTCGCCGATGCCCGGGTGCTGGGCTTCAACAACGGCCGCGGCAAACGCCTGGAGGTCACCCTCACCGACGGCAGCGGCCGGCTCCAGCTCGTCTTCTTCGGCCACGGGGTGCACAAGCCGCACCAGGAACTCCTCCCCGGCCGACGGGCGATGTTCGCGGGCAAGGTCGGCGTCTTCAACCGCAAGACCCAGCTCGCCCACCCCACGTACCAACTGCTCGACACCGAGGCCGGTTCGGCGGACGGGGAAGCGGGCGTGCGCGAGGCCGTCGACGCCTTCGCCGGACGCCTGCTGCCCCTCTACCCCGCCTGCAAGCAGCTCGACTCCTGGCGCATCGCCAAGGCCGTGGACACCGTGCTGCCCAGCGCCCAGGAGGCCGTCGACCCGCTGCCCGCCGCGCTGCGGGAAGGGCGCGGATTCGTCTCGCTGCCGGAAGCCTTGGTCAAGGTGCACCGGCCGCAGACCAAGGCGGACATCGAGGACGCCAGGGAGCGGCTCAAGTGGGACGAGGCGTTCGTCCTCCAGGTCGCGCTCGCCCGCCGCCGGTACGCCGACACCCAGCTCCCCGCCGTCGCCCGCCGCCCGGCCCCCGACGGGCTGCTCGACGCCTTCGACGCCCGGCTGCCGTTCACCCTCACCGAGGGCCAGACGAAGGTGTCCGCCGAGATCTTCGGCGACCTCGCCACCGAACACCCCATGCACCGGCTGCTCCAGGGCGAGGTCGGCTCCGGCAAGACCATGGTGGCCCTGCGCGCGATGCTCGCCGTCGTGGACAGCGGCGGCCAGGCCGCGATGCTCGCCCCCACCGAGGTGCTCGCCCAGCAGCACCACCGCTCCATCACCGAGATGATGGGCGACCTCGCCGAAGGCGGGATGCTCGGGGGCTCCTCGCTCGGCACGAAGGTCGTCCTGCTCACCGGCTCCATGGGGACGGCGGCCCGCCGCCGGGCGCTGCTGGACCTGACCACCGGCGAGGCCGGACTGGTCATCGGCACCCACGCGCTGATCGAGGACAAGGTCTCCTTCCACGACCTCGGGCTGGTCGTCGTCGACGAGCAGCACCGCTTCGGGGTGGAACAGCGCGACGCCCTGCGCTCCAAGGGCAAGCAGCCGCCCCACCTGCTGGTGATGACCGCCACACCCATCCCGCGCACCGTCGCGATGACGGTCTTCGGCGACCTGGAGACGTCCGTCCTGGACCAGCTCCCCGCCGGGCGCTCGCCGATCGCCACCCACGTGGTGCCCGCCACCGACAAACCGCACTTCCTCGCCCGCGCCTGGGAGCGGGTCCGCGAGGAGGTGGAGGGCGGCCACCAGGCGTACGTCGTCTGCCCCCGGATCGGCGACGACGCCGAGGAGACGGCCGGGGGCAAGGGGGCGGCGAAGGGCTCGAAGTCCGCCGCGAAGTCCCCGGCCGGGGCCGAGGAGCCGGACGGCCCGGACGCGCCGAGCCCCACCGACGGCGACAAGCGGCCGCCGCTCGCCGTGCTCGACATCGCGGCCCGGCTGACCGCCGGACCGCTCGCGGGGCTCCGGATCGAGGTGCTGCACGGCCGGATGAACCCGGACGACAAGGACGACGTGATGCGGCGGTTCGCCGCGGGCCAGGTCGACGTGCTGGTGGCCACCACCGTGATCGAGGTCGGGGTGAACGTCCCCAACGCCACCGCGATGGTGATCATGGACGCGGACCGGTTCGGCGTCTCCCAGCTGCACCAGCTGCGCGGCCGGGTCGGCCGCGGCTCCGCCCCCGGGCTCTGCCTGCTGGTCAGCGAGGCCCACGAGGCGAGCCCGGCCCGCGCCCGGCTCGGAGCGGTCGCCGCCACCCTGGACGGCTTCGAACTCTCCCGGATCGACCTCGAACAGCGCCGCGAGGGCGATGTCCTCGGCCAGGCCCAGTCCGGGGTCCGCTCCTCGCTGCGGATGCTCACCGTCATCGACGACGAGGAGATCATCACCGCCGCACGCGCCGAGGCCACCAGGATCGTCGCCGCAGACCCGGAGCTGACCGGCCACCCGGAGCTGCGGACCGCCCTGGACGCCTTGCTGGACAAGGACCGCGAGGAGTTCCTCGACAAGGGGTGACCACCTCATCGACCAGGAGTGCCCGGGTCCGCCCGGCCCGCGCCGCCCGCACGCCATATCGTGGGACCAGGTTCTTCCGTGCGGACCGGGCCGGCCGGCCCGGCCCGAGCCGCACGGACGACCCCAGAGGCCCGCGACCCCCGCGCGCCCTCCCGCGACCCGAGGACCGACTCCCATGACCCGCGTGATCGCCGGCTCGGCCGGCGGACGCCGCCTGGCCGTACCGCCCGGCAACGGCACCCGCCCCACCTCCGACCGTGCGCGCGAGGGCCTCTTCTCGACCTGGGAAGCGCTGCTCGGCACGCTCGACGGCATCCGGATCGCCGATCTGTACGCGGGCTCCGGCGCGGTCGGCCTCGAAGCGCTCTCCCGGGGCGCGGTCCACGTGCTGCTCGTGGAGGCCGACCCGAAGGCCGTCCGTACCGTCCGTGAGAACGCCCGCGCCGTCGGCCTGCCCGGCGCCGAGGTCCGTACCGGCAAGGCCGAACAGACCGTGTCCGGACCGGCTCCCGCCGACCCGTACGACGTGGTCTTCCTGGACCCGCCCTACGTCGTCACCGACGACGATCTCCGGGAGATCCTGCTCACACTCCGCTCGCGGGGCTGGCTTGGCGAGGGCGCACTCGTCACCGTGGAACGAGCCACCAGAGGCGGGGAATTCGGCTGGCCGGAGGGTTTCGAGCCGTTGAGGTCCCGTCGTTACGGCGAAGCGACCCTTTGGTACGGTCGCGCCGCCTCCACGTGCGAAGACGCACGATGACCGGACCCGGGAGCGAGGGAATCACGTTGCGCCGCGCCGTCTGTCCGGGGTCGTTCGACCCCATCACCAACGGACATCTCGACATCATTGGCCGAGCCTCGAAGCTGTACGACGTCGTACACGTCGCGGTGATGATCAACCAGTCCAAGAAAGGGCTGTTCACCGTCGACGAGCGGATCGAGCTGATCCGCGAAGTCACCTCCGACTTCGGCAACGTCGAGGTCGAGGCCTTCCACGGCCTGCTGGTCGACTTCTGCAAGCAGCGGGAGATCCCGGCCATCGTGAAGGGGCTCAGGGCGGTCAGCGACTTCGACTACGAACTGCAGATGGCCCAGATGAACAACGGCCTCTCCGGTGTCGAGACGCTCTTCGTCCCCACCAACCCCACCTACAGTTTCCTGTCGTCCTCGCTGGTCAAGGAGGTCGCGACCTGGGGCGGAGACGTCTCCCACCTGCTGCCGCCGACCGTCCACGCCGCGCTCCAGCAGCGGCTGGAGCGGCACTGAGGGCAGTCCCGCGATCCCTGGTGGGTGCGCGACGACAGCTGCGGGACGGCCCTCGGGCGTCTGAGCGACCGTCACCCGGTGTCGGACGGGAGCCGACTGGCCTTACAGTCGTCCCGTCCGTCTCCAACAGCGGCAGAGAGTGGCGAGCACACGGTGGACGTGCAGAAGAAGCTCGACGAGATCGTCGAGGCGGTCGGGAACGCCCGGTCCATGCCCATGTCGGCCTCGTGCGTGATCAACCGCGCCGATCTGCTCGGGATGCTCGAAGAGCTCCGCGAAGCACTGCCCGGCTCGCTCGCGCACGCCGAGGAGGTCATCGGCGGCAGTGAGCAGCTCGTCGACCGGGCCCGCCAGGAGGCGGAGCGGATCATCGAGTCCGCCCACGCCGAGCGCGGCTCGCTCGTCTCCGGCACCGAGATCGTCGTACGGGCCCAGGCCGAGGCCGACCGCGTCCTGGCCGAGGCCCGCCGCGAGGCCGCCGAGGTCAAGGCGGAGGCCGACGAGTACGTCGACAGCAAGCTCGCCAACTTCGAGGTCGTCCTCACCAAGACCATCGGTTCCGTGGACCGGGGCCGGGAGAAGCTGCTCGGCCGCAGCCAGGGCCTGGACGAGCAGGGCTACGAGGACCCCGACTTCGCCGAGGCCCCCGAGCGCAGCGCCGACCCGGAGACGCTCCAGCGCCGTGCCGACGAGTACGTCGACACCAAGCTCGGCGCCTTCGAGGCCGTCCTCGGCAAGACCCTGGAAGCGGTGGGCCGCGGCCGGCAGAAGCTGCACGGCCGGGTGGCCACCGACGACCTCGGCGTGCACATGGCCGCCCAGGACGCCGCCGGCGGCCAGGGCCACACCAGCGACGCCGACTATCTGGCGGGTCTGGCCGAGCTCGCCGACCCGGAGCCGCCGCAGGCATCCCCGAACTACCCGGCGCGGCCCCAGTCCCCGTACGCCGAGCCCGTCCAGGCCTACGACTACCAGCAGCCGGTCCAGCAGGACGCGTACGGCTACGAGCAGCCGCAGGACGGTTACGCGCGGCAGGACGGCTACGAGCAGCCGCAGCAGGACGTGTACGCCTACCAGCAGCAGGCGTACGACCCGAACGCCTACCAGCCGCAGGACGGGCTCAGCGGGCAGACCGGGCAGACCGGGCAGCCCGAATACGGATGGGCCGACCAGCAGCAGCCCCAGCAGCCGCAGCCCGCGCTCGACGAGACCAGCCTCTTCGACACCAGCATGATCGACCTGGAGCAGCTGCGCCGGTACGAACAGGGCCACTGACCGGGCGCCGCAAGGCCCCCACCGGTCCGGATTGGGTGCTGAGCGGTACGTCAAGTATCCTGGCTCCTCGGTCGCGCGTATCTCCGCCGATCCCGGCTGCCCGTTTCGACTCCGGAACGGCCGGCCCCTCCCGACGCAGTGCGATGCACATGAATCCCGAAAGCAGGAAAAGCCCTGAACGGCCACCTCGACCACCGCAATCCTCTCGTGTTCGATACGCACGAGCTGGGTCGGCGTCCCGGTGCCCTGAAGCGGCTGACCCGCTCGGTGGAAGCACCGAGGGACCTGGGTATCGACGGCGTCATCGGCGTGCCGGAAGGCGCAACGCTGACGCTGGACCTCCGCCTCGAATCGGTCATGGAAGGGGTGCTCGTCACAGGCACCGCCCGTGCAACCGCCGAGGGGGAGTGCGTAAGGTGTCTGGAGCCGCTGACCTTCGAGGTCGAAGCGGACTTCCAGGAACTGTTCTCGTACCCTGACGCCGACGACCGGGGTCGCAGCAAGACTGCGGACCCGGCCGACGACGCCGAGGACGACGAGGACGAGTTTTTCCTTGAGGACGGCTTGTTCGACCTCGAAACGGTGCTGCGTGACGCGGTAGTGCTCGCACTGCCGATGCAGCCGGTGTGCACGGAGACCTGTGCCGGTCTGTGTTCCGAATGCGGAATCAGGCTGGACGGGAATCCTGGCCACCACCACGATGCCGCCGACCCCCGGTGGGCGGCACTGCAAGGACTCGCCGAGACCGTTCAGGACGGCGAGAAGGACAACATGGGCGGCGCCGAGCCTGGCGTCGACGAGAAGCAGGAGAAGTAGCCGTGGCTGTTCCGAAGCGGAAGATGTCGCGCAGCAACACGCGCCACCGCCGGTCGCAGTGGAAGGCTGCGGTCCCCACCCTGGTTTCGTGCGAGCGTTGCCAGGAGCCGAAGCTCCAGCACATTGCGTGCCCGAGCTGCGGCACGTACAACAAGCGCCAGGTCCTCGAAGTCTGAGTGGCTGGTGAGAGGCACGATGTCTGAGTTGTCCCACGCCAAGAAGCAGGCAGACAACGTCAACACAGCCTCGTCCCACACGCTTCTGGAAGGGCGGCTCGGGTATCACCTTGAGTCCGCCCTTCTGGTGCGTGCGCTGACCCACCGTTCGTTCGCATACGAGAACGGCGGTCTGCCCACCAACGAGCGGCTCGAATTCCTCGGGGATTCGGTGCTCGGCCTGGTGGTCACGGACACGCTGTACCGCACCCACCCCGACCTGCCCGAAGGCCAGCTGGCCAAGTTGCGGGCCGCGGTGGTCAACTCACGTGCACTCGCGGAAGTGGGCCGCGGCCTAGAACTCGGCTCCTTCATCCGGCTCGGCCGCGGTGAAGAGGGCACGGGTGGCCGGGACAAGGCTTCCATCCTCGCCGACACCCTTGAAGCGGTGATCGGCGCGGTCTATCTCGATCAGGGCCTCGACGCGGCCTCGGAGCTGGTCCACCGGCTCTTCGACCCGCTCATCGACCGGTCCTCGAACCTCGGTGCCGGCCTGGACTGGAAGACCAGTCTCCAGGAGCTCACCGCGAGCGAGGGTCTCGGAGTTCCCGAGTACCTCGTCACGGAGACCGGCCCGGACCACGAGAAGATCTTTACTGCTGCCGCTCGCGTCGGTGGTGTCTCGTACGGCACCGGCACCGGTCGTAGCAAGAAGGAAGCGGAGCAGCAGGCGGCCGAGTCCGCCTGGCGCGAGATCAGCGCCGCCGCCGAAGCGAGGGCGACCGCGGAGAAGTCCGCGATCGACGCAGGGGCCGCCGACACCCCTGCCGAACCCCCGCGGGACACGGACGTTTCTCCGGCCTGACCCCGTTCGCGACCCCCCGGTGCCCCGTGCGCCGGGGGGTCGTGGCATTTCCCGTCACCTTCCCCCGATTTCCCCCCTGGCTCTCTGGAGGAGCTTCACCGTGCCCGAGCTGCCCGAGGTCGAAGTCGTACGCCGGGGTCTGGAACGCTGGGTCGCCGGCCGGACCGTCTCCGAGGTGGAGGTCATGCACCCGCGCTCGGTGCGACGCCACCTCGCGGGCGGGGTGGACTTCGCGGCCCGGCTGACCGGCACGCGTCTGGGAACCGCCATGCGGCGCGGCAAGTACCTGTGGATTCCGCTGGAGGACGAGCCCGTCTCCCTCCTCGGCCATCTCGGGATGAGCGGCCAGCTGCTGGTACGGCCCTTCGACGCCCCGGACGAGAAGCACCTGCGGATCAGGATGCGCTTCGACGACACCCTCGGCACCGATCTGCGCTTCGTCGACCAGCGCACCTTCGGCGGGCTCTCGCTGCACCCCACCACCGCGGACGGGCTCCCCGACGTCATCGCGCACATCGCCCGCGACCCCCTCGACCCCGCCTTCGACGACGCGGCCTTCCACACCGCGCTGCGCCTGCGCCGTACGACGGTCAAACGGGCCCTGCTCGACCAGTCGCTGATCAGTGGCGTCGGCAACATCTACGCGGACGAGGCGCTCTGGCGCGCGAAACTCCACTACGACCGGGCCACCGCGACCCTCACCCGCCCCAAGTCCGCCGAGCTGCTCGGCCACGTCCGGGACGTGATGAACGCGGCGCTCGCCCAGGGCGGCACCAGCTTCGACAGCCTGTACGTCAACGTGAACGGTGAATCCGGCTACTTCGACCGTTCGCTCGACGCCTACGGCCGCGAGGGCGAGCCCTGCCACCGCTGCGGCACCGCCATGCGCCGCCGCCCCTGGATGAACCGCTCCAGCTACTTCTGCCCGAACTGCCAGCGGCCGCCCCGGGCGCGGTGAAGCCGGTTCGGCCCGGCGACGCACGGACGGGCCGGTCCACGACGACGGCGGCCGCCCGGAACCCCAAGGTCCCGGGCGGCCGCCGTCACTGTCGGGATCAGCAGGGGAAGGTGCCGCGGTAGAGCGCGTGTCCGTACGAGGAGCTCCCGGAGCCGAAGCCGTAGACGCCGTCGTCGCTCCAGACCGCTTCGCGCAGGCCGGCGACGCACGTGGAAGCCGGCGCGAGGGCGAAGCCCTCCAGGTTGTCGGCCGGCATGACGGCCGGGTTCGTGTAGGTCACGTCCGGCACGATCGAGCCGGTGGAGCCGACCTTCATGAAGGTGTGCGTCTCGCCGCAGGTGTTGTCGCAGGTCGCGACGAGGCGCTGGGTACCGGCGTCGAACATCACGTCCATCACGGAGGTCTTGCCGGTGGCGATCGTCGCGAACGTGGTGAAGGTACCGTCGGAGTTCAGGCCGTAGACGTGCAGCGAGCCGTCGTACTCCAGCCCGGCGAAGAACAGGCCGGCCCCGTGTGACGGGTAATTCGCCGGGTCGTAGGCGGCGTGGGTGAGCGGGTCGATCCAGCCGTTCGCGGTCAGCCAGGTGTCCGGCACGTACCCGACACCCTCGAAGCCCAGGTTGGCGTCGTCCTTGTCACCGGTGTCCAACTGCGGGAACTGCGCGGTCATGTCCCACTGGTGCACCGGCGTCAGCGTCGAACCGGTCGCCGTCGGGTCGAACTCCAGGATGGTGTCCTTGGGCGCCGTGTTCTTGGTGTTGTCGCGCTCGGAGGTGACGTAGAGGTGGCCGTTGCCGCCGATCGTCAGACCCTCGGAGTCCGGCTCGCCGGAGCCGCCCGCGAAGCGGATCTGCTTGCCGGTCGCGCTCCAGGACGCGTCCGGAATCCACTTGCCGTTGCTTTTGACCAGCTTGTAGAGCCAGTTCTTGTTCTTGGCGGCCCACAGCACCGACGGGTTGGCCGGGTCGAATGCCAGGCCGCTCACGTCCCGGCCTTCCGGGCCGGTGGACGTGGTGAACGCACAGACGTCGTCCGCGATCGTGACGTCCGCCCCGCCGGGCCACGCGAGGGTGCCGGTCGGCGTGGAGCCCGTACCGGAGGCCGATTCGGGGGTGCAGCCGCTGGTGAGGGAACCGCCGCCGCCCAGCAGCTCGCCGGCAGGGGTGCCGCCGCCGGTACCGCCGCCGGTACCACCGTCGCTGCCCGAGCAGGAGTTCACGGCGCCGGGGGTCGCGGTCGCGGCGGTCCGGAACGAACCGGTGCCGTTGGCACAGCGCTCGGCAGACGGCTTGGCTCCGTCGGTCGCCCAGGTCACCGAGTCGACGGTGTTGCCGCTGCCGTCGACGAGGAAGACCGAGTCGTTGTCGCCCAGCCCGGTGGAGGAGGCGAACGTGAGGTATCCACCCGCGGGGATGCTCGTCGCGCTCGGCGAGGAGGACGAGACCGACACCGGAGAGTGGGAGGTGTCGTTGTCGGAGTACTTCCACGACCCGAGGCTGACGGCGCTGGTCCCGCCGTTGTAGAGCTCCACGGTGTCGGAGCCGTTCGAGGAGACCTCGTTGATCCGCACCCGGCTCGCCGCGGGCGCCGACGACGGACAGCCGGCGGTGTTCGCGGCGCCGAACGTGGCCGCCGAGGTCGTGGTGACCCACGCCCCGGTGCCGTCGCCGCCGCAACGGGCCATCGCGGGCTTCGCCTTGTCGGTCGCCCAGTCGACGCGGTCGACCACCGTGCCGCCGGATGTGAAGAGGACCAGCTTGTCCGAGTCGCCGAGTCCCTTCGGCGAGTTGAAGGTGACGAAGCCACCGGCGGGGATCGTGCCGGCGGACGGGCTGAACGACTGAGGCGAGAAGCTGTCGTCGGACATCTTCCAGCCGCTGATGCTCACGGCGGTCGAGCCGGTGTTGTACAGCTCCACCGTGTCGTTGTTCGACGAGGTGACTTCGTTGATCCGGACGTTCTGGTAGCCGGTCGGGTCCGCGGCAGCCGCGGGCTGCGCGGCCAGGACTCCCGTGACGAGAAGTCCTGAGAGCGTCAGAGCGGTGGCGGCTGCGGAGGCGACGCCGGCACGTGTGGGTGAGGTAGGCACGAGGGAGAATTCTCGTGACGCGTTCTGGAGCGGAGGTGCACTCCGGCTGAACGCCGAGAACTGGTCACCCGAACGCCAGGCTGCGCACCCACACGCCCCGCCGGTCTCTCACGGCGGCGTCCCGGGCCACGGCCCGGGACGCGCGCGACTCCTCAGAAGCCGAAGTCCTGCGTCCACCAGGGGCCGCCGTCGGCGATGTAGACGCCGACGCCCAGGGTCGTGTAATCGCAGTTGAGAATGTTTGCGCGGTGGCCTTCGCTGTTCATCCAGCTGTCCATCACGGCCTGCGCGTCGGCCTGGCCGCGGGCGATGTTCTCCCCGCCGAGGTTGGTGATGCCCGCCGCCGCCGCGCGGTCCCAGGGGGTGTCGCCGTCCGGGTCGGTGTGGTCGAAGAAGTCGCGGGCCGCCATGTCCTGGCTGAAGTTCTGGGCCAGCGAGGTCAGCGAGGAGCTGAGCGTCACCGGGCTGCAGCCGACCTTCGACCGCTCCTGGTTGACCAGGGTGAGCACCGCGGTCTGCGCGGAGGTGTCCGGGGCCGGCTCGGGTGCCTCGGTCTTCGGTGCGGCCGTGGTGGGGGCCGGTGCCGCGGCGGCGGTGGACTTCGCCGGGGCGGGCGCCGCGGTCGTCTTCGTCACCGAGGGGGTGGCGGACGGTGTGGGGCTCGCGGTCTTCTCCGTGGGGGACGCGGAGGGGGAGGCCGACTTCGAGGGGGCCTCGGGCCGCTCGCTGCCCCGGCTCGCCGGGGTGGGCGCCGTACGGCCCGTCGGGTCGGCGCTCGCGGTGCCCTGGGTGAGCAGGTCCGGAGCTCCGGCGGAGTCGGCGCGGTCGGCGTGCGAGCTGTCGCTCAGGCCGTACGTCTCGCCGCCCGGGAGCATCCCGGTGGCGCCGGCGACGGCGCCGACCGCCACGGCGGCGGATATCCCGAGCAGCCCGGCCCGTACCGGCAGCGGCACCCGGCGCTTCGACGGGCGCGTGCGGCCGTGCCGTCCTCCGGAGGGCACCGGGGCGGTTTCGTCAGCGGCGGCGCCTGCGGCGGATCGTCGGTGGCGTCCCATGCGCTGTGCCTTCCTCATGCCGTTCGGCCGCCGCCCGTGGTCTCCGGGGGCGTCACCGTGTCCGTGGCACTCACCCGATCGGGTGAGGTCCTTGCGGCCGGACTGTACGCCATGACCGGACGGCCGCGAGGGGCTTCGAGCGGCTCCGTACGGTTAGCGTTCCCGTATGAGCGAAGACGCAAGACTCGTGGTGTGGGTACGCGGCCGAGTACAGCAAGTAGGGTTCCGCTGGTTTACCAGGGCAAACGCTCTGGAGATCGGCGGGCTGGCCGGCTTCGCGCTCAATCTGGACGACGGCAGGGTGCAGGTCGTCGCCGAGGGAGCACGTGAGAATTGCCACCGTCTGCTGGACTGGCTGCGCTCCGACGACACGCCCGGACGCGTGGACGGAGTCACTGAGATCTGGGACACCCCGCGCGGCGGTTACGACGGGTTCGCCATCCGGTGACCGCCGCGCCGGACGCCGGGTCGCGGAGGTCGTCCGCCCGGCGCTCGCGCCGCCCCGCCGTGGCGTGCGCCGGGGCGGCGGTACCCGGAGTGACCTGCGGCGGAATCCCGGTGCGCCCCGGTGTTGCCAAAGGGGGGCGGGCATGCGAAGCTACCCGGTTGACCAAGATCGCCGAGGCCTCCCGGCCGTCCGCCGACGGCGGTCCGGGTGATCCCCGGGTCGGGCCGCCCCGGGGATGGCGGCGCCCACGGGGTGTGATCGTGTTGACCGTCAAACTTTTTGGTGAGACTCTGAAATCCCCGCGCACCTCAGCTGTCCGACAGGGCTGTTTCCGCAGCAACCGCAGTGATGACAAGAGCACTGCCGGGCATCGCGGGTGCGATTCCCTCACGACCCACACCGCTTCGGTCGGTCACTCAGTGTGGAGGACCATCCATCATGGCAAAGGCGCTTCTCGGTTACGTCGGCGGTTCCGACCCGCGACTCCTCGCCGAGATGCGACGGCTCCAGAAGCGCGTCCAGGACCTGGAATCCGAGCTCGTACGGATCCAGGACGAGAACGACGCGCTCAACGCCGCCGCTCAGCACCAGTCGCTGCTCGACGGCATCGACATCGACGTACCCCAGGCAGAGCCCGCTCTGACCTGACCGGTCGCCCGCAAGGGGCCGGCCGGGCCCGCAGACAACTCAGCGGCCCGGGAGCGTTTCTGGATCGTCTTCACCGCGGATCGGCGGTACCGGACATCGTGATCGACCGTGATCACGGCTGTACGGCCACTGATCCGCCGTGCGGGACGGTCCGCGGGTCCGGACCACTCGGACCCGTGCGCGGGAGCGGATCCCGCATGCGCCACGTTTTACCAGGGACGCTTCGGCGTCCCTTCTTTCTTTCCCCCTCGCGTCAACCCGGCTACCGGGTCCGCCCCTGCCCCGCCCCTCGTCCCGCACCGCTTTCCCCACGGCGATCAGTGGTGCGGTTAACGTCAGATGTGCCCTGCACCCTCAGCGGTGAAACCGTGTGCGAAAGGTAGAGTCCGGCGGCGTGCACCTCAAGGCCCTGACACTGCGCGGCTTCAAGTCGTTCGCCTCCGCCACCACGCTGCGCTTCGAACCGGGGATCACCTGCGTCGTCGGTCCCAACGGGTCGGGCAAATCCAATGTGGTGGACGCGCTTTCCTGGGTCATGGGGGAACAGGGGGCCAAGTCCCTGCGCGGCGGCAAGATGGAGGACGTCATCTTCGCCGGGACGACCGGGCGCCCCCCGCTCGGCCGCGCCGAAGTCTCGCTGACCATCGACAACTCGGACGGCGCGCTGCCCATCGAGTACGCCGAGGTGACGATCACCCGGATCATGTTCCGCAACGGCGGCAGCGAGTACCAGATCAACGGCGACACCTGCCGGCTGCTCGACATCCAGGAACTCCTCTCCGACTCCGGCATCGGCCGCGAGATGCATGTCATCGTCGGCCAGGGCCAGTTGGACTCCGTCCTGCACGCCGACCCGATGGGACGCCGGGCGTTCATCGAGGAGGCCGCCGGGGTCCTCAAACACCGCAGGCGCAAGGAGAAGGCGCTGCGGAAACTCGACGCGATGGGCGCCAACCTCGCCCGCGTCCAGGACCTCACCGAGGAACTCCGCCGGCAGCTCAAACCGCTCGGCCGGCAGGCCGCCGTCGCCCGGCGGGCCGCGGTCATCCAGGCCGATCTGCGCGACGCCAGGCTGCGGCTGCTCGCCGACGACCTGGTGACCCTGCGGGACGCGCTGCGCGAGGAGATCGCCGACGAGGCCGAGTCGAAGCGCCGCAAGGAGTCCGCGGAGGCGCGGCTGAAGGAGGCGCTCGCCCGCGAGGCCGAGCTGGAGGGAGAGGTCCGCCGCCTCGCCCCGCGCCTTCAGCGGGCCCAGCAGAGCTGGTACGAACTCTCCCAACTGGCCGAACGGGTCAGGGGAACCGTCTCGCTCGCCGACGCGAGGGTGAAGAGCGCGGCCGCCGTCCCCGAGGAGGAGCGGCGCGGACGGGACCCCGAGGACATGGAGCGCGAGGCCGCCCGCATCCGCGAGCAGGAAGCGGAGTTGACCGCAGCCCTGGAAGCCGCGGAACACGCGCTGGAGGACACCGCCGGCCACCGGGCCGAACTGGAACGCGAACTGGCCGCCGAGGAACGACGCCTCAAGGACGCCGCACGGGCCCTCGCGGACCGCAGGGAAGGGCTCGCCCGGCTCGGCGGCCAGGTCAACGCGGCCCGCAGCAGGGCCGCCGCGGCCCAGGCGGAGATCGACCGCCTCGCGGACTCCCGGGACGGAGCCAGGGAACGGGCCACCGCCGCCCAGGAGGAGTACGAGCAGCTCAAGGCCGAGGTCGACGGACTCGACGCGGACGACGCCCGGCTGGCCGAGGAGCACGCGGACGCACGCCGGGACCTCGCCGAGGCCCAGGCCGCGCACGGCGGAGCGCGCGACGCCGCGACCGCGGCGGAACGCAGCCGGGCCGCCACCGCCGCCCGCCACGACGCCCTCGCGCTCGGGCTGCGCCGCAAGGACGGTACGGGCGCACTGCTCGCCGCCCCGGACCGGCCGGCCGGGCTGCTCGGCCCCGCCGCCCGCCTCCTCGACGTCGAACCCGGGTACGAGGTGGCGGTGGCCGCCGCACTCGGTGCGGCCGCCGACGCCGTGGCGGCGACCGGGCCCGCCGCGGCCGCCGAGGCGATCCGGCTGCTCCGCGCCGAGGACGCGGGCCGCGCCGCACTGCTGCTCGGGGGTACGGAGCCTCCCGGCGGCCCGGACGCGGAACCCGGACGCGTACCGGCGCAGGGCGGCGACCAGGCGGCACCCGGGCGTCCGGCGGCGGTACCGCCGCAGGCCGTGGCCGTCGAGTCGGCCGCGCCCGTGTCCGTACCGGCCGGGGAGCCGGGCGGCGCTGCCGCGGCGACGGGCGACGCCCGCCCCGAGGTCCGTACCGGCGCGGGCCGGCCGGTCGCCACGCTGGTCCGCGCACCGGGCGGACTCATGGCGGCCGTGCGGGTGCTGACCCGGGACATGGTCGTGGTGGCGACCCTGGAGGACGCGGAACGGCTCGTCGCCGCCGAACCGGGACTCACCGCCGTCACCGCCGAGGGCGACGTGCTCTCCGCCCACTTCGCGCACGGCGGATCGGCCGGGGCGCCCAGCCTGCTGGAGGTGCAGGCGTCCGTCGACGAGGCCGCGGCCGAGCTGGCCTCGCTCGTCGTGCGCTGCGAGGAACTCGCCGAGGCCCAGCGGCTCGCGGGTGATCGGCGCAAGGACGCCGCCGCCCGCGTCGAGGCCCTGGAAGAGCGCCGCAGGACGGCCGACCGGGAGAAGTCCAAGACCGCCCAGCAACTGGGCCGGCTCGCCGGACAGGCCAGGGGAGCGGCGGGCGAGGCCGAGCGGACCGCTTCCTCCGCCGCCCGCGCCGAGGAGGCGCTGGAACGCGCCACCGAGGAGGCCGAGACGCTGGCCGAACGCCTGCTGGTCGCCGAGGAGACGCCCCTGGCGGAGGAACCGGACACCGCGCGGCGAGACCGGCTCGCGGCCGACGGAGCGAACGCCCGCCAGACCGAGATGGAGGCCCGCCTCCAGGTCCGTACCCACGAGGAGCGGGTGAAGGGGCTCGCGGGCCGGGCCGACTCCCTCGACCGGGGAGCCAGGGCCGAACGCGAGGCCCGCGCCCGCGCCGAGCAGCGCCGCGCCCGGCTGCGCCACGAAGCGGAGGTGGCCGCCGCGGTCGCCTCGGGCGCCCGGCAACTGCTCGCGCACGCCGAGGTGTCCGTCGTACGGGCCGGGGAGGAGCGTGCGGCGGCCGAGGCGGCCAAGGCCGAGGGGGAGAGCGCGCTCTCCGCCGCCCGCGCGGAGGGCCGGGACCTCAAGGGGGAGCTGGACAAGCTCACCGACTCGGTCCACCGGGGCGAGGTGCTGGGCGCCGAGAAGCGGATGCGGGTGGAGCAGCTGGAGGCGAAGGCGCTGGAGGAGCTGGGCGTCGAACCTTCGGCCCTGGTCGCCGAGTACGGCCCCGGCCGGCCGGTGCCCCCGTCGCTCCCGGCCGAGGGCGAAGAGGTGCCCGAGGACCCCGAGCACCCGCGCAACCAGCCCCGGCCGTTCGTCCGTGCCGAACAGGAGAAGCGGCTGAAGTCGGCCGAACGGGCGTACCAGCAACTCGGAAAGGTGAATCCGCTCGCGTTGGAGGAGTTCGCCGCGCTGGAGGAGCGCCACCAGTTCCTGGCCGAGCAACTGGACGACCTGCGGAAGACCCGGGCCGACCTCCTCCAGGTCGTCAAGGAGGTCGACGAGCGGGTCGAGCGGGTCTTCACCGAGGCGTACCACGACACCGCCCGCGAGTTCGAGGGTGTCTTCTCCCGGCTCTTCCCGGGCGGCGACGGACGGCTGGTCCTCACGGACCCGGAACACATGCTCACCACCGGCGTCGACGTGGAGGCGCGTCCGCCGGGGAAGAAGGTGAAGCGGCTGTCGCTGCTCTCCGGCGGTGAACGGTCCCTGACGGCGGTGGCCCTGCTGGTCGCCATCTTCAAGGCCAGGCCGAGCCCGTTCTACGTGATGGACGAGGTGGAGGCGGCCCTCGACGACACCAATCTGCAGCGGCTCATCCGCATCATGGAGGAGCTCCAGGAAAGCTCGCAGCTGATCGTGATCACGCACCAGAAGAGGACGATGGAGGTCGCGGACGCCCTGTACGGGGTTTCCATGCAGGGTGACGGTGTATCGAAAGTCATCAGTCAGCGTCTTCGCTGAATCTTCACGTAATTCCCTGTGCTGCTTCACGCGAATGGCTCGGACCCGGGTAGGTGTGCGCTCTCGCACACGCTCGAATTCGAGTATCGAACGGATGATCTCCGACGCATCCCCTGCGTATTCAAGTGGTGGCGAACTGTTTCGTATGCGCCACTTAAAGGGCTCATCCATCCACGTCTGACATTGCGGGCAGGCACCAGGAGTTCATGTGACCAGCAGAGTGCAAGGACCGGAGTCCGGAGCCAGGGGGGCTCACCCGGACCACATCGGGCACGTCATCTTCATCACGGCCGCCGCCGCGATGGGCGGCTTCCTGTTCGGCTACGACAGTTCCGTGATCAACGGTGCCGTCGAGGCCATCCGCGACCGGTACGACATCGGGTCCGGAACCCTCGCCCAGGTCATCGCCATCGCTCTGATCGGCTGTGCCATCGGCGCCGCGACGGCGGGACGCATCGCCGACCGCATCGGCCGTATCCGGTGCATGCAGATCGCCGCGGTGCTGTTCACCGTCAGCGCGGTCGGTTCGGCACTCCCCTTCGCGCTCTGGGACCTGGCGATGTGGCGCATCATCGGCGGCTTCGGCATCGGCATGGCCTCCGTCATCGGCCCCGCCTACATCGCCGAGGTCTCGCCGCCCGCCTACCGGGGCCGGCTCGGCTCCTTCCAGCAGGCCGCGATCGTCATCGGCATCGCGATCTCGCAGCTGGTCAACTACGGCATCCTCCAGATCGCGGACGGTGACCAGCGCGGCAAGATCGGCGGGCTGGAGGCCTGGCAGTGGATGCTCGGCGTGATGGTGGTGCCCGCCGTCCTGTACGGGCTGCTCTCCTTCGCCATCCCCGAGTCGCCGCGCTATCTGATCTCGGTCGGCAAGAAGGAACGGGCCCGCAAGATCCTCTCCGAGGTGGAGGGGAAGAACGTCGACCTGGACGCCCGCGTCGCCGAGATCGAGACGGCCATGCACCGGGAGCACAAGTCCTCCTTCAAGGACCTGCTGGGCAGCCGCTTCGGCTTCCTGCCCATCGTCTGGGTCGGTATCGGACTGTCGATCTTCCAGCAGCTCGTCGGCATCAACGTCGCCTTCTACTACTCGGCGACGCTGTGGCAGTCGGTCGGCATCGACCCGACGGACTCGTTCTTCTACTCGTTCACGACCTCGATCGTGAACATCATCGGTACGGTCATCGCGATGGTCCTGGTCGACCGGGTCGGCCGCAAACCGCTCGCGCTCACCGGTTCCGTCGGTATGGCCATCGCCCTGGCCTTCGAGGCGTGGGCCTTCTCGGCCAAGCTGGTCGACGGGAAGCTGCCCAACACGGAAGGCACCGTGGCGCTGATCGCCGCCCACGTCTTCGTGCTCTTCTTCGCCCTGTCCTGGGGTGTCATCGTCTGGGTCTTCCTCGGCGAGATGTTCCCCAACCGCATCCGCGCCGCGGCCCTGGGCGTCGCGGCCTCCGCGCAGTGGATCGCCAACTGGGCCATCACCGCGAGCTTCCCGAGCCTCGCGGACTGGAACCTCTCGGCGACCTACATCATCTACACCTGCTTCGCGACCCTCTCCATCCCCTTCGTGCTGCTGTTCGTGAAGGAGACCAAGGGCAAGGCCCTGGAGGAGATGGGCTGATCCGCCCACACCGCCCGCGCCCGCGCCTGCTCCGCCGCGCCTGCTCCGCCGCCCCGGCTCCGGCCGGGGCGGCGGCGTTCCCCGGGCCGGACGCTTACGGATGCCGCGTCCCCCGCCGCGATTCTGACGTGTCCTCGCCGTGTCCCCGCTCACCACAATGACCGCCAAAAGGTGCAAAGTAGGGCATTGGATATCGAGGGTCCGTCCGAGGCAGCTCCCGGGCCCCGCCCGTGGCCGATACTGGACGGGTTATGGAAATCGTCATCCTTGCTGTAGTCATCGCCCTGGTCGCTGTCGGCCTGATCAGCGGGCTCGTGGTCAGCAGCCGCAAGAAGAAGCAGCTGCCGCCCTCGGCGCCGTCGAGCACGCCGACCATCACTCCTCCCGCCGAACCCCGTGTCGGCGAGGAGCCCGAGGCGCCGCGCGACGAAGCGCGGCGCACCATCGAGGACGCCGGTCTCCCGGACACGGAGGCCCCCGCCGGGGAGGCCCCGGCCGCCGCCGCGGAAGCCCCCGCCCTCGACGTCCCCGAGCCGACCGCGGGCCGTCTCGTACGGCTCCGGGCCCGGCTCGCCCGCTCGCAGAACTCCCTCGGCAAGGGGCTGCTCACGCTCCTGTCCCGGGACAACCTCGACGAGGACACCTGGGAGGAGATCGAGGACACCCTCCTCACCGCCGACGTCGGCGTGGCTCCCACCCAGGAGCTCGTCGAGCGCCTGCGTGAACGCGTCCGGGTGCTCGGCACCCGTACCCCCGAGGAACTCCGCGCCCTGCTGCGCGAGGAGCTGATCACCCTGCTGGGCCCCGACCTCGACCGCGAGGTCAGGACCGAGGGCGGCGCCGAGACCCCGGGCGTCGTGATGGTCGTCGGTGTCAACGGCACCGGCAAGACCACCACCACCGGCAAGCTGGCCCGGGTGCTCGTGGCCGACGGCCGCAGCGTGGTGCTCGGCGCGGCCGACACCTTCCGCGCCGCCGCCGCCGACCAGCTCCAGACCTGGGGCGAGCGCGTCGGAGCGCGTACGGTACGCGGCCCCGAGGGCGGTGACCCCGCGTCGATCGCCTTCGACGCCGTGAAGGAGGGCATCGCCGAGGGCGCGGACGTCGTGCTCATCGACACGGCGGGCCGGCTGCACACCAAGACCGGTCTGATGGACGAGCTCGGCAAGGTCAAGCGCGTCGTGGAGAAGCACGGCCCGCTCGACGAGATCCTGCTCGTGCTCGACGCCACCACCGGCCAGAACGGCCTGGTCCAGGCCCGGGTCTTCGCCGAGGTCGTGGACATCACCGGCATCGTCCTGACCAAGCTCGACGGCACCGCCAAGGGCGGCATCGTCATCGCCGTCCAGCGCGAGCTGGGCGTCCCGGTGAAGCTCATCGGGCTCGGCGAGGGACCGGACGACCTGGCCCCGTTCGAGCCGGGTGCCTTCGTGGACGCGCTGATCGGCGACTGACCGCCACGCGCATCCCGCACGCACGCCGATGGGCGGCGGCCCTCGATCGGGGGCCGCCGCCCATCGGCGTTCTCCGCGCCGTTACGTGCGGTGGCAGCTGTACGCCAGGGTGCCGAGCAGCAGCCGGGCCGGCGGGGGAGCGGCCGCGGTGTCCAGGGCCGGCGGACGCAGCCAGCGGACCGGGCCGAGGCCGCCGAGGTCGCAGGGCGGCGCGGTGATGTGGGTGCCGGGACCGAGGGCGCGCAGGTCGAGCGGGGCGTCGTCCCAGCCCATCCGGTACAGCAGTTCCGGAAGCTGGGCGGCGGCTCCGGGGGCGACGAAGAACTGGGCCCGGCCGTCAGGGGTCACCGCCACCGGACCGAGCGGCAGCCCCATCCGCTCCAGCCGGACCAGCGCCCGCCGGCCGGCCGCCTCCGCCACCTCCAGGATGTCGAAGGCCCGGCCCACCGGCAGCATCATCGAGGCTCCCGGCACCTCGGCCCAGGCGCAGGCCGCGTCGTCGACGGAGGCCCCGGCCGGAACCTCGCGGGCGGACTCCAGCGGATGGGCGCCGGGTGCGGCGCAGCGCCGGTCGCCGCAGGAGCAGCTGCGCGAGCCGGTCCGTGCGCGGGCACCGGGCCGTACGGCCCATCCCCACAGGCCCGTGTACTCCGCCACGGCCGTGCTCCCGGCCGTGCGGTCGCGTCGCCGCGTCCCGGATCGCAGCTCACGGATACCGCCGATCGTGAAGCCCATGCCCCCTCCAACGGGTCCGACGCGCCGATGGTTACGTGGCTGCGGGGTCCCTGGGCCGGCCGCCGGCCCCTGAGTACTCCCGTGGGCCCCGAACGGGCGGCGCACGGGAGTGCTCAGGGGTGGTGCGATCCGTCCCGCACAACCCGAAGCACTCCTTCGCGCCCCTGTTGTTCGGCGCCTGTCAAGTCAAGCGCGCGCCGCGCCGGACAGCTTCATTCGAAGGGGTGGCGAATGGTGGCGTTTCTGAATTCGCCCTCGCGGCGAGGGTGATCGTAGGATTACCGTCGGTACACGGACTCTGGGAGTATGAGCACCCGCGGGTATGCCGGTGGCAACCCGATTTCTTGTTCGATGGCGGGCAACTTCCGTACGGGCGGCACCGGGTTACGGCATTCTGGGTAGCTGGGCAGAGGTTCGCGCGAAGAGGTTTCGGCGAGATGGGGGCGTTCCGGTGAGTGGCAGCGGCGCAGGCGATACGAATGCCGGAAAGCGCCCCAACGGGCAATTGGGATCATGGTTCGTGCGCAGCGGCTGGTCCAAGGGCGAGCTCGCGCGCCAGGTCAACCGGCGGGCCCGCCAGATGGGGGCCCACCACATCAGCACGGACACCTCGCGGGTGCGGCGGTGGCTCGACGGTGAACAGCCCCGCGAGCCGATCCCGCGCATCCTGTCGGAACTCTTCTCCGAGCGCTTCGGCAGCGTCGTCGCCGTGGAGGACCTCGGGCTGCGGACCGCCCACACGTCCCCCTCCGTCTCCGGCGTGGACCTGCCCTGGGCGGGCCCGCAGACCGTCGCCCTGCTCAGCGAGTTCTCCCGCAGCGATCTGATGCTCGCCCGCCGGGGATTCCTCGGTTCCTCGCTCGCGCTCGCCGCGGGACCCGCGCTGATCGAGCCCATGCAGCGCTGGCTGGTGCCCGTCACCCCCACCGGTCCCGCCGAACCGGAATCGCCCGCGTCCGCCCGCCGCCCCTCCCGCCTCTCCAAGCCCGAACTCGACCTGCTGGAGTCCACCACGGCGATGTTCCGCCAGTGGGACGCGCAGTGCGGCGGCGGACTGCGCCGCAAGGCCGTGGTCGGTCAACTCCACGAGGTCACCGACCTGTTGCAGGAGCCCCAGCCGTCGGCCACCGCGGTGCGGCTCTTCCGCTGCGCCGCCGAACTCGCCGAGCTGGCGGGCTGGATGAGCTACGACGTCGGTCTCCAGCCCACCGCCCAGAAGTACTTCGTGCTCGCCCTGCACGCGGCCAAGGAGGCCGGGGACAAGTCGCTGGGCTCGTACATCCTCTCCAGCATGAGCCGGCAGATGATCCACCTCGGCCGCCCCGACGACGCCCTCGAACTCATCCACCTCGCGCAGTACGGCAGCCGGGAGTGCGCGACGGCCCGCACCCAGTCGATGCTGTATGCGATGGAGGCCCGCGCCTACGCCAACATGGGCCAGCCCGCGAAGTGCAAGCGCGCGGTCCGCATGGCCGAGGACACCTTCCTCGACGCCGGCCTGGACGACGAGCCGGAGCCCGACTGGATCAAGTTCTTCTCCGAGGCCGAGCTCAACGGCGAGAACGCCCACTCCTACCGTGACCTGGCCTATGTCGCCGGCCGCAGCCCCACGTACGCCTCGCTCGCCGAACCCGCGATGGCCAGAGCGGTCAAGCTCTTCGCCGAGGACGACGAGCACCACCGCAGTTACGCGCTCAACCTCATCGGCATGGCCACCGTCCATCTGCTCAAGCGCGAGCCCGAGCAGTCCATGGTGCTGGCGGGCCAGGCGCTCGCCGTCGCCAGGAAGGTCCGCTCCGAGCGCGTCAACACCCGTCTGCGCAAGACCGTCGACGCCGCTGCCAGGGACTTCGGCGACGTGGCCGACGTCGCACACCTCACCGAGGCGCTCAGCGACCAGCTGCCGGAGACCGCCGAAGCGGTCTGATCCGGCCCCGTAACCACCGGCCGCGGCGGCCACCCCGCGAACCACCGACCGGCCCTTGCGGGCCAGGTGAGCGGGGTGTCGCCGTGGCCGGTTCGCGTGTCGCGGGACTTCAACCGCACCGTATGCGGCATGGACCGCATGGTAGGCGGGACACCGGTTACGTCGCTCCGGGTTCATGTCGACGTAACACTCCCAGCGGCTTCGTCACTGCGGCGAAACACCGAGCGGCATCCGTGGAAACGGTGCTCCGCCAATCTTCTGGCGCATAAGGCCCGCACCTTTTCCCAGTGGTCCCGCAGCCTTCCCCCGCACGCCGCGGCCGCTCCGACGACGAGGAGACGCCGATGCCCCCAGGCATCACGACGCTTGCCGCAGACACCCCTCAGCTGTCTGCCGCCAACACCGGGTTCATGCTCATCTGCTCGGCCCTGGTGATGCTCATGACCCCGGCCCTGGCCTTCTTCTACGGAGGCATGGTCCGCGTCAAGAGCAGCCTGAACATGCTGATGATGAGCTTCATCAGCCTCGGGATCGTGACGATCCTGTGGGTGCTCTACGGATTCAGCCTCGCCTTCGGCACCGACGCCGGCTCCATCATCGGCTGGTCGTCCGACTACGTCGGCCTCAGCGGCATCGGACTGAACGAGCTCTGGGACGGCTACACCATCCCGGTGTACGTCTTCGCCGTCTTCCAGCTGATGTTCGCCATCATCACCCCCGCCCTGATCAGCGGTGCTCTCGCCGACCGCGTGAAGTTCACCGCCTGGGCGCTCTTCATCACCCTCTGGGTGACCGTGGTCTACTTCCCCGTCGCCCACTGGGTCTGGGGTGCCGGCGGCTGGCTCTTCGAGCTGGGCGTCATCGACTTCGCCGGTGGTACGGCCGTCCACATCAACGCGGGTGCCGCCGCCCTCGGCGTGATCCTCGTGATCGGCAAGCGCGTCGGCTTCAAGCGTGACCCGATGCGGCCGCACAGCCTGCCGCTCGTCATGCTCGGCGCCGGTCTCCTGTGGTTCGGCTGGTTCGGCTTCAACGCAGGTTCCTGGCTCGGCAACGACGACGGCGTCGGCGCCGTGATGTTCGTCAACACGCAGGTCGCCACCGCCGCCGCCATGCTCGCCTGGCTCGGATACGAGAAGCTGCGCCACGGCTCCTTCACCACCCTCGGTGCCGCCTCCGGCGCCGTCGCCGGCCTCGTCGCCATCACCCCCTCGGGCGGTGCGGTCAGCCCGCTCGGCGCCATCGCCGTCGGTGCCATCGCGGGTCTCCTCTGCGCCATGGCCGTCGGCCTGAAGTACAAGTTCGGCTACGACGACTCGCTCGACGTCGTCGGAGTCCACCTCGTCGGCGGTGTCGTCGGCTCCCTGCTCATCGGGTTCTTCGCCACCGGCGGGGTCCAGTCCGACGCCAAGGGCCTCTTCTACGGCGGCGGTCTCGACCAGCTCGGCAAGCAGGCCGTAGGAGTCTTCTCCGTCCTGGCCTACTCTCTGGTGGTGTCCGCGGTCCTCGCCTTCCTGATCGACAAGACGATCGGGATGCGGGTCGCCGAGGACGACGAGATCTCCGGCATCGACCAGGTCGAACACGCCGAGACCGCGTACGACTTCAGTGGAGCCGGCGGCGGCGCGGCCTCCCGCACCGCGGCACCGGTTCTGGACACCCCGGCAGCTCCGACCAAGAAGGTGGACGCATGAAGCTCATCACGGCGGTCGTGAAGCCCCACCGGCTGGACGAGATCAAGGAGGCCCTGCAGGCCTTCGGCATCCAGGGGCTGACGGTGACCGAGGCCAGCGGCTACGGTCGCCAGCGCGGACACACCGAGGTCTACCGCGGTGCCGAGTACACCGTCGACCTCGTACCGAAGATCCGCATCGAGGTCCTCGTCGAGGACGAGGACTCCGAACAGCTCATCGACGTCGTCGTGAAGGCGGCCCGCACCGGCAAGATCGGTGACGGCAAGGTCTGGAGCGTGCCGGTCGAGACGGCGGTCCGTGTACGGACCGGCGAACGCGGCCCGGACGCTCTCTGACACCGACGCCCGTGGAACGGAAGGCAGCTGGGTGACGAGTACCGAAGTGACCACCGAAACCGAAGACTCGGGACCCAGCGGCTACGCGGCGGCCCGGCTGCGCCTCCTCCAGCAGGAGGCGCGGTCCGGGCCGCCGCGCCGTTCGGCCCTCGCCCGCCTCACGGACGACTGGCTGAACGGCCTCTTCACCGCGGCGGCCGAACACGCGGGCGTACGCGGCGCGGCCCTCGTCGCCGTCGGCGGCTACGGCCGCGGTGAACTCTCCCCGCGCAGCGACCTCGATCTGCTCCTGCTCCACGACGGCTCGGCCGACGCCGCGGCCGTCTCCGCACTCGCGGACCGCCTGTGGTACCCCGTCTGGGACCTGGGCCTCGCGCTCGACCACTCCGTACGCACCCCGCCGGAGGCACGCAAAGCCGCCGGCGAAGACCTCAAGGTCCACCTCGGCCTGCTGGACGCCCGCGCGGTCGCCGGCGACGTGGGCCTCGTCACCGCGCTGCGCACCCACGTCCTCGCCGACTGGCGCAACCAGGCTCCCAAGCGGCTGCCCGCCCTCCACGAGCTCTGCCAGGAACGGGCCGAACGCATGGGCGAGCTCCAGTTCCTCCTCGAACCCGACCTCAAGGAGGCCCGCGGCGGCCTCCGCGACGCCACCGCCCTGCGCGCCGTCGCCGCCTCCTGGGTGGCCGACGCCCCCCGCGAAGGACTCGGAGAAGCCCGCCGCGTCCTCCTCGACACCCGCGACGCCCTGCACCTCGTGACCGGCCGGGCCACCGACCGGCTCGCCCTCCAGGAACAGGACCAGGTCGCCGAGGCGCTCGGCCTGCTCGACGCCGACGCCCTGCTCCGCCAGGTGTACGAGGCCGCCCGTACCGTCAGTTACGCCTCCGACGTCACCTGGCGCGAGGTCGACCGCGTCCTGCGCGCCCGCTCGACGCGGCCCCGGCTGCGCGCGATGCTCGGCGGCGCCAGGCCCGCGCCCGAACGCACCCCGCTCGCCGAAGGGGTGGTCGAGGCGGACGGCGAGGTCGTCCTCGCCCGCTCCGCCCGTCCTGAGCGCGACCCCGTGCTGACCCTGCGGGCGGCGGCGGCCGCCGCCGAGTCCGGGCTCCCGCTCTCCCGGCACCTGGTGCGCCACCTCGCCGGAGCGGCCGCACCCCTCTCCGTACCCTGGCCGCCCGAGGCACGCGAGGAGCTGGTCACCCTGCTCGGTGCGGGCGAGGCGACCGTCGCGGTGTGGGAGGCCCTCGAAGCGGAGGGCATCGTCACCCGGCTGCTGCCCGACTGGGAGCGCGTCCACTGCCGGCCCCAGCGCAACGCCGTGCACACCTGGACCGTCGACCGCCACCTCGTCGAGACCGCCGTCCGCGCCGCCTCCCTGACCCGCCGCGTCGGCCGCCCCGACCTGCTCCTGGTCGCCGCCCTGCTGCACGACATCGGCAAGGGCTGGCCCGGCGACCACTCCGTCGCCGGCGAGGTCATCGCCCGCGACATGGCCACCCGCATCGGCTTCGACAAGGCCGACGTCGCCGTCGTCGCCACCCTCGTACGGCAGCACCTGCTGCTCATCGAGACCGCGACCCGCCGCGACCTGGACGACCCCGACACCGTCTCCTCGGTCGCCGAGGCCGTCGGCTCCCCGTCCACCCTGGAGCTGCTCCACGCGCTCACCGAAGCCGACGCGCTGGCCACCGGACCCGCCGCCTGGAGCACCTGGCGCGCCTCCCTCGTCGACGACCTCGTCGGACGGGTGGCGGCCGTCCTGGCCGGCGAGGCACCCGCCGACCCCGGGCCCGCCGTGCCCGACGCCGAACAGGAGCGCCTCGCCGTCGAGGCGCTGCGCACCCGCGAACCCGTCCTCGCCCTGCACACCCAGCCCGAGCCGCCCTCCGAGACCGGCGAACCGGGACCGGTCGGCGTCGAACTCCTCATCGCGCTGCCGGACCGGCCCGGGGTCCTGCCCGCCGTCGCCGGGGTGCTCGCCCTGCACCGCCTCACCGTCCGCGCCGCCGACCTGCGTGCCGTCGAGCTCCCCACCGAGCTGGGCGAGTCCGCCGACCTGCTGCTGCTCAGCTGGCGGGTGGCCGCCGAGTACGGAGCGCTGCCGCAGGCGTCCCGGCTCCGCGCCGACCTCCTGCGGGTGCTCGACGGGGGGCTGGACATCCAGGCCCGCCTCGCCGAACGCGAGTCCGCCTATCCCCGGCGGCGCGGCATCAAGGCCCCGCCGCCCCGGGTCACGGTCGCCTCCGCCGCCTCGCGCCAGGCCACGGTCATCGAGGTCCGCGCGCAGGACGCCCCGGGGCTGCTGCACCGGATCGGCCAGGCCCTGGAGGACAGCGCGGTACGGGTGCGCTCGGCCCACGTCGCGACGCTGGGCGCCAACGCGGTGGACACCGTGTACGTCACACGCGTGGACGGGACGGTCCTCTCCGACGAGGAGGCCGCCACCGTGGCGAAGTCTCTGGAGACCGCCCTGCGCTGAGCGGTCCGTCCCGGCCCGGGGTACGGGGAGGGGAGTGCCCTCCCCGTACCCCGGCGCCGCCCCGTGCCGCCGCGCGCCCCGCGCCGGTACGTACCGATCACCACCGGCGAGGACGGCCGCTCGTCCGGGCCGGATACTCTAGTAGGCGACCTGCCACGCCCCCGACCCTGAGGACCGACGAGCGCCGTGTTCGATACTCTCTCCGACCGCCTTGCCGCGACTTTCAAGAACCTCCGGGGCAAGGGCCGCTTGTCCGAGGCGGACATCGACGCCACGGCTCGCGAGATCCGTATCGCCCTGCTCGAAGCGGACGTCGCGCTTCCGGTGGTCCGCGCCTTCATCGCCAACGTCAAGGAGCGGGCGCGCGGCGCCGAGGTCTCCGGTGCGCTGAACCCGGCCCAGCAGGTCGTCAAGATCGTCAACGAGGAGCTCGTCTCCATCCTCGGCGGGGAGACCCGGCGGCTGCGGTTCGCGAAGAACCCGCCCACCGTGATCATGCTCGCGGGCCTCCAGGGTGCGGGTAAGACCACCCTCGCCGGAAAGCTCGGCCTCTGGCTCAAGGGGCAGGGACACTCCCCCCTCCTGGTCGCCTGTGACCTCCAGCGCCCCAACGCGGTCAACCAGCTGAGCGTCGTCGCCGGACGCGCGGGCGTCGCCGTGTACGCCCCGGAGCCGGGCAACGGCGTCGGTGACCCCGTACAGGTCGCCAAGGACTCCATCGAGTACGCCAAGGCCAAGGTCCACGACATCGTCATCGTCGACACCGCCGGCCGCCTCGGCATCGACCAGGAGCTGATGCGCCAGGCCGCGGACATCCGCGACGCCGTCAGCCCGGACGAGATCCTCTTCGTCGTCGACGCGATGATCGGTCAGGACGCGGTCAACACCGCCGAGGCCTTCCGCGACGGTGTCGGCTTCGACGGCGTGGTGCTCTCCAAGCTCGACGGCGACGCCCGCGGTGGCGCCGCCCTGTCGATCGCCCACGTCACGGGCAAGCAGATCATGTTCGCGTCCAACGGCGAGAAGCTCGACGAGTTCGACGCCTTCCACCCGGACCGCATGGCCTCCCGCATCCTCGACATGGGTGACCTGCTCACCCTCATCGAGCAGGCGGAGAAGACGTTCAGCCAGGAAGAGGCCGCCAAAATGGCCTCCAAGCTGGCGTCGAGCAAGGGCAAGGACTTCACGCTCGACGACTTCCTGTCGCAGATGGAGCAGGTCCGCAAGATGGGCTCCATCTCCAAGCTGCTCGGCATGCTGCCCGGCATGGGGCAGATCAAGGACCAGATCGCCAACATCGACGAGCGCGACGTGGACCGCACCGCCGCGATCATCAAGTCGATGACGCCCAAGGAGCGCGCCGAGCCGACGATCATCAACGGCTCGCGCCGGGCCCGTATCGCCAAGGGTTCCGGCGTCGAGGTCTCCGCGGTGAAGAACCTCGTGGAGCGTTTCTTCGAGGCCCGCAAGATGATGTCGCGGATGGCCCAGGGCGGCGGGATGCCCGGCATGCCGGGGATGCCGGGCATGGGTGGCGGTCCCGGCCGGCAGAAGAAGCAGGTCAAGCAGGCCAAGGGCAAGCGCAAGAGCGGCAACCCGATGAAGCGCAAGGCCGAGGAGCAGGCCGCCGCGGAGCGCCGCGAGCAGGCGGCCGCCCAGGGCGACGCCTTCGGCCTGCCGGGCCAGGCCGCACAGGGCAAGGACTTCGAGCTGCCGGACGAGTTCAAGAAGTTCATGGGCTGACCCCACGGGCCCGCCCGGCCCACGGGCGTCCGCGGTACCCGAGAAGGGGCGCGCACCACGACGGTGCGCGCCCCTTCGGCGTGCCGCCGGGGCACCCCGGGGGCCGACCCGGGTGTGCCGCGTACGGCCCATGGAGGCGACCCTCCAGGGGCTCGGGAGTGTTTTCTCCCCTAATGTCGCGAATGTCGCCACTCATGGTCGTCGGCAGAGGAGAGCGTGTGACCACCCCCGTACCTCCCCGCGATCGCCCCGACCAGCCCTGGCGCTCCGAGGGGGCGCCTCCGCCCCCGCCGCAGCGGCGCAAGATGCCCGGCGGCTGGGGACGGCTCCTGCTCACCGCGCTGATCGTCTACCTCCTCGCCAACCTGGTGCTCTCCTTCTTCAACGGCGACGACGAGCCGACCATCGCCTACACCGAGTTCACCAAGCAGGTCGGCGCCGGGAACGTCTCCAAGATCTACTCCAAGGGCGACGCCATCCAGGGCGAGCTGAAGAAGAAGGCGAAGGTCCCCGGCGAGGACACCGAGTACACCAAGTTCACCACCCAGCGGCCCGCCTTCGCCGACGACAACCTCTGGGACGAACTGGTCGACGACGACGTCACCGTCACCGCCGAGCCTGTCGTCCAGCAGCGGAGCTTCCTCGCCAACCTCCTCATCTCGCTGGCGCCGATGCTGCTCCTCGTCCTGCTCTGGGTGTTCATCGCCCGGCGGATGTCGCGCGGCGGCCCGGGCGGCGGGCTGGGCGGCTTCGGACGCAAGGCGCCGCCCAAACCGGTCGCCCTGGAGAGCTCGACCCGCACCACCTTCGCCGACGTGGCCGGCATCGACGAGGTGGAGGGCGAACTCAACGACGTCGTCGACTTCCTGAAGAACCCGGACGCCTACCGGAAGATGGGTGCCCGCATGCCGGGCGGGGTCCTCCTCGCCGGGCCGCCCGGCACCGGGAAGACGCTGCTGGCGCGGGCGGTCGCGGGGGAGGCCGGGGTGCCCTTCTTCTCCGCGTCCGCCTCCGAATTCATCGAGATGATCGTGGGCGTCGGCGCGGGCCGGGTGCGCGAACTCTTCGCCGAGGCCCGCAAGGTCGCGCCCGCCATCGTCTTCATCGACGAGATCGACACCATCGGCCGCGTCCGCGGCGGCGGCGCCGGCATGGGCGGGCACGACGAGCGTGAGCAGACGCTCAACCAGATCCTCACCGAGATGGACGGTTTCTCCGGCTCCGAGGGCGTGATCGTGCTGGCCGCCACCAACCGGGCCGACGTCCTCGACCCCGCCCTCACCCGGCCCGGCAGGTTCGACCGCATCGTGCAGGTCAGCCCGCCCGACCGGGCCGGCCGCGAGGCGATCCTGAAGATCCACACCCGGCGGATCCCGCTCGCCGACGACGTCGACCTGTCCCGGGTGGCGAGTACCACCCCGGGGATGACCGGCGCCGAACTCGCCAACCTCGCCAACGAGGCCGCGCTGCTGGCGGTCAAGCGCGAGGGGTCCGAGGTGCAGCAGACCGACCTCTCCCAGGCCCTGGAGAAGATCCAGCTCGGCGCGGAACGCCCGCTGGTCATGCCGGAGGAGGAGCGCCGCAGGACCGCCTACCACGAGAGCGGCCACGCCCTCCTCGGCATGCTCCAGCCGGGCGCCGACCCGGTGCGCAAGGTCACCATCGTGCCGCGGGGCCGCGCCCTCGGTGTCACGCTCTCCACGCCGGACGCCGACAAGTACGCCTACACCGAGGACTACCTGCGCGGCCGGATCATCGGGGCCCTCGGCGGCATGGCCGCGGAGCACGTGGTCTACGACGTGATCACCACGGGTGCCGAGAGCGACTTGGAGCAGGTCACCAGCCTGGCGCGCGGCATGGTCGGCCGGTGGGGGATGAGCCACCGGGTCGGCCGCCTCACGGCCATCCCGGCCGACGCCCAGCAGGCGTACGGACTGTCGGCGGCGCCCGCCACGCTGGACGCGATCGACGAGGAGATGCGGCGCATCGTCGACGAGTGCTACGAGAACGCCTGCCGGCTGCTGCGGGAGAACCGCGGCCGCCTCGACTCGCTCGCCGAGGCGCTGCTCGCGAACGAGACGCTGGAGGAGGCGGAGGCGTACCGCGCGGCGGGCATCGCCCGGCTGGAGAAGCCGCACCCGGTGTGAGACACGGGAAAGCGTGCGGGGACGGACCGCCCGGTCCGTCCCCGCACGCCCGGTGCGAGGCGGCGGATCTCAGCAGACGCAGACCAGGTAGCGGAAGACGTTCGGCATCCACACCGTGCCGTCGGACCGCCGGTGCGGATGGAGCGCCTCCGCGATCTCCTTGGCGACCTGACCGCAGTCCGTGGCCGCCACCGCCGTGTCGAAGAGCCCCGTGGAGAGCAGGCCGCGGACCGCGCTGTCCAGGCCGGCGTAGCCGAACGGGCAGGACACCCGGCCCGAGCCGTCCGGCTTCAGCCCCGCCCGGGCGGCGACCTCCTCCAGATCGTCCCGACCGGCCGGGCGCCGTGCACCGGAGCGCGTACCGCCGTCCGGGTTCGCGAGCCGGTCCGCCACCTCCAGCACCGAGGCCGTGGCGCACCTCTCCGGCGGCCCCCAGGCGGTCAGTACGACGGTCGCGCCCCGGGCCGCCAGCGGGACGGCGGCTTCCAGCGCGGGGACGAGAACCTCGGAGTCGCCCGTCGTGCGGCCGATCGGGTCGAAGGCGGTGAGCAGGTTGTACGGGACACCGTCGGCGGGGGCCGCCGACGGGCCGCCATCGATCAGCCGAGGTGGTGCGCCGGTGGCCGGGCCGTACGGCCCCGAGCGCCCGGCCGGCCCCTCCGCCCCCGGGGGCAGCAGTCGCTCCCGGGCCAGGGCGAGCCGGTCGTGGTCGGTGTCCACCCCGGTGACGCGGGCCCCGCGGGCCGCCGCGATCAGCAGGGCGAGTCCGGAACCGCAGCCGAGGGAGAGCATGCGGGTGCCGGAACCGATTTCGAGCCTTTCGTACACCGCTTCGTACAGCGGTGACAGCATCCGCTCCTGGATCTCTGCCCAGTCGCGGGCACGGGTACCGGTGTCCACCGGGGCGGGGGTGTCCGCGTACCTGTGGTGCCGGACGAGCGTTGGTGTCATGGATGTACCCCAATCGCCAAGAGGTTCGGTCGTGCCCGAATGGGCGCCCCCGCGTGCGGGCGTCCGCATCCCCGTATGTCAGGGAACTGCGCATCAGCCGCCGCGTCCAGGGGGCGCAGGGTCATTCATTGCGCGCCCCGGCCGTGCGCCCTCTGCGGGCGGGGGTGCGCCGCACCGCCGACTCTCGCCGTTGGGAAGGCGGTACCGATCAGCTTGGCGGACTCTGCGGTCCGCCGGGTGGCGCCGCGCGGTCCGGTGGTCCGCGGTGGGGCGGGCGGACGCCGGAACGCGAGCCTCCGTTCCTTCCGCCCAGTCTTACCCGACACGCGGGGCACAGCACGTCGAGCGTTCTCCACCCGCGTACGGCCTGGTCACAGGGGTGGGCGCGGGTCCGGGCGCGGAGGTGGCACGGGCCTCGGGCGGACGTCCCGCGCGTGCGCCGGATCGTGTGCGGGGCGGTGGGCGGGCCGGTGCTCCGTTCGGGGGGCGGGCCCGGTAGCCTCGCCCCGACCGGGTGCGGGCCGCGGGTCGCTCCCCGGTTCCCGGATTCCGTCCGGAAGGCCGGACCAGGACTCCGGGTGGGGCGCGAAAGTGTGCGAAAGCGGTACGGACCCGTGCACTCCGACGAGAGTGCCTACGCGTTACTACGTATGGCCTTGGTGTGAGCTGTGAGGCTTCTCCGCAGATCGGCGTACCCGCCCGCGTACACGGGGCATCGCCGCCAACCGGCTGGTACGTGCAAATTATTTGGGATGCCCCGGAATAGGAACACCGAGGCCCTCAGGCTCGTTATCACGACGTGAGCACGACACCACCTGTACTTGCCGCAGAGCTGGCGCAGGCGTGGGCCGACATTCAGCGGTACCACCCCGAGCTGCCCGATCTCGCCGCACCCGAGTCCCTGATCGGAGAGTCCTCGTCCGCCTGTGGCGCCGAACTCTCCTTCGAGCGACTGCTCCACGAGGCAGTCCACGGCATCGCCGCCGCCCGAGGTGTCCGCGACACCTCCCGCGCCGGCCGATACCACAACCGACGTTTTCTCGCGATCGCCGAAGAGCTGGGGCTCGACCACACCGAGGAGCCCCACCCCAGCAGCGGTTTCTCCCTGGTCACCCTCAACCCGGAGGCCAGGCGGCGGTACCGGCCCACGGCCGAACGCCTTCAGCGCGCTCTGAAGGCGCACACCGTGGCGACGGCCGCCGACACCAAGCGGTCCTTCCGCGGCCCGGCGGCCCGACACGGCTCGTCCGGCGGTGGCGTCCGCGTCAAGGCCGTCTGCGACTGCGGACGGAACGTCCGCGTCGTCCCCTCGGTCCTCGCCCAGGCGCCGATCGTCTGCGGGGGCTGCGGGAAGCCGTTCCGTATCCCGGAGGCCACCGTCGCGGTGGGGTGAGGCGATGGTGTGTGGCACAATGGACAGCTGCACTCGACAGTCGCACAGGACCCCTCTCTCCTCCGGCTGACGCGTCCATCGGGCACGCGAGTGTTACAACCCCACGTGGCATTTTGTTGTGCCCAACCACGTCAAGACCAGGAGACACCACTTCCGTGGCAGTCAAGATCAAGCTGAAGCGTCTGGGCAAGATCCGTTCGCCTCACTACCGCATCGTCGTCGCCGACTCCCGTACCCGCCGTGACGGCCGGGCCATCGAGGAGATCGGCCTGTACCACCCGGTGCAGAACCCCTCCCGCATCGAGGTCAACGCGGAGCGCGCGCAGTACTGGCTGTCCGTCGGCGCCCAGCCGACCGAGCCCGTTCTCGCGATCCTCAAGCTGACCGGTGACTGGCAGGCCCACAAGGGCCTCCCGGCCCCCGCGCCGCTGCTGCAGCCGGAGCCCAAGGCTGACAAGCGCGCGCTGTTCGAGGCCCTGACCTCCGACGGCGACGAGGCCAAGGGTGAGGCCATCACCCCGAAGGCCAAGAAGTCCGAGAAGAAGGCTGACGAGGCGGCCGACGCTGCCGAGTCGACCGAGGCCTGAGCATGCTCGAGGAGGCTCTCGAGCACCTCGTGAAGGGCATCGTCGACAACCCCGACGATGTGCGGGTCGCCTCGCGCGACCTGCGCCGCGGACGCGTGCTGGAGGTCCGGGTACACCCCGACGACCTCGGCAAGGTGATCGGCCGCAACGGCCGCACCGCGCGTGCACTGCGTACCGTCGTGGGCGCCATCGGCGGCCGCGGCATCCGGGTCGACCTCGTCGACGTGGACCAGGTGCGCTGAAAAGGTTGAACACCGGCCAGGGCCGGGGAGGGCTTCACAGCCGTCCCCGGCCCTTGTCGTCGCTCCGGCCCCCGCAGGGACGGTAGCGACGCCGCCCTCCCGTACCCCCGGCGCGGTCGCCCGGCTCACACCGGACACCCGCGTCCGCCCCATCAATCGGAGAATCAGCGTGCAGTTGGTAGTTGCGCGGATCGGCCGCGCCCACGGCATCAAGGGCGAAGTCACCGTCGAGGTCCGCACGGACGAGCCGGAGCTGCGACTCGGCCCCGGCGCCGTACTCGCCACCGACCCGGCGGGCACGGGGCCTCTCACGATCGAGACCGGCCGGGTGCACAGCGGCCGGCTGCTGCTCCGCTTCGCGGGCGTGACCGACCGGACCGCCGCCGAGGCGCTGCGCAACACCCTGCTGATCGCCGACGTGGACCCCGACGAACTCCCCGAGGACCCGGAGGAGTTCTACGACCACCAGCTGATGGACCTCGACGTGGTCCTCGCCGACGGCACCGAGATCGGCCGCATCACCGAGATCACCCACCTGCCCTCGCAGGACCTCTTCATCGTGGAGCGCCCGGACGGCAGCGAGGTGATGATCCCCTTCGTCGAGGAGATCGTCACCGAGATCGACCTGGAGGAGCAGCGGGCCGTCATCACCCCGCCGCCCGGCCTGATCGACGCGAGCGAGGCGGTCGTCGCCTCCGCGCGCGACGAGGAGGCCGGTACCTCGCAATCCGAGACCTCCGAGACCTCCGAGACCTCCGAGACCTCCGAGACCTCCGAGGACGCCGAGGACGAGGCCGGCAGTGCCGACGGGACCGACGCGGGGAGCAAGGCGTAATGCGGCTCGACGTCGTCACCATCTTCCCGGAGTACCTCGACCCGCTGAACGTCTCGCTCGTGGGCAAGGCCCGTGCCCGCGGCAGCCTCGACGTGCACGTCCACGATCTGCGGGAGTGGACGTACGACCGGCACAACACGGTGGACGACACCCCGTACGGCGGCGGGCCCGGCATGGTCATGAAGACCGAGCCCTGGGGCGACGCCCTCGACCAGGTGCTCGCCGACGGCTACGAGACCGGCGCGCACAGCCCGGTCATGGTCGTGCCCACGCCCAGCGGACGCCCCTTCACCCAGGAACTCGCGGTCGAGCTCTCCGAGCGCCCCTGGCTGGTCTTCACCCCGGCCCGCTACGAGGGCATCGACCGCCGCGTGATGGAGGAGTACGCCACCCGCATGCCGGTCGTGGAGGTCTCCATCGGGGACTACGTCCTGGCCGGCGGAGAAGCGGCCGTACTCGTCGTCACCGAGGCCGTGGCCCGTCTGCTGCCCGGTGTCCTCGGCAACGCCGAGTCGTTCCGCGACGACTCCTTCGCCCCCGGCGCCATGGCCAACCTGCTCGAAGGCCCTGTCTACACAAAGCCCCCCGAGTGGCGCGGCCGGGCCATCCCCGACGTGCTGCTCACCGGCCACCACGGGAAGATCGCCCGGTGGCGCCGGGACCAGGCGTTCGCGCGTACCGCGCTGAACAGGCCCGATCTGATCGAGCGCTGCGCCGCGAGCGACTTCGACAAGAAGGACCGCGAGATCCTCTCCATCCTCGGCTGGACGCCCGAGCCCGGTGGCCGATTTTGGCGCAGGCCCACCGCCGTGGAAGAATGAGCAGCTGCTGTGCGTCCGACGTGCGCCCCTGCCACAGGGGGAACGACGTCCGCCCGACGTGATCAGCGCTTCGATCTTCCAGACGATCTCCCGTCGATGACCTGTGGCATCGGCGAAGAAAGCAGACACAATGGCTTCCCTGCTCGATGGCGTCAACGCCGCCTCCCTGCGTTCGGACCTCCCGGCCTTCCGCGCCGGTGACACCGTCAACGTCCACGTGCGCGTGATCGAGGGCAACCGCTCCCGTATCCAGCAGTTCAAGGGCATCGTCATCCGCCGCCAGGGCGCGGGCGTCAGCGAGACCTTCACGGTCCGCAAGGTCTCCTTCAGCGTCGGCGTAGAGCGCACCTTCCCGGTGCACAGCCCGATCTTCGAGAAGATCGAGCTCGTCACCCGCGGTGACGTCCGTCGCGCCAAGCTGTACTTCCTCCGTGAGCTGCGCGGCAAGGCCGCGAAGATCAAGGAGAAGCGCGACCGCTGAGCTGACACCGACGTCCACGGCGCGGCCGGATAGGCTTCGGCCGCGATGGACACGGAAGAACAGCACACGAAGCGCGATCGCTCCCCGGAACCCGCGAAGGGTCCCGAGGAGCGGTCGCGCTTTTCGCGTTCCGGGGGCGGCGAGAGTGCCGCGAAGGCCGGAGAGACCGCGAGAGCCGGAGAGAGCGGGGAGGCAGGGGGCGCGGACGGACGGTCCGGGCGGAGGCCCGCGCTGCGGCGGGCGGCTCTGGTCTGCGCCGCCCTGCCGGCCGCCGTACTCCTGCTCAGCGCGTTCGTCGTGCAGCCCTTCCTCATCCCGAGCGGCTCGATGGAGTCCACACTGCGGATCGGGGACCGGGTGTTCGTGAACAAACTGGCGTACCGCTTCGGCTCCGCGCCGGAGAGGGGCGATGTGGTGGTCTTCGACGGCACCGGCTCCTTCCTGCCGGAGACCGCGGGCCAGAACCCCGTCACGGGGCTGCTGCGCGGGGCCGCCGCGGTTCTGGGACTGGCCGACCCGCCGGACACCGACTTCGTGAAGCGGGTCGTCGGGGTGGGAGGCGACCACGTCGTCTGCTGCGACCGGGACGGCCGGCTGGAGGTGAACGGCACCCCTCTGGACGAGACGTACCTGCACGCGGGAGACGCCCCGTCCCGGGTGCCGTTCGACATCGTCGTGCCCGACGGCACCCTGTGGATGATGGGCGACCACCGCGACCGCTCCAGCGACTCGCGCAGCCACCTCGGCCAGCCCGGCGGCGGCATGGTGCCCGTGGACCAGGTGATCGGCCGGGTGGACTGGATCGGCTGGCCCTGGAGCCGGACCGGATCGCCGGCCGGGGCCGGCGGCGCGTTCGACGGCGTACCGGAGCCGGACGGCTCGCATGGGTAGCCGCGGTCGTGGGAGCCGCCCCGATGCGGCGGAGGCCCCGTACGGAGACGGGGCGGACCGGGCCGCGCCGCCGGCCGGGACCGAGGGCGGCCGTACCGCACCGACCCGGGCCGAGCGCCGGCGGCTGGCGCGGCGGGTCGTGCGACGGCGCCGCAGGTCCCGGGTGATCGAGGTCCCCCTCCTGCTGGTGTTCGCGCTGCTCATCGCACTGTTCCTCAAGACATTCGTCGTCCAGGCCTTCGTGATCCCTTCCGGGTCGATGGAGCAGACCATCCGGATCGGCGACCGGGTGCTGGTCGACAAGTTCACGCCCTGGTTCCACTCGGAGCCGCAACGGGGCGACGTGGTGGTCTTCAAGGACCCCGGGGGCTGGCTGGGGGAGAGCGAGACGGTGAGCGCCGGCCCCTCGCCGGCCGGTGTCCGGCAGGCGAAGGAGTTCCTCACCTTCATCGGGCTGCTGCCCTCCGCCGACGAACAGGACCTGATCAAGCGCGTGGTCGCGGTCGGCGGGGACACCGTGAAGTGCTGCGGGAAGGACGGGAAGCTCACGGTCAACGGCGCGGCCGTCGACGAGCCCTACCTGAACCTTGGGGATGTGCCATCGGCCATCCAATTCGAGGTAAAGGTTCCCGAGGGCCGGATCTTCGTGATGGGCGACCACCGGTCCAATTCCGCCGACTCCCGCTACCACCTGGGCAACGGCTACGACGGCACGGTGCCGCTGTCGGACGTCGTGGGGCGCGCCGTGGTCATCGCCTGGCCGGTGGGGAGCTGGGCCACGCTGGGGCAACGCGACGCGTTCGCCGGGGTGCCGGACGCGGCGTCGGGAGCGTCGGCAGCCGCCGGTGTCTCGCATAGTGTGTCCCACCAGGATCCCTACGGAATGATCCCGCTCCCGACCCCTGCGGAACTCCCGCTCGTTATGGGAGTGATGGGCCTGCGTCGCATCCGGCGCGGGCCGTGGCACGGATTGAGGAGTGGATGTGGGGGATTTGGCGGTCGGCGCACGATCCGGACACGACGAACCCGAGGACCGGCCCGGAAACACGGGTGATCCGTCGGAGACGGCCGCGGACCGGACGGGGGACGACGGCACCCCGGACGGTGCCGCCGAAGGCCCCCGGCAGCGTTCCTTCTGGAAGGAGCTGCCGCTCCTCATCGGCATCGCGCTCGTCCTGGCCCTGCTGATCAAGACCTTCCTGGTCCAGGCGTTCTCGATTCCCTCGGACTCGATGCAGGACACGCTCCAGCGCGGCGACCGGGTGCTCGTGGACAAGCTCACCCCGTGGTTCGGCTCCGAGCCGGAGCGCGGCGAGGTCGTCGTCTTCCACGACCCGGGCGGCTGGCTGGAGGGTTCCGTCAACCCGGAGCCGAACGTCGCGCAGAAGTTCCTCAGCTTCATCGGGCTCATGCCCTCCGCCGAGGAGAAGGACCTGATCAAGCGGGTCATCGCGGTGGGCGGCGACACGGTGGAGTGCAAGCAGAACGGCCCCGTCACGGTGAACGGGAAGGCGCTGGAGGAGAAGTCCTTCATCTACCCGGGCAACACCCCCTGCGACGACAAGCCGTTCGGCCCGATCAAGGTTCCCGAGGGCCGGATCTGGGTCATGGGTGACCACCGCCAGGACTCCCTGGACTCCCGCTACCACCAGAACCTCCCCGGTCAGGGCACCGTCTCCGTGGACGACGTCGTCGGCCGTGCCGTGCTGGTGGCCTGGCCCGTCAACCGCTGGGCGACGCTGCCGGTGCCCAGCACCTTCGACCAGTCCGGTCTGAACGCAGCGGCGGCGACGGCACCGGCCGCGCTCGGGGTGGCCGGAGCGCTGCCCCTGGTCTTCTGGCGTCGCAGGAGGCTGACCCGCGGGCGTACCGACGGGTAGTGTGCCGACTCGGATCAGCGATTGTCGATCTCCGATGGGGGACGCTGGGATGAGTGGAACAGGACGTACGGGAGACGGCCACGGCCGGCTCGGCAGTGTGCTGTCGGGTCTGGCCGTGGCCGTCGGCTGTGTGCTCTTCCTCGGCGGCTTCGCCTGGGCCGCCCTGGTGTACCGGCCTTACACCGTGCCGACCGGATCGATGTCCCCGACCGTGGAGACCGGGTCCAAGGTGCTGGCACAGCGGATATCGGGCGACGAGGTGCGCCGCGGCGACGTCGTGGTCTTCACGGACAAGGCGTGGAGCCTCTCCCCGATGGTCAAGCGGGTCATCGGGATCGGGGGTGACACCGTGGTCTGCTGCGACGCCAAGGGCCGGCTCACCGTCAACGACGTGCCGATCGAGGAACCGTATCTGCACCCTGTGGCGGGTCCCTCCGCCGACTTCGACGGCTCCGAGGCACCGGGGACCTCAGAGGCTTCCGGGGAGAGCGGGGCCACCGGCGGCTCCGGCCGGGCGGCCGCGTCGGACTTCAGCGCGGAGGTTCCCGAGGGGGAGCTCTTCCTGCTCGGCGACGACCGCGACATCTCCCTCGACTCCCGCATGCACCTGACGGACGAGGGCCAGGGCTCGGTGCCGCGCGACGCGGTCGAGGCACGGGTCGACGCGGTGGCGTTCCCGTCCCCCGGCATGCTGGACCGGCCGGAAGGGTTCACCGCGCTGCCCGGCGGCATCTCCTCCCGGGGGCCGCTGCCGCTCCAGCTCGCAGCCGTGGTGCTGGGCGTGATCCTCATCCTGGCCGGCTGTGTCTACGGGCCCATCAAAGCGCGTACCCGCCGCCGCGCAGCCGCGAAGGAGGTGGCCGGTGCCCACTGAGATCCGGACGGTCGCCCGGGTCGTCCTCCTCGACCCGCGGGACCGGATTCTGCTGATGCACGGCTTCGAACCCGAGGACCCGGCGAAGACCTGGTGGTTCACACCCGGCGGCGGGCTGGAGGGCGACGAGAGCCACGAGCAGGCGGCCCGCCGTGAACTCGCCGAGGAGACCGGCATCACGGACGTCGAGCTCGGTCCGGTGCTCTGGAAGCGCAGGTGCTCCTTCCCCTTCGACGGCCGTCGCTGGGAACAGGACGAGTGGTACTTTCTCGCGCGAACGGAACGGACCGCCACCGACCTGGGGGGTCTGACCCCGCTGGAGCGCCGGAGCGTCACGGGTCTCAGGTGGTGGACTTCCGCCGAACTGCGGGCGACCCGTGAGACGGTGTATCCGACCAAGCTCGCCGAACTGCTGCGCAGGCTGCTCGACGAGGGTTCTCCGAGCGTTCCGCAGATTCTCGCCCCCGAAATCGCCTGAACGTCCGGGGGCGTCACCGGCTGCAGCACAATGGGGGAACGCACGGCTGAAGGGGACGCATGCCATGAGCGCCGAGGACCTCGAAAAGTACGAGACCGAGATGGAGCTGAAGCTCTACCGGGAGTACCGCGACGTCGTCGGTCTGTTCAAATTCGTGATCGAGACCGAACGTCGCTTCTACCTCACCAACGACTACGAGATGCAGGTCCACTCGGTCCAAGGGGAGGTGTTCTTCGAAGTGTCCATGGCAGATGCCTGGGTCTGGGACATGTACCGGCCGGCGAGATTCGTCAAGCAGGTGCGTGTGCTGACCTTCAAGGACGTGAACATCGAGGAGCTCAACAAGAGCGATCTCGAACTCCCGGGCGGCTGACAGCCACCCGGCACGCGGGCCGGACCGTGTTCGACAGGGCCTGGAGGCCCGCCCCGCGCGTGTGACGGATCGTTTTCCCGGTCCGTCAACCCGGGCAACCCGGTCACTCTCATGGGTGGCCGGGTTTTCCACATCCGGGAGGTTGTCCACCAAGATCCACAAGGATCGGCCGTCCCGCGCAGAGTCGGTGCCGGAGGTGGTGCCGGATGAAGAACGCACGGGGAGCACTCGGGCGGTACGGCGAGGAGTTGGCGGCGCGGCTGCTGACCGACGTGGGCATGGTCGTGGTGGCGCGCAACTGGCGCTGCCGGGCCGGAGAGATCGACATCGTCGCGCGCGACGGCGACGCGGTCGTCGTCTGCGAGGTGAAGACCCGCAGATCGGTGGAGTACCAGCACCCGATGGCGGCCATCACCCCGGCCAAGGCGGAACGGCTGCGACGGCTCGCGGAGTTGTGGCTCGAATCGCACGGGGGACCGCCCCGGGGCGGCGTACGCATCGACCTCGTCGGGGTGATCGTGCCCCGGCGCGGCGGTCCCGTCGCCGAGCACGCGCGGGGGGTGGCCTGAGATGGGCTTCGCACGGGCCTGTTCCGTCGCGCTGGTCGGCGTGGAGGGCGTGGTGGTGGAGGTCCAGGCCGACCTGGAACCGGGAGTGGCGGCGTTCACACTGGTCGGCCTGCCGGACAAGAGCCTGGTCGAGAGCAGGGACCGGGTCAGGGCGGCGGTCACGAACTCCGGTGCCCAGTGGCCGCAGAAGAAACTCACGGTCGGCCTCTCGCCGGCCTCCGTACCGAAGTCCGGTTCGGGCTTCGATCTCGCCGTCGCCTGCGCAGTGCTCGGCGCCGCCGAGCGGATCGACCCGGCGGGAATCGCCGACGTCGTCATGATCGGGGAGCTGGGCCTGGACGGACAGGTGCGCCCGGTGCGCGGGGTGCTGCCCGCGGTCCTCGCCGCCGCCGAGGCCGGATACCACCACGTCGTGGTGCCCGAACAGACCGCCGGGGAGGCGGCGCTGGTGCCCGGCGTCTCGGTCCTGGGCGTACGGAGCCTGCGCCAGCTGATCGCGATCCTGAGCGACGAACCGGTGCCCGACGAACCGGCCGGCCTGCAGAGCCGTCCCGACACCCTGCTCGCCGGGCTGATGGTCCCCGGCTCCGGGTTCGGCGCGGGGCTCGCCCCGGCCCAAGGCCCCGGCGGGTACGCCAAGGACCTGAGCGACGTCGCGGGCCAGAGCAGGCCGCGCAAGGCCCTGGAGATCGCCGCGGCGGGCGGGCACCATCTGCTGCTCTCCGGGCCGCCGGGCGCCGGAAAGACGATGCTGGCCGAGCGGCTGCCGGGCATCCTGCCGCCGCTCACCCGGCGGGAAGCCCTGGAGGTGACGGCCGTGCACTCGGTCGCCGGAATCCTCCCTCCGGGCGAACCTCTGGTGAGCACGGCGCCGTACTGCTCCCCGCACCACTCGGCCACCATGCAGTCGCTGATCGGCGGCGGCAACGGACTGCCGAAGCCCGGGGCCGTCTCCCTGGCCCATCGTGGAATTCTCTTTCTGGACGAGGCGCCCGAGTTCTCGGTCCGGGCCCTGGACGCCCTGCGTCAGCCCCTGGAGTCCGGCCACGTGGTGGTGGCCCGGGCGGCGGGAGTCGTGAGACTGCCGGCGCGCTTCCTCATGGTGCTGGCGGCGAACCCGTGCCCCTGCGGCCGGCACAGCCTGGGCGGAGCCGGCTGCGAGTGCCCGCCCTCGCTGATCCGCCGCTACCAGGCCAGGCTGTCCGGTCCCCTGCTGGACCGGGTGGACCTGAGGGTCGAGGTGGAGCCCGTCACCCGCGCGGACCTGGCGGAGGGCGGAGGCCGGGGCGAACCGACCGCCGTCGTGGCCGACCGGGTGCGGGAGGCCCGAGCCCGCGCGGCCGGGCGACTGGCCGGCACGCCCTGGACCACCAACAGCGAGGTGCCGGGCCATGAGCTGCGGACCCGGCTGCTCGCGGCCCCCGGAGCGCTGATGGCCGCCGAACGGGACATGGAGCGCGGCGCCCTGACGGCGCGCGGCCTCGACCGGGTGCTGCGGGTGGCCTGGACCGTCGCGGACCTGCGCGGCGCGGACCGGCCGGACGCCTCGGACGTGGCCGCCGCCCTGGAACTGCGTACGGGCGTCCAGCGCGGCGTGCCCATGAACGCGAGGGCCTCGTGACCGGGGCGGGGCGGGAGCCCCGTCCGGGGGAGCCGGCGGACGGAGGGGAGGCCGCGGGCGGGCCGTCGGATGCCGAGCGGCTGGCGCGGGCCGCGCTCACCAGGATCGTCGAACCCGGCGACGAGCGGGCGGGCCGGTGGCTGCGTACGCACGGGGCGACGGGGCTGCTGCGGCGCCTGAGCGCGTACGACGGGTCTCCCGAGACGCTGCCCGGGATGACGGCGGCCCGGCTCGCGGGTTACCGGATGAGGGCCGCCGTCGCGGACCCGGCGGCGGACCTTGAGGCCGTGGCCCGGGCAGGCGGGCGGTTCGTCGTTCCGGGCGACCGGGAGTGGCCCGGTCAGCTGGACGACCTCGGCGACGCCCGCCCGGTCGGGCTGTGGATCCGGGGCGCCCCCGACCTGCGGCTCTGGGCGTTGCGCTCGGTCGCGGTGGTCGGCGCGCGGGCCTGCACCCCGTACGGCGCCCACATGGCCGCCACGCTGGGCGCCGGGCTCGCGGAGCGGGGCTGGGTGGTGGTCTCCGGCGCCGCCTTCGGAGTCGACGGCGCGGCGCACCGGGGAGCGCTCGCGGCCGGAGGCGCCACGGTCGCGGTGCTGGCCAGCGGGGTGGACGTCGCCTACCCGCGCGGGCACGCGGAGCTGATCGGCCGGATCGCGCGGGAGGGGCTCCTGGTGGGGGAGCTGCCGCCGGGCACCCACCCGACCCGCAGCAGGTTCGTCCTCCGCAACAGAGTGATCGCCGCGCTGACCAGGGGCACGGTCGTGGTGGAGGCGGAGTACCGCAGCGGGTCCCTGGTGACCGCCCGGGGCGCCCAGCGGCTCGGCCGCTTCACCATGGGCGTACCGGGACCCGCGACCAGCGGACTGTCGGCCGGCGTCCACGAACTGCTGCGCGGGGAAGGGGTACTGGTCACCGACGCGGCCGAAGTGGCCGAACTCGTCGGCGAGATCGGCGACCTCGCCCCGGTCCGGCGCGGGACCGTGCTCCCCAGGGACCTGCTCGGCCCGGCCGCAGCCGCGGTCCTGGACGCGCTGCCCCGGGAGGGGACGACGGGGGTGCGCGACGTCGCCCGGTCCGCGGGTACGTCGACCGACGAGACGCTCGCGCGACTGTACGAACTGCACTCACTGGGGTTCGTCGAACGGGAGGGCGACATCTGGCGTCCGGCCTCCGCGCCGAGACCCAACGACGACACCCGGCGAGGCGGTACTTGACCTGGGGCATTCGGGTGAAAAGGTAAGCGGGGTGACCTCGGGAGTTCGTGCGGCGCCACTCCCGGGGCCGACGAGCACGCTGTCGGCCCCGGTCGTCCGGTGCGCCCGGCGCCGGGAGCGCGCGACGCACCAGCGCGCTCCTGCCGCCCTCTTCCAGCGCGCAACGCGACGTCCCAGTCACGCTACGCTCACAGGTCTCCGCTCCCCACAAGTCCCCAGTACTTCACGGCAGAACGGCTCAAGGCACCACATGCCCCAGCACACCTCCGGGTCTGACCGCGCGGCAGTACCACCCGCTGCGCGTGGCACTGTGCGGCCCTCCGCCCCCTCCTCCCTCGAAGAGTTGTGGCGCAGTTACAAGTCCACGGGAGACGAGCGGCTGAGGGAGCAGCTGATCCTGCACTACTCGCCGCTCGTCAAGTACGTCGCGGGCCGGGTCAGTGTGGGGCTCCCGTCCAACGTCGAACAGGCGGACTTCGTTTCCTCGGGCGTCTTCGGACTGATCGACGCCATCGAGAAGTTCGACATCGAGCGGGCCATCAAGTTCGAGACGTACGCGATCACCCGTATCCGGGGCGCGATGATCGACGAACTCCGGGCACTGGACTGGATTCCGCGTTCCGTACGGCAGAAGGCGCGGAACGTCGAGCGCGCGTACGCCACGCTCGAAGCGCAGTTGCGGCGCACCCCGTCGGAGTCCGAGGTCGCCGCCGAGATGGGGATCGCGCTGGAGGAACTGCACGCGGTTTTCAGCCAGTTGTCGCTGGCGAACGTGGTGGCCCTGGAAGAGCTGCTGCACGTCGGAGGCGAAGGGGGCAACCGGCTCAGCCTGATGGACACGCTGGAGGACACCGCCGCCGACGATCCGGTGGAGGTCGCCGAGGGCCGCGAGCTCAGACGGCTGCTCGCCCGCGCCATCAACACCCTGCCGGACCGGGAGAAGACCGTGGTCACCCTCTACTACTACGAGGGGCTCACGCTCGCCGAGATCGGCAACGTCCTCGGAGTCACCGAGAGCCGGGTCAGCCAGATCCACACCAAGTCGGTCCTGCAGCTGCGCGCGAAACTGGCCGACGCGGGCCGCTGAGCGGCCCGCTACCGGCGGACGCCCGGGACGGGCCCCTTCGCGCGCGGCCCCTCCGCCGTAGAGTGGAGCCGTGCCCAGGATTCGAGCGGCCTCCGTGGCCGAGCACCGGACCATGCAGCGCGGCGCCCTCCTGGATGCCGCGCGCTCCCTGCTTTCCGAGGGCGGGACGGAGGCGTTGACCTTCCCCGCACTCGCCGAACGCACGGGCCTCGCCAGGTCGTCGGTGTACGAGTACTTCCGTTCCCGCGCCGCCGTCGTCGAGGAACTCTGCGCCGTGGACTTCCCCGTGTGGGCGGCCGAGGTCGAGAACGCCATGGCGCGGGCCCAGGCGCCCGAGGAGAAGATCGAGGCGTACGTCCGCAAGCAGCTCGAACTGGTGGGGGACAGGCGTCACCGCGCCGTGGTCGCCATCTCCGCAGGCGAACTCGACGCCGGGGCCCGGGAGAAGATCAGGGCCGCGCACGGCGGACTGATCACCATGATCGTCGAGGCGCTGGGCGACCTCGGGCACGCCCAGCCGAGGCTCGCGGCGATGCTGCTCCAGGGCTCCGTCGACGCGGCGGTGCGTCGCATCGAGCTGGTCGTGGCCGAGGAGCCCGGCGTGATCGCCGAGACCGCGGTCGCCATGATCCTGCGCGGCGTACGGGGCTGATCTCCACCCGCCCCACCCCGCCCCACCTCTCACGGCTGGTCCTCGGGCAGCGGTACGCCCGACACCGGCAGCAGCCGTGACGGGCCCCGCGTCAGCAGGGCGGGCGGCAGCAGCGAGAGCGGATCGACGTAGGAGTCGCCGCGCCGCGCACCCCAGTGGAGGCACCCCGCCGCGCAGTGCGAAGGGCCCGGCTCCGTCACCGCGACCGGCGAGCCCGCCCGGACTTCGTCCCCGACGCGTACCAGGGGGCGCACGGGCTCGTACGTGGTGCGCAGCGGCGGATCGCCGCCTGCGGCCAGTTCCACGGTGAGGACCCCGCGTCCGGCGACGCGGCCCGCGAAGGCGACGCGTCCGGCCGCGACCGCGCGGACCCGGGTGCCGGCGGGCGCGGCGAGGTCCACGCCCCGGTGGCCGGGCGCGTACGGGCCGGCCGGCGGCTCCCACCCCCGTACGACCACCGGCCTGCCCGCAAGCGGCCAGGTACGGGCGCCCCGGACGTCAGGACCGGCACCCGCGCCGGCCGGTACCCCGAAGGCCGGACCCGCGTCCGGTGCGGGCGCCGAGGCGCCGGCCGGAGCGGTGACGCAGAGGGCCAGGAGTACGAGCGCGAGCACCGGTGGCCGGAGCCGTGCCCCTACCCATGACGGGCAGGGGGCCGGGCGTGTCCGTACCGGTGGCGGGTATGTGGTCGTGCGGGTCCGTGCCCGTGACGGGTAGGTGGCCGGGCGTGTCCGTACCCGTGGCGGGTATGTGGTCGTGCGGGTTCCCTGCATGCCGGAACCCTGCCTCCGAAGGCCGTCGGCCGGGGCGGCCCGGGCCCCGCCTGTGGAGTACTCGCCGGTTGTGGACAACGCCGTCACCCGGCACTCGAAGGGTCCCGTACACTTCTTGTGGCGACCCGGGTGACCGGGTCGACTTCGCACGCCCCGCCACCTCCTCAGCGGACGGTGGCCGCGCCTCTCGGTCCTTCGTGGCACGGCGCGTGGGGCGTCAGGCGCGAGCGCAATCCTGCGGTCGCGGAACCGAGTACCTCAAGGAGATGGCCATGGCCGTCGTCACGATGCGGGAGCTGCTGGAGAGCGGCGTCCACTTCGGTCACCAGACCCGTCGCTGGAACCCGAAGATGAAGCGCTTCATCTTCACCGAGCGCAACGGCATCTACATCATCGACCTGCTCCAGTCGCTGTCGTACATCGACCGCGCCTACGAGTTCGTCAAGGAGACCGTCGCGCACGGCGGCTCCATCATGTTCGTGGGTACGAAGAAGCAGGCCCAGGAGGCCATCGCCGAGCAGGCGACGCGCGTCGGCATGCCGTACGTCAACCAGCGTTGGCTCGGTGGCATGCTCACCAACTTCTCCACCGTCTACAAGCGCCTTCAGCGTCTGAAGGAGCTCGAGCTCATCGACTTCGAGGACGTGGCCGCCTCCGGCCTCACCAAGAAGGAGCTCCTGGTTCTCTCCCGCGAGAAGGCCAAGCTGGAGAAGACCCTCGGTGGTATCCGCGAGATGCAGAAGGTGCCCAGCGCCGTCTGGATCGTCGACACCAAGAAGGAGCACATCGCCGTCGGTGAGGCGCGCAAGCTCCACATCCCGGTCGTCGCGATCCTCGACACCAACTGCGACCCCGACGAGGTCGACTACAAGATCCCGGGCAACGACGACGCGATCCGCTCCGTCACCCTGCTCACCCGCGTGATCGCCGACGCCGTCGCCGAGGGCCTCATCGCCCGTTCCGGTGCCGCCACCGGTGACTCGAAGCCGGGCGAGAAGGCCGCCGGCGAGCCCCTCGCCGAGTGGGAGCGCGACCTGCTCGAGGGCGACAAGAAGGACGACGCCGAGGTCCAGGCCTCCGCCGAGACCGAGAAGGCCGCGGACGCCGAGCCGGCCGAGGCTGCCGCCGAGACCGCCGAGGTCGAGGCTGCCGCCGAGACCGAGCAGGCCTGACACCTCCGTCACGGCTGACTGACGGCGGGGGCCGGTGCCATGCGCACCGCCCCCGCCGTCCACCCGTAGATCTTTCAGACTTCGAGAGAGAAACACAGACTCATGGCGAACTACACCGCCGCTGACGTCAAGAAGCTCCGCGAGCTCACCGGCGCCGGCATGATGGACTGCAAGAAGGCCCTCGACGAGGCCGACGGCAGCGTCGACAAGGCCGTCGAGGCCCTCCGTATCAAGGGTCAGAAGGGCGTCGCCAAGCGCGAAGGCCGTTCTGCCGAGAACGGCGCGGTCGTCTCCCTCATCTCCGACGACAAGACGTCCGGCGTCCTGCTCGAGCTGAAGTGCGAGACCGACTTCGTCGCCAAGAGCGAGAAGTTCCAGGCCGTCGCCAACACGCTCGCCGCGCACGTCGCCGCGACCTCCCCGGCCGACCTGGAGGCGCTGCTCGCCTCCGAGATCGAGGCCGGCAAGACCGTCCAGGCGTTCGTGGACGAGGCCAACGCCAACCTCGGCGAGAAGATCGTCCTGGACCGCTTCGCGCAGTTCACCGGCGGTTACGTGGCTGCGTACATGCACCGCACCATGCCCGACCTTCCGCCGCAGGTCGGCGTGCTCGTCGAGCTGGACAAGCCGAACGCCGAGGTTGCCAAGGACGTCGCGCAGCACATCGCCGCCTTCGCCCCGAAGTACCTCAGCCGCGACGAGGTCCCGGCCGAGACGGTCGAGAACGAGCGTCGTGTCGCCGAGGCCACCTCGCGCGAGGAGGGCAAGCCCGAGGCCGCCCTCCCGAAGATCGTCGAGGGTCGCGTCAACGGCTTCTTCAAGGATGTCGTCGTCGTCGAGCAGTCCTTCGCCAAGGACGCCAAGAAGTCGGTGCAGAAGGTTCTCGACGAGGCCGGTGTCTCCCTGAAGCGCTTCACGCGCATCAAGGTCGGCATCTGAGTCCCGTCCGCGAATGACGGTGGACCCGGGATAGGGTCTGATGCAGTCGTCGGCCGCACACCTGCCGAGCGACCGCAGATCTGACGAGGAGGCCATTGCCGCTGAGGGACACCAGACCCACCGGCAATGGCCTTCTTCGTATGTGCACGAGGAGAATTTCCATGGACAAGGGCGCGGACGCCAAACAGGTTGACCACAAGCGCGACGAGAAGGTGCGCGGACGCTTCATGCTGAAGCTGTCCGGCGAAGCGTTCGCGGGTGGCGGCGGACTCGGAGTCGATCCCGACGTCGTGCACGCCATCGCCCGCGAGATCGCCGCAGTGGTGCGCGACGGCGCGGAGATCGCCGTCGTCATCGGCGGCGGCAACTTCTTCCGCGGCGCCGAGCTCCAGCAGCGCGGCATGGACCGGGCCCGGTCCGACTACATGGGCATGCTCGGCACCGTGATGAACTGCCTGGCGCTCCAGGACTTCCTGGAGAAGGAGGGCATCGACTCGCGCGTACAGACCGCCATCACCATGGGCCAGGTCGCCGAGCCGTACATTCCCCTTCGTGCCGTGCGGCACCTGGAGAAGGGACGCGTCGTGATCTTCGGCGCCGGCATGGGCATGCCGTACTTCTCCACCGACACCACCGCCGCCCAGCGGGCCCTGGAGATCGACGCCGAGGCACTCCTGATGGGCAAGAACGGGGTCGACGGGGTCTACGACTCCGACCCGAAGAAGAACCCCGGCGCGGTGAAGTTCGACGCGCTGGAGTACAGCGAGGTGCTCGCCCGCGATCTGAAGATCGCCGACGCCACCGCGATCACGCTCTGCCGCGACAACCGGCTCCCGATCCTGGTCTTCGAACTGACCGCCGCCGGCAATATCGCCCGCGCCGTCAACGGTGAGAAGATCGGCACCCTCGTGAGTGACGAGAGCACCCGGGCCTGACGGCCCACGGATGGACAACGGCCTGCCGGTCGGACACCGTGCAGGTGAGGACGCGACGCAGGACCCGCAGGGCCCGGCGATGACGATGCCGGGCCCACTCAAGACACGCAGGAGCACGTGGTGATCGAAGAAATCCTCCTCGAGGCCGAGGAGAAGATGGAGAAGGCCGTTGTCGTGGCGAAAGAGGACTTCGCCGCGATCCGGACCGGCCGCGCGCACCCGGCGATGTTCAACAAGATCGTCGCCGACTACTACGGCGCGCTGACCCCGATCAACCAGCTGGCCTCGTTCTCGGTTCCCGAGCCGCGCATGGCCGTGGTGACGCCGTTCGACAAGACCGCGCTGCGCAACGTCGAGCAGGCCATCCGCGACTCCGACCTGGGCGTCAACCCCAGCAACGACGGCAATATCATCCGAGTGGTCTTCCCGGAGCTCACCCAGGACCGCCGCAAGGAGTACATCAAGGTCGCCAAGACCAAGGCCGAGGACTCCAAGATCTCGATCCGCTCCATCCGCCGCAAGGCGAAGGAGGCGCTCGACAAGCTCGTCAAGGACAAGGAGTCCGGCGAGGACGAGGTGCGCCGTGCGGAGAAGGAGCTCGACGACACCACCGCGAAGTACGTCGCGCAGGTGGACGAGCTGCTGAAGCACAAGGAAGCCGAGCTGCTCGAAGTCTGATGAACGACTCTTCCTGGGGCGCCCCGCAAGGAGCCGGCTACTGGGGCACGTCCGAGATCGCGGCCGCTCCGGCGGGTCCTGCCCACGATGCGCACGGCGCCCAGCAGACTCGGCCCATGCCCATCGTGCCGGACACTCCCGACGCAGGTAGAGACGACGCAGACGACCACGACCGACGGGACGGGGACGCCACGCACATCAGTGGCCCCCTGTTCCGCGACGAGGTGCCGCAGGCACCCGCGCACGCCCCGCCCCCCGCTCCGCAGAAGAAACGGGCGGGGCGTGACCTGCGGGCCGCCATAGGGGTCGGCGTGGGCCTCGGCGCCGTGGTCGTCGCCTCGCTGTTCGTCGTGAAGGCCGTCTTCGTCGGTGTCGTCGCCGTCGCCGTCGTCGTCGGCCTCTGGGAGCTCACCTCCCGGCTGGCCGAGCGGAAGTCGATCAAAGCTCCGCTCGTCCCGCTCGCGGTGGGCGGCGCGGCCATGGTCGTGGCCGGCTACGTGTGGGGCGCCGACGGCGCCTGGATCGCGATGGCCCTCACGTCACTGGCCGTACTCGTCTGGCGGATGACGGAGAAGCCGGAGGGATACCTCCGGGACGTCACCGCGGGTGTCTTCGCCGCCTTCTACGTGCCGTTCCTCGCGACCTTCGTCGCGATGATGCTGGCCGCGGACGACGGCCCCTGGCGGGTGCTCACGTTCCTGCTGCTGACGGTGATCAGCGACACCGGGGCGTACGCGGTCGGCTGGCGGTTCGGCAAGCACAAGCTGGCCCCGCGCATCAGCCCCGGAAAGACCCGCGAGGGACTGTTCGGGGCCATCGCCTTCGCGATGGTGGGCGGCGCGCTGTGCGTGCAGTTCCTCATCGACGACGGCTCCTGGTGGCAGGGGCTCCTGCTGGGGCTCGCGGTCGCCGCCAGCGCCACCCTCGGCGACCTCGGCGAATCGATGATCAAGCGGGATCTCGGCATCAAGGACATGGGCACGCTGCTGCCCGGTCACGGCGGGATCATGGACCGGCTGGACTCGCTCCTGCCGACCGCTCCGGTCGTCTGGCTGCTTCTGGTGCTGTTCGTCGGCAGCGGCTGAGGCGATACGTTCCGGCTGCGGCGCCCCGGCGTTCGCTCCTGCGGGCCGGGACGTTCCCGCACCCCGCGTTCCACCTGCGCTTTCGCGTGCGAAGGGCCCGCTGTCCACAGGACGGCGGGCCCTTCCCGTCGCGTCTGCGACACTGGAAGAACCATGCCTAAGCCCGGAGAACTGGCGGCGGTTCGGCATCGAATGGCCCTTGACCAGCATATTTAGCGCCGGTCAAGGGCCGTTCGCGTGCTACTGGGCCGTCTCTGGGCCGTCGGACCCCTCGGCGGCGGGCAGAAACAGCCCGTCGATGGCGTTCCGGGTCCGTTCCTGGCTCGATGGCATGAGGTGCGCGTACACCCTCAGCGTGAGAGCGGGGTCGGTGTGTCCCAGGTACTGGCTGACGGCCTTGATGCTCTCGCCGGCGTCCAGCAGCACGGAGGCGTAGAAGTGCCGCAGTGCGTGCATCCCGTGTTCGCGAGCGGAGACGTACTTCCCGTCCCGCGCGGCCGGGATGAGTCCCGCCAGCGCAAGGGCCGGCTTCCACTCCTGGATGTTGAAGTTGCTCCGCCAGACGACACCGTTGGCGCTGTTGGTAAACAGGAGGCGGGCAGTCACCTTCGGGCCGTCCGGCTTCCGCCACGGCAGGGTGATGTCGACCGGCTTGCAGGCGTCCATGTGCACCCGCAGGGCCTCGGCCACCGAGGAAGGCAGAGGCACGTCGCGCTCCTTGCCACACTTCGGCGGGGCGAACACGGCCTTGCCTCCGATGAGCTTCACTTGCCGCACGACCCGCAGGATGCCGCCCCCGGAGTCGAGTGCGTCCTCGGCGAGCCCCACGATCTCCCCCTGACGGAGCCCGCACCCCGCACCCGTGTCCACCATGGTCCGGTAGCGCTCGGGAAGCGACTGTCGGACTGCCTGAACCTGGGAGGGCAGCCACGGCGTGACGCGCCGACGTTCGACCGTCGGCGGACGTACGGACCTTGCGGAGCACGGGTTGCGAGGCAGGAGACCGTCGTCCACAGCCGCGCTCAACACGGCCCGAACGTCGCCGTAGATGTTGCGCGCGTACGCACCGCCCACACGCGGGTTCGCCTCAAGGGCGCTCACCAGGTCGCGCAGGTGTTCAGGCCGGAAGGAGTCGAGCGGACGCGACCCAAGCACGGGGAACGCGTGCAGACGGAGACGCTGCTCGGTGACGATCCGGCTCGAAAGATCCGCGCTGTGCGTGCTGAGCCACTTCTCGGCGTAACCCTTGAAGGTGACTCGGGCCGCGCGGGGGTCGATGTACTGGCCCCGGGTCATGTCGGAGGCGACAGAGGCGAGCCAGCTCTCGGCGAGCCGCTTCTGTCGGTCAGGGAAGGACTTGGACTTCTCTGTACCGTCGGGGCCGACGTACCGGGCGCGGTAGCGGAGCCCGGTTCCGTGGCGGTCGGTCTTGGTGCGGACAGTGCTGCCGTTGGCGGTGGTCTCGATCTTGAACCAGCGGTCTTGGATGTGGCCTGCCACGGGTGGGCCTTTCGGGGATGCACCGAGGGCGGGACCGTGTGGGCCCGCCCTCGGTGGTTGGTGGTTGATCAGGCGGCTTGACTGATGTCCAAGCGCTTCTGTTCGGCGATCCAGGCGTAGAGGTCGGCGGGGTCGTAGCGGGTGTGCTTGCCGATGCGGAATCCGGGCGGGCCGGTCCGCTTCTTGCGCCACTGATAGAGCGTCTCGACGGGGACGCCGAGGATTTCGGCAACGTCGTCGGTGGTGAGGTACCGGTCGGGGAGGCCGGCGCGCAGGGTCGTTTGCGGGTCGGCTTCCGGGGTGCGCTTCTGGGGCACCGGCGCTCCTTGGTCGGAGGTGGTCTGCTCTTTCCCTTGGGTCCAGAGGTCCGCTACATCCGCTACATCCGCTACACCGCAGGTCAGGGGTCTGTTTCTTGTAGCGGATGTGCGGGATGTAGCGGATAGCTCCCGCTACGGCGGGAGGGGTTGTGAGGTCAGGCGGGGGTGGGGTTGTAGCGGGAGCTATCCGCTACATCGAGCGTGTCCGCTACATTTCCGTGCCCGCTGACCTGCGGTGTAGCGGATGTAGCGGATGTAGCGGACTTGGCGGGGGGTACGGGGCAGTACCGGTTCCACGCGTCGGCGAGGTCGACGGCGTAGTAGCCCTTGGGGACACCACTGGGGGTGCGGATGCTGCGGGGCTTGATGGGGGCGTTGTCGGTGGTGACGTAGTCGCTGAGCATGCGGGAGAGCGTCCGCGAGGTGAGGGGGCGCCCGTCCAAGTCGGCCCAGGGGGCTTCGTCCATGGCGAGGAGCATTTCGAGGATGACGGCAGTCGGCATGCGGTCCGCGCCACGGAAGACGTGGTCACGCAGGTCGGTGAGGAGCTGAACGCCCCGGCTGGCCGCGTCACCTTCCTTCGCAGCGGCGACGAGTTCGACGCACGCGGCACGGGCCCGGTCCGGCCAGTCGCCGCCGGCCGCGTCGGCGATGGCGAGCAAGGGCTCCCATACGTCGGCGGGCCGGTCGCTGATGCCTTCGGGCATCGTGGGCCAGGCGCTGGATACGGTGTCGGTGACCTGTTCGGCCCACGTGGCGAGGCGGTCGCGCAGCGCGTGGCCCTGCTTCTCGTGGATGCGCTGCCGGTAGGGCTCGACCTTCTCGTTCGGGGCGCGCTTGCGCATCCGGATGATGATGGACCTGGTGAGGATGGTGTCGGGCAAGGAGCCGAGTCCGGCCATGGCGACCGCGCAGTAGCTGGAGAATGTGGTGGCCGTCTGGTTGGAGCCGTCGCCGACGCAGCGGATGGCGCCGCCGATGCGGCGGTAGCCGGAGTTGAGGAAGCCGCGCAGGGACTCGTTGTCTCCGGCTTTGGGGCCGAAGATCGTGTCCACTTCGTCGAAGAGGACGGTGGGTCGCCCGTTGTCGCCGTCGACCAGCCGGTAGAGGGCGTTGGCAGAGGCGGATTCGGTGCTCACGGCACGGGGCGTGAGGGTCTCGATGATTTCCAGCGCACGGGACTTCCCGCTGCCGGGCTCCGGGGAGAGGAACGCGATGCGGGGCGTCGTCTCGAAGCAGTCCACGAGGTGGGCGTGGGCGTCCCAGAGGGCGACCGCCACGTATGCGGCCTCGCGGGGGAAGAGGTTGAACCTGCGGTGGAACTGCTCGACCTTGTTGAGCAGTTCGGCGCCGTTGATGGGTGTCGTGGGCTGTGTGGTCATGCGGCGGTCCTCCTGTGTTGCTCGGTGGTGCGGTGGGGGCAGTGACCGGTCTGTACACGGGCGTTGAGGGCGATGACGGCGTTCCGGCCGCGTGCGCGTTCGTGGTGGCCGCACGTGCAGAGCCAGTCCGCGCTGGGGGTTTCCCGGCGGTCGAGTCCCCGGATGTGGAGTCCGGGGCGGATGCCGGAGATGACGCTCGGGTCAGGGCGAACAGCGACACGGACGCCTTCGGCGACGACCTTCGGCGCGCTACCGCTGGAGTCCCGCTCGGCGGGTTCGGCGGGGCGGGGGCGGGTGGTGGGCGCGGGGATGCTTTTCAGGTGGGGGGTGGGTCGGGTGGTCATGCCGCCTCCGGTCGTGGCCGGCAGGTGCGGATGGACCAGTTGAGAGCGCTGGTGATGGTGGCGCGGCACTCGGCTGTGGTGAGCCCGACTGCCTCGCCCTCTCCTTGAAAAGCCGTCTCGACCACGTCGCGGGGGAGGTCTCCCCAGGCCACGAACCGGCCCACGGCCCGTACGGACGCGAGCAGGGTGGTGTTGCGCCTTCCCTCGGGTGCGGTCCGGACGTTCTCCCGCTCGCGCTGGAGGACGCTCGCGGCGTACCGGCCGGACCGACCCGCAGGGGCCGCCGGGGGCGGGAGAGTGCCCGGCTTGGGGTGGGGCGGGGTGAGGAGCGCCATCAGGACCGGGGGCAGAGGCCGGATGAGCGCGGGCCCTTCCACCTCGTACCGGTGGCCGTTGACGATGCTGCCGGCGGCGACGACGTAGCCGCCCCACGCCCGGGTGTCGACCAGCGGGGCGACGGTCCCGGCGGTGTTGTGGAGGCGGGCGGCGGCGGGGGCGGAGAAGTGCAGGTGGGCGCCGCCGCTCGCGGTCCGGATCGTGCGGGTGCGGGGCACGGGCTGTCCGGCGCGCTCGAAGAGCGCCGCAAGGTTGGCCGCGCCGTCAGGCGCATCCGTACTGTCTTTCGGCTTGTCGAGGTCCACGACGACCAGCCCGGACGGGCCCGTCGCGAGGCCGATGTTGTAGTCGCCGGTCGCCCACGCGGCGCGGATGCGGGCGGGGTCGGTGGTGGCCCGGTCCTCCCACTTCAGGTGGCCGGTGGTGCAGGGCCCGGTGCGGGGGCACGCGCTCTCGCCGTGGAGCGCGGGCCGCTTGGTGCCGGGGCGGAGCGGGAAGACGTGCCAGCCGCGCTCGGCGGCGGACAGGGCGGCAGTCAGGAGGTCGCTCATGCCGCCACCGCCAGCAGCGTCTGGAGGACGGTGGCACCGATCCACTGGGCGTAGGCCGGGGGGATGCACTCGCGGATGCCGTCGCGGGTCATCCACGGCACCCGCATGTCGTCGCGGGCTTCCTGGACGCCGCTGAAGTTGCCGACGTAGTGGGCGAAGTGCCCGGCGGCCCGGGGGCGGCCCATCTTGGTGAGGGGCGCCAGGTGTGCGGGGTGTGGGGGCGGGGCGAAGGTGAAGCCGCCGCCGGTCTCGAAGAGGCGGTGGCGGTAGGTGCGCATCCCGAACGCGGCGGCGCACAGGGTCACCGGGTCCCGGAGCTGTTCGGCGGCCTCTTCGACGTTCTCGATGACCCACGGCCGGCCGGTCGCTTCGAGGGCGGCCCGGGTAGGGGCGATGAGGTCGGGGTGGTCGCGGTGCTGGATCTTCTGCGCGCGGCTGTAGCGCTGGCACGGGGGCGAGGCGTGGATGAAGTCGAACTCGCCTCCATGCTCCCGCACGTACTCGATCGCGTCGCCCTGGACGAACCGGTGCGGGTACAGCGGCTGCGGGTTGATATCGACGCCGGTCACGTCGAACCCGGCGGCGTCGTATCCGGCAGCGGCGCCGCCCTGGCAGCAGTAGAGGTCCAGCAGGCGCGGCCGGTGGGACGCTCGCCGGATGAGGGTCGGTTGGGTCATGCTGGGTGTCTCCAGTTCTCATGAGTGCTGGCAGACGAGGGCGGCCCCAGACTTTGGCGAGGCGGGGGCCGCCCTCGGCGTAGCTAGGCGTGGAGGATCGTGACGGCCATCGCCCCGGGGGCGCCCTCGGGGGCCGGGGTGGCGGTCCACTGGTAGTCGGGGTCGGGGTCCTCGGTGAAGACGGCCCACTCCTCGGTGATCCACGGGGTGAGGTCGGCGGCGGTGACGGTGAGGTCGTCGCCGAGGTGGAGGAAGACCGCGATGACGCGGCCGGCGGGGTGGTGGCCGAGGGCGAGCATCGCGCCCTCATCGCCGGTGAAGCTGACGTGGATGCCGTCGATCTCGGCAGCCATCGTGGGGTTCATCGGTTCTCCTCAGAACGGCGGTTCGGTGCCCCACGGGTCGCGGTCGGCGGCCCGGCGGCGGGGAGTACGGGGGAGACGGAGCAGGGTCCACCGGCGGGTCTCGTCCCAGCAGGTGCAGGGCTCCCACTCGGTGCCGACGTACTCGCCGGACTCGTCGCCGTAGTCGTGGGCGTGGCCACCGCCGCCCTGGCAGTCGGGGCAGTTCGGGTGGGGGGTGTCGGTCAGGACCAGCGCGCGGCGGTCCCATCCGGTGAGCTGGACGCGGAGTCGGGGCAAGGAGGGTCCTTCGTGGTCAGTGGTGGTTGATGGTGCCGTTGGCTTTGCCGAACAGGCCGGTGGCGGTGATGTTCTGGGTGATGTGGGTGGTGGACTCGCCGCCGGTGCTGCTCGTGGCGGCGGCGCGGGCGAGGCGGAGGAGTACGGGGATGCCGATGGCGGCTGCGGCGATGAGGGCGACGGCGGCCCAGAGGGCGTGGCTCATGGCGATCAGTCCCGGTGCGGCGTAGGAGAGGCCGATGCCGGCGGCGGAGATGCCGCCGCCGATGGTCGGGGTGAGGAGTGCGGTGGTCTTGGCCCAGGTCGGGATCGGCGCCGCCGTGGCGGTGGTCGACTGCGGCACCTGGCCGGTGGGGTGCTGGGTGTAGGCGAGGGTGCGGATGCCGCCGGGGAGGGTGACGAGCTGGACGCCCGGGGGGAGTTCGGCGGGGACCATCGGCCCGTACGCGGAGGTGTTCGGGTGGGGGAGGGTGGTGATCTCGTACGTGGGCTCGGAGTGCACAAAAAACTCCCATCGGCAGGGCGGGGCGGCCCCCGGGCGTGGTGGGTGCCGCCCCGCGTTGCTTGTCGTGTCGCTTGTCGTCTGGCTTGTCGTGCGCCTTGTCGCTTGTCTTGTCTTGTCGCTTGTCGCCTTGCAGGTCGCAAGCTGTTTCCGGGCCTCAGACGGCCGTCTGGAGGGGTCCCCGGACGGGGCGGGCGGGAGGCGACAAGGGGAGGCCGGTCAGGTGTGGGTGCGGTGGACGTAGCGGGTCTTGGTGCCCTCGCCGACGCGGACGGCTTCACCGCTCTCGGCCCACTCCTTGAGCCAGCCGACGATGGTCTGGCGGGTGGTGCCGAACCGGTCGGCGAGCGCGCGGGCGATGGCGGACGCCCCGGTTCCCTCGGCTCCGGCGGCGATCAGGAGCTGGAGGGCGGCGTGGCGGGCGTCGCTGTTCTCCGGCCGCAGCGCGGACAGGTTCAGCCCCGGTGCGGCCGGCCGGTCCGGGGTGTCCTCGGCGGGGTCGGCGGTGGTGCCGAACTGCCGGTCGATCTGGTCCATGAACGCGGCGACCGCGGCTTCCTCGTCGGCGGCCGGTGCGGGCTGGGCCTGGTCGCGGAGCGCGGACAGGTTCAGCCCGCTCCGCGCGCCGCTGTCTGCGGCGGTGCGGGGGGCGTCCGGGGATACCGGCGCCGGGGTGGTGGTGTCGCGCATCCACCGGGTGCGGTCGGGGTTCCACCGGTCGGTGTAGGCGGGGCCGGCGGCGCGTGCGGACTGCGCGTCGAGGGTGGGGTGGATGGGGGTGGTCGCGGTGACGATGTCGCTGATCTGGTTGGGCAGGATCCGCCACGACTTGAACAGCGCGGGCGAACTTTCGGGGGTGCCCATGAACCCGGCACCCTTGTACGGGGCCTGCTCGGGGCGCAGTCCGTGGGAGCCGGGGAACTGCTTGCCCAGGTCCATGCCTTCCTTCTCGCCGCCGGTCAGGGCGACGCGGACCTTCGCTTCCCGGCGGAGCAGGAGGTTTCCCAGGACGCTGCTGGTCGCGCCGAGCGCGGTGAGGATGGTGCGCACGCCCATCGCCCGTGCGATGCGGATGACTTCGAGGATTCCGGCGGCGAGCTTCTTGACCTGCGGGTCGGTGCTGGTCAGGATCTCCGCGCCTTCGTCCACGACCAGCATGATCTGGGGGATCTGCGCGCTGATCGGCAGGAGGTCGGTGTTCGCCTTCGCCATGAGGTCCTGGTAGGCGATTTTGCGGTGCTTGGCGATCCTGACCAGGGCGTTCAGCATGGTCAGGGCCTCGCCGTGGGAGGCGGCGAGCCAGTCGATGCCGGGGCGGACCCCGTCGACCGGGGCACCGGTGGCGGTGAACGCGGGCCGGACCCAGGGGAGTCCGGCGGAACCGGCGTTGAGGTCGATCACGAACGTCAGAACGTCCTCGGCGCGGGCGAGCCCGGCAAGGATCGTGTGAACCATGTTCGTCTTCCCCGACCCGGTCGGCCCGACGACCAGGGCGCACTGCTCGCGCAGGTATGCCTTGATCTCGTCGGCGTTGGTCCGCAGCCCCCAGGGAATGCCGGTGTGGATGGAGAGGCGGCTGTAGTCCGAGGGGTAGAAGACTTCCTGTTCCAGGACGTTCTTGGTGGTGACGTCGATCAGGACGCGGCCCTGGTCGATGCCGGGGCCGGCGGCGGCGGTGCAGCCGTGCGGGAGGCGGGCGTCGGCGGAGAGCTTGGCCTGCTCCTGCGCGATGCGGTGGTAGGTCGTGCCACCGGGCGGGAGTTCGGCGTCGATCGTGAAGCCCATGCCGCCCGGCCACATCTCGACCGCGAGGACCCGCAGCGTGATGCCGCAGACCCGCTGGATGCGGTCGACCCACTCGGCGGCGATGGTCCGCCGCTCGGCGGACAGCTCGGCGGCGACCTGCCGTCCGGCCGCTTCGAGGGCTTCCAGTTCGCGGGCTTCCTCGTGGAGGCCGGTGGAGCGGGCGGTGGTGGCGATCCCGACGCCGATCACGGCGAGGGACCCCAGCGCGGTCCAGCTCAGCGGGCCGCTCGCGGTGGCCCAGGTGGTCCAGCCTGCGCCGACGAGCCAGGACGCGGAGCGCAGGGCGATGGTGCGGGCGGCGAGGCGGGCCCGCAGTCCGGTGACGGTATGGCCGATAGCGCCGGCCGTACCGGCGGCGAGGGCCCAGGCGGGGGGCATGCCGGTCGCGGCGCCGGTGGCGGCGAGGGCGAACGCGCCGGTGGTGGCGGAGAGAGCGCCGGTCACGGGTCCGTGACCGGCCGCCCAGTCCCACACCGGCCCCGAAGTGGCGGTGTTGGTGGTCATGTCAGACGTTCCAGCCCTTCTCGGCCTCGGGCCCGTTGCGCGGGTCCTCGTGGCGGGCGATGTCGTGTTCGTGGACCTGGCGGAACAGGCCGCCGAGGTCGTCGGAGGTGTCGACCGCCCGCATCAGGGCGCCGTAGATCTCGTCGAACGCCCCGGCAATGTCCTTCTCCAGCGGAAACTCGGAGTCGGAGCGCTCCGCGAGGATGCGGAAGGTGTTGGCCACCGACGTGAGCGCGGCGGGCAGGTTCTCGACCATGGAGAGGATCTCCATGCTGTTCTCGGGCTCGTAGGTGGCGGCCGCGTTCTCCATCTCGGCGGCGGCCTCTTCGAAGCGGAATCCGGACATGCTGACAACCTCCACAGGGGTGTTGGGCTGTGCGGGGAGCAGGTGGAACGGGCGCTGGACGGTGTCGCCGATCTCCGGTTCGTCACCGGCCGCGGCGGTGTCGAGGGCTTCCTCCTCGGCGGTGAGCCGGGCGCGTATCGCCGTGTCCCGGGCGGCCTTGCGCTCCTCGGCGGTGCGCATCATGTGCCGGTACAGGCGGCGGCCCGGCTGCTGCAGCCAGGCCCAGCCGAGCTTCCGGCCGAGCGGGGTGGACAGCATCCCGACCACCCCGAGCGGGGCCGCGAGCAGGGCGGCGAGGAGCCGGCGCCCTTGCTTGCGGGCCGCCGACCTGCGCAGCGCGCTGCGGGCGGCCCGGCGGACCGCCGCCTTGCGGACCCGGTCCCGGCTCGCGGACAACCGCTTCTCGGCCCGCTCGTCCCGGGCGGTACGGCCCTTGCGGACCGCCGCGTCCCGCAGCGACCGGGCCTTGCCCGCGGCAGCCTTCCCGGCACGGGCGATCAGACCCGCCCGGGACGACCCCGCCTTACCCGGACCGCCGGACGGGGCCGCCGCACGGGCGGCCCGCCGGGCATCGGCCACCGACCGCCTGCCTTGAACAGCGTTCTGACGAGCCGCCGTTCGCGTCGGCGACTGTGTCCGTGCCGCCTCACGCAACGCCTTGACCTGCGCGAGGCGCCCACCGGAGCCGTCGGACGGCTTACGCGGACCGGCAGTGGACGACCGGGCGCCGGACCCTGCCGGACCGGCGCCCGAACGCTGGGCCGCCGAAGGCGCCTTGGCGCCGGCGGCGGTGCGGTGCGGGGACCCGGTGGAGCGGGTCCCCGCACCGCGGTTGGTGCCGCCCTGCGTCGGGAGGCCCCAGCCGGCACCAGCGGTACGGGCGGCGGTCTTCCGCAGGACGGTGTTGCTGGACTTGCGGGCCGTCCGCGCCTTGCTGCGGTGGCGGGCGGCGACCGCGGTGCCGACGAGCGCGGCCCCGGCGGCGGCCAGGACCGCGCCGACCGGTCCGCCCGCCACCGCTGACGCGGCGATCAGACCGACCGTGGAGTTCGCACCGGTCACCGCGAGCGGCACGACCGGCCACCCGCCCGCCGTGTGCCCCGCCGCCCCGGCGACCGGCTGAACCGGCGCGGGAGCGGTGGGCGTGGTGGGCGAAGGCGTTTCAGGAGGGGCAGCAGCCGCGACTGCTGGTGGTTCCGTGCTGACTTCCGTCATGCTGAACGCACTCCCTTGTGGAGGAAGCGGCGGCCCGGACCCGGCCTACCAAGCGAGAGTCCGGGCCACCGCGCAATGTGTTGTGTGAGGTCAGAGCGCGTCGCGCTCCAGAACGAAAACCACCGGCGCACCGGCGGGCAACTGACGGCCGGACAGGACGTAGGAGCGGATCTCCTCGTACACGGCGTGCCGGCTCGTGCCGGGGACGACGTTGACGACGCCCGTGCCGCTGAGGAACTCGCCACGCGGACCGGCGAGCGTCAGGAGCCAGAAGTACCGGACGAGTCCGGGGAGGGGCGGGGCACTCTCCATGCGGTCTCCCTGGTCGGTGACGGTGCGGGGACGGTCGAGCGGTCCGGCCGGTCAGCGTTCGACGACGGGCCGGTGCAGGTCGCGGTGCTGGACGGCGACGGTGTAGCCGTCGGCGGTGAGCCGGTCGGCGAGGGCCCGGGCGACGGTCGGGGCCCGATGGCGGCCACCCGCGCACCCGACCGCCACGACAACGTCACCCCTGGTCGGGCCAGCGGCGAAGGCGCCGACCGCGCGGGCCGCGGCGTCGACCAGGCCGGTGATGCCGGGCGTCGCGAGGACCGCGGCCCGCACGGGAGCGTCGTGCGCGGTCATGTTCTTCAGCTCCGGAGAGACATGCGGGTCCCGGAAGTGGTGGCGAAGGTCGAGCACGAGGTGCGCGCCCGGCGTGGGGTCGTGGAGGTAGCCGAACGACGTGATGATGACCATGGAGTCCGTTCAGGTCAGAGGGAGTCTGCGCAGGTCACGCACATGCCGAGCGACCGGGGGATGCAGTAGCCCCGGTCGGTCCGGCAGGCCGGGCAGGTGCGGCGGGCGAGCATCGCCGCGGCGAGCGCCGCCCGCCTGCCGGGGGTCATCGGCCGAACGGGCTTGGCCTGGTCGATGCGGTAGAGGTAGGCGACCAGCGGCCCCCGCCGCCGGCGCGGACGCTGAAGCTCGGCGACGGGGTCCTGTCCGCCGGGGCGGAGCCCAAGGGCGCGGAGCTGACGGCGGGTCGCCAGACCCTCGGGGGCGAGGTGCCACCGGTACGACGGGAACGGTGCGGTGGTCACCGCTCACCGCTGGCGGTCTGGAGTTCCTGGCGGCGGGCGGAGACCCACCCGAGGGACCAACCGGTCTCGTCCACGAGCGTTCGCAGGGTCACACCCGGGTTCTTGTTCACGGCCGCCGCGATGTGTTCACGGGCAGCCTGCTCGGACAGCTTGCCGCCCGTCTCCAAGGGGGCCGACGGCTTCTCCGTGTTCACGGCCGCACGGTCGTTGTTCACGGTGATCTCGTCCGTGTTCACGGCGACCGGACGCGTGTTCACGGCCGGGCGGGGCGTGTTCACGGGCTTTCCGTACTGTTCCAGGGCCGCAGCCGCCAAGCCCGCGAGATTATTGCTCTCCGTCTCCTTGGCGCGCTCGCGGTCCTGCGCTTCCCGGGTCTCGCGGGCTTGGCGTTCACGCCGCTCTTCCTCGCGGCGCTCGCGGGCTTCCCGCGTCTCCCGTTCGGCCTGCCGTTCGGCGGCTTCCCGTTCGGCCTGCTCACGGGCCATGCTCGCCGTGTGCTCACGTTCTTCCCGGGCCTGGCGTGCCTCGTGGTCGAGCCGCTCGCGCTCCAGGCGTTCGGCCCGTTCCTCGCGCTCCCGACGCTCCGCGCGTTCACGTTCGGCAGCTTGTTCACGGGCCTGCCTGGCTTCTTGTTCACGGGCGGCGGCCCGCTGTTCACGGGTCTCCGCCTTCTGTTCACGGGCTTCCTGCTCGGCGGCCCGTGAACGCTCGATCCTGTCGACGGCCCGTCCGATCGCCCGTCGCCAGGCGAGTCCGGCATCCGCGATCACGATCAGAATGAGCGGGATCACCGCGTGAACAGCGACCCCGACCCCGTCCTTGTTCAAGGCGGAATCGCCGACGTTCAGGCCGAGCGTCATCGCCCCGGACATCCACCGGAGCAACGTCGCCCACCCGCCGGCCTTCTCGCCCAGCCGAGCGACGGTGGCGTCGAGTTTCACGGACGTGATGACCGCCGCGTCCACGACGAGAGGCAGCAAGGGTGCCGTCCACTCCCACCCGCCCGGGGTGACCCGCGCGACCAGAGGCGTGACGGTGAGGACGGAGTAGGCGACGGCCCCTGCGGTGATGCCCCACGTGCCGGCGGACAGCGTCCGCTCGGCCGCAGCGATCTGCCGGGGCGACAAGGTGGCGAGCATGCTCATCGCTCCTCCTCACTGAACGACATCTGACCCTCGGGAACCTGGCCGCGGATGCTGCCGAGCGGCCGGATCGGGATCGACCAGACCTTGTGCGGGCCGAGCATCCGCGACGACCACTGGGCCCCGTCCTCGGCGACGTAGCCGAGAACGGCGAGCGCGGTGGCCCGTACGGTCTCGGTCGGGACGCCGAAGGGGGCGGGCGGGTCGACGGGGTGACGGGGGCCGAACCCGTGCGCGGGCCCGACCATCACGATGGTCACGACCCACCCGGTCAAGCCCTCGGCCGTCCACGCCTCAAAGCGCTGCGCCACGGCGGCCCCCGCTCCCGAACGTCGTGGGGTCGGTGGCGGCGGGCCGGACGGTGACGGTGGCGATGAGCAGGACCGCAGATGTCGGGTCGCCGTAGACCTCGCTGTCCTCGATCCACGTCCACTCACCGGCCACGTCGTAGCCGAGACCGGCCAGCGCCCGCGCCCGCTCGGCGGGGGTGGGGACCGGGGCGGTGGGACTCCAGTCGTGCCAGGGCCACTCCTCGCCGGTCAGCGGCACGTACAGGTGCCACCGGCCGCCGGAGTTCGACATCTGCGCGGGCAGCATCGGCGCGGTCACGCCGCACCGCCCGCCTGGTCCAGACCGGCCCGGTTGGTGAGGCTGCGGCGCTCGGCGAGGACGCGCCGGCGGGCCCGGCGGATACGCCGGTCGTCCAGCTCGGTCGGCGTGCGGTCGATGGTCATGATCTCCGCGTCGAGCAAGTCGACCTCGGCGAGGATGAGGGGCATCTCGGCGTCGATCGCGTCCAGCTCGGCGGCGGTCGGCTCGAAGCGGAGCGAAGCCGCCGTAACGGTCGCCTGAAGTGCAGCGATGGTGCGCATGAGTCGTTTTCTCCCTAGCAGGTGGACGGCTCGACTGCGGCCCCGGTGCTCGAACACCGGGGCCGCGCCGTTGGTGGGTGAAGCAGGAAGTGCGCTCCGGCTCCCCTCAGCCCCGCCCGTACGACCCATGGGCCGGACGGACGGGGGAGGCAACCGGCAGGGCTTCGCCGCTCAGCCGTTGCGCGGCTGAGCGATCCCGAGCCTGAAATCGGTGCGTCATCGTCACTGCTCTGACGCCAGCAGGGCGGTGCGCGCGAGGTGGCAGCAGGGGCGTTGACCTCCAGTTATGGAGGGATGATCGCCACGCTGTTCTCCAGAGCCAGCACGCGGAAAGGGCCGCCGACGACATCACCTGGTCGTCCGCAGGGACGGGGCGTTCCACCCCGTCGAATCAATCGCACTCTGTTCAGTTCAAAAGGAACCGCCGCTTCCTTCGGGCTCACTCCCTCGCGGGACCCTCCGGGCGGTGGGGCGCACCGGACCCGGGCAGTAGCCCCATCTGGTGCGCACCAACAGCATGGCATCTGGTGCGCACCAGATGCAACCCCTGCTGTCGGCCAGGTGTTGGTGCGTGTCTCCAGAGAACGGCCAAACGAGGTGCCGCCGGTAGCCAACTGGGGTTAACCTCAAGGGTGTTAACCAGTTCCGACCTGCGGTTTTCGGAGGCGGCGTGATCAGTGGGCTGAAGAACGCGAGGACCGGGCGCGGATGGTCGCAAGACCGATTGGTCTACGAGATCCGACGCTTCGCGGAACAGCGGCTGCTGGATGTCGCGTCGGCCGCGAGCCTCAAGACATACGTCTCGGAGTGGGAGAACGGGCGGCGGTCCATCACGGACCGATACGCCTCAGTCCTCCGGCCGCTCCTCGGGGTCACTGACCAAGAGCTGCGCGGCGTACCCGATGTGGAGGAGTTGCAGGCAGACGGCTACGCGGACCTGTTGAGCCGGATCGACGCAGCGGGCAGCCTCAGTGAGTCCCTGGTTCCGTCGTTCCTGGCGCAGACGGAACTACTTCGCACGATGGACCGCCAGATGGGCGCGGCGGGCCTGGTGGACCAGATGGCAGGCCACTTGGCGGCCATGGAAGAGGCGCTCACGTTCGCGGTGCTGCCTGGGGCGCGGCGACCCATTGCGGCAGCGCTGGCGGGGGCGTCCACTCTCGCTGCATGGCAGGCGCTTGACGCAGGAGCGGTGGATAGGGCGTGGCGACGGTACGAGGTGGCCAAGAAAGCGGCGCAAGACGCTGACTCTCCGCTCTACCTCGCCCACGCTATGGGCGAGCAGGCGTACGTCCTCGCGGAGGCGGGGCGCCCTCAACTCGCGGTCGAGCTGGCGAGAGAGGCGCAACGCGCCCACCCTGAGCGTCAGTCCCTCCGGCTGCGCGCGTGGCTGGCAGCCACAGAGGCCGAGTTGTGCGCGGCGGCCGGGCGGGAGTCGGAGGCGCGAGCCGCCCTTGATCGGGCAACCTCTCTACTGCCCGACGACGGGGAGCTGAGAGACGCGGACATGTTGTCCATCTTCCTCAACACGGACCATCTCGCGAGGTGGCGCGGAAACGTCCTTGTGAAGCTGGGGGACACGTCGGCGGTGGAAGAGCTGTACGCCTCGCTGAACGGCGCGGACACGTCATTTGTGCGCGCGAACGCTGGGCTGCACTGCGACCTCGCCCAGGCGCACCTGACCCGAGGAGAGCTGGAAGAAGCGAGGTCTCATCTACAGCAGGCGAGGCTGCTGGCGAACCGCACGGGTTCCGTGCGGTATCGCCGGCGCGTGGAACTTCTTACCGGGCGGTTCTAGGGCGGGACGCCAGGATGTGAAGCAGAGCTACGAGCGTGCCCGACCCCATGAGCTTGCCCTCGGACATCAGGCGGGGGATGTCATCCAGGGGCACCCAAGAGACCTCCCCCGCCTCTTCCCCGTCGGTAGGCTCCCCCACCTTCTCGGCTCCACGGGCAACATAGATCTCGTGAGGCGAGTCCACCATGCCGATCATCGGCTGGTAACTCACGACGTGCTCAACCGGCCCGGGACGCCAGCCCGTTTCTTCCTCCGTCTCGCGCACCGCCGCGGCAGCCGCGTCCTCGCCCGGGTCCACGATTCCTCCGGGGAGTTCCCAACCCCACTGGTGCGGCACGAAGCGGTACCGCCAGAGCATGAGCACGCGGTCCTGCTCATCAATTACGGCTGTGATGGCCACGCGAAAGAGCCGCACGACGTGATGCTCGAAACGCTCCACACCTGGAGGCTCCACATCGACAAGGTCGAGGGTGACCCAGCGATTCTCATAGACGGGGCGTGAACCGTGGATCGCCCACGATTCACCCTCGGGTGGCGTGGGTGCGTTCCCGGCGCCGAGGACCCGGTACGAACTGCGGTCGTGGGCCCTGATGAAGTGCTCGCTCACGAGCCTGGCAAGCACCTGGCGCAGTGCGGTGCGGCCGATCTCAAGCTCGGCGCTCAGCGTGCGCTCGGACGGCAACTTGTCGCCGGGATTGAACCGGCCCGACTCGATCCAGGCTCGAATCGTCTCGTAGACCCTCTGTGTTTTGGGTCCCATCCTCGGCGCACACTCCCGGGTCGTCGGTTGCGAGTGGCCAGGGTATCGGGGGAGAAGAACGGGTGACTCGACCATTGGGACCTCTCTTGAGGAGATTGGCTCTCTGCCACGACGGTGGTGGGCGCGTGTGCAGCGCCGGGGGTGTTCTGGGTCTCGCGCACGACACCTCGCGCTCCCCATTTGGCGCGGTGCCGCGATCTGAGACGGAGCCCGTGTGCCAGCGCGGCCACGCGCGCCTGACCTGCGCCGTTATGGAGGAGGCTGGGCCGTGTGTGGGCCGTCACGGGACCGCCAGCGACCACCGACAACAACTGGTAACCACCGGCTCCGCCTGGCCGTCGCGAGCGCTGAGCTGCGCGAGGACCGGGCGGACCTTCGCGTGTCTGCGACACTGGAAGAACCATGCCTAAGCCCGGAGAACTCACCTTTGTCGCGCCCCGCGGAGCCAAGAGGCCCCCGCGGCACCTCGCCGACCTCACGCCCGCCGAGCGCAAGGAGGCAGTCGCCGCGACCGGCGAGAAGCCGTTCCGTGCGCAGCAGCTCTCGCAGCACTACTTCGCGCGGTACGCGCACGACCCGTCCGAGTGGACGAACATCCCGGCCGGGTCGCGGGAGAAGCTTGCCGAAGCGCTCTTCCCGGACCTCATGTCCGTCGTCCGTCACATCAGCTGCGACGACGACACCACCCGCAAGACGCTCTGGAAGCTGCACGACGGGACGCTCGTCGAGTCCGTCCTGATGCGCTACCCGGAGCGCGTGACGATGTGCATCTCGTCACAGGCCGGCTGCGGGATGAACTGCCCGTTCTGCGCCACCGGACAGGCCGGTCTGGACCGGAACCTCTCCACCGCCGAGATCGTGCACCAGATCGTGGACGGCATGCGGGCGCTGCGCGACGGCGAGGTGCCGGGCGGGCCCGCGCGCCTCTCCAACATCGTCTTCATGGGGATGGGGGAGCCGCTCGCCAACTACAACCGCGTCGTCGGCGCCATCCGCCGGCTGACCGACCCGGAGCCGGACGGCCTGGGCCTCTCCCAGCGCGGCATCACCGTCTCCACCGTGGGCCTGGTGCCCGCGATGCTGCGCTTCGCGGACGAGGGCTTCAAGTGCCGGCTCGCCGTCTCGCTGCACGCTCCGGACGACGACCTCCGCGACACCCTGGTGCCGGTGAACACCCGCTGGAAGGTCCGCGAGGTGCTCGACGCCGCGTGGGAGTACGCCGAGAAGTCAGGCCGCCGGATCTCGATCGAGTACGCCCTGATCCGCGACATCAACGACCAGGCGTGGCGGGGCGACCGGCTCGGCCGGCTGCTCAAGGGCAAGCGCGTGCACGTCAACCTGATCCCGCTCAACCCGACGCCCGGCTCGAAGTGGACGGCCTCCCGTCCCGAGGACGAGAAGGCGTTCGTGGAGGCCATCGCCGCCCACGGCGTACCCGTCACGGTGCGCGACACCCGTGGCCAGGAGATCGACGGCGCCTGCGGGCAGCTGGCCGCCTCCGAGCGCTGAGCCGAAGCCTTCGGAACGGCCCGGTCAGGCCGCAGCTGTCGGCCTGACCGGGCAGAACCTCCGAACGGGGTCCGTGTAGCCTGGCCCCGCGTTCAATTTCATATTCCGACAGGGGAGCGCCACAGCGCTGAGAGTGCGGCACCGGTGAACGGATGGCCGCAGACCCTCTGAACCTCGCCCGGGTCATTCCGGGTAGGAAGTTCGGACCTTACTCAAGCTGTTGCGCCCTGCCCGCTTCCGGTGATGACCGGCGCGTGCGGGGCCGCGTCTCTTCCTGGTCACCTCCAGGAGGAATCACATGCACACCACGACGAAGTACGCGGCGACCGCACTCACCGCCGCACTCGGCGTCACGGTCCTAGCGGGCTGCGGGAGCTCGGACGACGACACGTCCGGCGCCTCGAAGGGTTCCAAGACCGTCACCCTGGTCAGCCACGACTCCTTCGCCGCGTCGAAGGACGTGCTCGCGGAGTTCACCAAGGAGACCGGCTACACGGTCAAGGTCCTCAAGAGCGGCGACGCCGGTGCGGCCCTCAACCAGGAGATCCTCACCAAGGGCTCCCCGCGCGGCGACGTCTTCTTCGGCGTCGACAACACGCTGCTCTCCCGCGCCCTCGACCAGGGCCTCTTCACCCCGTACGAGGCGAAGGGCCTGGACGCCGTCGCGGCCGACACCCAGCTCGACGCCGAGCACCGGGTCACCCCGATCGACACCGGCGACATCTGCGTCAACTACGACAAGAAGTACTTCGCCGACAAGAAGCTGGCCCCGCCGCAGTCCTTCGCGGACCTGCTGAAGCCCGCGTACAAGAACCTCCTGGTCACCGAGAACGCCGCCACCTCCTCGCCCGGCCTCGGCTTCCTCCTCGGCACCATCGCCGACTCCGGCGAGAACGGCTACCAGGACTACTGGAAGAAGCTGAAGGCCAACGGCGTCAAGGTCGTCGACGGCTGGGAGCAGGCGTACAACGAGGAGTTCTCGGGTTCGGCCGGCGGCAAGAAGGCCAACGGCGACCGCCCGCTCGTCGTCAGCTACGCCTCCAGCCCGCCCGTCGAGGTGTACTACGCCGACCCGCAGCCGACCGAGGCTCCCACCGGCGTAGCCACCGCGACCTGCTTCCGCCAGATCGAGTTCGCCGGTCTGCTGGACGGGGCGAAGAACGAGGCGGGCGGCAAGGCGCTGCTGGACTTCCTGATCAGCAAGACGTTCCAGGAGGACATGCCGCTCCAGATGTTCGTCGACCCGGTGGTCGAGGGCACCAAGCTGCCGGAGGTCTACACCAAGTTCGGCGCCACCGTGGACAAGCCGTTCACCGTGGACCCGGCGAAGATCGCCGCCAACCGTGAGAGCTGGGTCCAGGCGTGGACCTCGATCGCCGTGAAGTGACGAAGCCCTAAGTGACGAAGACAGCCCGCCCCGCCGCGCGCCGCCGCATCCCCGGCGGCGCGCGCTCCCTCGCGACGCGGCTCGGCCTGATGGCCGTCCCCGTCGCGTTCTTCGCGCTGTTCTTCGCGTACCCGGTCGCCGCGATCGTCGCGCGGGGCCTGAAGACCGAGGACGGCTGGCAGTTCGCGCGCTTCGGCGAGGTCCTCGGCCGCGCCGATCTGCTGGACGTCCTCTGGTTCACCACCTGGCAGGCGTTCGCCTCCACCGCGCTGACCCTGCTGATCGCCCTGCCCGGGGCCTATGTCTTCGCCCGTCTCGAATTCCCCGGCAAGCAGCTGCTGCGCGCGATCGTCACCGTGCCGTTCGTGCTGCCGACCGTCGTCGTCGGCACGGCCTTCCTCGCGCTGCTGGGGCGCGGCGGACTGCTCGACGAACTGTGGGGCGTACGCCTCGACACCACCATGTGGGCGATCCTGCTGGCGCACGTCTTCTTCAACTACGCCGTGGTCGTACGGACCGTCGGCGGCCTCTGGTCGCAGCTCGACCCCCGCCAGGAGGAGGCCGCCCGGGTGCTCGGCGCGGGGCGGTTCGCCGCCTGGCGGCGGGTGACGCTGCCCGCGCTCGCCCCCGCGGTGGCCGCCGCCGCCCTGATGGTCTTCCTCTTCACCTTCACCTCGTTCGGTGTCGTGCAGATCCTCGGCGGGCCCGCCTACTCCACGCTGGAAGTGGAGATCTACCGGCAGACCGCGCAACTGCTCGATCTGCCCACGGCGGCGGTGCTGACGATCGTCCAGTTCGTCGCCGTCGGCGCCATCCTGGCCGTGCACGCGCGCACGGTACGCCGCCGGGAGACCGCGCTGCGCCTCGTCGACCCCGCGCAGACCTCGCACCGACCGCGCGGCGCCGGTCAGTGGGCGCTCCTCGGCGGGCTCCTGCTGACCGTGGTGCTGCTGATCCTGCTGCCGCTCGGGGTCCTGGTGGAACGCTCCTTCGACCAGCCCGGCGGGTACGGATTCGCCTACTACCGGGCCCTGGGCTCCGCGGAGGCGAGCGGTTCCACCTTCCTGGTCGCCCCGCTGGAGGCGATCGGGAACTCCCTCCAGTACGCCCTCGCCGCCACCGGCATCTCGCTCGTCGTGGGAGGGCTCGCCGCCGCCGCGCTCACCCGCCGGGCGGGCCGGCTGGTCCGGGGCTTCGACGCGCTCCTCATGCTGCCGCTCGGCGTCTCCGCGGTGACCGTGGGCTTCGGCTTCCTCATCACCCTGGACGAACCCCCGCTCGACCTGCGCACCTCCTGGATCCTGGTGCCGCTCGCCCAGGCGCTGGTGGGCGTCCCCTTCGTCGTACGGACCATGCTGCCGGTCCTGCGCGCGGTGGACGCCCGGCTGCGGGAGGCGGCGGCGGTCCTCGGTGCCTCGCCGCTGCGGGCCTGGCGCGAGGTGGACCTCCCGCTGGTGCGCCGGGCGCTGCTGGTCGCCGCCGGCTTCGCGTTCGCCGTCTCGCTCGGCGAGTTCGGCGCCACCGTCTTCATCGCCCGTCCCGACCGCCCGACCCTTCCGGTCGCCGTCGCGCGCCTGCTGGGCCGCTCCGGGGAGCTCAACTACGGCCAGGCGATGGCCCTCAGCACGATCCTGATGCTGGTGTGCGCCGTCTCCCTGCTGCTCCTCGAACGCATCCGTACCGACCGATCCGGGGAGTTCTGACCATGCTGGAACTGGAGTCGGCCACGGTCCGGTTCGGCGGACGAGCGGTGCTGGACGCGGTGGACCTCACCGTCGCCGACCACGAGATCGTCTGCGTGCTCGGCCCGAGCGGCAGCGGGAAGTCCACCCTGCTGCGCGTCGTCGCCGGGCTCCAGCCGCCCGACGGCGGCCGGGTGTTCCTCGACGGCGCCGACCAGGCGGGCGTTCCGGTGCACCGGCGCGGCCTCGGGCTGATGTTCCAGGACCACCAGCTCTTCCCGCACCGGGACGTTGCCGCCAACGTCGCCTTCGGGCTGCGGATGCGCGGGGTGGACCGGAGTGCCCAGCGGGCGAGGGTCGCCGAACTCCTCGCTCTGGTGGGGCTCTCCGGCGCGGGCCCGCGGGCCGTCGCCGGACTGTCCGGCGGCGAGCAGCAGCGGGTGGCGCTCGCCCGCGCCCTCGCGCCCAGCCCCCGACTGCTGATGCTGGACGAACCGCTGGGCCAGCTCGACCGAGGACTGCGCGAGCGCCTCGTCGTCGAACTCCGCGCGCTCTTCACGGAGTTGGGTACGACGGTGCTCGCCGTCACCCACGACCAGGGCGAGGCCTTCGCGCTCGCCGACCGGGTCGTGGTGATGCGGGACGGCCGGATCGCCCAGGCGGGTACCCCGCTGGAGGTATGGCAGCGCCCCGCCTCCGCGTTCGTCGCCCGCTTCCTCGGCTTCGACAACGTCGTCGCCGCGACGGTCACCGGCACGGCCGCCCGCACCCCGTGGGGCGAGGTGCCCGTACCGGAGGGATCTCCGCAGGGCCGCTGCGACCTGCTGGTACGCCCAGCCGGTGTGCGGATCGGCGCTCCGGGGGACGGCCTGCGGTGCACGGCCGGTGCGCGGACGTTCCGGGGCGACCGGGTCGCCGTACGGCTGACCCCCGAGCACGGCCCGGTCGTGGAGGCCGAGTGCGCGCTCGCCGACACCCCGGCCGAGGGCGCGCCCGTAGGAGTCACCTTCGACGCGGCGGGCACGGTGGTCCTGGCTGCCGAAGCGGACTCCTGACCGGGCCTTCGTGACGATCGGCCCGCCGATATCCTCCCTGCGGGGGGTGGCGATGGAGCGGATGGTCTTCGCACATCTGGCGTACCGGGCTGAGTGCCAGGAGTGCGGCGCCGAGACGGCGTGTTCGGGTGTTCAGGCACTGGTGGGCGGAGCGCTGACCTGGGACACCGAGATCGGCTGCCCGGCCTGCGGGCTCCGGCTGGCCGTGTGCGGGGACGACCTGCCCGCCGAGCTGCGGGACCGCCTGCTGGCCGAGCACGGTGCGGTACGGCTGCGAGTGGATCCGGCGGCGCGCAGCGCCGTGGTCATGCGGGTGCTGCGGACCGCACTCGGCCTCACCCTGTCCGACGTCAGGTCCGTGCTCGACGAGGTCGTCACGGGCCGGTACGTGGGCACGATGCCCGAGATGGAGCGCCTGGCCCGCATGCTGCGGGGCGCCGGGGTCGATGCCGAGGCCGCCCGGACGTGAGCCGCGTTCCGCTGCCCGGCACTCCGCGGCCCGACATGAGGGCGCGTCCCCTGGGGACGCGGGCCGACCGGTGGCTACGCTGCCGCGCATGACGACCACACAGCAGGCCGAGCCGCGCATATCCGTCCTGTACGACGACTCCCGCCGCGATCTGCGGGACACCTCCGCGCCCCGCCCGGTACGGCTCTACGAGTGGGAGCCGGACCACCGGGTCACCGACGCGGGTCCGCTGGTCGTGGTCTCGCACGGGACGGGCGGCTCCGGCAGCGGGATGAACTGGCTGGTACGCCCGCTGGTGGAGGCGGGCCTCCGGGTGGTCGCCCTCGACCACCACGGCAACAACTTCGTCGACGGATACGAGCCCGAGGGCTTCCTCCTCGGCTGGGAACGCGCCCGGGACGTCACCTTCGCGCTCGACGCCCTGGCCGCCCGGGAGCCCCTGGGACCGGTCGGTGCCGCCGGATTCTCGTTCGGCGGGTACACCGCCGCCGCACTCGCCGGGGCCCGTGTCGACCGGAACGTGGTGGCGGCCATCCTCGGCGGAAAGGTGCCGGAGCCGGTGATCCCGGAGTTCCCCGCGCTGATCGCGGCCCTGCGGGAGAAGCGGACGGCGGAGGAGCTGGCGGCGGTGGTCCAGGACTCCGGGGCGGACGTGTCCGACCCGCGCGTGCGGGCCGTCTTCCAGGTGGCGCCCGGCCTGGGTTCGCTGGTGACGCCCGCCAGCCTGGCGGCGATCCGGATTCCGGTGGAAGTCCGCTGGGCCGGTGCCGACACCATCACCCCGTACGACGAGGACACCGCGCCGTACCTGGCGCACGTTCCGGGGATCACCGGGCTCTGCGTCGGTCCGGGTGTCCGGCACGAGGACTTCTTCGAGCACCTGGAGGGCGACGAGGACGCCCGGGCGAGGACCGGCGCGGGCGCCGCCGCGTTCTTCCTGCGGCATCTCACCTGACGCCCCTTCGCCGGGACCAGGTCCTCCGCCCGCCGCCGCGACAGCCCGGGGCGGGCGGGGCAAGGTGGAGAGGGGTCGCGGAAGCCGCCGACCGGAGAGCGGGCCCCACCGGGACCGAAGCGGGCCCGGACCGGGAGAGGACAGGGGCGCGGATCATGAGCCGGTCAGCACGCGAGGGCATCGACATCACCCGCGTACTCGACGCCCCCAGACAGCGCGTCTTCCGGGCGTGGACCGACCCGGAGGACTTCGCGGCCTGGTACGGCGGCGACGCGGAGGTCCCGCTCGACCGGATGTCCATGGACGTACGCCCCGGGGGCAGCTGGAGCCTGGTCCTGGTGGTGCCCGGCACCGAGATGCCGTTCCACGGGACGTACCTCGAAGTGGCGGACCCGGAGCGGATCGTCTTCACGCTCCAGGACGCCACCGCGCCCGGGGACGCGGGCGAGACGGTGACCGCCACCTTTCACGAGCGGGCGGGATCCACCACCGAGCTGGTCTTCCAGCAGCGCGGCGGCCACCTCACGCCCGAGCAGTACGCCGCCGCCGAGGACGGCTGGGAGGCCTTCTTCGACGCCCTCGCCGCCCGCCTGGCCGCGCGTCCCTGATCACGCCCGCGAGGCACAACCGGGCACCGGGGCGCTGGGGCTCCGGTCAGAGACCCAGATCTCCGACGAACCCGGAGAACGCAGGCGCCACGACCCGCCGGCGGCACCAGCGCGGATCCGTCCAGAAGTCGGTGCCGACGACGCGGGGATCGGTGGGACCGGTCCGGTAGTCCAGCGCCAGAGCTCCGTCGGCACCGGGCATGCGGGTGACGGCGATCACCACAGCCTGTTCGGCATCGAGCCAGGGCAGTTCCAGCGGGGTGTCCGCCCGGCTTCCGCGCGCCACACGGAAGAAGGTGGAGTCCGGGTCGTCGGCGTGCAAGTCCAGCGACAGGGACGCGTACGTCATCTGCTCCGGGTCGCGCACCATGAAGAGCGGGTCCGCGAACCAGGGGACGACCTCCGCAGGCACGGCATCGCCCGGCAGACGCCAGAGGCCGCGCTCGACGAGGGCCGTCAGCCGGGACGGCAGAGCAAGTCCACGGACCGTCGCATGCGCCATGGCGCACAGCCTCGCACGGTGGACCGGCGGCCTGCGGCCGGGGCCGGCACCCGGCGACGGTCCGCAGGGCCCGCAGGCCCGCGACACAAACGCCGGGGTCCGGCGCCTCTGCCGGACCCCGGCGCCTCTCAGCCCGACAGGGGCAGCGCCGCCAGCTGGGCGATCGCCCAGGTCAGCGGGGCGAACACCAGCAGCAGCGCCACCGCCCGCAGCGCCGTCGCGGACCGCAGGACCGACGAGCGGGCGCCCAGCCGGTGCAGGTTCTCCGCGGTCCGCGCCCGGTCCTGCCTCGCCTCGATCGCCGAGGTGAGCAGGGACGCCACCGTGCAGCCCAGCACCAGGACGGCCCCGAGCGCGGTGAGCGGCCCGTAGGGGCGTGAGCCCGGTTCGTACAGCGCCATCGCCGCGACGGCGCCCGAGACGACGGCGCAGACGATGCCGAGCGGCCGGCCGATGCGGCGGGCCTCGTCCATCAGGACCCGGCCCGCCAGCAGCCGCACGGCCCCGGGCCGCGCCGACTGGAGCAGCCGGCCGCAGAGGTGGGTGAGGCCGGGGCCGGCGAGCGCCAGACCGGTCGCGGTGAGGACCCAGCCGGCCAGCACACCGGCCGGGGTGGAGTCGAGCCGGCCGGGCAGCGGGAACGGGCTGCCTCCCGAGCCCCGGCTCGCGTACGCCTCCACCGCCAGCCCGGCGGCGGTCAGCGCCACACCCCAGGGCAGTCCCGACGGAGCCGCCGCGGGGGAGAGGGGCTCCTCCGCCGCGAAGGGGTCGTCCGGCGCGGCGGCCGTCGGCCGGGACCGCAGGGCCAGTGCGCTCGCCACGGACGCCGATACGGGCACGAGTGCCAGCAGTACCAGCGCGGCGGCGAGCGGCAGCGGACTGCCGGCGCCCAGGAACTTCGCCGCGCCGCCGTCGAACGGCATCCCGGTCAGATCGCCGCGCAGATGCAGGAAGAAGAGCAGGGCCACCATCGAGCCGAGGGTGGTGGCGACCGCCGTGGAGACCGCGGCGAGCACGGACAGTCGGACCGGCCCGAGGCCGAGGGCGGAGAGCCCGGCGCGCGGCCGGGTGCTGGGGTCCGTACGGGCCACCGCGACGGCGAACTGCACGGTGGCCGCGAGCGGCACCGAGCACCAGAGCAGGCGCAGTACGGAGCCTGCCGCCTGGTCCGGGTGGCCGGAGGCGTGGCCGAGCGTGCTCAGCAGCAGGAAGCCCACCCCGGCGGAGGCGGAGGCGACCAGCAGCCGCCTGACCAGGACGAGGGGATGGGAGCCGCGGACTAGACGGAGAGCGAGCACGCCGAGCGGCCTTCCGTATCGGCTCCCGCGGGCAGTTTGACGGTGGCGACCCGGCGGCCGTCCAGCATCGGGACCGTACGGTCGGCGAGTGCGGCGATCTCCACGTCGTGGGTGGCGATCACCACCGTGATGTCGTGCGAACGCGCCGCCGCCGTGAGGGTCCGCAGCAGCTGGTTGCGGTCGGCGGCGTGCAGGGTCGCGGTCGGCTCGTCCGCGAAGATCACGGACGGGGCGGCGGTGAGGGCGCGCGCCACGGAGACCCGCTGACGCTGGATCTGGAGAAGGGCGTGCGGCCGCTTCCTGGCGAGCGGTCCGATGTCCATCCGCTCCAGCCACTCCATGGCGGCCTTCTTGGCGGCGCGGTGGGACGTGCCGCGCAGCAGCAGCGGCAGCGCCGCGTTCTCCCAGACGCTCAGTTCGGGGACGAGCTGCGGGTCGGAGGCGATCCAGCCGAATCTTTCGCGGCGCAACTGCTCGCGCATGCGCGGGCCCATGGTGTGGACCGGAACACTGTTGAACCACACCTCGCCCTGCTGCGGCACCAGTTGACCGGAGAGGCAGTGCAGCAGCGTGGACTTGCCGCTGCCGCGCGGGCCGGTCACGGCGAGGATCTCTCCGTCGCGGACACCGAGCGAGACACCGCTGAGGCCCGGCGATCCATTGTGGGAGTGATGCAGGGAACGTGCCCAGATCACGTCGTTGTCCGGCGGGGCCACCATGGCGTACACCTCGGTTCAGGTCAGTTTCCCGTTCCCTCGTACGGGGGAACGAAGACGCGGCCGATCGGTCACTGGGCACGGTAGGGAACCGTGCCCAGGTGTGCGAACAGCACGCGGCCCGGACGAGTCCGTTCTCACTCGAACGGGCGCATTCGGGCCGAGGTGACCACGGGGGACGGGTCGGTGTGCAAGGGGTGTCAGAGCGTGGCCCAGGCCTCCGTCAGGACGGACCGGAGGATGCCTTCGATCTCGTCGAAGGTGGACTGGTCGGAGATGAGCGGCGGGGCGAGCTGGATGACCGGATCGCCCCGGTCGTCGGCCCGGCAGTACAGCCCGTTGTCGAACAGAGCCTTGGAGAGGAAGCCGTAGAGCACCCGCTCCGTCTCCTCCGCGGTGAACGTCTCCTTGGTGGCTTTGTCCTTCACCAGTTCGATGCCGTAGAAGAAGCCGTTGCCCCGCACGTCCCCGACGATCGGGAGGTCGTGCAGCTTGCTCAGGGTGGAGAAGAAGGCGTCCTCGTTGTCCAGCACGTGCTGGTTGAGGCCCTCGCGCTCGAAGATGTCGAGATTGGTCAGGGCGACGGCCGCCGAGACCGGGTGGCCACCGAAGGTGTAGCCGTGGAGGAAGGTGTTGCCGCCCCGGTAGAACGGCTCCGCGATCCGGTCCGAGACGATGCAGGCGCCGATCGGTGAGTACCCGGAGGTCATGCCCTTGGCGCAGGTGATCATGTCCGGCACGTAGCCGAACTTGTCGCAGGCGAACATGGTGCCGAGACGCCCGAAGGCGCAGATGACCTCGTCGGAGACGAGCAGCACGTCGTACCGGTCACAGATCTCGCGGACCCGCTGGAAGTATCCCGGCGGCGGCGGGAAGCAGCCGCCCGCGTTCTGCACCGGCTCCAGGAAGACCGCCGCGACCGTGTCGGGGCCCTCGAAGCGGATCTCCTGCTCGATCTGGTCGGCGGCCCAGCGGCCGAAGGCCTCGGGGTCGTCGCCGAAGAGGGGCGCACGGTAGATGTTGGTGTTGGGCACCTTGTGCGCACCGGGTACGAGCGGCTCGAACGGAGCCTTCAGCGCGGGGAGGCCGGTGATCGACAGGGCGCCCTGGGGGGTGCCGTGGTAGGCGACGGCACGGGAGATGACCTTGTACTTGGTCGGCTTGCCCTGGAGCTTGAAGTACTGCTTCGCCAGCTTCCAGGCGGTTTCGACGGCCTCGCCGCCGCCCGTGGTGAAGAAGACCTTGTTGAGGTCGCCCGGCGCGTAGTCGGCGAGGCGCTCGGCGAGCTCGACGGCCTTGGGGTGGGCGTACGACCACACGGGGAAGAAGGCCAGCTCCTGGCCCTGCTTGTAGGCCGTCTCGGCGAGTTCGTGCCGTCCGTGCCCCGCGTTGACCACGAAGAGGCCGGAGAGCCCGTCGAGGTAGCGCTTTCCCCCGGCGTCGTAGATGTAGGTGCCCTCGCCCCGCACGATGGTGGGGACGGGCGCGTTCTCGTAGTCCGACATGCGGGTGAAGTGCATCCACAGGTGGTCGTACGCGGTTCGGCTGAGGTCCTTGCTCACGGCTATCGGGTTCCCCACATATAGGTCTGCTTCTTGAGCTTGAGGTAGACGAAGCTCTCCGTGGAGCGCACTCCGGGAATGGTGCGTATGCGGGTGCCGATCGTCTCCAGCAGGTGGTCGTCGTCCTCGCAGACGATCTCCACCATCAGATCGAACGAGCCCGCGGTCATCACCACGTACTCGCACTCGTCCATCGCCGTCAGCGCCTCGGCGACCGGTTCGACGTCCCCGGCCACGTTGATGCCGACCATCGCCTGCCGTCGGAAACCCACGGTCAGCGGGTCGGTGACGGCGACGATCTGCATCACGCCCTGGTCGAGCAGTTTCTGTACGCGCTGGCGCACGGCCGCCTCGGAGAGGCCCACGGCCTTGCCGATGGCGGCGTACGGCCTGCGTCCGTCCTCCTGGAGCTGCTCGATGATCGCCAGGGACACGGCATCGACCGCTGGGGTCGATCCGTTCCCGGTCCGGGACTCCGCGCTACGACTGGCCACGGGCACCACTGTGCACCGCGACTCCGGGGAGTTGCAAGCATGGATCGATGAAATTCGTTGTCACCGTGCTCGTATCCGACTGAATCCGCACACGGTGGTGGTGGGGCCTGCCGAAAGCGTCTGCGCTCCGGCGAGTGAGCCGTAGGCTGGCCGCGAGGCACCGGGCCGACGAAGAGACCGACGAAAAGGAGGGGTGGCTGTGACCACCGAGGTGCGCCGACTGCGCAACTACATCGACGGGGAATTCCGGGACGCCGCGGACGGGCGGACCATCGACGTGGTCAACCCGGCCACGGAGGAGGTCTACGCGACCTCGCCGCTCTCCGGCCAGGCCGACGTCGACGCCGCCATGGCGGCCGCCGCCGCGGCGTTCCCCGCGTGGCGCGACGCCACGCCCGCCGAGCGGCAGAAGGCCCTGCTCAAGATCGCCGACGCGTTCGAGGAGCACGCGGAGGAGCTGATCGCGGCGGAGTCGGAGAACACCGGCAAACCGCTGGCGCTCACCCGCAGCGAGGAGATCCCCCCGATGGTGGATCAGATCCGCTTCTTCGCGGGTGCCGCCCGGATGCTGGAGGGGCGCTCCGCCGGCGAGTACATGGAGGGCCTCACCTCGATCGTCCGGCGCGAGCCGGTCGGTGTCTGCGCCCAGGTCGCGCCGTGGAACTACCCGATGATGATGGCGGTCTGGAAGTTCGCCCCGGCCCTGGCGGCGGGGAACACCGTCGTCCTCAAGCCGTCCGACACCACTCCCGCCTCGACCGTCCTGATCGCCGGCATCATCGGCGAGATCCTCCCCGCCGGCGTCTTCAACGTCATCTGCGGCGACCGCGAGACCGGTCGCGCGATGGTGGAGCACCCGACCCCTGCGATGGCCTCGATCACCGGTTCCGTACGGGCCGGTACGCAGGTCGCCGCGTCGGCGGCCAAGGACGTCAAGCGTGTCCACCTGGAGCTCGGCGGCAAGGCGCCCGTCGTGGTCTTCGAGGACGTGGACATCGACAAGGCGGTGGCCGGAATCTCCGAGGCGGGTTACTTCAACGCCGGCCAGGACTGTACGGCGGCTACCCGGGTGCTGGTGCACGAGTCGGTGCACGACGCGTTCGTCGCGGCGCTGGCGGCGGCGGCCAAGGAGACGAAGACGGGCCTGCCGGACGACGAGGACGTGCTCTACGGCCCGCTCAACAACGCCAACCAGCTCGCCCAGGTCAGCGGGTTCATCGACCGCCTCCCGGCGCACGCGACCGTCGAGGCGGGCGGCCACCGGGTCGGTGACAAGGGCTACTTCTGGGCGCCGACCGTCGTCTCCGGCCTGCGCCAGGACGACGAGATCATCCAGAACGAGGTCTTCGGCCCCGTCATCACCGTGCAGTCCTTCACCGACGAGGCCCAGGCCCTGGAGTTCGCCAACGGCGTCGAGTACGCGCTCGCCTCCTCGGTATGGACCAAGGACCACGCCCGCGCGATGCGGATGTCGAAGAACCTCGACTTCGGCTGCGTCTGGATCAACACCCATATCCCGCTGGTCGCCGAGATGCCGCACGGCGGCTTCAAGAAGTCCGGCTACGGCAAGGACCTTTCGGGGTACGGCTTCGAGGACTACACCCGCATCAAGCACGTCATGACCTCGCTCGAAGGCTGAGCGATCCGCTCGGCCCGGTAGTCCATCAGAGCCCGAGTCCCACGGTTGGTGAACGGCCCCCGGTCCTCCGGGGGCCGTTCGGCGTTCAGGGGGTGCGGGAGGCGTGGCTGCCGTGCGCCGGAAGGCGGTCCGGGACTCTTTTGAACGCGTTCATAAATGGCGTACAGTGCGGGGCATGAACGAGCGGGCCCTGATACGGCGCATACGCGTGTGGTTGGTCTTCTTCATCGTCTGCCTGGCACTGAGCGGGCTCACCGCCTTCCCGCTCGTGCACGAACTCCGCTGGACCGAAGAGCTGTTGTCCTCCTCCGCGTCACCGGTTCCCGAGCATCTGCCCGCCCTCATGGAGTGGATCACCCGGGTGCGCACCGGACTCGACGAGGCCGACGCACGCCACCCCTTCGTGCTGTACGGGACCGACTGGCTGGCCTTCGCCCACCTCGTCATCGCCGTGGCCTTCTACGGCCCCTACCGCGACCCGGTCCGCAACATCTGGGTCGTGGAATTCGGCATGATCGCCTGCGCGGGCATCCTGCCGCTCGCCCTGATCTGCGGTCCGCTGAGGGGCATTCCGTTCTGGTGGACCGTCATCGACATGTCGTTCGGCGTCTTCGGCGTGGTCCCGCTGCTCGTGGTGCGGCGGCTGATCAAGAGACTGGAGGCGGCGGGGCGCACCGCCTACGGGTCGTCGATCCAGCGGGCGGCCGCCCCGGCGGGGTGAGGCCCCGGAGGGGCGGCTGCCCGCCGGAAGAAGGTCAACCGCCCGTTCCTGAGCGGGAGTCGGCGAGGAGGCGGCGCAGGACGTCGATCCGGTTGGTGGTGATCGAGTCGACCCCGCGGGAGATCAGCCGCCGCATGGTGCGGCCGGTGTCCGCCGTCCAGGCGGAGACGAGCAGCCCGTCCCGGTGGACGCGGTCCGCCAGTTCCGAAGTCACCAGCCCGAAGCGGTAGTTCAGCCAGCGCGGGCCGATCGCGGCGAGGAGTCCGGGACGGGGAGGGGCGAGGGTCGTCCAGGTCAGGGCGATCTCGGCCGAGGGGTCCTCGGCGCGTACCCGCAGCATCGCGTCGGGGCCGGCGCAGTAGTACGCGCGCTCACCCGCCCCGCACTCGCGCACCGTGCCCACGATCGTCCGCACCGAGGCGTCGGTGGAGCCGGGCAGGTCCACCATCACCCGGTGCGGGCCGAACGCGGCCAGCGCCTCGTGCAGCGTCGGTACCCCGCCGCCGGTGCGCTCCGCCAACTCGGCGTGGTCGAGGGCGTCCACGCGGCGGTCGATGCCCCAGAGCCGTTCGAGCGTGGCGTCGTGGAGCAGTACGGGGACCCCGTCCCGGGTCACCCGTACGTCGATCTCGACCGCGTCCGCCCCCCGTTCGAGGGCGGACCGGATCGAGGACAGCGTGTTCTCGCGGACGCGGTAGGGATCTCCGCGATGCCCCACGGCGGTGACGGTGTGTGCCATGGGGTCATTGTCGCGTCCGGGCGGGGTCAGTGGTCGAGCGTCGCCAGCCACTGTGCCGTGTAGGTGTCGATCTCGGCGGCCAGCTTCCGCTTCCCGGCGGGCTCCATGAAGGAAGCCTCCACGGAGTTCTTCGCCAGCTCCGCGATCCCGCGTTCGTCGAGCTCCAGCAGCCGGGCCGCCACCGCGTACTCGTTGTTCAGGTCGGTGCCGAACATCGGCGGGTCGTCGCTGCTGACGGTGACCAGCACACCGGCCGCCACCATCTCCTTGATCGGGTGGGCGTCCAGGTCCGCCACCGCGCGCGTCGCGATGTTGGAGGTCGGGCAGACCTCCAGCGGGATCCGGCGCTCCGCGAGGTGCTGGAGCAGGGCCGGGTCCTGCACCGACGTCGTACCGTGCCCGATGCGCTCGGCGCGCAGCGCCGTCAGCGCGTCCCACACCGTCTGCGGGCCCGTGGTCTCACCGGCGTGCGGCACCGAGTGCAGTCCGGCGGCGATGGCGCGGTCGAAGTACGGCTTGAACTGCGGACGGTCCACGCCCACCTCCGGGCCGCCCAGCCCGAACGAGACCAGCCCCTCGGGCCGCAGGTCCAGGGCCAGCCGCGCGGTCTCCTCGGCGGACACGAGCCCCGCCTCCCCGGGGATGTCGAAGCACCAGCGCAGCACCGTGCCGAACTCCGCCTCGGCCGCCTTGCGGGCGTCCTCTATCGCCTCCATGAAGCCCTGCTCGGGGATGCCCCGCCTCACCGAGCTGTACGGGGTCACGGTCAGTTCGGCGTACCGGATGTTCTGCCGGGCCATGTCACGGGCGACCTCGTACGTGAGCAGCCGTACGTCCTCCGGGGTGCGGACCAGGTCCACCACCGAGAGGTACACGTCGATGAAGTGGCCGAAGTCCGTGAAGGTGAAGAAGTCGGCCAGTGCCTCGGGGTCGCTGGGCACCTTGGAGTCCGGATGGTGAGCTGCCAGTTCCGCCACGATGCGGGGGGAGGCCGAGCCGACGTGGTGCACGTGGAGTTCGGCCTTGGGCAGTCCCGCGATGAAGGGACGGAGGTCGGTCATCAGAAGTCTCCGGTGGTTCTCGGTACGCCGGAACCGGTCGCCCAGGGCGCCCGGTTCTCCGGCAGGGGCCCGCCGGTGGCACCGAACATGGTAGGCGGCCCGGGAAAGGCCGGGCCGGGGCGCCGAGGCTCTGTGGCCGAAATCGCCCCGCCCGCAGGCCCGCCGAGAGTGCGTGCCGGGCGTCGCGACGGGGCAGACCTTGGCTGACGCGGCACTAGCATGACGTGACCACGAGGGGGAGTCACATGCCAGAGAACACCGAGCCGTCCCGCGATCCCTGGGCGGCGCCGGACCGCGGGGTCGACCTGGGCAAGCAGGGCGGGGACGTCCGTCCGCCGGTCCACGACCAGCCGACCATCACATCGGGGCCGGGCTTCGAGCAGACGGGGCCGGGCTTCGAGGAGACCGTGCCCGGTTTCGAGCAGACGCGGCCGGGCCCCTGGGCGGCCCCGGCGGCGCAAGGCTTCGGACCCCCGCCCGCGCAGGGCGGCTACGGGCCCGGCCCTTCCGAGATGCCCCCGCCACCGGTTTCCCCGAACGGCCCGGGGCAGCCGCCGATGGGCCAGTACGGCTACCCGGCCGCGCCGCAGCCCCCGCAGTATCCCGTGTACGCCGGCTACGACATGTACGGCGGCCAGGGGGCCTGGGCACCCGTGCCGTCGAACGGGATGGGCGTCACCGCCCTGGTGCTGGGCATCGTCTCGATCCCCCTGTTCTTCCTGTACGGGATCGTGAGCATCGTCCTGGGGGTGCTGGCCCTGATCTTCGGCATCCTGGGCCGCAAGCGCGCGCAGCGGGGCGAGGCCAGCAACGGCGGCATGGCACTCGCCGGGATCATCACCGGGTCGGTCGGCATTCTCGTCGGCGCGGTGGTCATCGGCTTCATCGTCTGGGCCCTGACCACGCTCGGGGACGAGATCGACGAGGACGACGGTTCGTACGACGACCCGTTCGCGACCTCGCTGGTGATCGACCGGGGCTGACGCGGCCCCGCCCGTCCGGGCCGCCGCGCGCGTGCGGCGGCCCGGGCCGGGGATCAGACGGGCCCGGGCGCCCCGTTCCGGAGTCGTTCCCGCGCCTCCATCAGCGCGAAGCCCAGCAGGTTCAGCCCCCGCCACCGCCGGGGTTCCTCGGCCCGCTCGTCGTCCTTCGCCAGCCCGATGCCCCAGATCCGGTCGAGCGGACTCGCCTCCACCAGGACACGGTTCCCGGTGGCGAGCAGATACGCGCGCAGCTCCGGGTCCTGCCCGAACTTGTGCACGCTGCCCGCCACCACCAGGCCGAAGCGCTCCCGCGCCCAGACGTCCTCGTCGAAGCCCCGGACCAGGCGCCCCGCCTTCTTCGCGGCGGCCGGAGTACGGGCCTCCCGCGCGGCCAGTTCCGCCTCGGCGTCACCGAACAGGCGCGCCTTGCCGGCCATCATCCAGTGCTCGGCCGAGGAGTACGTCACCTCGTCGACGGTGAACGGCGACGGCCACCACTGACTGAGGCAGGACGCGCCCAGCCGGCCGTCCGGGAGGGGGCGGTGGCCCCAGAAGAGGAGGTACTTGACCCGCTCGCCCGTCGCGGTCGCCTCCAGGAGCCGTCGCGTCAGCTCCGCGGGATCCGGGTACCCGCGGCGTTCCGGTCCGTCCGCGCCCGGTCCGTCCGTCATCCGGGTGCCGTCCCTGCTCTCTCTGCTCTCCATGGGGGTCTCCATGAGGGCGACTCTGCCATCTCGCACTGACGGATCGCCCGTGGATACTGCCTGCTCAGAGGGGGGAGATCAACAGATATCGTTGTGTAACCAAAAGGAAACAACGGAATCCCTTGTTGCGCACAGGTCATTCTGCCAGGATCGGCAGTCAACTCGAGTAGAAGACCCACCGGTCCGCCAGCGGTGGACGGCTCCGGCTCCGGAGGAGAACCCATGCCCAGCGCCTCCCCCCTGCGCGACCGTTTCGCGGACGGTGCCCAGTACATCGGCGGGAAGCTGCGCCCGGGAACCTCCGGCCGGTTCCAGGACGTGGTCGATCCGGCGACGGGCGCGACCCTGCTGACCTACGAACTGGCCTCCACCGCCGACGTGGACGACGCCGTCGCCGCCGCGTGCGCCGCCTTCCCCGGGTGGTCCCGGGCCACCCCGGCCGAACGTTCCGAGGCGCTCCAGCGGTTCGCGGCCGTACTCGCCGCGCGGGCCGACGCGTTCGCCCGGACCGAATCGGTCCAGTGCGGCAAGCCGATCAAGCTCGTCACCGGCTTCGACGTGCCCGGCACCGTCGACAACACCGCCTTCTTCGCCGGGGCCGCCCGCCACCTGGAGGGGAAGTCCGCCGGGGAGTACTCCGGCGACCACACCTCGTACGTACGCCGCGAGGCCCTCGGTGTCGTCGGCTCGATCGCGCCCTGGAACTACCCGCTGCAGATGGCCGCGTGGAAGATCCTCCCGGCGATCGCGGCGGGCAACACCATCGTGCTGAAACCTGCCGAGATCACCCCGCTGACCGCCCTGATGTTCGCCCAGGCCGCGACGGAAGCCGGAATTCCGGACGGGGTCGTCAACATCGTCAGCGGCACCGGTCCGGTCGCCGGCGAACATCTGGTGAGCCATCCCGACGTGGTGATGACCTCCTTCACCGGCTCCACCGCCGTCGGCCAACGGGTCGCCGCCCTCGCTGCCGCCACCGTCAAGCGCCTCCACCTCGAACTCGGCGGCAAGGCACCGTTCCTGGTCTTCGACGACGCCGACCTCGAAGCGGCGGTGCACGGAGCGGTCGCCGCGGCCCTCATCAACACCGGCCAGGACTGCACCGCCGCCACCCGCGCCTACGTCCAGCGCCCGCTGTACGAGGCCTTCGTGACCGGCGTCGCCGCACTGATGGAGACCGTCCGCCTCGGCGACCCCGGCGACCCGCACACCGATCTCGGGCCGCTGGTCAGCCACGCCCAGCGTGACCGGGTCGCCGGTTTCGTGGAGCGGGCCAGGGCGACCGCCACCGTCGTCACCGGCGGCCGGGCCCCGGGCGGGGCGCTCGCCGACGGCGCCTACTACCGGCCGACCCTGATCACCGGCGCCGACCGGAACAGTGAGATCGTCACCGCCGAGGTCTTCGGGCCGGTACTGGTGGCCCTGCCCTTCGACACCGACGACGAGGGACTCCGGCTCGCCGACGACACCCCCTACGGCCTGGCCGCGTCCGCCTGGACCCGGGACCTCTACCGCGCCGGCCGGGCCACCCGTGAACTGCGGGCCGGCTGCGTCTGGATCAACGACCACATCCCGGTCATCAGCGACATGCCGCACGGCGGGTACGGTGCCAGCGGCTTCGGCAAAGACATGTCGTCGTACTCCTTCGAGGAGTACACGCAGATCAAGCACGTCATGTACGACAACACCGCGGTCGCCCGGAAGGACTGGCACCGCACGATCTTCGGGGACCGATAGCAGCGTCGCCGCGGCGGCAGAACCACCCGAGAGGAAAACACCGTATGGACCGTTACGAGCCGGAGGGCCAGGGCGCCGCCCTGGGCGCGGCCCTGCGCCGCACCCTCACCAACGGCCGGGGAGCCCTCACCAGGCGTTCGCTCCTGCGCGCGTCCGGCATGGGCGCCCTCGCCCTCGGCGGGATCGGCGCGCTGAGTGCCTGCGGCATCCCGCCGGCCAAGCGCGAGGGAGACGACGGGGCGGCGTCCGACGACCGCTCGGCCCGGGAGAAGACGGTCGCCTTCTCCAACTGGACCGAGTACATGGACACCGGCGACGACGAGAAGAGCCACCCCACCCTCGACGCGTTCCGGCGCCGTACCGGGATCACGGTCAAGTACACCGAGGACATCAACGACAACGTCGAGTTCTTCGGGAAGATCAAGCCCCAGCTGGCCGCCGGCCAGAACACCGGCCGCGACCTCATCTGCGTCACCGACTGGCTCGCCGCCCGCCTCGTCCGGCTCGGCTGGGCGCAGAAACTCGACCCCGCCCACCTGCCCCACGCCTACGCGAACCTGTCCGCGCAGTTCCGCACCCCCGCCTGGGACCCGGGCCGTGCCTACTCGTACCCATGGACCGGCATCCCCACCGTCATCGCCTACAACATCAAGGCGACGGGCGGCCGGAAGGTCGACTCGGTCACCCAGCTCCTCGACGACCCCAAGCTCAAGGGGAGGGTCGCCTTCCTCTCCGAGATGCGCGACTCGGTCGGTATGACCCTCCTCGACCTGGGCAAGGACCCCGCCTCCTTCACCGACGCCGACTACGACGAGGCGATCGGCCGGATGCAGAAGGGCGTCGACACCCACCAGATACGCCGCTTCACCGGCAACGACTACACCGCCGACCTCAGCAAGGGCGACATCGCGGCCTGCGTCGCCTGGGCAGGCGACATCATCCAGCTCCAGGCCGACAACCCGGACATCCGGTACACCATTCCCTCGGCCGGCTACATCACGTCGACCGACAACCTGCTGGTGCCGGCGGGGGCCACGCACAAGGCCAACGCCGAGAAACTTATCGACTACTACTACGAACCCCCGGTAGCCGCCCAGCTCGCCGCCTACATCAACTACGTCTGCCCGGTGGACGGCGTACGCGACGAGCTCGCCAAGATCGACCCGGCGATGGCCGCCAACCTCCTGATCCTCCCCGACAAGGCGATGGCGTCGAAGTCCCGCGAATTCCGCTCGCTGAGCACCGAAGAGGAGACGGCGTACGAGGAGAAGTTCGCCAAACTCATCGGCGCCTGAGCCACGGCCTCGCGCCTGAGCCACGGCCTCGCGCCCGGCCCCGGCGACGCCCCGCTCCGGATCTCTCACGCCGTCCCCCGCGGGACCTCCCGCCACCGCGCCGGACACGCAACGCCCCCTGCCCCTTCCCCCTGAACCCACCGGGACCGCGACCCATGACACGACAGCAGACCTCGGACGGAGACGTCCGCCTCACCGGGATCAGCAAGACCTTCGGCTCCTTCACCGCCGTGCACCCGCTCGACCTCACCGTTCCCGAGGGCTCCTTCTTCGCCCTCCTGGGCGCCTCGGGCTGCGGGAAGACCACCACCCTGCGGATGATCGCGGGGCTGGAGGAGGCCACCACCGGCACCGTCCACCTCGGCGGGCGGGACGTCACCGGGCTGCCCCCGCACAAGCGCCCCGTGAACACCGTCTTCCAGAGCTACGCGCTCTTCCCGCACCTGGACGTCACCGAGAACGTCGCCTTCGGACTGCGCCGACGAGGCATCAAGTCCGTCAAGAAGCAGGTCGACGAGATGCTCGGACTCGTCCAGCTCGGCGACCTCGCCCGCCGCAAGCCGCACCAGCTCTCCGGCGGCCAGCAGCAGCGCGTCGCCGTCGCCCGCGCGCTCATCAACCACCCGCGGGTGCTGCTCCTCGACGAGCCGCTCGCCGCCCTCGACCTCAAACTGCGCCGCAGCATGCAGATGGAGCTCAAGCGCATCCAGACCGAGGTCGGCATCACCTTCGTGCACGTCACCCACGACCAGGAGGAGGCCATGACCATGGCCGACACCGTCGCGGTGATGAACGCCGGACGGGTCGAACAACTCGGCGCCCCCGCCGACCTGTACGAGAACCCGCGCACCACCTTCGTCGCCAACTTCCTCGGCACCTCGAACCTCATCGAGGGCGAGATACTCGCCACCGGCACCGACCTCGTCGTCACGGCCGGCGGCGGACGGTTCACGCTGCCCGCATCCCGTTGCGCAGCCCCCGCCACCACCGGCGGGCGGCTCCTGGTCGGCGTCAGGCCGGAGAAGATGTCGCTCACCCACGCCGACGACGCCGACTCGATACCCGACGGCCGCAACCGCGTCGCCGGACGCATCGCCGACTCCAGCTTCATCGGCGTCTCCACGCAGTACCTGGTGGAGAGCCCGGCCGGTCCCGCGCTCCAGGTCTACCAGCAGAACATCGAACGCGACGGCCGCCTGGTGCCCGGCGCCGAGGTGGTCCTGCACTGGAACCCGGCCCACACCTTCGCGCTCGACGCGGCGCAGTCGGTGCTCGCCGGGACAACCGCCGACGACGGCACCCCGACGGCCAAGGACGCGCCATGACCACCACCGAAGCGCCACCGGCGCCCCCGGAGCCCGTACCGCCGACGACGGCCGAGACCCGGAAGCCCTCCGTCCGCCGGCGCCTGGTGCCGTACTGGCTGCTGCTCCCCGGCATCGCCTGGCTGCTCGTCTTCTTCGTGCTGCCGATGGTCTACCAGGCCTCCACCTCGGTGCAGACCGGCTCGCTGGAGAAGGGGTACGAGGTCACGTGGCACCTGGCCACCTACTGGGACGCGCTGTCCGAGTACTGGCCGCAGTTCGTCCGCTCCCTGCTGTACGCGGGCACCGCCACCCTGCTCTGCCTGCTGCTCGGCTACCCGCTCGCCCACTTCATCGCCTTCCGGGCGGGCCGCTGGCGCAACGTGGTGCTGGTCCTCGTCATCGCCCCGTTCTTCACCAGCTTCCTGATCCGCACACTGGCCTGGAAGACGATCCTGGCCGACGACGGCACGGTCGTGGACGTACTCGGTGCCCTCCACGTCCTGGACGTCACCAGCTGGCTCGGCTGGACCCAGTCCGACCGGGTGCTCGCCACCCCGCTGGCCGTCGTCTGCGGGCTGACGTACAACTTCCTGCCGTTCATGGTGCTGCCGCTCTACACCTCGCTGGAACGCATCGACCACCGGCTGCACGAGGCCGCGAGCGACCTCTACGCCACCCCTGCCACCACCTTCCGCAAGGTCACCTTCCCGCTGTCCATGCCCGGGGTCGTCTCCGGAACCCTGCTGACCTTCATCCCTGCGAGCGGCGACTACGTCAACGCCGAACTGCTCGGCTCCACCGACACCAAGATGGTCGGCAGCGTCATCCAGTCGCAGTTCCTCCGGGTGCTGGACTACCCGACGGCCGCCGCGCTGTCGTTCATCCTCATGGCCGTCGTCCTGGTCACGGTCACCGTCTACATCCGCCGTTCCGGGACGGAGGGCCTGGTCTGATGCCCGTAGTACGCATGCTCCGACGCCATCTCGTCGTGATCGCGGGGCTGCTGACCCTCGCCTACATGATCGTCCCGAACGTCGTGGTGATGGTCTTCTCCTTCAACGACCCCAAGGGCCGCTTCAACTACTCCTGGCAGCGGTTCTCCCTGGACGCCTGGAAGGACCCCTGCGGCGTCGCGGACCTCTGCGGCAGCCTCTCGCTCTCCCTCCAGCTCGCCGCCTGGGCCACCCTCGGCGCCACCGTGCTCGGCACGATGATCGCCTTCGCCCTCGTCCGCTACCGCTTCCGGGCGCGCGGGACGGTCAACTCGCTGATCTTCCTGCCGATGGCCATGCCCGAGGTCGTCATGGCCGCCTCGCTCCTCACGCTCTTCCTCAACATGGGTGCCCAGCTGGGCTTCTGGACGATCCTCATCGCCCACGTCATGTTCTGCCTCAGCTTCGTCGTCACGGCCGTCAAGGCGCGCGTGATGTCGATGGACCCCCGGCTCGAGGAAGCCGCGCGCGATCTCTACGCGGGACCCGCGCAGACCTTTCTGCGGGTGACCCTGCCGATCGCCGCCCCGGGAATCGCCGCGGGAGCGCTCCTCGCCTTCGCGCTCTCCTTCGACGATTTCATCATCACCAATTTCACCGCCGGTTCCACGGTGACCTTCCCCATGTACGTCTGGGGATCGGCGCAGCGCGGCACGCCGGTGCAGATCAACGTCATCGGCACCGCGATGTTCATCATCGCTGTGGGGGCGGTCGTCATCGGCCGTCTCGTCGCCGACCGGCGGAAGAACAAATCCCCTTTCTGATTTTCCAGACCTTTTCCGAGGAGTTGGAAGCCATGGCCCCAGCAGCCATGCGTAGTGCGGCAGAATCTCTCGCCGGCGCCAAGCCGGTCTCCTACTGGCTCGACGACCCCGGCAGGCCGGACGCCCTGCCCGCCCTCGCCGGCGACGAGCACTGCGACCTTCTCGTCGTCGGCGGCGGTTACAGCGGTCTGTGGACGGCGCTCCGGGCCAAGGAGCGCGACCCCGGACGCGAAGTCGTCCTGATCGAGGGCGGAGAGGTGGGCTGGGCCGCCTCGGGGCGCAACGGCGGATTCTGCGCCGCCTCCCTCACCCACGGGCTCGCCAACGGCCTGGAGCGCTGGCCCGGCGAGATCGGCACGCTGGAGCGGCTGGGCGCCGAGAACCTCGACGCCATCGAGGAGACCGTCGCCCGCCACTCCATCGACTGCGACTTCGAGCGCTCCGGCGAGATCGACGTCGCCACCGCCCCTCACCAGCTCGACGAATTGCGCGCCTGGCACCGGGAGACCGAGGAACTGGGCCTGGGAGGACTTGAGTTCCTGGACCGGGACGCGGTGCGCGCGGAGGTCGACTCGCCCACCTTCCTCGGCGGGCTGCTCGACCGGCGCGGGGTCGCCATGCTGCACCCGGCCCGGCTCGCCTGGGGGCTGAAGCGGGCCTGCCGGGAACTCGGCGTACGGGTCTACGAGCACACCCGCGGCCTCGACCTGGTCCGCACCGGCACCGGGATGACGGTGCGCACCCCGTACGGCAGGGTCTTCGCCCGGCAGGTGGCGCTCGGCACGAACATCTTTCCCTCGCTCGTCAGGAGGGTCCGCCACTACACCGTGCCGGTCTACGACTACGCCCTGATGACCGAGCCGCTGGACGCCGGCCAGCTCGCCGCGATCGGCTGGCGCAACCGGCAGGGGCTGGGCAGCAGCGCCCACCAGTTCCACTACTTCCGGATCACCGCCGACCACCGTGTCCTGTGGGGCGGTTACGACGCCGTCTATCCGTACGGCGGGCGGATCAGCACCGGACTCGACCAGCGGCCCGAGACGTTCCTGACCCTGGCACAGCAGTTCTTCGCGTGTTTTCCGCAGCTCTCCGGGGTCCGGTTCAGTCACGCCTGGGGCGGTGCCATCGACACCTGTTCGCGTTTCTCCGCCTTTTACGGAACGGCCCACCGGGGCCGGGTCGCGTACGCGGCCGGATATACCGGCCTGGGGGTCGGGGCGACCCGTTTCGGGGCCGATGTGATGCTCGATCTGCTGTCCGGGCGGAAGACCGCGAGAACCGCGCTGGAAATGGTCCGCACCAAGCCGATGCCCTTTCCTCCGGAGCCGTTCGCGTGGGCCGGCATCTCCCTCACCAAGCGCTCTCTCGCGCGGGCCGACCGGCGCGGCGGCCACCGCGATCTGTGGCTGCGGACCATGGACCGGCTCGGCCTCGGCTTCGACAGCTGACCCCGTAGGGCGTGTGTCGAAAGTCCCGCCTGTCCGGCGGTGCCTGGCACGCACGCTCGCCGCGTTGTCGGGATCACCCCGATACATCCAGTATCGGGGCGACCCTCCGCCTTGCGATCGCACGCACCAGACGCCGCCAGACGCGCCCTCCGGGCGGACGGCGCCACTTTCGACACACGCCCTAGTCTTCCGAGTCAGGAATTCTGCTCAGATATGAGGCGAGGCGTTCGAGGATCTCGTCCGCGGTCTTGGTCCAGACGTAGGGTTTAGGGTCGGTGTTCCAGGCTGCGATCCAGGTTCGGATGTCCTGCTCCAGGGCCTGGACCGTCTTGTGGACGCCTCGCCGTATCTGTTTGTTCGTCAGCTCGGCAAACCATCGCTCCACCAGGTTGAGCCAGGACGACCCGGTCGGGGTGAAGTGCAGGTGAAACCGGGGGTGGGCCAGCAGCCAGGTCTTGATGGCCGGGGTCTTGTGGGTGGCGTAGTTGTCCAGCACCAAGTGAACCTCGAGGCCGTCCGGCACTTCCCGTTCGAGCTTGATGAGGAACTTCTTGAACTCCTCGGCCCGGTGGCGCCTGTGCAGGGAACCGATCACCTTGCCGGTGGCGACCTCCAGGGCGGCGAACAGCGTGGTGGTGCCTGCGCGGACGTAGTCGTGTGTGACGCGTTGCGGCACTCCGGGCATCATCGGCAGCACCGGCTGAGAGCGGTCCAAGGCCTGGATCTGCGACTTTTCGTCCACGCAGAAGACCAGGGCCCGCTCGGGCGGGTCCAGATAGAGACCGACGACATCGTGGACCTTGTCGACGAAGTACGGATCCGTCGACAGCTTGAAGGTCTCCGAGCGGTGCGGCTGCAGACCGAACGCCCGCCAGACCCGTGACACCGTCGACTGCGACAGACCCGTCTGCTTCGCCATCGACCGCGTCGACCAGTGCGTCGCGTTCTTCGGGACGGACTCCAGGGTCCTGGCAATCAGCGCGGCTACCTGTTCGTCGGTGACCGACCTTGGACCACCCGAGCGAGGCATGTCGCCCAGGCCGGCGATCCGGTGCTCGACGAACCTCGCCCGCCAGCGGCCCACCGCATGCGGAGTCGAGTCGAGCCGGGCCGCGACGTCCTTGTTCGAAGCACCCTCCGCGCAAGCCAGGATGATCCGGCACCTCAGAGCCCATGCCTGCGGCGTGGAGCGACGCCGCACCCATCCCTCGAGCGCAGCCCGTTCATCATCAGACAGGATCAACTCGGCCTTCGGCCGCCCAGTACGCGCCACAGACCAAGCCTATACATCTGAACAGAATTCCTGACTCAGAAGACTAGTAGGGCTTGGTCAGGTCGGTGCGGCTGTGGGTATGTCGCGGTGGCAGGTGGGGCAGGCGCCGGTCCAGGTCGCGAGGAGTATCTGTAGCTCGCGGACGACTCGGTAGAGGCTCAGGCCGGCGCCGTGTCTTTTGGGGCTCTGGCCAGTCGTTGCAGGGTGCAGAAGGCGTGCGCGACGGAGACGAGGGTGACGTGATGGTGCCAGCCACTCCAGGTGCGGCCCTCGAAGTGGGCCAGGCCCAGGGCCTGTTTCATCTCGCGGTAGTCGTGTTCGATGCGCCAGCGGAGTTTGGCGAGGCGGACCAGGGTGGTCAGCGGGGTGTCGGCCGGGAGGTCGGAGAGCCAGAACTGAACAGGTTCTTCCCTGCCGGCCGGCCACTCGGCCAGGAGCCAGCACTCGGGCAGTTCCGGGCCGTCGGCGGCCTGGCGGACCTCGCGTCCGGCAGGCCGGATCCGCAGGGCCACGAAGCGTGAGTACATCCGCTTGAAGCCGCTGCGGCCACTGCCGGGCCGGGATCCCTCACGCCATTGCACCGGCTTCGCCGCTCTGCGTCCGGCGGCTACGACCAGGTGTTTCACGGACTGTGGCTTGTCGGGGTACTTCGCGACCGGTGGGCGTCCGTTCCCGGAGTACGGTTCGGTCACCGGTGCGGCGTGGCCGGGGTGGGCCGACATGGTGGTCGAGATGCCCACCACGTAGTTGAGCCCGCGGGCCTGGAGGCCGAGGCGGAAGGCCGCGGCGTCGCCGTATCCGGCATCCGCGACAGCCAGCGGGACCTCGATGCCCCATGAGCGGGTCTCGTCGAGCATGTCGAGCGCGAGCTGCCATTTCTCCACGTGCCCGATGTCGTCGGGGATGCCGCAGGCGGTGCGGCGGGCGACCTTGTCCGGGTCCGCCTTCACGGATCCGGGCGCCCAGGTCTCGGGCAGGAACAGCCGCCAGTCCACCGCCGCCGAAGCATGGTCACAGGCCATGTGCAGGGAGACGCCGACCTGGCAGTTGGTGACCTTCCCGGCGGTTCCGGTGTACTGCCGTGACACGCACGCCGAGGCACTGCCGTCCTTGAGGAACCCGGTGTCGTCGAAGACCAGCGCGGTGGGCCGGATCGCCTGTTCCATCCTCCAGGCCAGCTTGGCTCTCACGTGTGCGGGATCCCACGGGCTGGTGGTGATGAAGTGGGCCAGTGCCTGACGGTTCCCGTCCTCGCCCAGCCGGGCGGCCATCGGCTCGACCGACTTGCGCCGCCCGTCCATGAGCAGGCCCCGCAGATAGACCTGCCCCCACCGACGCTGATCGTTCCTCGCGAACGGCTCAAAAACCTCCGCCGCGAAATCCTCCAACTCACCACGCAAAGCCGCAATCTCGTCCGGAGTCACACCCTTCCAACGCGACACCGAACACAAAGACACGCACCGCCACAATCAACCTGACCAAGCCCTACTAGTCTTCTGAGTCAGGAATTCTGTTCAGATGTATAGGCTTGGTCTGTGGCGCGTACTGGGCGGCCGAAGGCCGAGTTGATCCTGTCTGATGATGAACGGGCTGCGCTCGAGGGATGGGTGCGGCGTCGCTCCACGCCGCAGGCATGGGCTCTGAGGTGCCGGATCATCCTGGCTTGCGCGGAGGGTGCTTCGAACAAGGACGTCGCGGCCCGGCTCGACTCGACTCCGCATGCGGTGGGCCGCTGGCGGGCGAGGTTCGTCGAGCACCGGATCGCCGGCCTGGGCGACATGCCTCGCTCGGGTGGTCCAAGGTCGGTCACCGACGAACAGGTAGCCGCGCTGATTGCCAGGACCCTGGAGTCCGTCCCGAAGAACGCGACGCACTGGTCGACGCGGTCGATGGCGAAGCAGACGGGTCTGTCGCAGTCGACGGTGTCACGGGTCTGGCGGGCGTTCGGTCTGCAGCCGCACCGCTCGGAGACCTTCAAGCTGTCGACGGATCCGTACTTCGTCGACAAGGTCCACGATGTCGTCGGTCTCTATCTGGACCCGCCCGAGCGGGCCCTGGTCTTCTGCGTGGACGAAAAGTCGCAGATCCAGGCCTTGGACCGCTCTCAGCCGGTGCTGCCGATGATGCCCGGAGTGCCGCAACGCGTCACACACGACTACGTCCGCGCAGGCACCACCACGCTGTTCGCCGCCCTGGAGGTCGCCACCGGCAAGGTGATCGGTTCCCTGCACAGGCGCCACCGGGCCGAGGAGTTCAAGAAGTTCCTCATCAAGCTCGAACGGGAAGTGCCGGACGGCCTCGAGGTTCACTTGGTGCTGGACAACTACGCCACCCACAAGACCCCGGCCATCAAGACCTGGCTGCTGGCCCACCCCCGGTTTCACCTGCACTTCACCCCGACCGGGTCGTCCTGGCTCAACCTGGTGGAGCGATGGTTTGCCGAGCTGACGAACAAACAGATACGGCGAGGCGTCCACAAGACGGTCCAGGCCCTGGAGCAGGACATCCGAACCTGGATCGCAGCCTGGAACACCGACCCTAAACCCTACGTCTGGACCAAGACCGCGGACGAGATCCTCGAACGCCTCGCCTCATATCTGAGCAGAATTCCTGACTCGGAAGACTAGCTCCACCGACCCGATGACCTGCGGGAACGCAGTTGTGACCCAGCTCACTACCGACAGGTAGCGAAACCCGCGTCACGATCCGCGCCCACCGCGCTCTCCCTTCCGGACGCTCCGTCACATCCCGTGCCGGAGCCGATGGGAGAGGGAGGCCGGCCATGCGTGGTGCGGTGGAGAAGGCGGCGGCCGACTGGCTGGCATCGGCGGCACCGGACCCGGATGCCTGCTCGTGGGAGTGGGAGCGCGGCCTTCGGGGCATGGTGCTCCTGCCCACCGGCAGGCGCTGGGACGTGCTGGTGCTGTCCGCGAGGCTGGGCCATCCGACGCTCGACGTGCTCACCCGTCTGCTCGACAGGCCCGGCCCGGTGCTGGCCGACTTCGGCGACGCCCGGATGGGCTTCTTCGTGCCGCCGGGCACCGCCGCGCGGTGGATCGGCACGGGGGTGCGGGGGCTGGGGGCCGGTACCTGGATCGTGGTGCCGCACCCGGGGCGGCCGGTCGGGGGAGTGCGCTGGCTGGTGCCGCCCGACGGGTCGGGGACGCTCACCGACCCCGTCGTGCTGGAACTCGCGATGCACGAGGCGGCGGCCGTCGTGGCGGCCCGTGAACGGTACGCGGAAGGCGGTGACCTGGGGCGATGAGCCGGCGGAGCGCGCGGGAGGGGCGAGGGGGGACGGGGTGGGGCATCGGGTCGCGATGCCAGTGGTCTTGACAACTCGATTGGTCTGGACCATGTTGTGCGCGCCGCCCCATTCCCCCCTCGTTCGGAGGCAGTTGTGGAACGCAGACGATGTCCTGCCCGATTCACCAGAGCTCTGGCCGTCTTCTCGGCGAGCCTGCTGGCGGCCGGAACCCTCGCCGCCCTGGCCCCGACGGCCACCGCCGCCGACACCGATCTCGCGCGTAACGGCGGCTTCGAGTCGGGCCTGACCGACTGGACCTGCTCGGCCGGGAGCGGAGCCGTCGTCAGCACCCCCGTGCACGGCGGCACCGCCGCGCTGAAGGCCACCCCGGCCGGCAGCGACTACGCCAACTGCGCCCAGACCGTCACGGTGAAGCCGGGCTCCACGTACACGCTGAGCGCCTGGGTCCAGGGCGACTACGTCTACCTCGGCGCGACCGGCACCGGCACCACGGACGTCTCCACCTGGACGCAGTCCTCCGGCGCGTGGAAGCAACTGACCACCACCTTCACCACCGGCTCCGCCACCACCTCGGTCAACGTCTGGACCCACGGCTGGTACGGCACCTCCGCCTACTACGTGGACGACCTGAGCCTGGTCGGCCCCGGCGGCGCCCCGGTCACCGTGCCCGCCGCCCCGACCGGGCTGACGGCCGGCACCCCCACCGCCACCTCGGTACCGCTCTCCTGGACGGCCTCCTCCGGCGCCACCGGCTACCAGGTCTACCGGGGCGGTACGAAGGTCGCCACGGTCACCGGCACCTCCACCACGGTGACCGGCCTCACCGCCTCCACCGCGTACAGCTTCCAGGTCACCGCCACCAACTCGGCCGGTGAGTCCGCGAAGTCCGCCGCGGTCACCGCCACGACCGCCGCCACCGGCTCCACCGGCGGCGGCAACAACGCGGGGCTGCCCGACCACGCGCTCGTCGGCTACCTCCACTCCAGCTTCGCCAACGGCTCCGGCTACACCCGGATGGCCGACGTACCCGCCTCCTGGGACGTCATCAACCTCGCCTTCGGCGAGCCGACCTCCGTCACCTCGGGCGACATCCGCTTCTCGCTCTGCCCGGTCACCGAGTGCCCGAACGTCGAGTCGGAGGCCGAGTTCAAGGCGGCCATCGCCGCCAAGCAGGCGGCCGGCAAGAAGGTGCTGATCTCGATCGGCGGCCAGAACGGCCAGGTCCAGCTCTCCACCACCGCGGCCCGGGACGCCTTCGTCACCTCGGTGTCCAAGATCATCGACACCTACGGGCTGAACGGCCTGGACATCGACTTCGAGGGGCACTCCCTCTCGCTGAACACCGGTGACACCGACTTCCGTTCACCCACCACGCCCGCCATCGTCAACCTGATCGCGGCCGTGAAGACCCTCAAGGCCAAGTACGGCGCCGGCTTCGTGCTCACCATGGCGCCGGAGACCTTCTTCGTCCAGCTCGGCTACCAGTACTACGGATCGGGCCCCTGGGGCGGCCAGGACCCGCGTGCCGGCGCCTACCTGCCGGTGATCCACGCCCTGCGCGACGACCTCACCCTGCTGCACGTCCAGGACTACAACTCGGGCTCCATCATGGGCCTGGACAACCAGTACCACTCGATGGGCGGCGCCGACTTCCACATCGCCATGACCGACATGATGCTCACCGGCTTCCCGGTGGCCGGCGACCAGACGAAGTTCTTCCCGGCGCTGCGGCCCGACCAGATCGCGATCGGCCTGCCCGCCTCCACCCAGGCCGGCAACGGGTACACCACCCCCGCCGAGGTCACCAAGGCGCTGAACTGCCTGACGAAGAAGACCGACTGCGGGACCTACCAGACCCACGGGACCTGGCCCGGACTGCGCGGCCTGATGACCTGGTCGATCAACTGGGACCGCTTCAACAACGGTGAGTTCGCCCGGAACTTCGACGCCTACTTCGGCTGATCCGGACTCCCGGCCGCGGGCCCGTCCCCGGCCGGGACGCCGTCGGCGCCCCTGCGCCCGGTCCAGTGCCGGGCGCACCACAGCGGGACGAGCAGCAGACCGCTCAGCCACAGGCTGCCGAGCACGTCGAGCGGCCAGTGGTAGCCCCGCAGCATCAGACCGGCGCCCGTCGCCGCCGTCAGCAGGGCGGCGGCGACGGGCGCCATCCAGCGTCGCGGGGTGTACGCCATGAGGAGCAGGGCCGATGCCCCGTACGCCACAGCGGCGGTCGCCGTATGGCCGGACGGGTAGTAGCCGGTGTACGGCACCAGCGGCCCCCGCCGGTCGATCCACACCTTCATCGGTACGACCACCAGCGGCACCGCCACCATGGTCAGCGCCGCGATCAGCACGGTGCCCCGGGCGCCCCGCCACAGCGCGTACAGCAGCACGCAGGCGAGGACCGGCAGGGCGACCGGCATCCCGCCGAGGTCGGAGAAGACCTGGGCGACCCCGGCGGGGCCGTGGCCGATGAGGTTCTCGCCGACGCGCTCGTCGAGCCGCAGCAACGGGCCGGCCACCGCCACCTGCCAGGTGGTCAGGGCGAAGAGGACCGCCATCAGGCAGGTCCACGAGAACCACGAGAGCCTGGGGAACCTGGGGAACGTGGAAAAGAGGAAGGCCGGCCGCCGGGGAACAGGGGGGGTTGTTCCGGGACGGCCGGCCGGATCGGTCCGCCGCGCGCCCCGGGGGGTGTGGGGCGGGCGGCCGTCCGATCGGTGAGGAGTTCCGGAGCCGGAGGCTCCGGTGATGCGCGCGAACGCGCCACCGGGCAGGTGCCGGGGAAGCCCCGGCCCGGTGCTGTCCGCAGTCCCCTGCGGACGGGGTGTTTCTCTCATCTGCCGAAACCGTACGGCAGACGGGGCCCCGGGGACAGACGGAACGTGTTCCCGCCATCGCCCTCGCACACCTTCTTCACAGGCCCTCACTCCCATGCCGCGAATCCCCCGGGAAACGGCTCTCCGCAGGGGACTCGCGTTCGTACGGGTCAGAGAGCGGCGAAGGACTGTTCGATGATGTCCAGGCCCTCGTTGAGCAGATCCTCGCCGATGACAAGCGGCGGCAGGAAGCGCAACACGTTGCCGTACGTACCGCAGGTCAGCACCAGCAGCCCCTCGGCGTGGCACGCCTTCGCCAGCGTGCCCGCGGCCTGGGCGTCCGGCTCCTTCGAGCCGGACTTCACCAGCTCGATCGCGATCATGGCGCCGCGACCGCGGATGTCACCGATGATGTCGCCGTTCGGCAGCTTGTCCCGCATCGCGGAGAGGCGGTCCTTCATGACCTCCTCGATGCGCTTGGCCTTCCCGTTCAGGTCCAGCTCGCGCATCGTCTCGATCGCGCCGAGCGCACCGGCGCAGGCGACCGGGTTGCCGCCGTAGGTGCCGCCCAGGCCACCGGCGTGCGCGGCGTCCATGATCTCGGCGCGGCCCGTCACGGCGGAGAGCGGCAGACCGCCCGCGATGCCCTTGGCGGTGGTGATGAGGTCGGGGACGATGCCCTCGTCCTCGCAGGCGAACCACTGGCCGGTGCGGCAGAAGCCGGACTGGATCTCGTCGGCGACGAAGACGATCCCGTTGTCCTTCGCGAACTGCGCGATGGCCGGCAGGAAACCCTTGGCCGGCTCGATGAAGCCGCCCTCGCCGAGCACCGGCTCGATGATGATCGCCGCGACGTTCTCCGCGCCGATCTGCTTGGTGATCTCGTCGATGGCCTGCGCGGACGCCTCGGCACCGGCGTTCTCGGGACCCGTCGGCCAGCGGTAGCCGTACGCGACCGGGACGCGGTAGACCTCGGGGGCGAACGGGCCGAAGCCCTGCTTGTACGGCATGTTCTTCGCCGTCAGCGCCATCGTGAGGTTGGTCCGGCCGTGGTAGCCGTGGTCGAAGACGACGACCGCGGTGCGCTTGGTGTACGCGCGGGCGATCTTCACCGCGTTCTCGACGGCCTCGGCGCCCGAGTTGAAGAGGGCGGACTTCTTGGCGTGGTCGCCGGGGGTGAGGTCGGCGAGCTGCTCGCAGACCTCCACGTAACCCTCGTACGGCGTCACCATGAAGCAGGTGTGGGTGAAGTCGGCGAGCTGCGCGGACGCGCGGCGCACGACGGCCTCGGCGGAGGCGCCCACGGACGTCACGGCGATGCCGGAGCCGAAGTCGATCAGACGGTTGCCGTCCACGTCCTCGATGATCCCGCCACCGGCGCGCGCGGCGAAGACGGGCAGCGTGGAGCCCACGCCGGCGGCGACCGTGGCGACGCGGCGGGCCTGCAGCTCCACCGACTTCGGGCCGGGGATCGCGGTGACGACGCGGCGCTCCTGCGGGACAGCGGACATGAGGGGCTCCTGGGGTGGTGCGGGTGTGGGGGTGTGGACGCTTCTGCTGTCTGCAGGCTAGGGGCGTGGCCGGGGGCCGGTCATGCTCCGATCGGGAGTGGTGGGGGCGTGTCCTTGTCCGCGGCGGACAAGGAGCGGACAAGGACACGGACAAGGGGAGGACGGGGAGCGAGGAAGCGGCGGGACGGGCGTACCGTGCCCCGGCCCCCGTGCACGCGTACCCGGCGGGCCCGGGAAAAACCCGCGCGACGACGGTCGCCATCCGGGCGCCTTTGCTGAACTCCCCGCCCCCGCCCACTAGATTGGCCGGGGCAGCGGACGGACCTGGCTGGTCAGGGGGGAACGGTTCATGGAGAACGACGGCACGTACGGTGCTCGGGACACGCGGTCGGGGCGGGTGCCGCACCCCGCGGGATCGCCGCCTGCCGCACCGCCCCCCTCCGGTCCGGTCCCGCCCCGCCCCCGCAACGCCCCCTCGGCGGTGCCGGCGCCCCCGGTCGACGTCTGGCTGAGCGTGCCGCGCCCGGCCGAGGAGCCCGGCGTCTGGCGGTACGGCCACCGGCCGCCGCCCCCCGAGAAGACCGAGGAGGCCGAAGGCCGCCAGCTGCTCACCGGCGCCCTGATCTCCGTACTCGCCGGCATCCTGATCTGGTCGCTCTGGCGCAACGGCTACCTCCCCTACCGCCTGCTGCCCCTGAGGGCGTTCACCCCGGGCGACTGGTGGTACGCGGGCACCAACAGCCCCGCCACCATGGAAGGCCGGCGGGCCTACGACGTCTACCAGGGAATCGTCTTCGGCCTCCTCCTCTACGGCTGCGGCCGGCTCGGCAACTGGGCCGAGGTGTTCCGCCGGTACGTCGCCGAACGCGGACAGCCCTTCCGCGCGGTGACCGTGCTCGGACTCGCCGGCTTCGCGCAGCTCCTGGTGTGGAAGGACGCGATCCCGGTCGCGAAGCCGGTGCTCGCCCTCGTGGTGTCCTTCGCGGGCGGGCGGTTCCTCCAGAGCCAGGCCGCCTCCAACTGGATCTACGCCGCGATCACCCTCGCCGTACTCGCGCCCTTCGTCGTCCTCGGCGGCTGGCGCGACCTGCTGACCGGCCGGCGGGAGTCCGCCCCCGCGGCGGACGGCACGCCCGACGGGCCCGGTGCGGCCGACCCCGAGCGCTCCCCGGCCCGCTGGCCCGAACTCCGGGCGGCCGGGCAGACCGAGGCCGCCGAGACGCTCACCGCCGAGGTCCGGGCCGGACGGATGAACGACGTGGACTGCGCCCGGCTCCGGCAGGCGTGGACCGTGGCACGGCAACGGCCCGACACCCTCGCCCCCTTCACCCACTCCGTGCTGACCAAGGGCGGAGCCGCCTTCCTGCACCCCTCCGGCCGCCGCGACCTGCCGTCCCGCGCCGCCGTCCACGACCTGCTCACGGGGCAGGTCCGCATCGGCCGCTGCTCCGCCGACCCGCACAACCCGTACGCCCGGCGCGGGTCCGGCGTCGCCCTGGAGACCGCCCTGCTCGGCACCTCGCTGCTGGCGGTCGGGCCCCACGGGAGCGGCAAATCGGCCCGGCTGGTGCTCCCGGTCGTCGAGTGCCTCGCCCTCCAGGCGCTCGCCGGACGGGCCGCCGTGCTCGCGGTGGGCGGGGGCGGCACCGACCTGGGGCCGGACGACCTGTACGACGTGGTCGTGACGATCGGCGGTCACGGCGCCACCCACGGGCTCGACCTGTACGGCGGCACCACCGATCCCGACGAGGCGGCGGCGGTGCTGGCCGAGGGGCTCGTCGGGGACGTGGAGACGGTCGACGTACGCCGTGCCGTCACCGTGCTGGCCCAGCTGCTCGGCCCGTACCGGGCGGTGTACGGGGTCTTCCCGGCCGTGCCGGAGCTGCGGGCACTCCTCGACGGCCACCCCGCCTCGCTCGACGCGCTCCGGGAGGCCACGGAAGCCGGCGGCCACCGGGCGATGCTGCGGGAGCTCGACGCCCGGAGCCGGCAGTCCGGCGGAGCCGGCGACCCCGGCCCGGTCCTGGCCGACCGGCTCGCCCTGCTCGACCGGCCCGCGCTCGCCGACTCCTTCGCCACCGGCCCCGACGCCGCGCCGTTCTCCCTGCGATCGATGGAGCGGCTGCCGCTGCGGGTCCGTATCGACCTGCCCGAACGCGCGCACGCGGAGGCGTCCCGGCTGCTCGCCCGGCTGGTCCTCGCGCAGTTCACCGCCGTCGCCGCCGCGCGCCAGGACCGCACCCTCTTCCTCGGCCTCGTCCTGGACGACGCGACGCGTGCCGTCACCGACGAGACGGTGCGCGGCATCCGCCGGCTCCGCTCCGTCAACGCGGGCGTGCTGCTCACCCTGCGTACCGTCGACGACGTCCCCGAGCGGCTGCACACCGCGCTGCTGGGCGCGGTCGGCTGCGGCATGGCCTTCGCCGGGGTCACCACCTGGGACGGGAAGCGCTTCTCGGAGGCGTGGGGCAAGGAGTGGATGGAGACCCGGGAGGTCGCCCAGCACGCGGTCTTCGCCGACCAGAGCGTCACCCGCGCCCTGCACGCGCTGCGCAAGCTGGTGACCGGGAAGGCGGTGACCCGTGACGCGGTGACCGTGCGCCGGGTCGAGCGGGAGCGCTGGTCGGCCTCCGAGCTGGCGTACGCGGTCCCGGCCGGCCACGCGGTGGTCTCCCTGACCAACGTCGTGGGTGAGCGCACCCCGCCGCTCCTGGTGGAGCTCGGCGGATGAGGGCGTGAGCCGCGTGAGTGCGTGAGCCGCGTGAGTGCGTGAGCCGCGTGAGTGCGTGAGTGGACGGGTCGGCCGGGCGGAGTGAGGCGGTCCGGCCGGGGCGGCGTGGCGAATGTGCCGCCCTGGCACAATCGGAGGTGCCCGTTCGTACAGGACGGCGCAGTGCGACGTCGGCCGAACCGGGCCGGCTGCGACGGCTCGGCCCGACTCGCCCCACTCGACCCCGAGGGTTTTCGTCCCATGCCCCCCACACTCGCCTCCCTCGTCCAGCACACCGCCCTCAAGCTCCGCGTGCGCGCGGCGGCGGACCGGCTCGACACCCCGGTGCGCTGGGCCCACGCCAGCGAGCTCACCGACCCCGTTCCGTACATGGACGGCGGTGAGCTGCTGCTGGTGACCGCCGCCAACCTCGACGCCGAGAACCCGGAGGAGATGCGCCGCTACGTGCGGCGACTGACCGCCGCGGGGGTCGCCGGACTCGGCTTCGCCGTGGGCGTCGTGCACGAGAGCGTCCCCGCGGCTCTCGTGGACGCGGCCGAGGAGGCGGGGATGCCGCTCCTGGAGGTGCCCCGGCCGACTCCGTTCATCGCCATCAGCAAGGCGGTCTCCGCCGCCATCGCGGCCGACCAGTACCGGGCGGTCACCGCCGGGTTCGAGGCCCAGCGGGAGCTGACCAGGTCCGCGCTCTCCTCCGAGGGGCCCGTTCCGCTGCTGACCCGCCTCGCCGCCCACGTCGACGGCTGGGCCGCCCTGTACGACACCTCCGGCGCGGTCGTCGCGGCGGCGCCCGAGTGGGCCGCCCGCCGGGCCGCCCGGCTCACCCCGGACGTGGCCCGGCTGCGCGACCGGCCCGCACCGGCCAGCGCCGTGGTGGGCTCCGCGGAGGACCGGGTCGAACTCCAGACCCTGGGCACCGGCCGCCGGGCCCGCGGCGCGCTCGCCGTCGGTACGGGTGCGGCCCTGGGCACCGCCGAGCGGTACGCAGTCAACTCGGCCGTCGCCCTGCTCACCCTCTCCACGGCCCGTTCCCGGGCGCTGCACAGCGCCGAGCAGCGGCTCGGCGCCGCGGTGCTGCGGATGCTGCTCTCCGGCGAGCCCGACCACGCGCGGGCCGTCGCGGGAGACCTCTACGGCGGGCTCTTCGACGCCCCGTTCCGGCTGCTGATCGCGGAGCCGGCGGCCGGGGCGGGTGCGGGGACGGGTGCGGCGGGCGGCCCCGGGGCCGCCGTGGTGGACGCCCTCGCCGAGGCCCTGGACACGGCGGCCACCCGGTCCGGTGAACCGCTGCTGGCGGTCCCCGAGGGCGGGCGGCTGGTGGTGCTGGCCGTGGACGGGGGCGCGGCGGTCGCCGCGTGCGCCGACTGGGCCGAGGCGCAGGACGCCCGCCCGGCACGCGACAAGGGCGCGGAAGGGGCGCACCTCGTGGTCGGGCTCTCCGCCCCCGCCGGGCCGATAGCGGTCTCCGCCGCGTACAAGCAGGCCGAGCAGGCCCTTTCGGTCGCCCGCCGTCGGGGCAGGGCCCTGGTGGAGCACGAGGAGCTGGCGGCCGGATCGGTGCTGCCGCTCCTCGCCGACGACGCGGTGCGCGCCTTCGCGGACGGCATGCTCCGCGCCCTGCGCGAGCACGACGCCAAGGGCCGGGGCGATCTGGTGGCGTCACTGCGCGCCTGGCTCTCCCGGCACGGCCAGTGGGACGCCGCCGCCGCCGACCTCGGCGTGCACCGGCACACCCTGCGGTACCGCATGCGGCGGGTGGAGGAGATCCTCGGACGCTCGCTCGACGACCCGGACGCCCGGATGGAACTCTGGCTGGCCCTGAAGGCGACATCCTCGCCGACGGCGGAGGACTGAGGGACGCGGCGGGGTGGACCGGGTGCCCGGTCCGCCCCGCCTTCGACAATTAGGCGCCCCGCCCGTGCCGCCTGCTCCACCACGGACAAGCCTCGCGGGCCGGGCTCCGCTCTACCGTGGGGCGGGTGGTGTCCGGCGGCACCGCGACGACGGGCAGCCGCCCCACCATCCCCGCACGTCACGCGACGGGCATCACACGCACCACACGACCTCCGAAGGGCCGGACCTCCATGACTTCCACCCACGCCTTCTGGCTGGCCGGCCGTCAGGCCACCGGCGAGGACAGCTTCGCCGTCACCAACCCGTGGGACGGACGGCTCGTCGGCACCGTCAGCGTGCCGACCGACGCGCAGATCGAGGAGGCCGTTGCTGCCGCGCACGCCGTCCGCGAGGAGTTCGCCGCGACCCCCGCGCACGTCCGGGTCGCCGCGCTCGACCACGTCGTACGCCGCCTCGTGGAGCGCACCGAGGAGATCGCCCGGCTGATCTCCGCCGAGAACGGCAAGCCGATCAAGTGGGCCCGCGGCGAGGTCGGCCGTGCCGTCTCCGTCTTCCGGTTCGCGGCCGAGGAGGCCCGGCGCTACAACGGCGGCGACTCCCAGCGGCTGGACACCGACGCGGGCGGCACCGGACGCCTCGGTCTCACCCGCCGCTTTCCGCGGGGCACGGTGCTCGGTATCGCGCCGTTCAACTTCCCGCTCAACCTGAGCGCCCACAAGGTCGCCCCGGCCATTGCCGTCGGCGCCCCGATCATCCTCAAGCCCGCCCCGGCCACCCCGATCTCCTCGCTGATCCTCGGCGAGCTGCTGGCCGAGACCGACCTGCCGGCGGGCTCCTGGTCCGTGCTGACCGTCCCCAACGACCGGATGCCCGCCCTCGTCCAGGACGAGCGGCTGCCGGTGATCTCCTTCACCGGCTCCGGCCCGGTCGGCTACTCGATCATGGAGTCGGTGCCGCGCAAGCACTGCACCCTGGAGCTCGGCGGCAACGGTGCGGCCGTCGTTCTCGGCGACTACGCCTCCGAGGAGGACCTGGACTGGGCGGCGACCCGCATCGCGACCTTCTCCAACTACCAGGGCGGCCAGTCCTGCATCTCGGTGCAGCGGGTCATCGTCGACGCCTCGCTCCACGACCGCCTGGTCCCGAAGATCGTCGCCGCCACCGAGGCCCTGGTCACCGGTGACCCCTCAGACGACGCCACCGACGTCGGCCCGCTCGTCAGCGAGGACGCGGCCGAGCGCGTCGAGTCCTGGGTCGACGAGGCGGTCCGCGCGGGCGCCCAGCTCCTCACGGGCGGCACGCGTGACGGCGCCACCTACGCGCCGACCGTTCTCGCCGGCCTGCCCGACTCGACCACCCTCGCCTGCGAGGAGGTCTTCGGACCGGTCATGTCGATCCAGAAGGTGGACGGCGAGGCGGAGGCGTTCGCGGCCGTCAACTCCTCGAAGTACGGCCTCCAGGCGGGCGTCTTCACGCACGACCTGCAGGCCGCCTTCCGCGCCCACCGCGCCCTGGAGGTCGGTGGCGTGATCATCGGCGACGTCCCCTCGTACCGCGCCGACCAGATGCCGTACGGCGGCGCCAAGCAGTCCGGCGTCGGCCGCGAGGGCGTCCGCTTCGCGATGGACGACTACACCTACGAGCGCGTGCTGGTCCTGACCGGCCTCGCCCTGTAGACGGTGTCCTGACGCGTCACCACGGCCGGAGCCCACTGTGCGGGGGCTCCGGCCGTCGGCGTTCCGGTCCCGGGGCTGCGTGCGCCCGGGACCCGGTCACCCCAGGGGCGCCGTCTTGGCCGCGACCCGGTCGGCCAGCCGCTCGCGCGCGGCGGGCCACTCGTCCGCCAGCAGGCTGTAGTACACCGAGTCGCGGCGGGAGCCGTCCGGCCGCCGCATGTGGCTGCGCAGCGTCCCCTCGCACACCAGGCCGAGCCGTTCCATGGCGCGCTGGGAGCGCACGTTGAGGTGATCGGTACGCAGGGCGAGCCGGATGACACCCAGGTCGTCGAAGGCGTGGCCGAAGATCAGGAGCTTGGACTCGGTGTTGTAGGGGCCTCCCCAGCAGGAACGGTCGAACCAGGTCGCGCCGACCTCGGCGCGGCCCTGGTCCGTATCGAGGTCGTACAGGCTGGTCGAGCCGATCACCGCGCCGTCGGCGAGGCGCCGTACGGCGAAGCACCGGCGGGTGGTGTCCGCGATCATCCCGCCGAGCATGTCGTGCATCTGCGCCGTGGTCTCCGGGCGCTGCCGCGGCATCCACCGCCACACGTCCGGGTCGGACGCCGAGACCAGCAGGGCTTCGGCGTGACCGGCCGAGAGCGGCTCCAACCGGACGGTGCTCCCGAGGAGTGTCTCTGTGTTCACGGCCACATCCTAGGAACGGGTCGTCGAACTGCCGTCTGCCGGGTGGCGTCCGGCCCGCACGCTTGCCGCGTCGTCGGAATCGCCCTCGCACGCCCCGTGCGAGGGCGACCCTCCGCCTCGCGATCGCACGCACCGGGCACCGCCCGGCCCGGCCTCCGGCAAGTCGGCGTTCCGGCCCCGGGCGCCCGCCGCTGCGGTGGTGGGGGTGGGATGAATCGGGTAGATACGGACGTGTGCCACCGGTCGCAACCCCGCGGGCGCGGAGCCGGTCACCCGCCGTCAGGCCGTCCCCCGATCCGCCCCGCGGAGAGGTGAGCCCCCATGTCCGCACCGCAGGCGCAGGACCTTCCCGAGCACCCCGACGAGGCCGGCACCGCCAGAGCCTCCGGCCCCGCCCGGGCCCACCCGCCGGCGGCGAAGGTGACCGAGCGCGAGGCGCGCCGGGTCGCCGAGGACGCCCGCGAACAGGACTGGCACCGGCCCAGCTTCGCCAAGGAACTCTTCCTCGGCCGGCTCCGCCTCGACCTGATCCACCCGCACCCGCTGCCCGCCGGGGAGGACGTCCGGCGCGGCGAGGAGTTCCTCTCCCGGCTGCGCGCGTTCTGCCTCTCCCACGTCGACGGCGCCCTCATCGAACGCGAGGCCCGCATCCCCGACGAGGTGATCGCCGGGCTGAAGAAACTCGGCGCGCTCGGCATGAAGATCGACCCGAAATACGGCGGCCTCGGCCTCACGCAGGTCTACTACAACCGGGCCCTCGCCCTGGCCGGCTCCGCCAGCCCGGCGATCGGCGCGCTGCTCTCGGCCCACCAGTCGATCGGCGTACCGCAGCCGCTGAAGATGTTCGGCACCCAGGAGCAGAAGGACACCTTCCTGCCCCGGCTCGCCAGTACCGACATCTCGGCGTTCCTGCTCACCGAACCCGACGTCGGCTCCGACCCCGCCCGGCTCGCCACCACCGCCGTGCCGGACGGCGACGACTACGTCCTGGACGGCGTGAAGCTCTGGACCACCAACGGGGTCGTCGCCGACCTGCTGGTCGTCATGGCCCGGGTGCCCGAGGGCCCGGACCACCCGGGCGGCATCACGGCGTTCGTGGTCGAGGCGGACTCGCCGGGCATCACCGTGGAGCACCGCAACGCCTTCATGGGGCTGCGCGGCATCGAGAACGGCGTCACCCGCTTCCACGGCGTACGGGTGCCCGCCGCTCACCGTATCGGCCCCGAGGGCGCCGGGCTCAAGATCGCGCTGACCACCCTCAACACCGGCCGGCTCTCGCTCCCGGCCATGTGCGTCGGAGTCGGCAAGTGGTCCCTGAAGATCGCCCGCGAATGGTCGGCCGTACGCGAGCAGTGGGGGAGGCCCGTCGCCCGGCACGAGGCGGTCGGCGCGAAGATCTCCTTCATCGCCGCCACCACCTTCGCGCTGGAGGCCGTGGTCGACCTCGCCTCCCAGATGGCCGACGAGGACCGCAACGACATCCGGATCGAGGCCGCGCTCGCCAAGCTGTACGGCTCCGAGATGGGCTGGCGGATCGCCGACGAACTCGTGCAGATCCGGGGCGGACGCGGCTTCGAGACCGCCGACTCGCTCGCCGCCCGCGGCGAACGCGCCGTCCCCGCCGAGCAGATGCTCCGTGACATGCGGATCAACCGCATCTTCGAGGGATCGACGGAGATCATGCACCTGCTGATCGCCCGCGAGGCGGTCGACGCCCACCTCAAGGTGGCCGGCGACCTCATCGACCCCGAGAAGCCGCTCGCCGACAAGGCCAGGGCCGGCGCGGCGGCGGCCGGGTTCTACGCCCGCTGGCTGCCGAAGCTGGTCGCCGGACCCGGCCAGCTGCCCGGCTCGTACCCGGAGTTCCGGCCCGCCGGACACCCCGACCTCTCCCACCACCTGCGGTACGCCGAGCGCGCCGCCCGCCGGCTGGCCCGCTCCACCTTCTACGCGATGTCGCGCTGGCAGGGCCGGATGGAGACCAAGCAGGGGTTCCTGGGCCGGACCGTCGACATCGGCGCCGAGCTCTTCGCGATGAGCGCCGCCTGCGTCCGCGCCGAACTCCTGCGCGGTCAGGGCGAGCACGGCCGCGAGGCGTACCAGCTCGCGGACGCCTTCTGCCGGCAGGCCACACTCAGGACGGAGGAACTCTTCGGGCGCCTCTGGGCCAACACCGACAACCTGGACCGGCGGGTGGTCGACCGGGTCCTCGCGGGCGCGTACACCTGGCTGGAGGAGGGGGTCATCGACCCGAGCGGGGACGGCCCCTGGATCGCGGACGCCACCCCCGGCCCGGCCCGGGGCGAGAACGCCCGCCGCCCCTACAACTGAGCCGGGCGGCCACCCGGGGCGCGTCCACCCGCTGGACGCGCCCCGCTCCCCGCGCGCGGACACGGCAAAATGACCCGCCGTGACCGTCATCCAGATTCCCGGCTCCAAGTCCGTCACCGCCCGCGCCCTCTTCCTCGCGGCGGCGGCGGACGGCACCACCACCCTCCTGCACCCGCTCCGTTCGGACGACACCGAGGGGTTCACCGAGGGCCTCACCTGCCTCGGCTACGCGGTCACCGAGGAGCCGGACCGCTGGCACATCGAGGGGCGCCCCGCAGGACCCGGCGTCACCGACGCCGACGTCTACTGCCGCGACGGCGCGACCACGGCCCGCTTCCTGCCCACCCTCGTCTCCGCCGCGTCCTCCGGTACGTACCGCTTCGACGCCTCCGCGCAGATGCGGCGCCGCCCGCTCGCCCCGCTCAGCCGGGCGCTGCGCGACCTCGGCGTCGACCTGCGCCACGACGGGGCGGACGGCCACCACCCGCTGCGGGTGCACGCCGCCGGCATCGAGGGCGGCCGGATCACCCTGGACGCGGGGGAGTCCTCGCAGTACCTCACCGCCCTGCTGATGCTCGGTCCGCTGACGGCCGGCGGCCTGACGATCGACGTCACCGAGCTGGTCTCGGCGCCCTACATCGGGATCACGCTCGCGATGATGCGGGACTTCGGGGTCGAGGTCGTCCGCGAGGGGAACACCTTCACCGTGCCGCCCGGCGGCTACCGCGCCACCACCTACGCCGTCGAACCGGACGCCTCGACCGCAAGTTACTTCTTCGCGGCCGCCGCCCTCACCGGCGGCGAGGTCACCGTCCCCGGCCTCGGCGTGAACGCCCTCCAGGGCGACCTCCGCTTCGTCGACGTACTGCGGCGGATGGGCGCCGACGTGACGATCACCGAGGACGCCACCACCGTCCGCTCCGACGGCGGTCTGCGCGGCATCACCGTCAACATGCGCGACATCTCCGACACCATGCCGACGCTCGCCGCCCTCGCCCCGTACGCCGACGGGCCTGTTCGGATCGAGGACGTCGCCAACACCCGGGTCAAGGAGTGCGACCGTCTGGAAGCCTGCGCCGAGAACCTCCGCGCCATGGGCATCACCGTGCACACCGGACCCGACTGGATCGAGATCCACCCCGGGACCCCGCGCCCCGTCGAGATCACCACCCACGGCGACCACCGCATCGTCATGTCCTTCGCGGTCGCCGCGCTGCGCAACCCCGGTACCACGTACGACGACCCGGGCTGCGTGCGCAAGACCTTCCCGGACTTCCACCAGGTGTTCGCGGAGTTCTCGAAGGGCTTGGTTCCGCAGGCCGGCTGACCTGAGGGCTGTCCCGCAATCCCTGGTGGGTGCGCGACGACAGCTACGGCACCTCGCCGCGTTGTCGGAACGTCCACATACATCCAATTTGCGGACGCTCCTCGCCTTGCGCTGCACCGCATCCGACGCCGCGCACTGATCCACCACGGATTACGGGACAGCCCTTTGGTTCCGCCCGGCGCCCACGTGCGCCGGGCGGAAATCCCCGCGCGGCAGGAACGGCACCGTGTCATGATCACGATCGCGTGGGGAATCCCGAGGGGGAGGGTCAGAGGGGTGTCGAGGACGAGGAACAGCGACGTGCGGGGCGCGCGGTGGCGAGGAGCGCTCGCGGCCGGGGCCGCAGCGGCACTGTTGCTGGCGGGGACGACCGCCTGCGGAGGCGGGCAGGACGAGGACGGGAAGGCCGGAGCACCGGCGGGCGGCGGGAAAACCGGGGCATCGGCCACCGCCGCGCCGGCCGACGCGGTCGGCACCCGGGCCGCCACCGAAGGAGAGCTGACGGAGATCGCCTTCGCGGACGGCGAGACGGTGGGGTCCTACTCGGCGGCGGAGCCGATCATCGACCCCCCGATGCGTGACGACTACACGGCCGACCCGGAGGTCTGCCGGCCCTTCGTCACCCTCGCGGCCGGGACGGGCGGTCCGGACCCCGTCGCGCAGGTGGTGCGCAAGGTCTCCACGAGCCAGGAACCCGGCGTCGACGTCGAGGTCACCTTGCGCTCGTACGCGGACGGGAACGCCGCGGCCGTGATGGCGGCGCTCGACACGGCCGGAACCCGATGCGCCTCCGGCTTCACCGAGGAACGGCTGCTCGCGAAGGGGAAGTACCTCTCGGCCGAGCCCGTCGCGGTGCCCGCCTTCGCCGCGGACGCCGACGACGCGAAGGCCTACCACTTCACCGTCCTCGACGTGAAGGGGAAGCTGAAGCTCCACAAGTACCTGACCGTGGTGCGCTCCGGCTCCACCACCCTGGAGTTCCACGCCGACCTGCTGGGCACCGACGACTTCGGCGGCGTGCCGCAGGAGGTCATGACCGCGCAGTGGGAGAAATTCCGGGCCGCGCGGAGCTGAACCCGCGCCCCGGGACCGTACGACCCGGGACGCCCTGTCCTCGCGCACAGCGGGAGCGGCAACAATGGGGGGCATGACCGACAGCCCTGCCCCCCTCGCCGATCCGCATCTCGTCCACGACGCGACGGAAGGCCGCCGGGACCTCGTGATCCTCGGCTCCACCGGGTCCATCGGAACCCAGGCCATCGACCTGGTGCTGCGCAACCCCGACCGCTTCCGGGTCACCGCGCTCTCGGCGGCGGGCGGGCGGGTCGCCCTGCTCGCCGCCCAGGCACGCAGGCTCGCGGTGGACACGGTCGCCGTCGCCGCCGAGGACGCCGTACCCGCCCTGCGCGAGGCGCTGCGCGCGGAGTACGGCACGGGGGAGCCGCTCCCGGAGATCCTGGCCGGCCCCGACGCCGCCGCCACCCTGGCCGCGAGCCCTTGCCACACCGTGCTCAACGGCATCACCGGCTCCATCGGCCTCGCGCCCACGCTGGCCGCGCTGAAGGCGGGCCGCACCCTGGCCCTGGCCAACAAGGAATCGCTCATCGTCGGCGGCCCCCTGGTCAAGGCGCTGGCGAAGCCCGGCCAGATCATCCCGGTCGACTCCGAGCACGCCGCGCTCTTCCAGGCGATCGCCGCCGGCACCCGCGCCGACGTGGCGAAGCTCGTCGTCACCGCGTCCGGCGGCCCGTTCCGGGGACGTACGCGCGCCGAACTGGCCCACGTCACCCGGGAGCAGGCGCTCGCCCACCCCACCTGGGCCATGGGGCCGGTCATCACGATCAACTCCGCGACCCTCGTCAACAAGGGGCTGGAGGTCATCGAGGCGCACCTTCTCTACGACATCCCCTTCGAGCGCATCGAGGTCGTCGTCCACCCGCAGTCGTACGTGCACTCCATGGTCGAGTTCACCGACGGCTCCACCCTCGCCCAGGCCACCCCGCCCGACATGCGGGGACCGATCGCCGTGGGGCTCGGCTGGCCGCAGCGCGTCCCGGACGCCGCCCCGGCCTTCGACTGGACCAAGGCGTCCGCCTGGGAGTTCTTCCCGCTGGACACCGAGGCCTTCCCCTCCGTCGGACTCGCCCGGCACGTGGGCGCCCTCGGCGGGACCGCGCCGGCGGTATTCAACGCCGCCAACGAGGAGTGCGTCGACGCGTTCCTGTCCGGCGCGCTCCCCTTCAACGGCATCATGGACACCGTCACCGCGGTGGTCGCCGAGCACGGCACCCCCGCCCCGGGAACTTCACTGACGGTCGCGGACGTCCTGGAAGCGGAGACCTGGGCACGCGCCCGGGCCCGTGAACTCTCGGCGAAGTCGACTGCGGAGGCGCACGCATGAGTCTGAGCACGATCCTGCTGACGGTCCTGGGGATCGCCGTCTTCGTGGTGGGCCTGCTGTTCTCGATCGCCTGGCACGAGCTCGGCCACCTCTCCACGGCCAAGCTCTTCGGCATCCGGGTCCCGCAGTACATGGTCGGTTTCGGCCCCACCATCTGGTCGCGCAAGAAGGGCGACACGGAGTACGGCTTCAAGGCCATCCCGGCCGGCGGGTACATCCGCATGATCGGCATGTTCCCGCCCGGGCCGGACGGCAGGATCGAGGCGCGGTCCACCTCGCCCTGGCGGAGCATGATCGAGGACGCGAGATCCGCCGCCTTCGAGGAGCTCGAACCCGGCGACGAGAGCCGCCTCTTCTACACGCGCAAGCCGTGGAAGCGCGTGATCGTGATGTTCGCCGGTCCCTTCATGAACCTGGTCCTGGCCGTCGCGATCTTCCTCGGCGTCGCCATGACCTTCGGCTTCCAGACCAACACCACCGAGGTGGCCGGGGTCCAGAAGTGCGTCATCGAGCAGAGCGAGAAGCGCGAGAAGTGCGCACCCGGCGACCCGGTCTCCCCGGCCCTCGCCGCCGGACTGCACGAGGGCGACAAGATCGTCGCCTTCGACGGCAAGAAGGTCGACGACTGGGACAAGCTCTCCGACCTCATCCGGCAGACCATCGGCCCCGCCGACATCACCGTGCGGCGGGGCGGCCAGGACGTCACGCTCCACGCCGTCCTGGCGAAGAACGTCGTGGTGAAGAAGGACGACCAGGGCGAGGCCGTCCCGGGCAAGTGGGAGGAGGCGGGCTACCTCGGCTTCGCCGCCCGGAGCGAGATCGTGCCCCTCTCCTTCGGTGACTCCGTCGTGCGGATGGGCGACATGATCGAGAACGGCGTCGACTCGATCATCTCCCTGCCCTCGAAGATCCCCGGACTGTGGAACGCCGCCTTCGACGGCGGTGAGCGCGCCGACGACTCCCCGGTGGGTGTGGTCGGAGCCGCCCGGATCGGTGGCGAGGTCATGACTCTCGACGTTCCCGCGCAGAACCAGATCGCGATGATGCTGTTCCTGCTGGCGGGCTTCAACCTCTCGCTCTTCCTCTTCAACATGCTGCCGTTGCTCCCCCTGGACGGCGGCCACATCGCGGGCGCCCTGTGGGAGGCGCTGCGCCGCAACCTGGCCAAGGTCTTCAAGCGGCCCGACCCCGGCCCGTTCGACGTGGCGAAGCTCATGCCCGTCGCCTACGTGGTGGCCGGAATCTTCATCTGCTTCACCCTGCTGGTGCTCGTCGCCGACATCGTGAACCCCGTCAAGATCACCTGACCGCGCCCCACCCGCACCACGAGTGGCGGCCGGGCGCACCCGTGGCGCCCGGCCGCACCGCCGACCGGTGACCGTGGGTGTTTTGACCCGGGGGATGCGTTCACCTGAGCACCGGTGCCGTAACCTCGAAAGCTGTAGCCCGCCGATTTCCGGGCCTCGATCCACACCTTGGGGATGCTCAGCGCATGACTGCGATTTCTCTCGGAATGCCGTCCGTTCCGACCAAGCTCGCCGACCGACGCGTCAGCCGCCAGATCCAGGTCGGGTCGGTGGCCGTCGGCGGGGACGCTCCCGTCTCGGTGCAGTCGATGACGACGACGCGCACCTCGGACATCGGCGCGACGCTCCAGCAGATCGCCGAGCTGACCGCCTCCGGCTGCCAGATCGTGCGGGTGGCCTGTCCCACCCAGGACGACGCCGACGCCCTGGCGACCATCGCCAGGAAGTCGCAGATCCCGGTCATCGCCGACATCCACTTCCAGCCCAAGTACGTCTTCGCCGCCATCGACGCCGGCTGCGCCGCCGTCCGGGTGAACCCGGGCAACATCAAGCAGTTCGACGACAAGGTCAAGGAGATCGCCCGCGCCGCGAGCGCGGCCGGCACCCCGATCCGGATCGGCGTGAACGCCGGCTCCCTCGATGCCCGGCTGCTGAAGAAGTACGGCAAGGCCACCCCCGAGGCGCTGGTCGAGTCCGCCCTGTGGGAGGCGTCCCTCTTCGAGGAGCACGGCTTCCGGGACATCAAGATCTCGGTCAAGCACAACGACCCGGTCGTCATGGTCAACGCCTACCGCCAGCTCGCCGCCGCCTGCGACTACCCGCTGCACCTCGGCGTCACCGAGGCCGGTCCGGCGTTCCAGGGCACCATCAAGTCCGCGGTCGCCTTCGGCGCGCTCCTCTCCGAAGGCATCGGCGACACGATCCGCGTCTCCCTCTCGGCCCCGCCGGCCGAGGAGGTCAAGGTCGGCCTCCAGATCCTGGAGTCCCTCAACCTCAAGCAGCGCCGCCTGGAGATCGTCTCCTGCCCGTCCTGCGGTCGCGCCCAGGTCGACGTGTACAAGCTCGCCGACCAGGTCAGCGCCGGCCTCGAAGGCATGGAGGTGCCGCTGCGCGTCGCCGTCATGGGCTGCGTCGTCAACGGCCCGGGTGAGGCCCGCGAGGCCGACCTCGGTGTCGCCTCCGGCAACGGCAAGGGCCAGATCTTCGTGAAGGGCGAGATCATCAAGACCGTCCCCGAGTCGAAGATCGTCGAGACCCTCATCGAGGAGGCGCTGAAGATCGCCGAGCAGATGGAGAAGGACGGTGTCGCCTCGGGCGAGCCCCAGGTCGCCGTCAGCAGCTGACCCGATGGCCGGGCCGGGAACATCCGGCCCGCCACCACGGCCTCCCGCGCCCCGCCAGGACGACACCGTCCGGACGGGGCGCGGCGTCGTTCCCGGCACGGGTGCCGTGCGGTCCGCTGCCCGGCCTGCGGATGGGGGCGGCGCCCCACAGCCTTGTTGGGTACAGTGCGGAAATCAGCAGACCGTATGGTGAGGCCCCCTCGTGTTGACGCACACCACCACCCGGGTCCTCGAACCCAGTGACCTCGGCGCCGCTCTGGCCATTCTGGAGAGCGATCCCGTGGCCAATGCCTTCGTGACCTCGCGTGTCCAGATCGCCGGGCTCGACCCCTGGCGCCTCGGCGGCGAGATGTGGGGCTGGTACGCGGACGGGATGCTCCGCTCGCTCTGCTACTCCGGCGCCAACCTCGTCCCCATCTGCGCCGGTCCCGAAGCCGTACGCGCCTTCGCGGACCGCGCCCGCCGGGCCGGGCGCCGCTGCTCCTCCATCGTCGGCCCGGTCGAGTCCACCGCACTGCTGTGGCGCCTGCTCGAACCCGGCTGGGGCCCCGCCCGCGAGGTCCGCGCCAACCAGCCGCTGATGGTCACCGACCGGCCCTCCACCACCGTGGAACCCGATCCGTACGTCCGCCGCATCCGCAAGGACGAGATGGACGTGATCCTGCCCGCCTGCGTGGCGATGTTCACCGAGGAGGTCGGCGTCTCCCCGCTCGCGGGCGACGGCGGACTGCTCTACCAGGCGCGGGTGGCCGAACTCATCGGCGCGGGCCGCTCGTTCGCCCGCATCGACGACGGCAAGGTCGTCTTCAAGGCCGAGATCGGCGCCGCGACCGACCGGGCCTGCCAGATCCAGGGGGTCTGGGTCGCCCCGGAGTTCCGGGGCCTGCGGCTCTCCGAGACGGGGATGTCCGCGGTGCTCAACCACGCGCTCGCCGACGTGGCCCCGCTGGTCAGCCTGTACGTGAACGACTTCAACACCGCCGCCCGCCGGGCGTACACCAGGGTCGGCTTCCGGGAGACCGGGGCCTTCATGAGCGTCCTGTTCTGAGGCGCGGCGCGGGTGGCCGGGGCGGCGTCCGGCCGCGCGGTGCGGGTCGCCAAGTCGACTTATAGTCGGCAGGGGGGCCGCCGCGGGCCGTGGACCGGTACGCCCGGGACGCCGCCGCCCTCCGACGTAAAGAGCGCCGCCCATGACCGACACCCCGCCGCCCGCCTACGACCACGCCTCCCCGCCCACCACCGCAGCCCCGGCGGGGGCGGACGCCCGTGCGGCCTGGGAGGCCTGGCGCCAGGAGCGCCGCGCCTCCGTCACCGCGCCCACCGGCAACCTCGCCCTGGTGGAGACCCGCCCGGTGGCGCGTGGCGAGGTCCCCGACCCCGTCGCGGCCGCCGCGGGCCTGCCCGACAGCGTCACGGTGACGGTCGTGGAGCGGACCGAACCGGTCAGCGGGGCACCCGAACACTTCCTGCGCTTCTGGGACGCCGAGGCACCCGCGATCCACTCCTTCGAGCGGATCGACACCTTCCCGTACGACCCGGCCTGGGTGCTCGACGCCGCCTACACACCCGTCGAAGGAGCCCGCAAGGTCGCCTTCGAGCACATCCGTGACAACGGGGGCACCCGCGACCTGGTCGTGCCGGGCGACATCACGCTGACCATGGACGGCACCGCGTACACCCTGAGCGCCTTCGACGACGACGGCACCCTGCTGCTGGTCTTCGGCGATCCCACCAACGGCGACTCCACCTACGGTGCCGGACGCTTCCTTTTCGTCCAGCACGGGGCGGTCACGCACGGGGCCGGAAGCGACCGGGTCACCCTCGATTTCAACCGCGCCTTCGTACCGCCCTGCGGCTTCTCCGACCAGTACAACTGCCCCATGCCGCCCCGGCAGAACCGCCTCCACCTGCCCGTGGAAGCGGGGGAGAAGCTCCCCGTCTCCAAGGGGCCGGGCGCCACGGAGCACTGAAGCGCGGCCGGCGACGGGACCGGCCCCCGGGGCCCTCCCCAGCGGCCGGAGTAGTCTCCCGTGCCATGCCGCTCTTTCCCGGAGACCTCAGCGAACCACCCCTGATCGGGCCGATCGACCTCGCGTCCCGCGTGGACGAGGCGCTCCAGGTACAGGCCCTCGCCTTCGGGCTCGACGCAGGGGAGATCGCCGTGCGCCGGCAGATCGTGCTGCGCCACCTCACCCTCCCCGGCGCCCGCGCACTGGGCGCCACCTCCCCGTCGGGACGGCTGCTCGGCTTCGTCTACGGACTGCCCAACGACCGCGTCCACTGGTGGTCGGGGGTGGTCGAGCCCTACCTCCGCGCGGCCGGGACCGAGGGGTGGCTGGACGACTCCTTCGTCATCACCGAACTCCACGTCCACCCCGACTTCCAGCAGCACGGCATCGGCCGCGCCCTCATCACCGGGCTGACCGACGCCGCCGCCGAGCCGCGCTCCATCCTGTCGGCCATCGACACCGACAGCCCCGCACGTGGTCTCTACCGCTCCCTCGGCTACCGCGACCTCGCCCGCCGGGTCGTCTTTCCCAGCGCCCCGCTGCCGTACGCCGTCATGGGAGCCCCGCTCCCGCTGCGCCGCGGAATCTGAACGGATTTCCGCCCGCACCCGCCGCCCGGCTAATCTCGGCCCCATCACCTTCGGGGGTCCGGGGGCGTTCCCCCGGTAGACACAGTCGAGCAGGAGTTCATCATGGCCCAGGTCCAGCGCATGTCCCGATTGATGATCAAGACACTGCGCGACGACCCGGCGGACGCCGAGACGCTCAACCACAAGCTGCTCGTCCGGGCCGGTTACGTCCGCCGCACCGCCGCCGGTATCTGGTCCTGGCTGCCGCTCGGCAAGAAGGTCCTGGAGAACATCACCCGCGTCGTCCGCGAGGAGATGGACGCCATCGGCGGCCAGGAGGTGCTGCTCCCCGCGCTGCTGCCCAAGGAGGCGTACGAGGCGAGCGGCCGGTACGACGAGTACGGCGACCTGCTCTTCCGCCTCAAGGACCGCAAGGGCGCCGACTACCTCCTCGGCCCCACCCACGAGGAGATCTTCACCCAGGTCGTCAAGGACATGTGCTCGTCCTACAAGGACCTGCCGGTCATCCTGTACCAGATCCAGACCAAGTACCGCGACGAGGCCCGGCCCCGCGCCGGTGTGCTGCGCGGCCGCGAGTTCCAGATGAAGGACTCGTACTCCTTCGACACCACCGACGAGGGCCTGGCCGAGGCGTACCAGCTCCACCGCGCCGCGTACATCCGGATCTTCGAGCGGCTCGGCCTCGACCACCGCATCGTCTCCGCCGTCTCCGGCGCCATGGGCGGCTCCGCCTCCGAGGAGTTCCTCGCCCCCGCGCCCGCCGGCGAGGACACCTTCGTCGACTGCCCGAACTGCGACTACGCCGCCAACACCGAGGCCGTGACCTTCAAGGCCACCGCCGTGGACGGCTCGGCCCACGGCCCGGTCGAGGAGCTGGACACCCCCGACACCCCGACCATCGAGACCCTCGCCGCACACCTCGGCGTACCGGCCTCCGCGACCCTGAAGAACCTCCTGGTCAAGGTCGACGGCGAGATCGTCGCCGTGGGCGTCCCCGGAGACCGCGAGGTCGACCTCGGCAAGCTCGGCGAGCACCTCGCCCCCGCCGTGGTCGAGCTCGTCACCGCCGAGGACTTCGTCGGCCGCCCCGACCTGGTACGCGGCTACGTCGGACCGCAGGGCCTGGAGAAGGTCCGCTACATCGCCGACCCCCGCGTCGCCGCCGGCACCTCCTGGATCACCGGCGCCAACAAGGACGGCAAGCACGCGAAGAACGTCGTCGTCGGCCGCGACTTCGAGGTGGACGACTACCTCGACGTGGTCGTCGTCGAGGCGGGCGACCCCTGCCCGAAGTGCGGCGCCGGCCTCCAGGTCGACCGCGCCATCGAGATCGGCCACATCTTCCAGCTCGGCCGCAAGTACGCCGACATCTTCTCCCTCGACGTCCTCGGCCAGCAGGGCAAGCCGGTCCGCGTCACGATGGGCTCCTACGGCATCGGCGTCTCCCGCGCGGTGGCCGCCCTCGCCGAGCAGACCGCCGACGACAAGGGCCTGTGCTGGCCCCGCGAGATCGCCCCGGCCGACGTGCACGTCGTCGCCGCCGGCAAGGCGCTCCAGACCGAGCTGGCCCTGGAGGTCTCCGAGAAGCTGAAGGCGGCGGGCGCCCGGGTGCTGGTCGATGACCGCGCCGGTGTCTCCCCGGGTGTGAAGTTCACCGACGCCGAACTGATCGGCGTGCCGACCATCCTCGTCGCCGGCCGTCGCTCCGCCGAGGGCGTCGTCGAGCTCAAGGACCGCCGCACCGGCGAGCGCGAGGAGCTCACCGTCGACGAGGCGATCGCCCGCATCGCCGCCGACCTGGTCTGACCCTCCGGCACCGCCGGTACGCCACGGCCCCGCGCACCGGAGTGCGCGGGGCCGTGGCGTACCGGCGGTGCCGTTCGTCAGAGCCAGCCGGCGAACTCCAGCGACATCTCGCCGGTCTGCAGACGCCCCTCGGCGAGCGCCCGGGTGCCCGACTCCACGGCCCGGAACAGCGTCCAGCCGTGCAGCCGCTCCTGGCCGACCTCCAGCGAGTCCGCCAGCTTGCGCACCCGGCGCCGGGCCGTCGCCGGGCCGCCGGTGGAGGCGATCAGGTCCTCCACCCGGTCGCGCACCAGCCGCGCCAGGTCGTAGGCGCGCTCGCCCACCAGCGGTTCGGGACCGACCGTCAGCCAGGGCACCCGCTCGCCCGAGAGCACCTTGCTCTGCCGGAAGTTGCCGTGCAGCAGAAGTTCCTCGGCGGGGGCCGCGACCAACTCCTCGCGGACCGCCAGCGCCGCCTCCACCAGGGGGGCCAGCTCCGGTTCGGCGGCGGCGAACTCACGCATCGCACCGGTCCGGCGTCCGGTCCGCTCGGCGACCGTCTCGAAGGCATGCCCCTCGGGCGGCGCCACCCAGAGCCTGCGCACCGTGCCCGCCGCCTCCAGCAGGGCCTTGGCCTCCGGCAGCGAACGCAGCGACACCTCCGGATGGAGGCGCTCCAGCAGCATCCCCGCGCCGGGCGCCTCACCGGGCGCCTCCAGCAGGCGCACCGAGCCCCAGCCGTTCCAGTGGGCCAGCGCGGCCCGCTCGGCGTCCGGTGCCGCCCCGGGCGGGGCGATCTTCAGCGCGGCAGGGCTGCCGTCCGCCCGGCGTACCAGCAGGACCACGCTGGTACGCCCGCCGGGGGCGGCCACCCGGTCGACGGAGAGATCCCGGCCGCCGGCGGACAGCTCCGCCTCCACCAGCGCGCCGAGCGAGCCCAGCCACGCGTCGGCCACGGTCTTCCCGTACTGCTCGTCCAGCGCTCGCACCAGACGCTGCGGCGGTTCGAAACCCATACCTGACCTGTACCTTTCCGAGGCCGGCCCAGCGACCCGTCTCAATGCGTCCCGGCGGCGCCCGCGGCCTCCGGGGGAGAGGGGGATTCGGTCCCCGCCCGGCCGGCCCGCTCCGCGAGCCCCGGGAAGGCGGTGCCGGAGCCCCGCCAGCGGGCCGCGCGCACGGCCGCCTCCCGCAGGGCGAGCGCGGCGTCCCGCCGGGCCGTGCCCTCCGTGGCCCGTACGAGGTCGGCGCAGGCGCCCGCGACGCCGTCCTCCAGGACGGCCGCCAGCCGGAGCGCCGCCGCACCGTCACCCACCGCGAACGGCAGAGCGTACGCGGCGTCCGCCGCCACCGGGACACCGCCCAGGTCCCGCACCGCGCGGGCCAGCGCGTCGCGCCGGGCCCGGTGCGCGTGGTACGCGCCCGTCGCCTCGGAGCGGCGGCTGCCGGAGGTGCGCGCCCCGACCACGCCGTAGCCGTACACGGCCGCGTGCTCGGCCGCCAGGGCGGCCTGGGCCGCCTTCAGTGCCTGGGCCGTCATGATGCCGGGGTCTCCTTGGCCAGTTCGGTGAGCAGGTACGCGTGCACGCCGCAGGCGGCGGCGACCGAGGCCAGCAGCCGGGAGAGCTCCGGTTCCGCCTCCAGCAGCGACGCGGTGTGCGCGTCGCCGGCCCGCCGCGCCTCGGCGGCCAGCTCCTTCAGCGCGGTCCGCGCGTCACCGGCCGCGGTGGCGGTGCCGACGACCGCCTCGGTGGTGGGTGCGGTGCTCGCTGAGGACACGGGCCCGGGGCTCGTCGGGGCCGGGGCGGACGGGCTCGGCGACGGAGTGGCGGTGCCCTCGGCGAGTGCCTCGGTGTGCTGCCGTACGGCTGCCCGCAACGGGGCGAGTCCGGCGTCCGTGGCGGGGTGGGCGGCGGCGACCTCGTCGTACCGCGCCAGCAGAGCGGCGCTGGTCCGTACGGAGGCCGTCCGCAGCCTCTGTTCCGGGCTCGTCCGGGCGGGCCGGGCGGTCCCGGTGTGCCCGGCCGCCCGCTGTTCCTCGCCGCTGCAGCCCGCAAGCACCGTTCCCGCCGCGAGCGCTCCGGCGGCGGTGAGTGCCCCCCTGCGCGTCGTCCCCGTGCGCCGCACTTTTCTCCTTCGGGCTTGAACAAGTCCTGACCGGATCTGTCCTGAAGTGATCACCGCACGCGAGCGTACCCGCGCGAGGGCGGCCTGAGGACGGCAACACCCCCCGCGACCGGATACCCTTTGTCCTGACGCACGACGATCCCCACAACAGCAGACGCGGCCGAGGAGTCACCCGGATGAGCACCAACCAGAGCGAGAGGCTGCGGGGGCTGCTCGAACCGCTCGTCGCTTCTCAGCAGCTCGACCTCGAGGAGATCGAGGTGTCCCGGGCCGGCCGCCGCCGTGTGCTGCGGATCGTCGTCGACTCGGACGACGGCGTCGAACTCGACGCCTGCGCGGAGCTCAGCCGCTCCCTCTCCGAGAAGCTCGACGAGACGGACGCGATGGGCGAGGACGAGTACGTCCTGGAAGTGAGCTCGCCGGGCGCGGACCGCCCGTTGACCGAGCACCGCCACTACGTCCGCGCCACCGGCCGGCTGGTCAAGTTCACGCTGACCGCCGGGGCGGGCGCCGACGAGCTCATCGCGCGCATTCTGGACGTCGACGACGAGGGCCTCGATCTCGAGATCCCGGGCGTCAAGGGCCGCAAGCCCACCTCACGCCGGATCGCCTTCGCCGAGATCGCCAAGGCGCGCGTGGAGATCGAATTCAACCGCAAGGACAAGAAGGAAGAGGAGGCGTAGCCGTGGACATCGATGTGAAGCTTCTGAAGGGCTTGGCGCAGGACAAGGGAATCCCGTTCGACGTGCTCGTCGGGGCGATCGAGTCGGCCCTCCTCATCGCGTACCACCGCACGGACGGCAGCTTCCGCCGGGCGCGCGTGGAGCTGGACCGCAACGGCCACGTCACCGTCTGGGCGACGGAGGACCCGGCCGACCTGGAAGAAGGCCAGGAGGCCAAGGAGTTCGACGACACCCCGTCCGGCTTCGGCCGGATCGCGGCGACCACCGCCAAGCAGGTCATCCTGCAGCGGCTGCGCGACGCCGAGGACGACCGGACCTTCGGCGAGTACGCGGGCCACGAGGGTGACGTCGTCACCGGCGTGGTCCAGCAGGGCAAGGACCCGCGCAACGTCCTCGTCGACATCGGCAAGCTCGAAGCCATCCTGCCGGTGCAGGAGCAGGTGCCGGGCGAGGAGTACACCCACGGTCTGCGGCTGCGCACCTACGTCGTCCGGGTGGCCAAGGGTGTCCGCGGCCCGTCCGTGACACTGTCGCGGACCCACCCCAACCTGGTGAAGAAGCTCTTCGCGCTGGAGGTCCCGGAGATCGCCGACGGTTCCGTCGAGATCTGCGCCATCGCCCGCGAGGCCGGCCACCGCACCAAGATCGCGGTCCGCTCCACCCGTTCGGGGCTCAACCCCAAGGGCGCGTGCATCGGTCCGATGGGCGGCCGTGTCCGCAACGTCATGGCCGAGCTGCACGGCGAGAAGATCGACATCGTGGACTGGTCCGACGACCCGGCCGAGATGGTCGCCAACGCGCTGTCCCCCGCACGGGTGAGCAAGGTCGAGGTCGTTGACCTCGGCGCCCGCTCCGCCCGGGTGACCGTGCCCGACTACCAGCTCTCCCTGGCGATCGGCAAGGAGGGGCAGAACGCCCGTCTGGCCGCCCGCCTCACCGGCTGGCGCATCGACATCCGCCCGGACACCGAGACGGACGAGGAGCGCGACGTCGCCGACCGCGAGCGGGCCGAGCGGGCCCGGGAGCGTTCCGAGCGCGGCTGACCGCCGGACTCACCGGCCGCCGGGAACCGTATGCCCCTCCGGGGCTTCCCTCCGAGGCTTCCCTCCGGGGGCCGGCAGCCGAGCCACCGGGGTGGTGCGCTCTGTTCGAGGGGCGCACCCCGGTGGGACCGGGCCCCACGGGCCGCGAGGAATAGATCGACGCGGGAATCCGCTGAAGATCACCACAACATCCGTTCGATTTTTGCCCCAAAGGGGTGAGGTCGGCGCGGGGAGGTAGACTTAGCCGTGTCTGGCCGGACGCAAGCCCGCGCTTGTCCCGAGCGCACCTGTGTGGGATGCCGGGAGCGAGCGGCCAAGAGCGAGTTGCTGCGCATCGTGGTGGACGAGGGCGCTTGTGCGCCCGATCCACGCGGTACGCTGCCCGGCCGGGGTGCGTATGTGCACCCGGCATCTGTCTGTCTCGACCTGGCGGTCCGCCGCCGGGCATTCCCCCGGGCCTTCAAGGCCAAGGGGCCGTTCGACACCTCCGCGTTGCAGCGGTTCGTCGAGCGGGTGACACCGCAGGACAAGTGAAAGTGAACGGCACGGGTCCCCGTGCGGTCAGGTACCTCGCGAGTTGGAAGTAGGTCGAGATTGCGATGAGCACTCGATGAGTACGCGATGAGTACGCCCATGAAGTAGCGACGGTCCGGCGGTAACCCGGACCTAAAAGGAGCGAAGTGGCTAAGGTCCGGGTATACGAACTCGCCAAGGAGTTCGGCGTCGAGAGCAAGGTCGTCATGGCCAAGCTCCAAGAACTCGGTGAATTCGTCCGTTCGGCGTCCTCGACGATCGAGGCGCCGGTTGTACGCAAGTTGACTGACGCACTGCAGGGGCCCGGCGGCAACGCCGGCAAGTCCGCTGCCAAGCCGGGAGCGCCTCGCAAGGCCGCCCCCGCCAAGCCCGCCGCGCCCTCCCCGGCCGCTGCGGCACGTCCCGCTGCCCCCAAGCCCGGCGCACCGGCTCCCAAGCCTGCCGCCGAGCCTGAGACCAGCGCCCCCGCGGCTCCGGCCGCCCCGTCGGCCGGTCCCCGTCCGGGCCCGCGTCCGGCTCCCCGGCCCGCCCCGGTGACCCCGGTCCCCGTCGCCGAGTTCTCGGCGCCGGCCCCGGCCCAGCCGGCCGCGCCCCAGCAGCCCCAGGCCCCGCGTCCCGCGGGTGCCACTCCGGGTCCGCGCCCCGCCTCCGCCCGTCCGGCCCCGGCCGGCGGCCAGCGTGACGGCGGACAGCGCGACAACCGCGGCGAGCGTGGCGGCGACCGCCCCGCCCGTCCCGCCGGCCAGGGCGCCCCGCGTCCCGGCGGCGCACGTCCGGCCGGTCCCCGTCCGGGCAACAACCCCTTCACCTCCGGCGGTTCCACCGGCATGGCGCGCCCCCAGGCGCCCCGTCCCGGCGGTGCCCCGCGCCCCGGTGGGCAGGAGCGCCCCGGCGCCCCGCGCCCGCAGGGCAACACCGGTGGTCCCGGCGGCGCTCCGCGTCCGCAGGGCCCCCAGGGCGGTGCTCGTCCGAGCCCGGGCGGGATGCCCCGTCCGCAGGCTCCGCGTCCCGGCGCTCCCGCCGGTAACCGTCCGAACCCCGGCATGATGCCGCAGCGTCCCGCTGCGGGTCCGCGTCCCGGCGGTGGCCCCGGCGGTGGCCGCGGTCCCGGCGGCGGTGCGGGTCGTCCCGGCGGCGCCGGCGGTGCCGGTCGTCCCGGTGGCGGCGGCTTCGCGGGTCGTCCCGGTGGCGGCGGCGGTGGCGGCTTCGCCGGCCGTCCGGCCGGTCCCGGCGGTGGCGGCGGCGGTGCCGGTCGTCCCGGCGGCGGTGGCGGCGGCTTCGGCGGTCGTCCCGGCTTCGGTGGACGTCCCGGCGGCCCCGGTGGCCGTGGTGGCACACAGGGTGCGTTCGGCCGTCCCGGCGGTCCGGCGCGTCGTGGTCGCAAGTCGAAGCGGCAGAGGCGCCAGGAGTACGAGGCCATGCAGGCCCCGTCGGTCGGCGGCGTGATGCTGCCTCGCGGCAACGGACAGTCCGTCCGCCTGTCGCGCGGTGCCTCGCTCACCGACTTCGCCGAGAAGATCGGCGCCAACCCGGCGTCGCTCGTCGGCGTGATGATGAACCTCGGCGAGATGGTCACCGCCACGCAGTCCGTCTCCGACGAGACGCTGAAGCTCCTCGCGGACGAGATGAACTTCGTCCTCGAGATCGTCAGCCCGGAGGAGGAGGACCGCGAGCTGCTCGAGTCCTTCGACATCGAGTTCGGCGAGGACGAGGGCGGCGAGGAATCGCTCATCCCGCGTCCGCCGGTCGTGACCGTCATGGGTCACGTCGACCACGGTAAGACCCGACTCCTCGACGCGATCCGCAAGACGAACGTCGTCGCGGGCGAGGCCGGCGGCATCACCCAGCACATCGGTGCCTACCAGGTCTCCGCCGAGGTCAACGGCGAGGACCGGAAGATCACCTTCATCGACACCCCGGGTCACGAGGCGTTCACCGCCATGCGTGCCCGTGGTGCGAAGTCGACCGACATCGCGATCCTCGTGGTGGCGGCCAACGACGGTGTGATGCCCCAGACGATCGAGGCGCTGAACCACGCCAAGGCGGCCGACGTGCCGATCGTGGTCGCGGTCAACAAGATCGACGTCGAGGGTGCCGACCCGGTCAAGGTGCGCGGTCAGCTCACCGAGTTCGGTCTGGTGGCCGAGGAGTACGGCGGCGACACCATGTTCGTCGACATCTCCGCCAAGCAGGGTCTCAACATCGACTCCCTGCTGGAGGCCGTCGTCCTCACCGCCGACGCCTCGCTCGACCTGCGGGCCAACCCGGAGCAGGACGCGCAGGGTATTGCGATCGAGTCCCACCTCGACCGCGGTCGCGGTGCCGTCGCCACCGTCCTGGTGCAGCGAGGCACGCTGCGGGTCGGCGACACGATGGTCGTGGGCGACGCCTACGGCCGAGTCCGCGCCATGCTCGACGACAAGGGCGAGAACGTCGAGGAAGCGGGTCCGTCGACCCCCGTCCTCGTCCTCGGTCTCACCAACGTCCCGGGTGCCGGCGACAACTTCCTGGTCGTCGACGAGGACCGCACGGCCCGGCAGATCGCCGAGAAGCGTGCGGCCCGCGAGCGCAACGCCAACTTCGCCCGCAAGGGTGTCCGGTTCTCCCTGGAGAACCTCGACGAGGCGCTCAAGGCCGGTCTGGTCCAGGAACTCAACCTCATCATCAAGGGCGACGCGTCCGGTTCGGTGGAGGCCCTCGAGTCCTCGCTGCTCCAGCTCGACGTCGGCGACGAGGTCGACATCCGGATCCTGCACCGCGGTGTGGGTGCGGTCACCGAGTCGGACATCAACCTGGCGACCGGCTCCGACGCCATCGTGATCGGCTTCAACGTGCGTGCCGCAGGGCGCGCGCAGCAGATGGCCGAGCGCGAGGGCGTGGACGTCCGGTACTACTCGGTCATCTACCAGGCGATCGAAGAGATCGAAGCGGCCCTCAAGGGCATGCTCAAGCCGGAGTACGAAGAGGTCGAGCTCGGTACGGCGGAGATCCGCGAGGTCTTCCGCTCGTCCAAGCTGGGCAACATCGCCGGTGTCCTGGTCCGGTCCGGCGAGGTCAAGCGCAACACCAAGGCGCGCCTGCTCCGCGACGGCAAGGTCATCGCGGAGAACCTCAACATCTCCGGTCTGCGCCGCTTCAAGGACGACGTCACCGAGATCCGCGAAGGCTTCGAGGGCGGTATCAACCTCGGAAACTTCAACGACATCAAGATCGACGACGTCATCGCGACGTACGAGATGCGCGAGAAGCCGCGAGGCTGATCCGTACCTCAACAGTCGGGGCCGATCGACGGGTGAGAATTCCCGTCGATCGGCCCCGGCCGTTCCGTGTACGGTTCTGGTGTTGCCGCCAAGCGTGAGCGGGACACGAACCCGAACCGGCGGGACATCCGGGCATCCATGTATGTGGGGACTCTGTCCTTCGATCTGCTCCTCGGCGACGTACGGTCGTTGAAGGAGAAGCGTTCCATCGTCCGGCCGATCGTCGCCGAGCTCCAGCGCAGATTCGCGGTGAGCGTGGCGGAGACGGGCGATCAGGATCTCCATCGCAGGGCCGAAATCGGCCTCGCCGTGGTCTCCGGGGAAACCCGGCACCTCACAGACGTGCTGGACCGGTGCGAGCGACTCGTCGCCGGCCGGCCGGAAGTGGAGCTGCTGTCCGTACGGCGGCGGCTGCACAGCGACGAAGACGATTGAGCAAGGCAGAAGGAGACGGACCAGTGGCCGACAACGCGCGGGCTAAGAAGCTGGCGGACCTCATCCAGCAGGTGGTCGCGGAGAAACTGCAGCGCGGGATCAAGGACCCCCGGCTGGGCACCCACGTGACGATCACGGACACCCGTGTCACCGGTGACCTGCGGGAGGCCACGGTCTTCTACACGGTCTACGGCGACGACGAGGAGCGGGCCGGCGCGGCGGCCGGCCTGGAGAGCGCCAAGGGCGTGCTCCGGTCGGCGGTCGGGGCGGCGGCGGGGACGAAGTTCACCCCCACCCTCGCCTTCGTGGCGGACGCCCTGCCGGGCAACGCCAAGGCGATCGAGGACCTCCTCGACCAGGTACGGGCCTCGGACGCCAGGGTGCGCGAGGCGTCCTCGGGCGCCACGTACGCCGGCGGCGCCGACCCGTACCGCAAGGCGGAGGACGAGGACGACACCTCCGCATGACAGAGCAGATCAAGACGCCGGACGGCCTTGTCATCGTCGACAAGCCGTCCGGCTTCACTTCGCACGACGTCGTCGCCAAGATGCGCGGCATCGCCCGCACCCGCCGTGTCGGCCACGCCGGCACGCTGGACCCGATGGCGACCGGGGTGCTGGTGCTCGGCGTGGAGCGGGCCACCAAGCTGCTCGGCCACCTCGCGCTCACCGAGAAGGAGTACCTCGGTACGATCCGGCTCGGCCAGGACACCGTCACCGACGACGCCGAGGGCGAGATCACCTCGTCCACCGACGCCTCGGCGGTCACCCGTGAGGGCATCGACGCCGGGGTCGCCGCGCTGACCGGACCGATCATGCAGGTCCCGTCCAAGGTCAGCGCCATCAAGATCGACGGCAAGCGCTCGTACGCCAGGGTGCGCGGCGGCGAGGAGTTCGAGATCCCGGCCCGTCCGGTGACCGTCTCCTCCTTCCGGGTCTACGACGTCCGCGAGGCGGTCGCCGAGGACGGCACCCCGGTGCTGGACCTGGTCGTCTCCGTCGTCTGCTCCTCGGGGACGTACATCCGGGCCCTCGCCCGGGACCTCGGCGCCGGGCTCGGCGTCGGCGGGCACCTGACCGCGCTGCGGCGCACCCGGGTCGGCCCGTACGGCATCGACACGGCCCGGACGCTCGACCAGCACCAGCAGGAACTGACCGTGATGCCGGTGGCCGAGGCCGCCGCTTCGGCGTTCCCGCGCTGGGACGTCGACGAGAAGCGGGCCAAGCTGCTGCTGAACGGGGTCCGGCTGGACATGCCGGCGTACCCGCCGGGGCCGGTCGCGGTCTTCGGACCGGACGGCACCTTCCTCGTGCTGGTGGAGGAGGAGAAGGGCAAGACCAAGAGCCTCGCCGTCTTCGCCTGAGCCTTCCGGCCCCGTACGTCTCTCCTCCTGGCACGGATCTCTTCGCGCGGCCTGTTTCCCGTCCGGTGCGCACCGGACGGGAAACAGGCCGTTTCCGTGGAGCGGACCCCCCGTCCCTCCACGAACCCCCCTCCGCCGAGCACTCTGTCCATCCCGCCCCCCGAACTCACCCCAATGGACGGGCGCTCGGAGTGAATCGGGGGCGTGAAGGGGCGCATTCACCCGTTCTGGCCTATCGGGCCGCCTCCGCCCGCCTACCTTCTCAACCATGGGTAGCGGGGACCGTACGACGCTGGTGAGGATCTGCGACCAGGCCGGCCGGCCCCGGGGCACCGGATTCCTGGCCGACGACCGGGGCACCGTCGTGACCAGCCACCAGGTCCTCGACGCCCTTCCCGCCGACGGGCATCTCCTCCTGCGGGGCGCCGACGGTGCCACCCGCCCGGTGGACCCCGACGAGATCCTTCCGCTGCCCTCCCTCGGGCTCGCCCTGCTGCGCACCGGGGACCCTGCCGTGCTCGGCCTGGAACCCCTGCCCGTCGCGGCCCCCGAACGCGCGGAGCCGGGGGCGTACGTCCACATCGCAGCGCACGGCATCCGCCAGGCCCGCGTACTCGGCACCACCCCGGCGACCTACACCACCCGCGACGGCCGGGAGCACCCGGTGGCCGCCGCGCTGGAACTCGCCGTCGGCACGGACGGCCGCGACGCGCTGCGGTCCGGCGGCGCCGCGGTCGGCGGACCCGTCACCGACCCCCGTACCGGAGCCGTCCTCGGCGTGCTCTCCCCGGCCCTGCGCGCGGGGCACGAGGCGGCGGGGCTCGCCGTGCTGCTGCATCCCGGCGACGACGGACCGCTCGACGAGCTTCTGGCGCGGAACGCCCGCACCGTTCCGGGCCACGGCCCCGACCTCAACCTGGCCGGAGCTCTCCAGCTCACCGCCGGCTCCGTCGCCACCGCCCGCGCCGCCGAGCGGGACGCGCCTCCCCGGCCCGTCGAGCGCGAGGACGTCACCGCGGAGTTCGACGCCTTCGGGCAGGGCACGGCGACCGTCCTCGGCCTCGTCGGCGCCCCCGGCACCGGCCGCACCACCGAACTCGCCGCCCTCGCCGCCCGCCGCGCCGAGGCGGAGCTCCGCGCGCCCACCCTGTGGCTGCGCGGCGCCGATCTGCTGGCCGGCGACCTCTCGGTGGCCGACGCCGTCGCCCGGGCCCTTGACCGGTCCGCCCGCGTCGTGGGCGCGACCGGCGGTCCGGCGGCCCCCGAGGAGACGGCCGGAGCCACCCCCGAACGGATCGCCGCCCTCGCCGCCTCCGCGGGGCGCCCGCTGCTCGTCCTGCTGGACGGACCCGAGGAGATGCCGCCCGCCCTCGCCCGGAGGCTCGCCGGATGGACCTCCGCCACCGCCGGCTGGCTCCGCGCGCACGAGGTCCGCATGGTGGTCGCCTGCCGCCCCGAGCACTGGGAGACGGCGGGGGCGCTCCACCCGGCGGGCGTCCTGCACCACCCCGCACGCCCCGCCCCGGGCCTGCCGCCCTGTCTGCTGCTGACCGACCTCGACGAGGACCGGGCCGCCCTGGCCAGGGAGCGGTACGGCCTCGCGGACGGAGCCCTCGCCGCGGGCCACGACCGCCACCCGCTGACCCTGAGGCTCCTCGCCGAGCTCCGCGCCGTGCTGCCGCCCGACGTGCCGGGCAGCCCGGACACCGAGGACGTCTTCGCCGCCCACCTCGACCTGACCTGCGCCCGGATCGCCGTACGGATCGCCGCGCCCGCCGATCCGCCCATGGGCGCGACCGCCGTACGCAGGCTCGCCGCACGGGTGGCCGGCCAGGTCCACGAGGCCGCCCGCCGCTGCCTGGGGCCCGGCGAGGGGGAGCTGGACCGGGCCGCCTTCGAGGAACTCTTCCCCCGGCGCACCGGCTGGGCCCCCGCCGTCCTGGCCGAAGGCCTCCTCGTGCCGGCCGGCGAGGGCTACCGCTTCGCCCACGAGGAGGTCGGCGACTGGGTGCAGGGCGCCCACCTCGACCTGGACGCGGCCCTCGGCTTCCTGGTGCACCGCTGGCACACCGGCGGCGGGGCCGGCTCCGGGACGGCAGGGGACCCGGCCGCCCCGGAGCCGGCCCCGCACCACCTGTCCGTACCCCGCCACCGCATCGGCCCGGTGGTCCAGGCGCTGCTGCTGGCCGGTCGGCGCCACGGCGACGCGGCGCTCGCGCACCGGACGGCCGACCTGATCGAGGCGCTGGACCGCCTCGGCGCCCGTGCCCGGGACGGCGGACCCACCCGTCCGGGCCACGAGGACGCCGCGTGGTGGGCCGCGCGGCTGCTGCGCGAGACGCTGCTGGGGGTCGCCGACGCCCGCCCGTACGCGGGGGTGCTGCGGGTGCTCGCCGGGCGGATCACCCGGAACGCCGCCTCGGACGGGGCCGCTCGGGGCGGGGCGTACGCCGCGTTCGACCCCTGGTTCTGGCGGCGGCTGCGACTGCCCGTGGAGGACCGGACCGATCTGCTGCGCATGCTGATGCCCGCCGACGGGGCTCCGGGGCGCGATGGCCGGGAAAGCTTCCTCGACGCGGTGGACGGCCTGTTCGCCGCCGAACCGGCGGTGGTGCGGCGGCTGCTCTGCGGCTGGTTCATCGACGAGCGCCCGCTCCGCGACGGCACCACCGACGCGACGCCGGACGACCCGGAGCGCCCGCGGCCCACGGTCGCCACCTCCGCCCAGACGCTGCTGTACGCGCGCCGCGACCTCGCCCCGGACGACCTCGCCGAGGCGCTGGTGGACACCCCCCACCCGTGCGCCGCCGAACTCCTCCTCGCCCTCGCCGAGGACGAGCCCGCCGTCCTGAGCCGCGCGGTCGCCCGCTGGGCGCGGGACGACGAACGGCCCGAGCGGCGCACCGCCGCCGCCCGCTACGCCGGCGTCGCCCTCGGCCGCACCGAGTCGCCCGAGGACCGCGCGCTGCTGCGCGCCGCGGCCCTCGCCCTGCTGGGCCGGCCCGAGGACGCCCCGCTGCACGGTCCGGCGCTCGCGCTGCTCGTCCGCGACCCGCAGACGCGGGACCGCTGGCTGCCCCAGGCACTGGACGCATACGCCCAGGGCGCACCCGGCCTGCCGACCGCCCTGGTGGCCGAGGCGCTGCCGTCCTCCCCGCAGCCCGTGCTGGCCGCCCTCCGCGACCGGCTGTCCCGGCCGGGGGAGGAGGCCGGCAAGGCGCTCGCCGAACTGGCCGCCCTGGACCTCCCGGCGCTCGCGCTGCACACCGCCGGACTCGTCCGCACCTACCTCCAGCACTCCGGCGACGACGAGGGCTCCGCCGGCGCACGGGTCGCCGCCCTGGTGGACGGGCGGCTGGAGCAGGGCGCGGCCGCCCGCGCGCTGCTGCTCCCGCTGGTCGCCTCGCTGCTCAGGGACCCGCCCGCACCCGCCCCGGTCCGCGCGGCGCTGGTGCGGACGCTCGTCTCCGGAGGAAGCCCGGCGTCCCGGCCCGCGCGGGCGGAGCTGCTGGAGACGCTGATGGAGTACGAACAGACCACCGGCCGCGACCCGGACGTGCTGCACGCGCTGCTCCGGGCGGCCGCGGCCGGCTCCTCGCGGCGCCCGGAGGCCCGTACCCGCGCCCTGGTCCACCGGACCGGGACGCTCCTCGTCCGCTCGGCCCAGGGTGCGGACCGGTTCGACCGGGAACTGGTCGAGCTCGCCTCCCGGGTGCCGGGATTCGCCCCCATGGTCTGCCGGTGGCTGGAGACCGCTCCCGAGGAATGGGCGGCCGTGGTGGGCCCCGCGGCCCGGGCGGCCCTGGAACGCCTGACGGTCTCCCGGCGCACCATGAAGGTGCCGATGCAGGCGGCCGGGCACGAGCATGGCAGTCTTAGGCCTGCGTAATCCACATACTCGGTGTGGATGCAGGGCGCGGATGCGGGCGAGGAGCGGTCACGGTGCAGTGCTGGCGCGGCTTGGAGGACATCCCCGAGGACTGGGGGCGCAGCGTCGTCACCATCGGGTCCTACGACGGGGTGCACCGAGGGCACCAGCTGATCATCGGCCGGGCGGTGGAACGCGCGCGTGAGCTGGGTGTGCCGTCGGTCGTGGTGACCTTCGACCCGCACCCCAGCGAGGTCGTCCGCCCGGGCAGCCACCCGCCGTTGCTCGCGCCGCACCTGCGCCGCGCGGAGCTGATGGCGGAGCTGGGCGTCGACGCGCTGCTCATCCTGCCGTTCACCGTGGAGTTCTCGAAGCTGGCACCGGCCGACTTCATCGTGAAGGTGCTGGTCGACCGGCTGCACGCGCGGACCGTCATCGAGGGTCCGAACTTCCGCTTCGGCCACAAGGCGGCCGGCAACGTCGAGCTCCTCGCGGAGCTGGGCACCACCTACGACTACACCGTCGAGGTCGTCGACCTGTTCGTCAGCGGAGGGGCGGGCGGCGGACTGCCGTTCTCCTCCACGCTCACCCGCCGGCTGATCGCCGAGGGCGACGTCTCCGGCGCCGCCGAGATCCTGGGCCGCCCGCACCGGGTCGAGGGCATCGTGGTGCGCGGCGCGCAGCGCGGTCGCGACCTGGGCTTCCCCACCGCCAACGTCGAGACGGTTCCGCACAGCGCGATCCCCGCCGACGGCGTCTACGCGGGCTGGCTCAATGTGGCCGGGGAGTGCATGCCCGCCGCGATCTCGGTCGGCACCAACCCGCAGTTCGACGGCGTCGAGCGGACCGTGGAGGCGTACGCCATCGGCCGGATCGGCCTGGACCTGTACGGCATGCACGCGGCGGTGGACTTCCTCGCCTACGTGCGCGGGATGCTGAAGTTCGACTCCATCGACGACCTGCTGGTGGCGATGGCCGCCGACGTCGAGCGGTGCACCGAGCTGATCGAGGCGTACGAGGCCGAGCGCGGCGCCTGACCGCGCCCGGCCCCTCTACGGCCGTCAGGCCGTGGCCGCCTCTTCTCCGGCGGTCGCGTGCGCCCAGTGGCAGGCGACCTGCCCGGCGCCCGAACCGTCGAGGACCGGCAGGTCCTTCGTACGGCAGGCGTCCGCCACCCCGGCCCGCTCGGCCTCGCCCGAGGCGAACACCTGGCAGCGGACGTGGAAGCGGCATCCTCCCGGCACGTTCGAGGGGTCCGGCGCCTCGCCGGAGAGGACCACCGGTTCGCCCGGCGCCTCCGGCAGCACCGACAGCAGCGCCTTGGTGTACGGATGCCGGGGGGCCGTCAGGATCTGCTCGACCGCCCCGGTCTCCACGATCCGTCCCAGATACATCACCGCCACCCGGTCCGCGATGTTCCACGCGAGCCCGAGATCGTGGGTCACGATCAGTGCGGAAAGGCCGAGTTCGTCCCTCAGCCGCAGCAGCAGCGCCAGGATCTCCCCGCGCACCGAGGCGTCCAGCGAGGCCACCGGCTCGTCGGCGACCAGTAGTTCGGGCTCCAGCACCAACGCCCCGGCGATCACGACGCGTTGGCGCTGGCCGCCCGAGAGCTCGTGCGGGTACCGCAGGAAGAACCGCTCCGGCGGCCGGAGTCCGGCCCGGGAGAGCGCCCCGGCGACCGCCGCCGCCTCGTCGCCCCGGTGGCCGTGGATGCGCAGCCCCTCCGCCACCGCCTCGTACACGGTGTGACGGGGGTTGAGGGAACCGCTGGGGTCCTGGAGCACCAACTGGGCGCGCTTGCGGTAGGCCTTCATGGCCCGTGCGGAGGGGTCCAGCGGCCGGCCCTCGAAGGTGATCCGGCCCGAGGTCGGCGCCACCAGGCCCAGCAGCGAACGGGCGAGCGTCGTCTTGCCGCACCCCGACTCGCCGACCAGGGCCACGATCTCGCCGGGCCGGATGTCGAGCGCCACCCCGTCCACGGCCCGCGCGGGCGCGGCACCCCGGCGGCCGGGGAAGGTGACCTCCAGCGCCTCGGCGCTCAGCAGGGGCGCGGTCGTCGCGGGCACGGGTGCCGCGGGGGTGGTCGTCATGGGGTGCTCCTCGCTTCCTCTGCTCCGGGTTCGCTCGTGCCCGGTGCCGTACCGGTGTCCTCGGGCTCTACCGCTGCCGCGGGTACGGCCGGCTCTTCGGCGGGCGCGGGGTCCGCGGCGGGTGTCGTCGCCGGGCCCACCAGGACGCAGGCCGCACGCCGGTGAGGCCCGGCGTCCCGCAGCCACTGGTCCTCCTCGGCGCAGGAGTCCAGCGCCGCCGAGCACCGTGGGTGGAAGGCGCAGCCGGAGGGCAGCGCCGCCGGGTCCGGCGGGTCGCCGGGCAGTCCGCGCGGGGCGTGCCGGGAGGCGGGGTCGCCGATGCGCGGGAAGGCGGCGGAGAGCGCCGCCCCGTACGGGTGGCGGGCGTGCCGGTACACCTCCTGGGCCGGGCCCTCCTCCACGACCCGGCCCGCGTACATCACGGCGAGCCGGTCGCAGGTGTCGGAGAGGACCGCCAGGTCGTGGCTGATCATGACGAGCCCGAGGTCCTGGTCGGCGACGAGCTGTTCGATCAGCCGGAGGATCTGGGCCTGGATCATCACGTCGAGCGCGGTGGTCGGTTCGTCCGCGACGATCAGCCGGGGGGCGCAGGCGAGCGCCATGGCGATCATGACCCGCTGCCGCTGTCCGCCGGAGAGCTCGTGCGGATAGGCGGCGGCCCGCGCCGCCGGCAGCCCCACCTGCTCCAGCAGTTCACCGGCGCGGACGCGGGCGGCGGCCGGGGTGGTCCGGTGGTGCAGCAGGATCGGTTCGGCGATCTGGTCGCCGACCCGGTGCACCGCGTTGAGGGAGTGCATCGCTCCCTGGAAGACGATGGACGCCCCGGCCCAGCGGACCGCCCGCAGCCGGCCCCACTTCATCGTCAGGACGTCCTCGCCGTCCAGCAGGATCTCGCCGCTCAGAGTGGCCGAGGCGGGCAGCAGCCGCAGCAGCGCGAGTGCCAGCGTCGACTTCCCGCAGCCGGACTCCCCGGCGATGCCGAGCTTCTGCCCGGCGTCGACCCGCAGGTCCACCCCGCGCACGGCGGGGACGGCCGTCGGCCCGGAGCCGTAGGTGACACGGAGGTCGCGCACCTCCAGCAGGGGCCGGCCGGTCTCGGTGGCTGTCATGCCGGTCCGTTCCTCGGGGGTGCTCAACGCTCCACCCCCAGCTTGGGGTTGAGCACGGACTCGATGGTCCGGCCGCACAGGGTGAAGGCGAGGGCGACGACCGCGATGGCGAGTCCGGGCGGGGCGAGGTACCACCAGTTGCCCGAGCTGACGGCCCCCGCCTCACGAGCGTCCTGGAGCAGTCCGCCCCAGGAGACGATCGTCGGATCACCGAGGCCGAGGAAGGCGAGTGTCGCCTCGGTGAGGATCGCGGTCGAGATCGCGAGGGTGGCCTGGGCGAGGACCATCGGCATCACGTTGGGCAGGACGTGGCGGCTCATGATGTGGCCGTGTCCGCCGCCGAGTGCCCGGGAGCGCTCGATGTACGGGCGGGACTCCACCGACAGGGTCTGGGCGCGCACCAGCCGGGCCGTGGTCGGCCAGGTCGTCACGCCGATGGCCAGTACCGTCGTCCACAGCGACCGCGAGAGCACGGTGGACAGGGCGATGGCGAGCACCAGGGTCGGCATCACCAGGAACCAGTCGGTGACCCGCATGGCCACCGTCCCGTACCAGCCCTTGAAGTGGCCGGCGGTGATGCCGACCAGGGTGCCGATGGCCACCGAGAGGAAGGCCGCGAGCAGGCCCACGGTGAGGGAGACCCGGGCGCCCCAGAGCATCAGCGCCAGCAGACTCCGGCCGAACTGGTCCGTACCGAGCGGGAATTCGGCGCTCGGCGACTCCATCGGGCCGCCCGGGGCCTCCGTCACGCTCTTCGATTCCTCCCCCACCAGCAGCGGGGCCGCCAGCGCCAGTACGGCGATGACCACCAGCACGGCGAGCCCCACCACCCCGGCCCGGTGCGTCCGGTACTGCGCCCAGAAGCGGGCCGCGGCCCGCCGTCTGCGGGTCCACGCCAGTGCGCGCGGGCTGCCGCCCGGGCCGAGTGCGTCCGTCGAGGTCGTCATCGGCCCACCCGGGGATCGAAGAGCGGATAGAGCACGTCGGCGAGCGTGTTCATCAGGATCACCGCGGCGGCGAACACGAAGAACAGCGCCTGCACCAACGGCAGGTCGGGCACGCTCAGGGCCTGGTAGAAGAGGCCGCCCAGGCCCGGCCAGGAGAACACGGTCTCCACCAGAATGGCGCCGGCGACCGTGTTGCCGAGGTTGACGAAGAGGAGAGTCACCGTGGGCAGCATCGCGTTCGGCACCGCGTGCTTGCGGCGGACCTGGTCGTCCCGGAGCCCCTTGGCGCGGGCCGTCGTCAGGTAGTCGCCGCCCATCTCGTCCAGCAGCGAGGACCGCATCACCAGCAGGGTGCGGGCGTACTCCACCGCCACCAGGGTGAGGACGGGCAGCACCAAGTGGTGGGCGACGTCGAGCACATGGCCGAAGCCGGAGGAGTCGCCGGACTCCATGCCGCCGGTCGGGAAGAGCCCGGGGATCGGGCCGATGCCGACCGAGAGCGTGATGATCAGCAGCAGTCCGAGCCAGAACGACGGTACGGAGTAGAGGGTCAGCGCGAACGCGGTGTGGAAGCGGTCCCCGAAGGAGCCGTTGCGCCACGCGGAACGGGAGCCCAGCCAGATGCCGATCACGGTGTAGATGACGAACGCGGTGCCGGTGAGCAGCAGCGTCGCGGGCAGCGCCTCGGAGATCTTGTCGACCACCGGGGTGTGGAACTGGTACGAGGTGCCGAAGTCGCCGGTCAGGGCTTTGCCGCAGTACTGGGTGAACTGCTGCCAGAGGGGCAGATCGAGTCCGAACTCCCGCCGCATCGCGGCGATCTGCTCGGTGGTCACCTGGCGCCCGCCGGTCATCTGCTTGACCGGGTCGCCGGGGATCAGCCGGAAGAGGAAGAAGCTGGTGACGAGGACGGCGAAAAGCGAGACGGCCGCGCCGCCCAGCTTGCCCGCCGCGTAGCGGAGGTAGGCGGTGGTGGAGCGGGCGTGGGGAGCGCGGACCGCCGGCCCGGCCTGGGCCGGACCGGCGGTTCCCGCACCCTCCACGCCCGCCGGGCCGAAGCCCGGCAGGGGAGTGCTGTCAGTGCTCATCGGTTATTCCCGGTCCTCCGCGGTGGAACGGCGGCGCCGGGCGAACAGCAGCCCGCCGCCGGCCAGCACGACGACGGCGATGCCGACGCCGACGAGTACTCCGGTGGAGCTGCCCGAGTCCGAGGATCCGCTCGCCGAGGCGGCGGGGACCGCCGACCACCAGCTCCAGTAGCCGTCCTGGCCGTAGATGTTGCCCGCGTCCGAAGGCATGGTGGTGATGGAGGCGATCTGGTCGGTGCGGTAGGCCTCCACGGCGTTCGGGTACGCCATGACGTTCATGTACCCGGTGTCGTACAGCCGCGACTGCATGTCCTTGACGAGCGTCGCGCGGGCCGCGGGGTCGTACTCGGCCAGCTGCTTCGCGTAGAGGTCGTCGAACTGGGGGTCGCAGATGAAGTTGTCCGTGGCGGCCGATTCCTTGGCCTTGGCGGGCAGGGCACCGCAGGTGTGGATGGAGAGGACGAAGTCCGGGTCGGGGTTGACCGACCAGCCGTCGAAGGCGAGGTCGTACTCACCGGCGTACCAGGGGTCCGAGACGTTGTCGAGGCAGTCGACCTTCAGCCCGACGCCCAGGTCGCCCCACCACTCCTGGAGGTACTTGCCGACCGCCTTGTCGTTCGGGTCGGTGGCGTGGCAGAGGATGCGCAGGTCCAGCGGCTTGCCGTCCTTGCCCACCCGCTTGCCGTCGCCGTTCTTCTTGTACCCGGCCTCGTCGAGCAGGGTGGCGGCGCGGGCGGGGTCGTAGCTCAGCTGCTGCCCGGCCGCGGGCTGCCACTGGTAGGCGGAGAAGCGCGGCGGGATGTACCCGGCGCCCTCGACCGCGTGGCCCTGGAAGACCTTGTCGATGATGGTCTTGCGGTCGACGGCCAGGAAGAGCGCCTGGCGGACCTTCTGGTCGAGCAGCGCCGGGTTGCCGTCGCCGAACTTCTGGCCGTCCTTGGTGCGCGCGCCGGGGTTGGTGGCCAGCGCGTAGAAGCGGCGGCCGGGGCCCTCGTTCACCTTGATGTTCGGGGCGTTCTTGAGCGAGGCCGCCTGGGCGGGCGTCAGGCTCGGGCTGCCGGCGACGAAGGAGACCTCGCCCTTGCGCAGTGCGGCGACGGCGGCGTCCTGGTCCTTGTAGTACCGGAAGACGATCTCGTCGAACTTGGGCGAGCCGCGCCAGAAGTCCTTGTTGGCCTTGAGCTTGACGTAGCTGTCGACCTTGTAGTCGGTGAGGATGAACGGCCCGTCACCGACGATGGGGAACTTCGTGTCGTTGTTGAACTTCGAGAAGTCGGTGACGTCCTTCCAGACGTGCTCCGGGACGATCGGCACGTCGAGCGCGGCCATCGTGGCCTGCGGCTTCTTCAGGGTGACGACGAGCTTGTCCGGGCTGGGAGCCGTCACCTTGTCGAAGTTGGTGACGAAGGAGCCGTTGGCAGTGGCCGCGCCCTCGTCCTTCATCATCGTGTTGAAGGTCCACGCGGCGTCGTTCGCGGTGACCTTCTCGCCGTCCGACCACTTCGCGTCGGACCGTATGGTGTACGTCCACGTCAGCTTGTCCGGGGACGGTTCCCACGAGGTGGCGAGACCCGGGACGGCGTGACTGTCCTTCGGGTCATAGTTCGTCAGGTAGTCGTACATGAGTCGCAGGACGCTGGTGGACAGCAGCCGTTGGGCCAGGAACGGGCTCAGTGAGTCCACGCTCTGGGCGACCGCGACCGTGAGGGTCGTCTTCCCGCCGTCGGCCTGGGCGGGGGAGGCGGCGAGCGGAGCGGGGACGCCCGGTACGAGCGATCCGGCGGCGAGCGCCAGCGCGGCGGCACCCGAGGCGGTGAGGAGGCGCAGACGATGGCCTGGCCGGGTGGAGCGAACGGGACTTCTTGTGACCATGGGACGTCGACCTCGCGTCATGACTCGCTTGTGGGGCGGCGGGTAGAGCAGTGGTTCGCCAACTGGTGAAGCGAAGGTTTATCAGCGGCGGCCAACTGGAGTCAACGGTCGTCCAAACGGCGTGTGGGCTGCGGGAATACGCAAAGGGCCCGCACCGTCACAACGGTGCGGGCCCTCATTGGTCTAAACCACTTCGGCCTACTGGTGGGGCGGCGCGGGCGGCGGCTGCTGCCACCCCGGCGCGGGCCACGGGCCGTCGGGACCGGGCGGACCCGGCCGCTCGGGCTGTCCTGCCTGGCCAGCCTGCCCGTCCTGGCCGAGCTGCGCGCCGTACGGCTGTGCGGGCGGCGGCGGCCCCTGCTGCCAGCCGTTGCCGGGCTGCGGGGGGTAGGACTGCGGCGGGTACGGCTGCTGGGGCGGCTGCTGTCCCCCGTACGGCTGCTGCCCGCCGTACGGCGACTGCGGCGGCTGCTGTCCCCCGTACGGCTGCTGCGGATACGGCTGTTGGGGGTGCGCCTGCGGCGGGTACTGCTGGTGCCCGGGCATCGGCGGCGCGTACTGTGGCGGCGGGTTCTGGCCGTCCGAGGTCCACAGCCCCTGCTGCTGCTGGGCGCGGGCGAAGTCCTCCGCGACCAGGGCGGAGAGGTGGAAGTACGCCTCGCGGGTCTTCGGCCGCATCATGTCGAGGTCCACCTCCGCGCCCGCCGCCAGGTGCTCGTCGAACGGGACGACCACGACCCCCCGGCAACGCGTCTGGAAGTGCTGGACGATGTCGTCCACCTTGATCATCTTGCCGGTCTCGCGGACGCCCGAGATGACCGTCAGGGAGCGCTGCACCAGGTCGGCGTAGCCGTGCGCGGAGAGCCAGTCCAGGGTGGTGGACGCGCTGGAGGCGCCGTCCACCGAGGGCGTCGAGATGATGATCAGCTGGTCGGCCAGGTCGAGCACCCCGCGCATCGCGCTGTACAGCAGACCGGTGCCCGAGTCGGTGAGGATGATCGGGTACTGCTTGCCCAGCACCTCGATCGCCCGGCGGTAGTCCTCGTCGTTGAAGGTCGTGGAGACCGCCGGGTCCACGTCGTTGGCGATGATCTCCAGCCCGGAGGGCGCCTGCGAGGTGAAGCGGCGGATGTCCATGTACGAGTTGAGGTACGGGATCGCCTGGACCAGGTCGCGGATGGTCGCCCCGGTCTCCCGGCGCACCCGCCGGCCGAGCGTCCCGGCGTCCGGGTTGGCGTCGATGGCGAGGATCTTGTCCTGCCGCTCGGTGGCCAGCGTCGAACCCAGCGCGGTGGTCGTCGTGGTCTTGCCGACACCGCCCTTGAGGCTGATCACGGCGATGCGGTAGCAGGAGAGCACCGGCGTCCGGATCAGCTCCAGCTTGCGCAGCCGTTCGGCCTCCTCCTTCTTGCCGCCCAGCTTGAAGCGGTTGGCGGGGGAGGGGTTCCGGCTGCTCTTCGCCTTCTGCTTCCCCCGCACCAGCCGGTCCGAGGAGAGCTCCACGGCGGCGGTGTACCCGAGCGGGGCGCCCGGCACCGAGCGCTCGCGCTGGTCGTGGGTGACCGGGGTGGGCCAGGCGGCGCCGGCCCGGGGATCGACCGGCTGCTGCGCGGGACCCTGCTGAGGGGGCTGCTGCTGCGGGGGCTGACCCTGCTGGGGCACCTGGGGCACCTGGGGCACCTGGCCCTGGTGGGGCGCTTGGCCCTGCTGGGGCACGTAACCCTGGGGCGCGTACGGCGACGGCTGCGCGGGGCCCTGCGGATAGCCGTACCCGGGCTGCGCGGCGGGCGCCTGCGGCGGGAGAGGGGCCGGCGGCTGGGCCTGCGGCGGCACGGGCGGCTGGGCCAGGGGCGGCTGGGGGAAGCCGTAGCCGGCCTGCTGCGGTACCTGCGGGGGCAGTTGACCGCCCTGGGGCGGATACGGCTGCCGGCCCTGCTGCTGCCCCTGAGGGAAGCCGTAACCACCCTGCCCGTACGGCCCGTTGGGCGCGGGCGCCTGCGGCGGCTGGAGGGCCGGCGGCTGGGGTGCCTGCGGGAAGCCGTAGCCCCCGGCGGGACCCTGGGGGGAGGCGGGCCACTGGGGCGCGGGTTCCGGGGCGCTGGGCTGGGGCCCGGCCGGGTGGAAGGCGGGAGGCAGCGGGGGCAGCGCGTTCGGCGCCTGGGCGGCCGGGAGCGCGGGCGACCAGGGTGCCGGGGCGGCCGGGCCCACCGGGTGCGGCGGCTCCGGCGCGCGGGGATCACCGGCGGCCGGGGCGGGGGCGTTCCACGGGGTGGCCGACTCGTCCGCCGAGGCGGAAGCGGCCGCGGTGGCGGGGGCGGCCGGGGCGTCCTCGGGTTCGGGGGCGGCCGTGGTGTCCGGAGCGGCCGTGGTGCCCGGAGCGTCCGGAGCGTCCGCGGTCACCGAGGCTTCCGAGGCATCCGCATGGCTTCCGTCGGCGGGGCTTCCGTCCGTGGCGGTGGGGCCGTCGGAGTCCGCACGGGCGGCGTCCGCCGGAGCCTCGTCCGGACGGGGCGCGTCGGCCGCGGAGGCCTCGGTGGTCCTGGAGGCATCGGTGGTCCCGGAGACATCGACGGACCCGGTGGTGTAGCCGTCCGGTCCCGTGGCGGAGGCGTTCTCAGGGGCAGGGGCAGGGGCAGGGGCAGGCGGGAGTACCGGCGGGAGCGCGGGCGGTGCGGCGGCGGGAACCTCGCCCGCGCCCGTACCGGCGGCGGCCGCCGCGGCCTCGGCGTCGCGTGCGGCGAACTCCCGCTTCAGGGCCGCCGCCGAGAAGCGCATGGTGGCACCGCTCTCCACGTCACCGCCCCCGAAGGGCTGGGAGGCGGACCCGCCGCCGGCCGTGGAATCCGAGGACGACGCCGAGACCGCAGGCGCCTGCGGACCGGTTGCGAACGGCGCTGCGGGCGTGGGCTGTTCGGGGATCACCGGCGGCCCGGACTGTACGGGCGGCGGGGGAGGCGAGGGGGCCCAGGCACGCTCGAACCCGCCCTGGGACGGCAGCCCCGGCACGGAGAGCGGAGCCCCGTGCGGAGGCGGCGGCGTGGGAGGGGCGGCGGATCCGCCCGACGTGTCGCCCACGGCGTTCTGCGTGTACCAGGCGGGCGGGGTGTAGTCGATGGTGAACTCACCCGTCAGCTCGGCGGGATCGGCGTCGGACGACTCGTCGCCGGGCGTGTTCCATCCCTCGCGCATCTCGTCCCGATCGCTGTTCACTGTGCCTCCTGGTGTGGTCGAGCACCCTTGTGCCGTGGTGGGCAGGGACGACCGTCTCCCCGTTGTCCGATACGCCCGGCTCTCCCTCCGGGCCGCGCGCCGCCCGCCCGAAGGTACCGCGACACGCCCACACCCCACCCTAATCGCCATCGGGCCCCCGACGTCAGGCCGTACCCGGGGCAGTGGAAGGTCCGATCCGTCACATCCGCCCGCACCGGGCCGAGCCGGCCCCCGCGCGCAGGACGGCGGCGGGCGCGACGGTCCCTCCGACGTGTGGAAACACGCGAAAGGGCGGTGGTCCGGCCGGACCACCGCCCCGTACGGTCCCCGACCGCTACTTCAGGTCGAACTCCCCGTCACGGGCGCCGAGTACGAAGGCCCGCCACTCCGCCTCGGTGTAGCGCAGCACCGTGTCCGGGTCCAGCGAGGAACGCATCGCGACCGCACCCTCCGGCAGGTGCGCGATCTCGACCCGCTCCTCCTCGTTCTCGGTGCCGGGGGCGCTCAGCCACACGGCGTCCGTGATGTCGAGCGCGTAGAGCTCGTCCTTCTCCTGCTGGGTGCCCATGTCGGCGCCCCTTTCGATCGAACGGTGACGTTGCGGTTCCATCGTCCACGGAACGGACGCGCCCCGGAGCGGAACTTGACGGATTCCGGCGTTCCGGCCCCGGGACCGGTCCGGCTAGTCCATCCTGCGGGCGGTGCCCAGCAGCCCGGTCTCCGCGTCCGTCGCGCTCGTCATCACCCAGTGGTGCTCGCGGCCCGACACCCAGAGGGTCACCCCGTCCGCCAGCGTCGGCAGCGCCTCGCTCTCGACGCGCGAGAGGCCGAGGATGCGGCCGATCTGATCCGCCTCCTGGGGAGAGACCCGCTGCACCCCCACCAGTGACGAGGACCGCATCAACCGCGGTGCCACCGGGCTCAGATAGGGCAGCAGCGTCAGCACCGACTGCCACGGCGACGAGACGACCCGCCCCCGGGGAGGCCGCATCCCGCAGTCCCGTACGACGACCACCGGACTGCCCACCGTCGCACCCGTCGGGGGCACCCGGCCCACCTCGTGCAGCGAGACGCACTCCAGCCCGGCGCCGGCCGCCTGCGCCAGCGCGGTCCACGCCTGCGTGCGGCCCGTCTCCACCGCGACCCGCGCACCCGTGCCCGCCGCCCGCAGCGCCAGCACCTGAGCGGTCCACAGCCCGCCGATGAGCAGCACGTCGTACGGGGCCGGGCGGTGGAACCCGATGATCTGCGGGCGGTTCTCCGCGTCGTTGCCGATCACCACGCCGTCGTCGCCGACCGGCAGCGACAGGGCGCCCAGATGGTCCGCCGCGATCGTGTGGCCCGCGTGACGCGGTCCCCGCAGCCCGTGCCGCGACATGATCCGGCTCACTGCGCGCCTCCCAGCGGAAGAGTGGCGAGTACCCCGGGCAACTGCTCGCGGTCCAGCCGTACGAGACCGACCTTGGCCACCCGGGCCGCCTGCACCAGTGTCCTGCGCACGCTCACCAGCTCCGTGTCGGAACCGCCGGTGATCCGCACGTGCCCGGCCACCGACACCGCACCCTGGTGAGCCCCGCGCCGCACGGTCAGGCTGAACGTCGTGGCGTACGCCGGTACGGAGGTCAGCAGGGCCACCAGCTTGGGCAGCGGCGTCGCGCCGCGGCCCAGCTCGGGCCAGCGGTCGACGGCGTACGTCGTGTGCCACCGGTCGTCGCACCGCCACACCCGCGAGGTCTCCTTCGTCCTGCGCTGCGCCCCGGCGTCCTGGCGCACGGCGCGGGCCGACTGGATCGGGTTCGCGCAGGCGGAGGTCGCCACGGCCGCGTTCAGCTCCTCCTGGTCGAGCACCGTCGCCTTGAACCCCGCCCCGGTGATCCGGCTCGCCACGTGGTCCGCCATCCGCACCAGACAGCGCTGGGCACCGGCGACCCCGCCGCCCCGCGCCTCCACCGCCTCACGGCAGAGCTCCGGGTCGAGCTTCACCGCGACCCACGTCATCCGCAGGGCCGGAGCCCCGGTCTGCTCCTGCAGGGGGGTGTACGAGAGACGGGCCACCGACCGCGCCGGAAGGTGCGGCGCCGGGGCGCAGCGGACCTGCTGCACCAACTGGGCCGACTCCAGCACGATGTCGTCCACCTCGAGGGCATCGCCGAGCAGCGTCAGCGGAAGCGCCCGCGCGCCGAACGCCGGGCGGAGCGCCTCGCCGCTCGCCTCGACCCGCACCACGGCGGTGAGGAAGGTGCCGTCACCGAGCATCCCGACCGTGCGGCGCTCCCGATCGATGTAGACGAAGGGGGCGAAACCGGGCACGTTCTCCGCGATCGGCGCCAACGACGCCTCAGCGTCCGGCTCGTGACGGAAGGGCATCCGCTGCCGGGAGCGCATCGCGAGCGCCGTCGACATCCAGTCCTGCAGAGCGGTACCGCGCCGCCGGATGACCGCGATCACGACCAGGACGCCGGCGACCACCATGGCGGGGGCCATCCACATCCCGCCGAGCGCGGCTCCCACCACCGCCGCTCCCAGCGCCACCTCGACCAGCACCAACTGCCGCAGCAGCGGGCTGACCCTGCTGGTCCGCGCGGCCGACCGCAGGACCGCGGCGGCGGGTGCGGCGGACGGGGAAGGGGCGGCGGGGCCGGTCCCGGGCCGCCGGCCGCGGCGTTGCCGTCGGGAAGTGCCGGACGCATCCGCGGTCCCCCGACCCGTACGCTCGCGCGTCGCAGTGCCCATCGCCGTGTTGCCCCCTCGTGTCCCTATTTAGCTTTTCCCCGCGGGTGTTGACCGGGCGATCACCCTACCTGAGGCGTGTCCGCGCACCGTCAACAGGCATAGTAGGGGCGCCGGTGCGACAACTGAATCCGCAAACGGATGTGGTTATCTGGTCGCCCGTCGGGGAGAAGGGGCAGCGGATCATGGCATCAAGGCGGGACGAACTCAACGCCTACACCTTTGCGAAGCGGAGGTTGATCGCACAGTTCGTGCAACCCCACCCGAGCGGCTCCGAGGAGGGGGCGCCGAAGCCCCTGCGCGCGGTGGTCCCCGGGACCGTCGCCGGCATCGTGATCCTCGCGGTCTTCGGCGCCTGGGGCATGTTCAAGCCGGTCGCACCCACCGGCTGGGACACCCCCAACGAGAACGTCATCATCGCCAGCAAGTCGACGACGCGTTACGTCGTCCTCAAGACCAACGGCAAGACGCAGCTCCACCCGGTCCTCAACATGTCCTCCGCGAAACTGCTGCTCGACCCGGACAAGGGCAAGGTCATCAACGTCGCCGAGTCCGAACTCGACAGCGGCAGGATTCCGCACGGAGCGACCCTCGGCATCCCGTACGCCCCCGACCGGCTGCCCGACAGCGGTGACGCCGGAGCCGCCAAGCGCTGGGCCGTCTGCGAGCGCCCCGGCGAGGGCGGCCGGGCGATCCAGAAGGCCGCGTTCGTCTTCGCCCAGCGGGAGGAGAAGAAGACCGAGGGCGCCGGGCGGCTCACCTCGGGAGAGCTGATGTACGTCGAAGGCCAGGAGGACGGGGTCCGCCACGTGGTGGATGCCCAGGGGCGCGCGTACACCGTCGACAAGAGCGACGAGCTCCTCCTGCGCACCCTCGTCGGTGAGCGCCGCACCCCGCAACGGGTCTCCTCCGCCTGGCTGGCGACCCTGCACACCGGCGACCCCATCACCTTTCCGAAAGTCCCCGGCACGGCCGGAGCGGACGCCGGAGTGGGCGGCGGACTGGACCCCGCGCTCGACAAGGTCGGCATGGTCCTCGAAGCGACCTCGGGCACCACGACCCAGAAGTACGTGGTCCTCCAGGGCCGGGTGGCGCCGGTCTCCGAGTTCACCGCCAAGCTGCTCCTCAGCAGCCGCGACCTCATCGGCCTCGGCCAGGCGGGCACCGCGAAGGCGGTCAGCGCCGCCGCCATCGCACCGGGCCAGTCCTTCGGCGACGACAAGAAATGGCCGAAGGACGCCCCTCGCGCCGTCAACTCCGCGAGCACCACGAGCGGCAGCCGCAACACCGTGTGCAGCGTGCTGCGCGAGGTGAACGGCGACACCGGAGCCACCACCCTCTCCACCTGGGCGGGCACCGGCTTCCCCGCCACCCTGCCCACCGGCTCCAGCAGCGCGTACGTCACCCCCGGCTCGGGGCAGCTCTTCCGCCAGTTCAAGGGCTCGGACACCTCCACCGGGTACCTCTTCCTGGTCACCGACACCGGGCTCCGGTACGCGATGCAGTCCAACGGCGACAGCGCCGGGGGCGACTCGGGGATCGGGGAATCCGGCTCCGCCAAGGAGAAGGCCGAGCGACTGGCCGAGGCGCAGCAGGCGCAGACCCGTCTCGGGTACGGGAAGGTCACCCCGGCCCCGGTCCCGGCGGCCTGGTCCGAGTTCCTGCCGACCGGCCCCCGACTGTCGACCGCGGCTGCCCGCCAGCCGCAGGGCTCCTGAGAAGGGCGGTGGACAGCCCATGATCTCCCCGAACTCCACACCATCTTCACGTGCGCTGAAGCGGCGTCTGCTCACGGTCGCGGCGGCGACCGCGGTCACCCTGGTCTCCGTACCGGTCGTCCCCGCGGCGGCCGACGACTCCACCCAGTGCACCTTCCCCTCGAAGCCCTACGCCGGCCGCCCCTGGTCGCTCCAGCGCGTACTGCTCGACGAACTCTGGAGCCGCTCCACCGGGAAGGGCGTCCGGGTCGCGGTGATCGACACCGGGGTCGACACGGCGAACCCGCAGCTGAAGAAGGCTGTCGACGCCTCGGCCGGCGCCAACCTGATGGCCAAGGGCCTCAAGGACGAGAACGGCGAACCACTCCCGCGCGGCAAGGAGAACGGCACGACGGACACCGTCGGCCACGGCACCAGGGTCGCCGGCATCATCGCCGCCCGCGAAGAGAAGGACACGGGCTTCGTGGGGCTCGCCCCCGACGCCACGATCATCCCGATCCAGCAGAACGACGCCCAGGGCCACGGCACGGCGAAGACCCTCGCCGACGCCATCCTGTACGCCGTCGACACCGCGAACGCCGACGTCATCAACATCTCGCAGGACACCGCCAACGCGGTGGAGCCCGAAGCGGCACTCCAGCAGGCCGTCGACCACGCGCTCGCCAAGGAGGTCGTCGTGGTCGCCTCGGCCGGCAACGACGGACTCGACGCGACCGACAAGAGGACCTACCCCGCCTCGTACCCGGGGGTTCTGGCGGTCGCCTCCTCGGACCGCAACAACGAACGCGCGAGCTTCTCCCAGACCGGTGACTGGGTGGGAGTCGCCGCCCCCGGCGTCGACATGATCTCCACCGTGCCCGCCGGAGGGCACTGCTCCGACAACGGCACCAGCTTCTCCGCCCCCTACGTGGCGGGCGTCGCGGCCCTGATCAAGTCCATCCACCCGAAGTGGGAGCAGGAGGAGATCGTCGCCCAGATCGAGCAGACCGCCGAGCGGTCCGTCGCGGGACACGACCGCCTGGTCGGCTGGGGAGTCGTCGACCCGGTACGCGCCCTCACCGAGGACGACCAGCCGGTCAAGGAGCCGACCGCCCGCGAAGGCATGAGCGACGCCGAGGCACCCACACCGGCCGAACTCACCCTGGGGGAGACGGCCGAGGAACGGGACGCCCGCCTCGCCACGTACGTCGTGGTGGGTGCCCTGGTGCTGGTCGCCGCGATAGCGGGAGTCGCCGTGGCGCTGCGCGACGCGCGTCGGCGGCGGCTCTCCGGGGTACGAGGCGCATGAGCCCGCACTCCCTCCACGGCCATCTCCGTTCGCAGGGCGACCGGTTGACGAGATGAGCGGGATCGGCCCCGTTCCGCGAAGTGTCCATCTGTAAGTCACATGGCTGACAACACAGTTGGACCCTCCGAGGGCTGTGGATAGAGTATGGGGTGCGTGAGCGCTGTGAGGTCTCCCGGTGCGATCGCAACGCAGGACGGTTTGTGCAAATGAGAACAACGGGGGAAAGGCAGTCACCGTGCTCGCAGACGACGGAGGAAGCTCCAGCGGCGGAACGGCCGACCTTGAACATGGCGTCGGTGCGCTGGAGCGGTTCAAGAAGAGGGTGGACGCGCTCCTGGCCGACCTCGAGAGCTCGGCGGCAGGCCGCACCAGGATCGGGGCCCACGAGCTCTCGCGCACCTCGTTCAGCGGCGGGAACGCGGGCTTCCACGAGGCGGACGCCCTCTACTCCCAGTACACCCGTGTCCACGAGTCGCTCACCTCGCTCTCCAAGACCCTCGGCGACCAGATCGAATACCTCAGCCTCGGCGTCCATGCCGCGGCCGTCGGCATGGACAACACCGAGGACGAGGTGCGGCGCCGGTTCTACCTGATCAAGGGGCGCCTCGACAAGGAGCACCAGCACAAGGCGAACAACCAGGACACCACGGTCGACTCAGGGTGGGCAGCCGAATGACCGACACTCAGCCGGAGCTGACCCCGGCCGAACAGCAGGACTACGACCAGGGCAGGGTCAAGTCCCAGATCGTCGTCACGGACGTCACCGAACGGGTCCGCAAGGTGGCCGGCTCCTTCTTCGGAGGCTCGGGCCGTCCTGCGGGCCGTACCTCGTTCGAGGGGCACGACCTCAACGCGATGATCGACCTGGTCGAGAACTCCGACCCGGCCGACCTGGAGGCCGCCGGACAGGCGCTCTACAAGGCGCGGGACGCGATCAGGGAGGCGGCGAAGGAACTCGGCGACCACATCGCCGTCGTGGACTGGAAGGGCGAGGCCAACATCGCCTTCCGTGACTGGGGAGCGGGCCTGGTCGCCCACGCGACCCGGCTCAGCGAGTTCGCGGACTCCGCCGCCACCCAGATCACCGTCGCCGGTACCGGCCTGGCCTCGGTCAAGAGTTCCCTGCCCCCGCGCGACACCCGGGCGATCCGCAAGGCTCCCAAGGACATCCCCAGCCCGGAGCGCATCGACAGCAACCCGGAGTACGCGGCTGCCGTCAAGGTCGAGGGACACCGGCAGGAGGCCATCAACCAGGCCAACCGGCTGGCGTCCTACTACTCCGTCACCTCGGAGGTGCTGGCCACCCAGGAGGCGCCCCGGTTCGACATGCAGTTGTCGGTGGACATGCCGCGCCCGAGGGGCAAACTCAAGGATCCGGATGCATCCTCCGGCTCCTCCGGACAGTCGGGCAGCGGTCTTCCCGGACATACCTCCAGTACCGGCACGGTGAGGTCGGTGACCGGTGAGGTGACCAGCACACAACCGCACCACACCGCCGACGAACTGGTCACCACCAAGCCTGTCCTGGACAGTGACACACGCACCGAGATCGACAGCGTCACCCCGCCTTCGACACTCCCGCCCACGACGCAGAGCCCGTCGTCCGCGCCGCCCACCGCCACGGGCGGGTCCCCGGGGCCCGGCAGCACGGTGTTCCCGTCGACCGGTCCGCTCGGCGGCGGCGGGGTGCGGGGCGGCAGCGTGAAGCCGGCGTCCGGCACCGCGGGCACCGCGAAGGGCTCCGCCCGGACCGGCCTTCCGGGCGGAAGCAACTCGGCGACCCAGCGGACGGCAACCGGTAACTCGGGCCGCTCGACCGGTGGTTCCCAGAATTTCGGGCGTTCTGGCGGCACGTCGTCGGCCTCCGGCAGGTCCGGCGTGAGCGGCGGCCGTCCGGTGGCGGGCCAGAGCGGTTCGAGCACGGGCTCCACACCCCGGGCCGGACGCGGCGGCATCACGGGCGGAACACCCCAGCAGAAGCCCTCCGCCTCCGGAGCCTCGGGTGCGCGCACGGGTGGACGCGGCACGGTGATCGGTGGGCAGAGCAACGGTCAGGGAGGTGCGTCCGCGAGGAGCGCCGGCCAGCGCGGAGTCATCGGCAACGGCTCCTCCGCGGGCCGGCCGACGGGTCGCGGAACCGCGGGTTCGAACGGTGTCGTCGGCACTCCGCGCGGCCGTTCGGGAGGCAAGGGGTTCACCTCGGGCGGGGCGGGCCTGGTGCGCCCCGGAGGCCGGCGGGAGCGCGAGGAAGAGGAAGAGAACAACGCGTCGACGCGGCCCGACTACCTGACGGAAGACGAAGAGACCTGGACGGCAGGTCGGCCCCAGGCCGCACCGCCGGTGATCGACTAGGCACGTGGAAGGTTCGGAAGTCAGGATGACCGCAGAAATGAGCCATGCCCCCACGCGCGGCAGATCCCGAGGTGCGCGTCGCCGCCGACTGGTCGGTGCGCTCGCAGCGACCGCGGCGTGGAGTGCCTGCTTCTCCGGGCTGGCTCCGTCCGCCGTGGCCCAGGACGTGCAGGCGAAACAGTGGTACCTGGACGCCATGCAGGCCGAGGAGATGTGGAAGGTCTCCACGGGCAAGGGCATCACGGTCGCCGTCATCGATACCGGCGTGAATCCCGATACGTCGTCGCTGCGGGGCCAGGTCCTCAAAGGCTGGGACGCCACCGAAGCTGAGGGCGACGAGAACGACGACTACGACGGACATGGCACCACCATGGCCGAGCTCATCGCCGGGACGGGCAACGGGGGCGGCCTGAAAGGGCTCGCACCGGATGCGAAGATCATTCCGTACCGGATCTCCGACACGGAGTTCCAGGACAACAATCACGTCAACGCCCACGACAGCGAAGACGCCATCCGAGCTGCTGCCGACACCGACGCGCGGATCATCAGCATGTCCTTCGGCAGCGATTTCCCTGCGGACGAGGAGCGTGAGGCGGCGAAGTACGCCCTGTCCAAGGGAAAGCTGTTCTTCGCCGCAGCGGGTAACGACGGTGACGGGGCCAACGCGGTCCAATACCCGGCGGCATACGACGAGGTCGTCGCAGTCTCCTCGGCTGACAACAAGGGGACGGTGGCCAAGACGTCCCAGCACGGTGGCTTTGTAGACCTCGCCTCACCGGGGGTCAACGTGCCCGACTGGTGCGACAAGACGTTCCAGTCGTACTGCGACAGTGGTGGAACCAGCGCGGCCACCGCCATCGCCTCCGCCTCCGCCGCGCTCGTCTGGTCCGCCCACCCCGACTGGACGGCGAACCAGGTGCTCCGGGTCCTCTTCGACACGGCCGCGCGGGACTGGGCCGACGACGAGACCAGCGCCTACCTCGGGCACGGTCTGATCCGCCCGTCGATGAACCTCCTCAAGCACAAGGGCGACCCGGGCGACCCCGACATCAGCCCGCTCACCGGGAAGAGCACGAGCGCCTCGGCCTCCGGGTCCGGTTCCACCGCCTCGCCCGCCCCCGCGGGCTCCGCTTCCCCCTCCGCGTCTGCTTCAGCTTCGTCACAGCCGCCACAGGGCGAGTCCGGTGACGACGCGGTTGTGGCAGGCTCCAGCGAGCCGGATTCGGGCGGCAACAACCTCGGCCTGATCGCCTGCGCGGTGGTGGCCGTGGTCGTCGTCGGCGCAGGCGCCTTCTACTTCCTCCGCAGGCGCCGCGGCGCCGTCTGACCGGGTGACCGGCCGGACGCGTCGCGGTCACGGCCGTGCGAGCGGCCGACGACCGTGCGCAGGTGCCGGCTCACCCATGAACTTCCGGCGGGAACCTGCCGGCTCGTAAAGAGAACCCGAAAGGAAGCCAGGTCCATGGCAGATCAGAAGGTCACAGCAGAAAGTCTCCTCCAGCTGGAGAACGAACTCTCGACGCGGTACGACTCCGTCAAGAGCCAGCTGAAGACGCTCCAGGCCACGATCGACGGCCTGGAAGGCGCCTGGAAGGGCATCGGCGCCTCCGCCTTCGACAACAAGCAGCGGGAGATCAACGACAGCATGGTGTCGATCGGCATCCGGCTGCAGCACTTCCAGGAGGCCATCAAGGCCGCCCGGACCATCTCCCACAACACCGAAGAAGAGGTCGAGCGGGCTCTCCACGGCATCGACGTGGTGCCGGGCTACACGGGCGGCGCGGGCGCGCCCCCCACGTCGAGCCTCAGCAGCTTCTGACCCCGGCGACTGCCGGCGCCGAGCGGCAGTCGTCCCGCGAACACACCGAATCGGAGGACCACATGTCGAACAACGACGGTACGACCGTTGTCACATATTCCAGCCTTGAGGCGGCCGCTTCCGCCGTCGAGCGGCAGAGCAAGCAGCTCGACGAGGACCTCGCGGCGATCAAGCGCCGGGTCGCCTCCGTCGCCGAGCTCTGGCAGGGCGAGGCCAAGGGCGCGTACGACACCGCCCAGGCCGGCTGGGACAAGGACGCCCGGGCGATCCACGAGTCGCTGGTGTCGATCACCCGCGCCGTGCGCGAGGCCGCGTCCGCGTACCAGGCCGGTGACAAGAAGGCTTCGCAGAACTTCTAGGGGCCTGACCGGTGCGCTGCCGCGGGCGTGACGGCGGCGGGCGCGAAGGACGGGTGTGGGCACGCGCGGGAGGTGCCCACACCCCGTCCCTTCCCCCGGGCTTCCGCGCACGCAAGGGCGGTTCGACGGCGCCCCCTCCACGACAGGATGGGGCGCCGTCGCTGGTCCCCGGACGAGCCTCAGTCCTTGGGCAGCGGAGTGATCGTTCCCAGGGACTGAGGCAACGAGCTCTCCGCGAGACATCCCATGCCCCGCACCAACGTGAGCGCTGCGCCGTACGCCACCCGGACCAGCAGCTCGGTCCGTTCAGGACTGTCGTCGGGGTTCAGCATCGACGTGGTCAACTCCACCTCGAGGAAAATCCCCTCTTCGCCGCCACGGCCCACGGGGCAGCGGAAGGACACCGCTCCCCAACTGTCCGACCCACTCAGGTACGGAGCGCTGTCGTCGTGGACCCCTCGGCCCGTGATGTCGTACACGGAGGCGTTGACGCTGCTGTGCCACTGGCGGTCGTTCGGCTTCGGCCGCGACCAGTGGGCGGAGAGGTTGAAGACGCTCAGGCCTCGCACGTGGAGGGGATCCAAGAGACAGAGGTACAGCCGCTCACTGCTGCCTGGTACCGATTGCTCCAGCCTCCGAGCGGTCTCGGTAACCGACCGGACCTCCGTGAGGTCATACCCCGGGTCTTCGGCGAAACGAGTGGCGCCGGTCAGCCGCTCCAGGGCGGTCGCGCCGTCCCCGCCGAGAAGTCCCGCACAGACCTGCTCGGCCGGCTTCCCCTGTGCCGTCGATCCGGAGGGCGCGGGCGCGTCAGCACCGTCGGACGGGCCGGAACAGGCGCCGAGCAGAGCTGCCAGCATCAGCACGGCCAGAGCGGGGGCGGCCCTTCTCACCATCGTTCTCATGAGCCTGCCCCCGCGGGGGTCGGGAGCTGCCCGACGTTCTCCTGATTCTGACTCCCGCTGCTGTAGCCGAGTTTCTGGGCTTCCGTGAGAGCGTCACTCAGCCTGCGGTAGTCGGCATCCGACCAGGCATCGGACGCGTCGGCCGACGCCAGCAGCGAAAGACCCGGCTGCCAGGACGCCCGATAGCCGCTCGCGTACACCTCGTTCCCCTCCGCGTGGTACTTCTCCGAGTTGTCCCGGTGGTGCGCTTCCGCGTACTCGTCGAGGTTCTTCTCGATCAGGCCGCCCACCACTCCCTCGGTCTGGTCCCCCACGATCGGAACCACCGTCGCGGCCACCCCGGTCGTCGCTTCGGGGGCGAGCGCGAAGAGGCTGCCGGTCACGGCGCCGGAGATCATCTTGTCCCGCTCGATCCGGGCGTCGACCGCGTCGTTGTACTTCTTGTCCGCCTCCATCCCGCCGGCCTTGATCTCCTCCGCCCGCGACCGGTCCAGGACGCCCTGGACCTCGGCGCCGTTGCGCAGGACCGTCTCGGCCTCGCTGGACGAGACGTCGCCGTCGGCCTCGATCGTGGGCGGGTGTTCGTGGAGCAGCGACGTGGTGTACACCTGCTGGGCGGTGCCCAGCGACGCGTAGGCGTCGGGGTCCTGGCCGAGGGTGCTGATGAACTTGGTGAGGCCGAGATCGCTGTTGTCGAAGTGGGCCCGCTCGGCGGACGAGATGCGTCCGCCGTCGTCCATCGCGTACACCGATTTCTCGGCGTTGCCGTCCATGGCCCAGTTGATGTCGTCGATGTAGGCGGCACCGATACTGCCCAGACTGTCGCCGATCCCCTCCTGCTTGGCCAGGAGCTGAGCACCGCTGAGGCCGGTCTGCTTGTCGCCCTTGTACTCGGCGTCCTGCCCGTAGCGCTCCACGACCCGCTGGGCGACGGCGGCGGTCTCGCTGTCGCGGTGCAGCTGCGGCGGGTCGGCGTCGTAAGGGGCGCCCTTGGTCGCCGACTCCAGGGCGTGTCCCAGTGAGTCGTACCCGGCGATGGTCTTGGCGTCGGTCTTCGCGTGGTCCTCGAACCACTCCCGGTCCTCGGTGAGGTAGTCGAAGTTGGTTCCCTCGTCGAAGAAGTCCGTGGAGGCCTCGGCGTTGTGTCCCAGGGCTTCCATGAAGCCCGTCATCGGGTCGGAACCGGCGTCGTTCCCCGCCCCGTAGTGAAGCCGCTCGAAGGCGCCGGAGTGGTTCCACGGGAGGACGTCCTCGCGTGTGGTCCGCCGCTGGAGGCCGCCGACCTCGTCGGAGGTGTTCTCCTTCTCGAACGCGATCAGGCTGTCCCCGTAGCTCTTCAGGAAGTCGTCCTCGTACGCGCCGTTCCTCATCAGGTTGCTCATCACCTGATACCCGTAGACGCGGTCCTGCCCGGGGGTGCCGACATCCTTTCCGCCCGCCACCAGGAGGCCCCTCTGCCACTGCGCCATGTCGTCGCTGCCCGAGTGGGTGGCCGTCGCCAGGGTGGTGCCGAGGTTCGACTCCAGCCCGCCGAGCAGTTTCATCCGGGTCTGCATCTCCTCCGAGAGGCCGCTCCCGGAGCGCGGGTGCACGTAGAACTGCTGGTCGTCGGCGAGGTCGGCGTAGAGCGAGAGGGTCTTCTCCGGGCCGAGACCGGTCGCGAAGCGCTCGGCGAACAGGGAATCGTTCTTGTTCTCCTTCATGAGCGCGATGAGCCGGGTGAGTTCCGCGTTCGACATGCCGGAGCCCTTGGAGTAGAGCGCGGCAGCCTCCTTGGCGTCCTTGAGGGCTTTGGCGGCGGAGTCGCGGTCCTGGTAACCGGCGTCGGAGAAGCCGTACTTCGCCTGGTCCACGAGGAGCCGGAGCGTCTCGTCCGCGGTGGCGTCGCTCTCGGTGGCCTTGGTCAGGATGGACTGGACCTCGTCGCGCAGGCGGTCCACGTCCTGCTGGCTGTGCTCGGGCACCTGGGTTCCGGCGGCGGCGCGGTCCGGGTGGATGTTCATGTCGACGGCGAACGTGCCCTTCCCGGTGTCCCTGACCGTGAGGTTCTTCGCCACCCCGCGCTCGATCGCGGAGTTGAGCTGCCCCCGGTAGGAGACGAGTTCACCGCGGGTGTCGCCGAGGATGGCGGCGATGCTGCTCGCCTGGGTGTGCGCGTCGGTGAACTCCGCGGCGGTCTTCGTGACGAAGTCGCGAGTGACGTTGGCGTTGAGGCCTGCCCAGTCGGCCTTCACCGCCGTTGCCTTCAGACCGTCCTGGACCTCGCCCTGAAGCGTCTTCAGGTTCTTGACCAGCCGTTCCCAGTCCGAGAGGGCACTGTCGAGCGCGGAGAAGTTGCCGAAACGCAGTGCGTCGAGGTCCATCAGCGTTCCGCCCGTCGGCCGGATATCGCGTCGAGCCGGGACGTCGGGCCGACGGCCGGCCGGACGCGGATCCCGCACCTGGCGCGCGAGGCCCCGGTGACCGTGCCGGGTGTCACCGGACGGAAACGGCGTCCGCGACACCCGGACTCCGGTGCCGGAAGTCTCCTCCGTCTGTGTGCCGCATGCCGGTCGGCCGCATCCGACGTCCATGGTTCCCATTCGTTCCACGCCACTTGCCGGGTACCTTTCCCGTCGCTCACCGCGCGCACGTGGGCGCGGGAGACCCTGGTGAACACTGTCCGTACCTGTCGCGCATGTCGCTGCGGGGAATGCCGTGCACATCGGCGTGCGGACCGGATGCCCGGCACATCGTCCCCGCGCGCGTCCCCGGCCCGTGGCGCGCTCGGGCGACGGTCGCCGTTCGTCCGCCTGGACGGGACCGAACGGCGATCACATGTTCGCGCGTGCAGATGTGTTCGTTCGTACGGCTCCCGAGCGTACGGCGGGACGGCCATTTCATGGGTGCGAATGCGCCACGCCGCGGAGGAATGGCGGGAAGGGGGCGGCAGGGTATGGCAGGCCTCTCCGGATTTCCGGAGAGCGGGGGTTACGCATCGGAAAGGGATTGCCCGTCGGAGCCGCGGGCCCGTGTTCCGACCGGGCCCCGGACGGCCGCAAAGAAATCCGTACAAGCCCCCGGTAGGAAAAGCGTGCAGCCCGGCCGGCAAAGCGCAATTGGCCCGGGGAACGCAGCCGGCCCGGGGAACGCAGCCGGCCCGGGGAACGCGGCCGGCCCGGAGAACGCAGCCGGGCCGGGCGCCCCCGAAAAGGGGCCCCGGCCCGGCCTCGTGCGGTACTGCTCGGGGACTACCGCTCCCCGTCCACCAGCCCCGTCTGCACCAGCGGGTTGCCCCGGCGGCGGGAGACGAACACGCCCCGGCCCGCGGGCATCGGACGCGGGCGGACGTTGCCCATGATGTCGCCCTCGTTCGGGTCACCGGACAGCAGCAGCCCCTGGGCGCCCAGTTCGGTCATCCGCTGGATGAACGGTTCGTACGCGGCCCGCCCCGCGCCCGCCGAATTGCGGGCGATGATGAAGCGCACGCCCACGTCCCGGGCGAACGGCAGCAGTTCGGTCAGCCTGCCCAGCGGGTTGCCGCTCGACGTGGAGACCAGGTCGTAGTCGTCGACGAGGACGTAGACCGTCGGGCCCCGCCACCAGCTGCGGTCCCGCAGCTCCTGCGCGGTGACCGTCGCCGACGGGGTGCGCCGCTGCATGAGGTCGTAGAGCGCCTCCATGTGGTGCTCCATGTTGTTGGACATGGGCACGTACTCCGCCAGGTGGGTCGGCGGGGTGACGTCCAGCAGCGAACGCCGGTTGTCGATCACGAAGAGCTTGCAGACGTCGCCGGAGTAGCGCTCCGTCAGCTGCTTGATGATCAGGCGCATCAGGTTGGACTTGCCGGACTCGCTCTCCCCGAACACCATCAGGAACGGGTCGTGCTCGAAGTCGAGGAAGACCGGCTCCAGGTTGTTCTCGTCGATGCCGAACGCGATGCCGCGCTCCGGGTGCGCGTGACCCGGCGGCAGCGCCGAGGCGGGCAGCTCGCGCGGCAGCAGGCGTACGGCCGGAGCCGGGGACGCCGTCCAGTGGCGGGCGACCTCCTGGTTCATCGCGGTGGTCGCCTCGGAGAGGTCGCTGTCGGAGTTGATGCTGTCGATGCGCGGCACCGCCGCCATGAAGTGCAGCTTCTCCGGCGTCAGACCCCGGCCCGGCACCCCGGCCGGCACGTTGACGGCCGCCTTGCGGTCCAGCTCGGAGTCCATGACGTCACCGAGCCGCAGCTCCAGCCGGTTCATCAGGTGGTCCTTGAGGTTGGCCCGCACCTCCATGGACCGCGAGGCGGTGACGATCAGGTGGATGCCGTACCCGAGACCGCGGCCCGCGATGTCGACGACGGCCGCCTCCAGGCCCTCGTAGTCACTGCGGAAGTTGCCCCAGCCGTCGATGATCAGGAAGACGTCGCCCCACGGCTGGTCCTCCACCGACACCTGGCCGCGCTCGCGCATCCTGCGGAAGGTCGCGATCGAGTCGATCCCCGCGCTGCGGAAGTACTCCTCGCGCCGCGTCAGGATGCCGTACACCTCGGCGACCGTACGCCGCACCCGCTCGGGGTCCAGACGCGACGCGATGCCGCCGACGTGCGGGAGACCGCTGACCGACGACAGACCGCCACCGCCGAAGTCCAGTCCGTAGAACTGCACCTCGTGCGGGGTGTGGGTGAGCGCGAAGCCCGCGATGAGCGTCCGCAGCAGCGTCGACTTCCCCGACTGCGGACCACCGGTGATCTGCATGTGGCCGGCGGCACCGGAGAAGTCCCGGTACAGCGTGTCGCGCCGCTGCTCGTACGGCTTGTCGACCACGCCGAGCGGGACGACCAGGCGCCCAGCGCCCTCGAACCCCGGCTGGGTCAGGCCGCGTCCCTGCACCGGCGCGAGGCCGGGCAGCAGCTCGTCCAGCGACGGCGGGTTGTCCAGCGGCGGCAGCCACACCTGGTGCGCCGAGGCCCCGCGCCCCTCCAGCCGGCGCACGATCACGTCCAGCACCGTGTCCGCGAGCGCGTCGTCCTCGGCCTTGCGGGCCTCGGGCACCTCCGGCTGCGGCTCCGGTTCCACGTACCGCACCGCGACCGGCGCCGCCGTGAACACGACCGGCCTGCGGTCCACCGGCAGCGGCCCGCCGGGCATCGACGCCCGCTCCGCACCCGAGCGGTAGACCCCGGAGACGTACGCCGCCTTGAAGCGCACCATCTCGTCGGTGCCGTACTTCAGATAGCCGGAACCCGGCACGTTCGGCAGGTGGTAGGCGTCCGGTACGCCGAGCGCCGCCCGGGACTCGCCGGCCGAGAAGGTCCGCAGACCGATCCGGTACGACAAGTACGTCTCCAGACCGCGCAGCCGGCCCTCCTCCAGACGCTGCGAGGCCAGCAGCAGGTGTACGCCGAGCGACCGGCCGATACGGCCGATCTGCACGAACATCTCGATGAAGTCCGGCTTGGCGGTGAGCAGTTCGCTGAACTCGTCGATCACCAGCACCAGCGAGGGGATCGGCAGCAGCGGGGCGCCGGCGGCACGCGCCTTCTCGTAGTCGTGGATGTTGGCGTAGTTCCCGGCGTCGCGGAGCATCTCCTGCCGCCGGTTCAGCTCGCCGCGGATGGAGTCGCCCATGCGGTCCACCAGCGTCAGGTCGTCCGCGAGGTTGGTGATCACGGCGGCGACGTGCGGCATCTGCGCCATCCCGGCGAAGGTGGCACCGCCCTTGAAGTCGGCGAGGACGAAGTTCAGCGTCTCCGACGAATGCGTGACGGCGAGCCCCAGCACCAGCGTGCGCAGCAGCTCCGACTTGCCGGAACCCGTCGCGCCCACGCACAGGCCGTGCGGACCCATGCCCTCCTGCGCGGCCTCCTTGAGGTCGAGCATGACCGGGGAGCCGTCCTCGCCGACACCGATCGGGACGCGCAGCCGCTCCGCCTGCGAGCGGGGGCGCCAGGTCCTGGAGACGTCCACCGAGGAGGCGTCCCCGAGGTTCAGCAGATCGGTGAACTCCAGGTTGGCGAGCAGCGGCTCGTCGTCGTCCCCGCCCGCCGCCACGTTCAACGGGGCCAGCTGGCGGGCCAGCGCCTCCGCGGCCTCGTAACTCAGCAGGTCCGGCTGGCCCTCGTAGACCAGCCCGTGGCCCGACTCCAGCTGGAGCGACTGGGGGTGGACCGTCACCGAGAGCCCACCGCGGGCGCCGGTCACCTCACCCGGGACGACCTCGATGACCGTGACGCCCTGGACGCCCTCGGGGGAGGCCAGCACCGACATCGGCGGAACCGACTCGCCGTCGAGCACCACCACGATGTGCTGCTGGTCCATCAGCGGCTGCCCGCCCGCCTGGAAGCGGGGGCGTCCTTCGAGACGGCCGCCGAGCAGCTCCTCCAGCTCCGAGGAGCTCGTCGAGATGAGCCTGCGGCTGCCCGCCCCGTCCGTGGAACCGGCCAGCTGCACGTGCGGGAGCCACTTCGCCCACTCCCAGTGGTGGGACGACTGCCGGTCCGCCGCGATGGCGATGACCAGGTCCTCGGGGGAGTGCAACGAGGCCAGCGAACCGATCAGCGCGCGGGCGGAGGAGCGCACGGACTCCGGATCGCCGCTGACCGTCACGTGGTAGAAGGCGCGGAGCGAGACGGCCATCGGCAGTCCGTCCAGCGACGAATGGGTGTTGAGGAACTGCTGCATCGCCCCGGCGGTCAGCGGCTCCAGCTCGTCCACCGGCGCGGTCTGCGGCGGGACGAGCGGGGTGGCCAGCTCCTGGTTCCCCAGGCCGATGCGGACCTGCCCGAAGTCGACGTCGGCGACTCGGCGCTCCCAGACCCTGCTGCCCTCGGCGACCAGCGCCCACAGCTGCTCGGGGGACGGGTGCAGATAGAACTGGGCGTCACGTTGGAGACGCGCCGTCCGCAGCACCTCGCGACGGGTCTGCGTCAGGTACTTCAGGTAGTCGCGCCGCATGTCGGCGAGCTGCCCCTGCGCACCGCGCCGGTGACGGACCAGCGCCGAGATCGCCATGGCGACCGTCGACGCGACCATCACCATGCCCATGATCCGCATGATCGGGTTCGGCGTGATGAAGAAGAAGACGACCGAACCGCCCATGCCGAGCATCGGCAGCAGCTGCATCATCGCACCCTCCTGCTGCCCGCGCGGCAGCTCCGGAGGAGGTTGCAACTGCACCTCCGCGTCCGGCACTTCGGAGGGCAGCGCGCGCGGAGGGCGCTTGACGACGATGTGGCTCACGGCTCACCAATTCCCTTGCCGGACAGATCTGTTCCTCTCGACGCCCCCGTGGCGACGGGCTCCGCCCGGGCCAGGATCCTACTGACGGACCGGCCGGACGGAGAGCGGTAGGGTAGCGCGACGCGTGTACGCACCCGCGAACTACCGCCAAAAAACCGGTCATTCGGGGCGGGGTGCGAGGGCTCGCGTCCCAGTGGAGAGACACGGCAGCGCAGTCCCGGCGGAGAGACGGTTCTCCGCGGGAAAACATGGCAATGAGGGGGAGCAACAGGTGACCACGACGGCCCGAGCGGCGACCACCGGACCCGGCCGGACCGGCCCCGGGATTCCGGCCGGCAACGGAACCGGATTCTGCAGGGTGACCGTCGTCGCGCCCGACAGCCGCGTCGACGTCGCCCTGCCCGAGGACGTCCCCCTCGCGGACCTCTACCCGGAGGTCCTGCGGCTCTCCGGCCAGAGCCCCGCCGAGGGAGCACCCGTCGGCTACCACCTCGTACGCCGCGACGGCACCGTGCTCGACAGCGGGCGCACCCTGTCCGCCCAGCGCATCCTCGACGGCGAGCTCCTCTCGCTCCGCCCGTTCTCCGAATCGCTGCCGCCCGCCGTGTTCGACGACGTCTCCGACGCCGTCGCGTCCGCGGTGGCCCGCGACCGCGCCCTCTGGGGCGACGCCCTGATGCGCGGCTCCGGTCTGTTCGGCGGCTCCGTCCTGCTCGCCCTCCTCGGCTTCGTCCTCTGGACCTCCGACCCGCTGCACGACATGCACGGCCTGCCCGGCGTCATCGCCGCGGTCGCCGCCGTCCTGCTGCTCGCCGTCGCCGGAGTACGCGCCCGGGTGTACGAGGACCGCGGATCCGCCATCGCCCTCGGCATCGGCGCCCTGGTCAACGGCGCGGTCGCCGGGTCCGGGCTGCTGCCGCTGGGCGCCGGCGAGGGGATCGGCCGCCTCCAGTTCCTGCTGGCCTGCGTCGCCGTGCTCGTCGTCTCGGTGATCCTGGTGATCGTCGCCCCCACCGGCGACGGCCCCTTCGTCGCGTTCGTCTTCGCCTCGGCCGTCGGCGTACTCGTCACCTTCGCCGCGATCCTCACCGACCTGGAGCCCACCGAGACCGCCGCGGTCTGCGCCCCGCTCTCCGTCGGAGCCCTCGGCTTCCTGCCCGGCCTCTCCACCCGCTTCGCCCGCCTCCCCATCGGCTTCGAGCCGCCCCGCACCACCAGCGGCGACTACGGGAGCGCCGAGCGCACCCCGCAGGGACCGGTCGACGCGGTCAGGATCGCCGCCCAGGCCCGCCGCGGCCACGAACTGTTGCTCGGCCTGGCCGGCGGCTGCGCCATGGTGGCCGTCGCCGGAGCGGCCGTCCTCGGCTTCTCGGCGGACATCTACGGACAGCTGCTGGCGCTGGCCACCGGCTGCGCCATGCTGATGCGCGCCCACCTCTTCCGCTACACCGCCCAGGTCGCCTGCGCGCTGGCCGCGGGCCTCGCCGCGTTGGTCCTGCTCGGCCTCGGCCTCTGCCTGAACCCCCCGGTGGAGATCATGATCGACGCCCTGCGCGGAGACCGGGCGGCGCTCGACATCCGTACGATCTGGCTCACCGCGGCCGTCGCCGCGACCGCCGCGGTGATCACCGCCATAGCGCTCGTCGTCCCCCGCAAGGGCGTCACCCCGTTCTGGGGCCGCTTCCTGGAGATCGCCGAGGCGTTCGTCCTGCTCACGCTCCTGCCGCTCTGCCTCGCCGTCTTCGACGTCTACACCTCGATCAGGTCCCTCAGCAGCTGAATCCCGCGCCCCCGCCGGTACGACCCCGAGCACGAGGGGGCCGTCGGCGGGGGCGCTGCCGTGCGGCTGGTAGTCTGTGCGGTGGCCGTTTGTGTACGCGTCCCCGGTTTCTTTCTGGGGACAGCGCCCATCGGACCTTCGCCTCCGAGTCACGGAAGCTCCCCTGAGATCAAGACCAGGGGCACTCGTGGGCGCATCGAACATCAAGAGGAGTACGCGTGCCGCTCGACGCCGCTACGAAGAAGCAGATCATGTCCGAGTTCGCCCAGAAGGAGGGTGACACCGGTTCCCCCGAGGTTCAGGTCGCCATGCTCTCCCGCCGGATCTCGGACCTGACGGAGCACCTCAAGACGCACAAGCACGACCACCACTCCCGTCGTGGTCTGCTGATCCTGGTCGGCCAGCGTCGCCGCCTCCTGCAGTACCTGGCCAAGAAGGACATCCAGCGCTTCCGCGCCCTCGTCGACCGCCTCGGCATCCGCCGCGGTGCGGCCGGCGGCGCCAAGTAAGCACGCTGTGAGAGGGAGCGGTGCCCACTTCCCGGGGGCCGCTCCCTTTGCCGTACGTGCACCACGTGCGGTACCGGGGGCAACCTCAGTAACCTGGACGTGAGCACCACCGCAGGTAAGCACCACCGCACGACGCGACACAACTGAACGCACGAGGAGAAGCGCACTCCCGCCGCCGCCGGTCCTCGGTAGTGGCACCCGGGAAAGAACGCCCGGGGGCTTCGATCGAAGACCGGCCCGCACATCAGGTGCGCTTCTCCACGCACCGTCCTCCGCCACACGGGCGTGAGGACGAAAGACGACGAGTATGGAGAAATCACTAGTGGAGAACGAGACCCACTACGCCGAAGCCGTGATCGACAACGGCACCTTCGGCACCCGCACCATCCGCTTCGAGACGGGCCGCCTGGCCAAGCAGGCCGCCGGCTCCGCCGTCGCGTACCTGGACGACGACACCATGGTGCTGTCGGCCACCACCGCTTCCAAGCGGCCCAAGGACCAGCTCGACTTCTTCCCCCTCACGGTGGACGTCGAGGAGCGGCAGTACGCCGCCGGCAAGATCCCCGGCTCCTTCTTCCGCCGCGAGGGACGCCCCTCCGAGGACGCGATCCTCACCTGCCGGCTGATCGACCGGCCGCTGCGCCCCTCCTTCAAGAAGGGCCTGCGCAACGAGATCCAGATCGTCGAGACGATCATGGCGCTCAACCCCGACCACCTGTACGACGTGGTCGCGATCAACGCCGCCTCCTGCTCCACGCAGCTGGCCGGCCTGCCCTTCTCCGGCCCGATCGGCGGCACCCGTGTCGCGCTGATCAAGGGCCAGTGGGTCGCCTTCCCGACGCACACCGAGCTCGAGGACGCCGTCTTCGACATGGTCGTCGCCGGTCGCGTCCTGGAGGACGGCGACGTCGCGATCATGATGGTCGAGGCCGAGGCCACCGAGAAGACCGTCCAGCTGGTCAAGGACGGCGCCGAGGCCCCCACCGAGGAGGTCGTGGCAGCCGGTCTGGAGGCCGCGAAGCCCTTCATCAAGGCCCTCTGCAAGGCGCAGGCCGAGCTGGCCGCCAAGGCCGCCAAGCCGGTCGGCGACTTCCCGGTCTTCCTGGACTACCAGGACGACGTCCTGGAGGCCCTCACCAAGGCCGTCTCCACCGAGCTCGCCAAGGCGCTCACCATCGCCGGCAAGCAGGACCGCGAGGCGGAGCTCGACCGCATCAAGGACATCGCGGCCGAGAAGCTCCTCCCGGCCTTCGAGGGCCGCGAGAAGGAGATCTCCGGTGCCTACCGCGCGCTGACCAAGAAGCTGGTCCGCGAGCGCGTCATCAAGGACAAGGTCCGCATCGACGGCCGTGGCGTCACGGACATCCGTACGCTCGCCGCCGAGGTCGAGGCCATCCCGCGCGTGCACGGCTCGGCGCTGTTCGAGCGTGGCGAGACCCAGATCCTGGGCGTCACCACCCTCAACATGCTCCGCATGGAGCAGCAGCTGGACACCCTCTCCCCGGTGACCCGCAAGCGCTACATGCACAACTACAACTTCCCGCCGTACTCGGTCGGCGAGACCGGCCGCGTGGGCTCGCCCAAGCGCCGCGAGATCGGCCACGGCGCTCTCGCCGAGCGCGCCATCGTCCCGGTCCTGCCGTCGCGCGAGGAGTTCCCCTACGCGATCCGCCAGGTCTCCGAGGCGCTGGGCTCCAACGGCTCCACGTCGATGGGCTCGGTCTGCGCCTCGACCATGTCGCTGCTGAACGCCGGTGTGCCCCTCAAGGCCGCCGTCGCCGGTATCGCCATGGGCCTCATCTCCCAGGAGATCGACGGCAAGACCCACTACGTCGCCCTCACCGACATCCTCGGTGCGGAGGACGCCTTCGGCGACATGGACTTCAAGGTCGCCGGCACCAAGCAGTTCGTGACCGCGCTCCAGCTCGACACCAAGCTCGACGGCATCCCCGCCTCGGTCCTGGCCGCCGCGCTGAAGCAGGCCCGTGACGCCCGTCTGCACATCCTGGACGTCATGAACGAGGCCATCGACGTCCCGGACGAGATGTCCCCGAACGCCCCGCGGATCATCACCGTCAAGATCCCGGTGGACAAGATCGGTGAGGTCATCGGCCCCAAGGGCAAGATGATCAACCAGATCCAGGAGGACACCGGCGCCGACATCACGATCGAGGACGACGGCACCATCTACATCGGTGCCCAGCAGGGCTCGCAGGCCGAGGCCGCCCGCGCCACGATCAACGCCATCGCCAACCCGACCATGCCGGAGGTCGGCGAGCGCTACCTGGGTACGGTCGTCAAGACCACCACCTTCGGTGCCTTCGTCTCCCTCATGCCCGGCAAGGACGGTCTGCTGCACATCTCGCAGATCCGCAAGCTCGCCGGTGGCAAGCGCGTGGAGAACGTCGAGGACGTGCTCGCCGTCGGCTCCAAGGTCCAGGTCGAGATCGCCGAGATCGACTCCCGCGGCAAGCTCTCGCTGATCCCGGTCGTCGAGGGTGAAGAAGAAGAGAAGGACGACGCCTCCAAGTGACGTCCCGTAGTTCCGTGACGACGGCCCGCGCCTCTTCGAAGGCGCGGGCCGTCGCCCGTACCCAAACGCTTCTCAAGGGCACCAACGGCATCGGTACGGTCCGCCGTACGGTGCTCCCCGGCGGTCTCCGTGTCGTCACCGAGACCCTGCCCTCCGTACGCTCCGCCACCTTCGGGATCTGGGCCAACGTCGGCTCGCGCGACGAGACCCCGGCCCTGAACGGCGCGACCCACTACCTCGAACACCTCCTCTTCAAGGGCACCGGCAAGCGCAGCGCCCTGGACATCTCCTCCGCGATCGACGCGGTCGGCGGCGAGATGAACGCCTTCACGGCGAAGGAGTACACCTGCTACTACGCGCGGGTCCTCGACACGGACCTGCCGCTCGCCATCGACGTCGTCTGCGACATGCTGACCGGCTCGCTGATCAGGGCGGAGGACGTCGACGCCGAGCGCGGAGTCATCCTCGAAGAGATCGCGATGACCGAGGACGACCCCGGCGACTGCGTGCACGACCTGTTCGCGCACACGATGTTCGGCGACACCCCCCTCGGCCGCCCGGTCCTCGGCACCGTCGACACGATCAACGCGCTGGACCGCGGGCAGATCGCCCGCTTCTACAAGAAGCACTACGACCCCAGGCACCTGGTCGTCGCCGCCGCCGGCAACGTCGACCACGCCACGGTCGTACGCCAGGTCCGCAAGGCCTTCGACCGGGCCGGCGCGCTCTCGAACACCGACGCCCAGCCGATGGCCCCCCGCGACGGCTCCCGCGTCCTGCGCACCGCCGGCAAGATCGAGGTCGTGAACCGCAAGACCGAGCAGGCGCACGTCGTCCTCGGGATGCCGGGCCTCGCCCGTACCGACGAACGCCGCTGGGCGCTCGGCGTGCTCAACACCGCTCTCGGCGGCGGCATGAGCTCGCGCCTCTTCCAGGAGGTCCGCGAGAAGCGCGGCCTGGCGTACAGCGTGTACTCGTACACCTCGGGCTTCGCCGACTGCGGACTCTTCGGGGTCTACGCGGGCTGCCGCCCGAGCCAGGTGCACGACGTGCTCAAGATCTGCCGCGACGAGCTCGACCGGGTCGCGTCCGACGGCCTCGACGACGACGAGATCACCCGGGCCATCGGGCAGCTCTCCGGCTCGACCGTCCTCGGCCTGGAGGACACCGGCGCCCTGATGAACCGCATCGGCAAGAGCGAGCTCTGCTGGGGCGAGCAGATGTCGGTCGACGCGATGCTGGCGGAGATCGCGGCGGTCACGCCCGACGACGTCCGCGCGGTCGCCGCCGAACTGCTCGGACAGCGCCCCTCGCTCTCCGTCATCGGCCCGCTCAAGGACAAGCAGGCGGACCGCCTCCACGAGGCCGTGTCCTAGGACACGGCCAGGGCCGGTTCCGGTGGCCCGTACCCCTCCCTTCGATCAAGGAAGCAGAGCACATGAGCAAGCTGCGTGTGGCCGTCATCGGCGCCAAGGGCCGCATCGGATCGGAGGCGGTACGGGCCGTCGAGGCCGCCGAGGACCTGGAGCTGGTGGCCGCCCTCGGCCGGGGCGACGCGCCCGAGACCCTCACGGAGTCCGGTGCCCAGGTCGCGGTGGAACTCACCAACCCCGACTCGGTCATGGACAACCTGGAGTTCTGCGTACGCCACGGCATCCACGCCGTCGTCGGCACCACGGGCTGGACCGACGAACGCCTCGCGCGGCTCACCGGCTGGCTTGACGCGTCCCCGGCGACCGGCGTGCTCATCGCGCCGAACTTCTCCATCGGCGCCGTCCTCACCATGAAGTTCGCGCAGGCGGCGGCGCCCTGGTTCGAGTCGGTCGAGGTCATCGAACTCCACCACCCGAACAAGATCGACGCACCCTCCGGCACCGCGACCCGGACGGCTCAGCTCATCGCCGCCGCCCGCGCCGAGGCCGGACTCGCGCCGCAGCCGGACGCCACCGCGACCGGCCTGGACGGGGCCCGGGGCGCCGACGTGGACGGCGTGCCGGTGCACTCCGTACGGCTGCGCGGGCTCCTGGCGCACCAGGAGGTGCTGCTCGGCGGCGAGGGCGAGACCTTCACCCTGCGCCACGACTCCCTGCACCACAGCAGCTTCATGCCCGGCATCCTGCTGGGAGCCCGCCGCGTGGTCACCACCCCCGGACTCACGTTCGGGCTGGAACACTTCCTCGATCTGAACTGACGGTCCCTGCCATGCGCGCAAAGATCTCGTACATCGTCACCGCCGCCGTCCTGGTCTTCTACTTCGTCCTGGCCGGCAGCAGGGGTCTGCTCCTCATCCGGCACGGCACCCTGATCACGGTCACCTTCGGTGTGGCGGTGCTCATCCTGCCGGTGATCGGCATCTGGTTCCTCTGGAAGAACACCCAGTTCGTCCGGCGGGCCAACGCCCTCGCCGCAGAGCTGGAGGCCGAGGGCGGGCTCCCGGTCGACGAACTCGTCCGGACCCCGTCCGGCCGGATCGACCGGGACTCCGCCGACGCCGTCTTCGCCCGCCGCCGGGAGGAGACCGAGGACGCGCCGGACGACTGGCGCTGCTGGTTCCGGCTGGCCGTCGCCTACCAGGACGCCCGCGACACGCCCAGGGCCCGCAAGGCGATGCAGCGCGCCATCGCCCTGCACGCCAACAAGCCGGTACGCGCCGCCTGAGCGGTGCCTACCGGCTTGTGGACCCCGGACGCACCGGGGGTGACGCTGGACCGCGAGAGCGCGGAGAACGGGCTGCGGCGCCTCAGCGCCGGTACTCGTCCGCCCACGCCTCGACGGCGTCGGTGGCCCGCTCGAACGCCTCGGACCGGGACAGGAAGTCCGCGTCGTGGTCCGTCATCAGCGGCGGCATCGAGCCGGCGCCCCGACGGGCCACCACCAGGGCCTGTCCCTGCACGGTCCGGGGGAAACCGAGCCACTTCACCGGCTGCTGGACGGTACGGACCGTCCCGGCCCGGCTCCACGCCACCGTGGTGGTGCGGAAGAAGCCGACCCGGCGTACACCGTGCCGGCTCACCCAGGCACCCACGCGCAGCAGCCGCAGCGCGCAGGCGATCACCACCGCGGCGAGCACCATGCAGAGCAGTGCGCCCGAAGGCTCACCGGCCAGACCGATGATCATCGCCGCGAACAGGACGAACGACGCCAGCAGCAGCAGCCCCGCCGCCGCCGAGACCCGCCAGGGCCCGGGACGGTAGGGCCGCCGCCAGCTGTCGTGATCGTCGTAGGGCAGCGCGACGTCCTCCGCACCCGCGTCGAACGCGCGGTCGGCCGTCAGGAAGGGCAGGGGCACGACTGATCCTCACTCACAAGCACGCTCGTTGTTGCTGTGCCCGGTGAGGCTACCGACGGGTCTCCGCTCCGACCACCCCAGGGGGCCGTACGAGTCAGCGGTCCTGGGACGCTTCGGACTTCTGGTGATGCGCGGGTGCCTGGTCGGGGTCGAGGGCGGGAAGCCCGAAGAGGAGCGAGCCCACCAGGCCCGCCACCGCGACCAGCCCGACCAGGGAACGGCCCGCCAGCTCGGAGACGCTGGCGCGTTCCCGGGGCGGCGGAGTGACATTGCTGCGGAACCGCTCGGCCTCGGCTACGAACGAGAACGGGACGGATTCACGCCGGCGGAACATGAGGAAAATCTCCTTGGGGCTGTGATGAAGGTGCTGCTGCACTGTCAGACGCGCGGAACGCCGGATCGGTGCCGCCTTTTGCCGGACCCTTCGGAGTTTTCCCCGGACCGAGCCCGGTACGCGGCCCCGTAGAGTGGACGCCGCCCGAGCGAAGCAATTGGAAGGACCCCGCCGGTGACCGACACCCCCGAGACCGCGAAGCCCAGTTTCCGCAGCGATGTCACCGTCGAACTGGTGAAACACGCCGCGGGCGATGCCGACGTCCTGTTCGCCGCCCGCGTTTCGACCGCGGGGGAGCAGTCGCTGGAGGAGGTCACCAAGGATCCGGAGCGTTCCAAGGGTCTCATCAATTATCTGATGCGTGACCGCCACGGCAGTCCTTTCGAGCACAACTCGATGACGTTCTTCATCAGCGCCCCGATCTTCGTGTTCCGCGAGTTCATGCGGCACCGGGTCGGCTGGTCGTACAACGAGGAATCGGGTCGCTACCGGGAGCTCCAGCCGGTCTTCTACGTCCCCGGCGAGTCCCGCAAGCTCGTCCAGCAGGGCCGCCCCGGCAAGTACGAGTTCGTCGACGGCACCGAGGCCCAGGCCGAGCTCACGGGGCGCGTCATGGAGGACTCGTACCGCCAGGCGTACGACGCCTACCAGGAGATGCTCGCCGCCGGTGTCGCCCGCGAGGTGGCCCGGGCCGTCCTGCCCGTCGGCCTCTTCTCGTCGATGTACGCCACCTGCAACGCTCGCTCGCTGATGCACTTCCTCGGCCTGCGCACCCAGCACGAACTGGCGACGGTCCCGTCGTTCCCGCAGCGCGAGATCGAGATGGTCGGCGAGCAGATGGAGGAGCACTGGGCGCGTCTCATGCCCCTCACTCATGCCGCCTTCAACAAAAACGGACGGGTAGCCCCGTAGGCGGTGTCCGTATTGCGGCCTTTCGTGAAGTTCATCTAGGCTGATCAAACGGACCCGGCACTGCTTGAACCCCCGAGCAGGCAGTGCCGGGTTCCAAGATCGACGTCCCCCGAGGGGACATCCCGGGCCGAGCAACGAGTAGCGTGTTACCCATGGCTCCGATCTCCACTCCGCAGACCCCCTTCGGGCGGGTCCTCACCGCCATGGTCACGCCCTTCACGGCGGACGGCGCACTTGACCTCGACGGCGCGCAGCGGCTCGCGACCCACCTGGTGGACGCGGGCAACGACGGCCTCGTCGTCAACGGCACCACCGGCGAGTCGCCCACCACCAGCGACGCGGAGAAAGACCAGCTCGTACGAGCCGTAATCGAAGCGGTCGGCGACCGCGCCCACGTCGTCGCGGGCATCGGCACCAACGACACCCGCCACAGCGTCGAACTCGCCCGCGCCGCCGAGCAGGCCGGAGCCCACGGACTCCTCGCGGTGACCCCGTACTACAACAAGCCGCCGCAGGAGGGCCTGCACCGGCACTTCACCGCGATCGCCGACTCCACCGGCCTCCCGGTCATGCTCTACGACATCCCCGGCCGCAGCGGCGTACCGATCGAGACCGAGACTCTCGTCCGGCTCGCCGAGCACCCGCGGATCGTGGCCAACAAGGACGCCAAGGGCGACCTCGGCCGCGCCGGCTGGGCCATCGCACGCTCCGGCCTCGCCTGGTACTCCGGCGACGACATGCTCAACCTGCCGCTGCTCTCGGTCGGCGCCGTGGGCGTCGTCTCCGTCGTCGGCCACATGGTCACCCCGGACCTGCGGGCCCTGATCGACGCCTACCTCGGCGGTGACGTCCAGAAGGCCGCGGAGATCCACCAGAAGCTGCTCCCCGTCTTCACCGGGATGTTCCGCACCCAGGGCGTCATCACCACGAAGGCCGCCCTCACCCTCCAGGGTCTCCCGGCCGGCCCGCTGCGCCTCCCGCTGGTGGAACTCACCGCGCAGGAGACGGCGCAGCTCAAGGTCGACCTGGCCGCCGGTGGGGTAGAGCTGTAACCACGGACTTCACAACTGAATACGCGAGACAACCGCATACGCGAGACAACCGCGTACGCGAGGGAAGCTCGCACGTTTCACCCCCTGACAACAGCAAGTGCACGAATGACACACGCGCCACGTGCCCAAGCGGTACGTGGCGTGCGTGGTAAGGAGAGTCTTTTGAGTCATCCGCATCCCGAACTCGGTACGCCGCCGAAGCTCCCCAAGGGCGCCCTGAGGGTCACCCCCCTCGGCGGCCTCGGCGAGATCGGCCGCAACATGACGGTCTTCGAGTACGGCGGCCGCCTGCTCATCGTCGACTGCGGCGTCCTCTTCCCCGAGGAGGAGCAGCCAGGCATCGACCTGATCCTGCCGGACTTCACCACGATCCGGGACCGCCTGGACGACGTGGAGGGCATCGTCCTCACGCACGGCCACGAGGACCACATCGGCGGCGTGCCGTACCTGCTCCGCCTGAAGCCCGACATCCCGCTCATCGGCTCCAAGCTCACGCTCGCGCTGATCGAGGCGAAGCTCCAGGAGCACCGCATCCGCCCGTACACCCTTGAGGTCATCGAGGGACAGCGGGAGCGCATCGGCGTCTTCGACTGCGAGTTCATCGCGGTCAACCACTCCATCCCGGACGCCCTCGCGGTCGCGATCCGCACCCCCGCCGGCATGGCGGTGGCCACCGGCGACTTCAAGATGGACCAGCTCCCGCTGGACGGCCGGCTCACCGACCTGCACGCGTTCGCGCGGCTCAGCGAGGAGGGCATCGACCTGCTCCTCGCCGACTCGACGAACGCCGAGGTCCCGGGCTTCGTCCCGCCGGAGAAGGACATCTCCAACGTCCTGCGCACGGTCTTCGCCAACGCGCAGAAGCGGATCATCGTGGCGAGCTTCGCCAGCCACGTCCACCGCATCCAGCAGATCCTGGACGCGGCCCACGAGTACGGCCGCCGGGTCGCCTTCGTCGGCCGTTCGATGGTCCGCAACATGGGGATCGCCCGTGACCTGGGCTATCTCAAGGTGCCGGCCGGGCTCGTCGTCGACGTCAAGACGCTCGACGACCTCCCGGACGACGAGGTGGTGCTCGTCTGCACCGGCTCGCAGGGCGAGCCCATGGCCGCACTGTCGCGCATGGCCAACCGCGACCACCAGATCCGGATCGTCCAGGGCGACACGGTCATCCTGGCGTCGTCGCTCATCCCGGGCAACGAGAACGCTGTCTACCGCGTGATCAACGGCCTGACCCGCTGGGGCGCCAACGTCGTCCACAAGGGCAACGCCAAGGTGCACGTCTCGGGCCACGCCTCGGCGGGCGAGCTGCTGTACTTCTACAACATCTGCAAGCCGAAGAACCTGATGCCGGTGCACGGCGAGTGGCGCCACCTGCGGGCCAACGCCGAGCTGGGCGCGCTGACCGGTGTCCCCAAGGACCACATCGTCATCGCGGAGGACGGCGTGGTCGTCGACCTCATCGACGGCAAGGCGAAGATCGTCGGCAAGGTCCAGGCCGGCTACGTCTATGTGGACGGGCTCTCGGTCGGCGACGTCACCGAGACCTCGCTCAAGGACCGCCGCATCCTCGGCGACGAGGGCATCATCTCGGTCTTCATCGTGGTCGACACCAACTCCGGCAAGATCGTGGGCGGCCCCCACATCCAGGCCCGGGGCTCCGGTATCGACGACGCGGCGTTCACCGCCGTCGTACCGAAGATCGAGGAAGCCCTCAACCGGTCGGCCCAGGACGGCGTCATGGAGCCGCACCAGCTCCAGCAGTTGATCCGCCGCTCGGTGGGCAAGTGGGTCTCCGACACCTACCGCCGGCGCCCGATGATCCTCCCGGTCGTCGTAGAGGTCTGATCCCCGCCGACCGTCCGACTGGAGCGGGGTGCCTCGATTTGCATCGAGGCACCCCGCTCCAGTACGTTTGGCTCTCCGCCGAACGGGAAGCAGCCCGCGCACTTGTGCGCGGAGGCCACCGTGCGGAGCGGAAATTCCGACTCAGAATCTCTGATAAAGTCGGCACCGCCGAAAGGCAAAGGCCCCGACGGGCCGCCGGAATTACTTTTGGACCGGAAACGGAACGAAAAAGAGTCTGGTAAAGTCGGACTCGCCGGAAAGGGAAACGCGAAAGCGAAGAACTGGAAAGCGAAAATCGCTTGACCCGCTTCGACCGGGAATCGGACACGAAAGAGTCTGATAGAGTCGGAAACGCAAGAACGAAGGGAAGCGCCCGGAGGGCCCCGGTGAAACGGGACCGAAGGAAGCGTCCGTTCCTTGAGAACTCAACAGCGTGCCAAAAGTCAACGCCAGATATGTTGATACCCCGGCCTGCTTCGGCAGGTTGGTGGTTCCTTTGAAAAGTCCTACCGGCCTCAACGGTCCGGTGGGCAACAACAGCGAGGACGCTGTGAACGACCGGTCATATTCCGACCTGGTCGTTCCGCTCTCGTGTTGTGATCCCGATTACGGGAAAACATTCACGGAGAGTTTGATCCTGGCTCAGGACGAACGCTGGCGGCGTGCTTAACACATGCAAGTCGAACGATGAAGCCTTTCGGGGTGGATTAGTGGCGAACGGGTGAGTAACACGTGGGCAATCTGCCCTTCACTCTGGGACAAGCCCTGGAAACGGGGTCTAATACCGGATAACACTCTGTCCCGCATGGGACGGGGTTAAAAGCTCCGGCGGTGAAGGATGAGCCCGCGGCCTATCAGCTTGTTGGTGGGGTAATGGCCTACCAAGGCGACGACGGGTAGCCGGCCTGAGAGGGCGACCGGCCACACTGGGACTGAGACACGGCCCAGACTCCTACGGGAGGCAGCAGTGGGGAATATTGCACAATGGGCGAAAGCCTGATGCAGCGACGCCGCGTGAGGGATGACGGCCTTCGGGTTGTAAACCTCTTTCAGCAGGGAAGAAGCGAAAGTGACGGTACCTGCAGAAGAAGCGCCGGCTAACTACGTGCCAGCAGCCGCGGTAATACGTAGGGCGCAAGCGTTGTCCGGAATTATTGGGCGTAAAGAGCTCGTAGGCGGCTTGTCACGTCGGATGTGAAAGCCCGGGGCTTAACCCCGGGTCTGCATTCGATACGGGCTAGCTAGAGTGTGGTAGGGGAGATCGGAATTCCTGGTGTAGCGGTGAAATGCGCAGATATCAGGAGGAACACCGGTGGCGAAGGCGGATCTCTGGGCCATTACTGACGCTGAGGAGCGAAAGCGTGGGGAGCGAACAGGATTAGATACCCTGGTAGTCCACGCCGTAAACGTTGGGAACTAGGTGTTGGCGACATTCCACGTCGTCGGTGCCGCAGCTAACGCATTAAGTTCCCCGCCTGGGGAGTACGGCCGCAAGGCTAAAACTCAAAGGAATTGACGGGGGCCCGCACAAGCAGCGGAGCATGTGGCTTAATTCGACGCAACGCGAAGAACCTTACCAAGGCTTGACATATACCGGAAAGCGCCAGAGATGGTGCCCCCCTTGTGGTCGGTATACAGGTGGTGCATGGCTGTCGTCAGCTCGTGTCGTGAGATGTTGGGTTAAGTCCCGCAACGAGCGCAACCCTTGTTCTGTGTTGCCAGCATGCCCTTCGGGGTGATGGGGACTCACAGGAGACTGCCGGGGTCAACTCGGAGGAAGGTGGGGACGACGTCAAGTCATCATGCCCCTTATGTCTTGGGCTGCACACGTGCTACAATGGCCGGTACAATGAGCTGCGATGCCGCGAGGCGGAGCGAATCTCAAAAAGCCGGTCTCAGTTCGGATTGGGGTCTGCAACTCGACCCCATGAAGTCGGAGTTGCTAGTAATCGCAGATCAGCATTGCTGCGGTGAATACGTTCCCGGGCCTTGTACACACCGCCCGTCACGTCACGAAAGTCGGTAACACCCGAAGCCGGTGGCCCAACCCCTTGTGGGAGGGAGCTGTCGAAGGTGGGACTGGCGATTGGGACGAAGTCGTAACAAGGTAGCCGTACCGGAAGGTGCGGCTGGATCACCTCCTTTCTAAGGAGCATCTAGGCCCTGTAATGGGGTCGAGGGCCACTTCGTCGGCAAATGTTCGACGGTGGTTTGCTCATGGGTGGAACGTTGACTATTCGGCACGGTTGGTTGGTTGTTGCGAGTACTGCTTCGGCGTGGAAAGTAATGATGGATCGGCTGTGTCGGGCACGTTGTTGGGTATCTGAGGGTACGGCCGAGAGGCTGCCTTCAGTCCGGTCCCAGTGAACTCAGCCGTAAGGTTTGGGGTGATGGGTGGCTGGTTGTTGTTTGAGAACTGCACAGTGGACGCGAGCATCTGTGGCCAAGTTTTTAAGGGCGCACGGTGGATGCCTTGGCACCAGGAACCGATGAAGGACGTGGGAGGCCACGATAGTCCCCGGGGAGCTGTCAACCTAGCTTTGATCCGGGGGTTTCCGAATGGGGAAACCCGGCAGTCGTCATGGGCTGTCACCCGCTGCTGAACACATAGGCAGTGTGGAGGGAACGAGGGGAAGTGAAACATCTCAGTACCCTCAGGAAGAGAAAACAACCGTGATTCCGGGAGTAGTGGCGAGCGAAACTGGATCAGGCCAAACCGTATGTGTGTGATACCCGGCAGGGGTTGCGCATGCGGGGTTGTGGGATCTCTTTCACAGTCTGCCGGCTGTGAGACGAGTCAGAAACCGTTGATGTAGGCGAAGGACATGCGAAAGGTCCGGCGTAGAGGGTAAGACCCCCGTAGCTGAAACATCAACGGCTCGTTTGAGAGACACCCAAGTAGCACGGGGCCCGAGAAATCCCGTGTGAATCTGGCGGGACCACCCGCTAAGCCTAAATATTCCCTGGTGACCGATAGCGGATAGTACCGTGAGGGAATGGTGAAAAGTACCGCGGGAGCGGAGTGAAATAGTACCTGAAACCGTGTGCCTACAAGCCGTGGGAGCGTCGCTGTATGTGCTTGCACATGCAGTCGTGACTGCGTGCCTTTTGAAGAATGAGCCTGCGAGTTAGCGGTGTGTAGCGAGGTTAACCCGTGTGGGGAAGCCGTAGCGAAAGCGAGTCCGAATAGGGCGATTGAGTTGCACGCTCTAGACCCGAAGCGGAGTGATCTAGCCATGGGCAGGTTGAAGCGGAGGTAAGACTTCGTGGAGGACCGAACCCACCAGGGTTGAAAACCTGGGGGATGACCTGTGGTTAGGGGTGAAAGGCCAATCAAACTCCGTGATAGCTGGTTCTCCCCGAAATGCATTTAGGTGCAGCGTCGTGTGTTTCTTGCCGGAGGTAGAGCACTGGATAGGCGATGGGCCCCAACGGGTTACTGACCTTAGCCAAACTCCGAATGCCGGTAAGTGAGAGCGCGGCAGTGAGACTGTGGGGGATAAGCTCCATGGTCGAGAGGGAAACAGCCCAGAGCATCGACTAAGGCCCCTAAGCGTACGCTAAGTGGGAAAGGATGTGGAGTCGCAGAGACAACCAGGAGGTTGGCTTAGAAGCAGCCACCCTTGAAAGAGTGCGTAATAGCTCACTGGTCAAGTGATTCCGCGCCGACAATGTAGCGGGGCTCAAGCGTACCGCCGAAGTCGTGTCATTCCAGCACATACCCCCAACGGGGGCTGGGATGGGTAGGGGAGCGTCGTGTGCCGGGTGAAGCAGCCGCGGAAGCGAGTTGTGGACGGTTCACGAGTGAGAATGCAGGCATGAGTAGCGATACACACGTGAGAAACGTGTGCGCCGATTGACTAAGGGTTCCTGGGTCAAGCTGATCTGCCCAGGGTAAGTCGGGACCTAAGGCGAGGCCGACAGGCGTAGTCGATGGACAACCGGTTGATATTCCGGTACCCGCTTTGAAACGCCCAGTACTGAATCAGGCGATGCTAAGTCCGTGAAGCCGGCCCGATCTCTTCGGAGTTGAGGGTAGTGGTGGAGCCGATGAACCAGACTTGTAGTAGGTAAGCGATGGGGTGACGCAGGAAGGTAGTCCAGCCCGGGCGGTGGTTGTCCCGGGGTAAGGGTGTAGGACGCACGGTAGGCAAATCCGTCGTGCATATAGTCTGAGACCTGATGCCGAGCCGATTGTGGCGAAGTGGATGATCCTATGCTGTCGAGAAAAGCCTCTAGCGAGTTTCATGGCGGCCCGTACCCTAAACCGACTCAGGTAGTCAGGTAGAGAATACCGAGGCGTTCGGGTGAACTATGGTTAAGGAACTCGGCAAAATGCCCCCGTAACTTCGGGAGAAGGGGGCCATCACTGGTGATTGGATTTACTCCATGAGCTGGGGGTGGCCGCAGAGACCAGCGAGAAGCGACTGTTTACTAAAAACACAGGTCCGTGCGAAGCCGTAAGGCGATGTATACGGACTGACGCCTGCCCGGTGCTGGAACGTTAAGGGGACCGGTTAGCTGACTTTCGGGTCGGCGAAGCTGAGAACTTAAGCGCCAGTAAACGGCGGTGGTAACTATAACCATCCTAAGGTAGCGAAATTCCTTGTCGGGTAAGTTCCGACCTGCACGAATGGCGTAACGACTTCTCGACTGTCTCAACCATAGGCCCGGTGAAATTGCATTACGAGTAAAGATGCTCGTTTCGCGCAGCAGGACGGAAAGACCCCGGGACCTTTACTACAGTTTGATATTGGTGTTCGGTTCGGCTTGTGTAGGATAGGTGGGAGACTTTGAAGCGGCCACGCCAGTGGTTGTGGAGTCGCCGTTGAAATACCACTCTGGTCGTGCTGGATGTCTAACCTCGGTCCGTGATCCGGATCAGGGACAGTGTCTGATGGGTAGTTTAACTGGGGCGGTTGCCTCCTAAAGAGTAACGGAGGCGCCCAAAGGTTCCCTCAGCCTGGTTGGCAATCAGGTGTTGAGTGTAAGTGCACAAGGGAGCTTGACTGTGAGACCGACGGGTCGAGCAGGGACGAAAGTCGGGACTAGTGATCCGGCAGTGGCTTGTGGAAGCGCTGTCGCTCAACGGATAAAAGGTACCCCGGGGATAACAGGCTGATCTTCCCCAAGAGTCCATATCGACGGGATGGTTTGGCACCTCGATGTCGGCTCGTCGCATCCTGGGGCTGGAGTCGGTCCCAAGGGTTGGGCTGTTCGCCCATTAAAGCGGTACGCGAGCTGGGTTTAGAACGTCGTGAGACAGTTCGGTCCCTATCCGCTGTGCGCGTAGGAATATTGAGAAGGGCTGTCCCTAGTACGAGAGGACCGGGACGGACGAACCTCTGGTGTGCCAGTTGTCCTGCCAAGGGCATGGCTGGTTGGCTACGTTCGGAAAGGATAACCGCTGAAAGCATCTAAGCGGGAAGCCTGCTTCAAGATGAGTATTCCCACCCCCTTTGAGGGGTTAAGGCTCCCAGTAGACGACTGGGTTGATAGGCCAGATGTGGAAGCCCGGTAACGGGTGGAGCTGACTGGTACTAATAGGCCGAGGGCTTGTCCTCAGTTGCTCGCGTCCACTGTGTTGGTTCTGAAATAACAACCGCCGTGTTTTTCCGGTTGGTTAATTTCATAGTGTTTCGGTGGTCATTGCGTTAGGGAAACGCCCGGTTACATTCCGAACCCGGAAGCTAAGCCTTTCAGCGCCGATGGTACTGCAGGGGGGACCCTGTGGGAGAGTAGGACGCCGCCGAACAATTTTTCCGGGAGACCCCCGTGCCTTTGGGCGCGGGGGTTTTCTGCGTTTACGGACCAATGCGAAAAGCGGTGCCCCTGAACGGTGAGCGCGGGCGGGCCTGCGGAGCCCTGGACAGGCCCGCGGCAGCTGGGTGGGCGTGGAAGGGGTGCCGGCGGACGGGGCCCGTCGGCCCAGGCTCGTGGCCTGCACTGCCCACAAGGCCACACCACCGACCAAGGCCCGCCCGCAGGCCCCGCCGGCCGGTCCCGTGGCGGCTGCGGAACGATCGCGGCCCCGGTTGAACACGCGGGAAGCGGGCCGCCCGTGACAGGTTCTCAGAATGGTGCGGATTCGGTGTGGCAGGTGGTTCTGGAGACCCCGGAACTGGGGTATGCTTATCTCGTTGCACAGCGCAGCAAGGCCCCAATAGCTCAGTCGGTAGAGCGTCTCCATGGTAAGGAGAAGGTCTGCGGTTCGATTCCGCATTGGGGCTCAACAGAAGGAAGGCCCCCACCATTCGGTGGGGGCCTTCTTGCTTGTGCGGTCGCTTTCCCGGGCCGCCCGCAGGCGGCCCGGGAAGAGTCTCCGGATCAGATGGTCTGCGGCTCGGGGACGCGCATGGCGAGGATGGCCATGTCGTCCGAGGCCGGCTCCGCGGCGAACCGCTCCACCGCCCGCAGGACGCGTGCGGCCACCGCGCCGGCGGTCAGACCGGTGCAGTTGGCCAGGACCTCTGCCAGGCCGTCGTCCCCGAGCATGCGGGTTCCCTCGCGGCGCTCGGTGATGCCGTCCGTGACGCAGAGCAGGACGTCGCCCGGGGCGAGCGTGATCTCCTCCTCGTAGAGCTCCAGGTCCTCGATGACTCCGAGCAGGGGCTGCGGTTCGGCTGCGGCCACGACCGTGCCGTCCTGGCTGAGGCGGAGCGGCAGGGGGTGGCCGGCGCACACGACCTTCAGGAGGGCGCTGCCGTCGTCCTGGGGGCGCAGCTCGCCGTAGAGGAGTGTCAGGAAGCGGCTGCGGGCGCCCTCGTCGAGGATGGCCGCGTTGAGGCGTTCCAGCACCGCCGGACCGCCGAAGCCCTCGCGGGCGAGCAGGCGCAGGGCGTGGCGGGCGAGTCCCGTGACGGCCGCGGCCTCGGGGCCCGTACCGCACACGTCGCCGATGGCGAAGCCGTAGACGCCCTCGCGGATCGGGAAGACGTCGTAGAAGTCGCCGCCGACCTCGTTGCCCTCGCCGGCGGCGCGGTAGATGACCTCGATCTCGACGTTCGGCACCACCGGCTGACTGGGCGGCAGCAGACTGCGCTGCAGGGCCTGGCTGATGGCCGTGCGCTCCGAGTAGAGCCGAGCGTTGTCCAGTGCGAGGGCGGCCCGTCGGGACAAGTCCTCGGCGAGCTCCAGGATCTCCTGGCGGAAATGGTCGTCGGACGGCTTGCCGAGCGTCAGCATGCCGATGACCCGGTTGCGGGCGACGAGGGGGAGCACGACCGTCTCCCCGCCCACCGCGGCGGCCGTGGCGAGCGTCGTCCGGGTGGAGTTGGCCATGCTCATCGGGGCGTCGCTGCTCAGGCTCCGCATCGACGTCCGCAGTGCCGCCTCGTGGGCTGCCTTGCTCGGGGCGGCCCACACGCGGGCGCCCGGGGAAGGGACGGGTTCGGGCGGATCGATGCGGGACAGCAGGGCCTTGAGGCCGTCGATCAGATCCTCGTCCTCGTGCAGGACGAAGGAGAGGAACGGGTCCGAAGCCGGATCGGCGATGGTGTAGACAGCACACCAGGTGGCGAGCTTCGGGACGGTCATCTGGGCCATGAGGGCCAGGGTCTGGTCCCGGTCGAGCGTCCCGGCCAGCAGGTCGGACGCCTCCACGAGGAAGGAGAGGGAGCCTCTGCGGAGCCGCTCCAGCTCGCCCAGGCGGGCGGACTCGACGGCGAGTGCGATGCGGTCGGCGGCGAACTGGAGGCGCAGGGCCTCCTCGTTGGTGTACCGCCCCGCGGCCTCCGCCGCGACGCCGAGCGATCCGGTGAGCCGGCCCTCGACCTTCAGCGGGACCGTCACCACCGAGCGCATCCCCGTGCCGCCCAGCAGCGGAACGGCACCCTCCACGGCCAGCAGGTCCTCGTGGACGGCGGGCATCCGGGCGGAGCCGTACCGGCCGGCCCCCGCCTCGACGGGGACCCGGGCGAAGCGCTGGCGGGCGGAGGGCAGACCGGTCGTGGCGCGGACCTCGAGTTCGGTCTCGTCGTCCGTCGCCAGGAGCAGGAACGCGGCGTCGGCGTCGAGCATGTCCCGCGCCCGCTCGACGGTGCGCTGGAGCAGGCCGTCCAGGTCGTCGGGTGCGGGGGAGCCGATGAACACTTCGAAGGGGTCGGCCGAGCGGCTCTCGCCGGCGTCGGTGACCGGGGTCCGCACCGGGCTCTGCAGGACCGCGCGCTCGTCGTCGCGGACCATCAGGCAGACCGTGGACGGGGAGCCTCCGGTGTCCCGGACGCGCAGGTGCGAGGCGTAGACGGGGATGACCCGGCCGTCCGCGCAGCGGAAGCCGTAACTGCCTTCCCAGCGCGAGAGTTGGAGCGCGGCGGCGATCCCGGTGCTGGTGCCGGGGGTCTGGGGCCAGGCGGCGAACTCGGTCAGCTGCTTGCCCACGACCTGCTCGGGGGCGTACCCGAAGAGGAACGAGGCGTCCTCGTTCCAGGAGGCCACGGCACCGTCCATGTCGATCTGGACCACGGCGACCCGGATGCGCCGGTCGGCGACCGGCAGGCTCTCGACAGGGAGCAGCGGTCCGGCGGAGCGGATGCCCACCGGCCGGTCGGGCAGGTCCAGCTGGAACCAGACGTGTTTGCGGGTGGGGGTGTACTCCACGCCCCAGCGGGACGCCAGGGCGGCGCAGAGGAGAAGGCCCCGGCCGCCTTCCCGGTCGGGACTGCCGAAGTCCACCGCGGTGCTCTGGAGGGGGATCTCGCGCTCCGGGTAGTGGTCGGCGACCTCGACGCGCACCCCGTCCTCCGCGCGCAGGCAGAGGACGTCCGCGGCGGTGCCCGCGTGCACGACCGCGTTGGTCACCAGCTCGCTGGTGAGGACGACCGCGTCGTCGATGACGTCGGTGTAGCCCCATCCCTGGAGCGTGTCCCGGACGAAGGCGCGGGCTGTCGCTACCGAGCGACCGGCCGGTTCGAAGGTGGCGGCCGCCTGCGCGGTGATCACTGAACTCCCCATATGGTGTCGCGTCGCTTCCCCGAGTCCAGGCCCGTATCTCGCCGCTTTGTATCGCCCGACAGCTGCCCGTGGTCCCTGGCGGATGCGCGGCGAACCACCGGACGGCCCTCGGCCAGGCTAGACGCTCGCCGGGGCCGCCGGGTACACGAGGCCTGAGTTCACCCGGGACGGGGGGAATGGGCGTACGCGGGCGCGCGACGGCGGTACTCCCGATGTGCCCGTACGGTGCCGGGGCGGGAGGGGTCCGGTGTCGGCGGGGTGACGAATCCCATCGGTACCCGCCGGTGGGGTCGGGCCTGGTACGTTTCAAGGATTTGACGTTTCCATGGGCACCCGTCGACGGTGTGCTGTGGCGGTGAGGTACCTCGGAACTGGGAAAGCTCTCAGAATCACCCGAGCGAAACGGTCAACCCTGCGGGAGGGACACGGTGGAGTCTGACGTGGCGGCGCGGGGTTCAAGCACGCGTACAAGAGGCGGACAGCCCGTGAAAAAACAGCGTCAAGGAACCGTCGAGGTGGACGCGGCGGATCTGAACAGACTGCTCTCCGCCCTGCTCGCGATGAGGGACGGCAACTTCCGCAGGCGCCTCACCGTCTCCGGGGACGGTCCGTTGACGGAGATCTCCGCCGTCTTCAACGAGGTGGCCGACCGTAACCTCCACCTCACGGGTGAACTCGCCCGGGTCCGCCGGGTGGTCGGCCGGGAGGGCAAGCTCACCGAACGGCTGGAGACCGGTGCCTGCGAAGGTGCCTGGGCCGCCGCGATCGACGCGTCCAACGAACTCGTCGACGACCTGGCGCGTCCCGTGTCCGAGGTCGGCCGGGTGCTGTCCGCGGTGGCCGACGGTGACCTCGAGCAGCGGATGGAGCTGCGTTCCCACACCGCGGACGAGACGGTGCGGCCGCTGCGCGGGGAGTTCCTGAAGGTCGCCCGTACGGTCAACAACCTGGTCGACCAGTTGTCGGCGTTCACCGAGCAGGTGACGCGGGTCGCCGTCGAGGTGGGTACCGAGGGCAAGCTGGGCGGCCAGGCGCAGGTGCGCGGGATGTCCGGATCCTGGAAGGACCTCACGGACTCCGTCAACACGATGGCGTACCGCCTCACCGCACAGGTGCGGGACATCGCGTTGGTGACGACGGCGGTGGCCAAGGGCGACCTGTCGCGGAAGGTCACCGTCCATGTGTCCGGGGAGATGCTCCAGCTGAAGAACACCGTCAACACGATGGTGGAACAGCTCTCCTCCTTCTCCTCCGAGGTCACCCGGGTCGCCCGCGAGGTCGGCACCGAGGGCGAACTCGGTGGTCAGGCGACCGTGCCCGGTGTCGCCGGTGTGTGGAAGGACCTCACCGACTCCGTCAACACCATGGCGGGCAACCTCACCAGCCAGGTGCGCGGCATCGCCGAGGTCACGACGGCGGTGGCCAACGGCGATCTGTCGCAGAAGGTCACCGTGAGCGCGCGCGGCGAGGTCGCGCAGCTCGCCGAGACGATCAACCAGATGACCGAGACGCTGCGTACCTTCGCGGACGAGGTGACCAGGGTCGCCAGCGAGGTCGGCGGCGAGGGGCTGCTCGGCGGGCAGGCGCAGGTGCCCGGCGCCGCCGGGACCTGGAAGGACCTGACCGACTCGGTCAACACCGTCTTCCGCAACCTGACCACGCAGGTGCGCGACATCGCCCAGGTGACGACGGCGGTGGCCAGCGGTGACATGACGCAGAAGGTCACGGTCGACGTGGCCGGCGAGATGCTGGAGCTGAAGAACACCGTCAACACGATGGTGGACCAGCTCCAGTCGTTCGGCTCCGAGGTGACCAGGGTCGCCCGGGAGGTCGGCGTGGAGGGCCGGCTGGGCGGCCAGGCCGAGGTGCCGGGCGCGGCCGGTACGTGGAAGGACCTCACCGACTCCGTCAACACGGCGTTCCGCAACCTCACCGGGCAGGTGCGGGACATCGCCCAGGTGACGACGGCGGTGGCCAACGGCGACCTGTCGCAGAAGGTCACGGTCGACGTGGCCGGCGAGATGCTGGAGCTGAAGAACACCGTCAACACGATGGTGGCGCAGCTGTCCTCGTTCGCCGACCAGGTGACCCGGATGGCACGCGACGTGGGCACCGAGGGGCGACTGGGCGGTCAGGCCCGCGTCGACGGCGTCTCGGGCACGTGGAAGGAGCTCACCGACTCCGTCAACTTCATGGCGGGGAACCTCACCGACCAGGTCCGTCAGATCGCCCAGGTGACGACGGCGGTGGCGCGGGGCGACCTGTCGCAGAAGATCGACGTGGACGCGCGTGGCGAGATCCTGGAGCTGAAGAACACCATCAACACGATGGTCGACCAGCTCTCCGCGTTCGCGGAGCAGGTGACCCGGGTGGCCCGCGAGGTGGGGACGGACGGCCGGCTCGGCGGTCAGGCGCAGGTGCCCGGGGTGGCCGGGGTGTGGCGCGATCTGACCGACTCGGTGAACGGCATGGCCGGCAACCTCACCGACCAGGTCCGCAACATCGCCCAGGTTGCCACGGCGGTGGCGCGGGGCGACCTGTCGCAGAAGATCGACGTGGACGCGCGTGGCGAGATCCTGGAGCTGAAGAACACCCTCAACACCATGGTCGACCAGCTCTCCGCGTTCGCGGAGCAGGTGACCCGGGTGGCCCGGGAAGTGGGGACGGACGGCCGGCTCGGCGGTCAGGCCGAGGTGCAGGGGGTCTCCGGTACGTGGAAGGACCTCACCCAGTCCGTCAACGGCATGGCCAACAACCTCACCCTCCAGGTGCGGAACATCGCCGAGGTCACGACCGCGGTGGCCAAGGGCGATCTGTCGAAGAAGATCACCGTCGACGCCAAGGGCGAGATCCTCGAACTGGTCACGACCGTGAACACCATGGTCGACCAGCTGATGAACTTCGCCGACGAGGTCGCCCGGGTGGCCCGCGAGGTGGGTACCGAGGGCATCCTCGGCGGTCAGGCCCGGGTACGCGGTGCGACGGGCATCTGGAAGGACCTCAGCGACAACGTCAACCTGATGGCCAACAACCTGACCAGCCAGGTGCGGAACATCTCCCGGGTCTCCTCGGCCGTGGCCAACGGCGACCTGACGAAGAAGGTCACCGTCGAGGCGCGGGGCGAGGTCGCCGAGCTTGCCGACACCGTGAACACCATGGTGACGACGCTGTCCTCGTTCGCCGACGAGGTGACCCGGGTGGCCCGCGAGGTGGGTACGGAGGGCATCCTCGGCGGCCAGGCCCGGGTTCCGGGGGTTTCGGGGACCTGGAAGGACCTCACCGAGTCCGTGAACTCGATGGCCTCCAACCTCACCGGGCAGGTGCGGCAGATCGCGACCGTCACCACCGCCATCGCCAAGGGCGACCTCACCAAGAAGATCGACATCGATGCGCAGGGCGAGATCCTGCAGCTGAAGGACACCATCAACACGATGGTCGACCAGCTGTCGTCCTTCGCGGAGCAGGTGACCCGGGTGGCCCGCGAGGTGGGTACGGAGGGCCAGCTGGGCGGGCAGGCCAGGGTGCGGGACGTCGACGGCACCTGGCGCGACCTCACCGAGTCGGTGAACGAGATGGCCGGCAACCTCACCCGGCAGGTGCGGGCCATCGCGGCCGTCGCCACCGCGGTGACGCGCGGCGATCTGAACCTGAAGATCGACGTGGACGCGGCCGGCGAGATCCAGGTGCTGCAGGACAACATCAACACGATGATCGCCAATCTGCGCGACACCACCCTCGCCAACAAGGAGCAGGACTGGCTGAAGGGCAACCTCGCCCGGATCTCCGGTCTGATGCAGGGCCGCCGGGACCTGGACGACGTGGCCTCGCTGATCATGAGCGAGCTGACCCCGGTGGTCTCCGCCCAGCACGGCGCGTTCTTCCTGGCCATGGTGGCGGGCGACAACACCGACGAGGTGGGTGCGGACAGCAGCGCGGAGGGCGCGTACGAGCTGCGGATGCGCGGAAGTTACGGGTACTCCGCCGGCTCGATGCCCACCTCCTTCCGGCCCGGCGAGTCGCTCATCGGCACGTCCGCCGCGGAGAGGAAGACCATCCAGGTGGACAGCGCGCCGCCCGGGTACCTGAAGATCTCCTCGGGGCTCGGCGAAGCCCCTCCGGCCCATGTGATCGTGCTGCCGGTGCTCTTCGAGAGCAAGGTCCTCGGGGTGATCGAGCTGGCCTCCTTCCAGCCGTTCACCCAGATCCAGCGGGACTTCCTGAACCAGCTCGCCGAGATGATCGCGACGAGCGTCAACACCATCAGCGTCAACACCAGGACCGAGAAGCTGCTGGAGCAGTCGCAGGAGCTGACCGAGCAGCTGCGGGACCGCTCGGAGGAGTTGGAGAACCGGCAGAAGGCCCTCCAGGCCTCCAACGCCGAACTCGAGGACAAGGCGGAGCTGCTGGCGCGGCAGAACCGCGACATCGAGGTGAAGAACACCGAGATCGAGGAGGCCCGGCAGATCCTGGAGGAGCGCGCCGAACAGCTCGCCGTCTCGATGCGCTACAAGTCCGAGTTCCTGGCCAACATGTCGCACGAGCTGCGGACCCCGCTCAACTCCCTGCTGATCCTCGCCAAGTTGCTCGCTGACAACGCCGAGGGCAACCTCTCGCCCAAGCAGGTGGAGTTCGCCGAGACGATCCACGGCGCCGGCTCCGACCTGCTCCAGCTGATCAACGACATCCTCGACCTCTCCAAGGTGGAGGCGGGGAAGATGGACGTCAGCCCGACCCGCATCGCGCTGGTCCAGCTGGTCGACTACGTGGAGGCGACCTTCCGGCCGCTCACCGCCGAGAAGGGGCTCGACTTCTCCGTACGCGTCTCGCCCGAACTGCCCGCCACCCTCCACACCGACGAGCAGCGACTGCTCCAGGTACTGCGCAACCTGCTCTCCAACGCGGTGAAGTTCACCGACAGCGGTGCGGTGGAGCTGGTGATCCGGCCGGCCGGGCCGGACGTCCCGAACGCCATCAGGGAGAACCTGCTGGAGCAGGGCACGCTGCGGGACGCGGACGACGACCTGATCGCGTTCTCGGTCACCGACACCGGGATCGGGATCGCGTCCAGCAAGATGATGGTGATCTTCGAGGCGTTCAAGCAGGCGGACGGCACCACCAGCCGCAAGTACGGCGGAACCGGCCTCGGACTCTCCATCAGCCGGGAGATCGCGCGCCTGCTGGGCGGGGAGATCCACGCGGCGAGCGAGCCCGGCCGCGGTTCCACCTTCACCCTCTACCTTCCGCTGCGCCGCGGTGAACTCCCGGCCCAGGGATACCCGCAGAGCGGTAACGGAGTGTCCGAACTGCCCATCGGCAGCGGGGAGTACCCCTCCCAGGGCGACTCGGCGCCGCTGGGCGATCCGGCCAACTCGGCGGGTGTGTTCCGGCGTCGGCGCCAGGCACTCGGCGATCCGCGCCGCCGTCCGGCGCTGCCCGCGCCGGGCCGGACCGGCGCCGGGGCGGGGACGAACGCGGAGAACGCTGAGAACGCGGAGAACGCCGCGCAGGAGGAGTGGGTGCGAGGGGCCCAGGCGCCCGAGGCCCGGCGGTCGTTCAGGTTCCGCGGCGAGAAGGTGCTGATCGTCGACGACGACATCCGCAATGTTTTCGCCCTCACCAGCGCCCTGGAACAGCACGGACTCTCGGTGCTCTACGCGGAGAACGGCCGCGAGGGCATCGAGGTGCTGGAGCAGCACGACGACGTGGCGGTCGTGCTGATGGACATCATGATGCCGGAGATGGACGGGTACGCGACGACGACGGCGATCCGGCGGATGCCCCAATTCGCCGCCCTCCCGATCGTCGCGCTGACCGCGAAGGCCATGAAGGGCGACAAGGAGAAGGCGCTGGACTGCGGGGCCTCCGACTACGTCACCAAGCCGGTCGATCCCGACTACCTGCTCGGCGTCATGGAGCGGTGGATGCACGGGGAGTGACCCGGTACGGCCGGGTTGCCGCGGGGTGCGGGGCACGGTGCCGGGGCGGGCAGGCGGGCAGGCGGGGGCGCGGCGGACGAGCCGTGCCGCCCGTCCGGCGCCGTCCCGGCACCGTACCGGGCACCCGACTCGTGCCGCGGCCCCGTGCTGCGGCTTGCGGCACCGATCTCTTCGGGAGTGTGCGGAGACGTCCTCCGGGCGGGAACCATCCGAACTCCCGCCGCGTTCTTGTTGTGTGCACAGTGACATCGCGGTGACAGGGTGTGGCGGCGGCCGGGGTGCGGCTACGATGACCGGCACAAGACGGACGGCGATACGGAGCCGTCCCCTGGGGCGGCACCCGGTGCGACGCCGGGATGAGGAGGGCGGGCCATGATGCAGAAGGCCAAGATCCTCCTGGTCGATGACCGGCCGGAGAATCTGCTGGCGCTGGAGGCCATCCTCTCTGCGCTGGATCAGACGCTGGTGCGGGCATCGTCAGGGGAGGAAGCGCTCAAGGCGCTGCTCACGGACGACTTCGCGGTCATTCTGCTCGATGTCCAGATGCCGGGTATGGACGGCTTCGAGACAGCGGCGCACATCAAGCGCCGTGAGCGGACACGGGACATCCCGATCATCTTCCTCACCGCGATCAACCACGGCCCGCACCACACCTTCCGCGGCTACGCGGCAGGTGCCGTCGACTACATCTCGAAGCCGTTCGACCCCTGGGTGCTGCGCGCCAAGGTGTCGGTCTTCGTCGAGCTGTACATGAAGAACTGCAAGTTGCGCGAGCAGGCGGCCCTGCTGCGGGCCCAGCTCGACGGCGGTCGTTCCGGCGAGGACCGGGAACCTGCCGGGCTGCTGGCCGAACTCTCCGCGCGCCTTGCCGCGGTGGAGGAGCAGGCCGAGGCGCTCTCCAAGCAGTTGGACGACGAATCCGCGGACGCGGCCGCCGTGGCCACCGCGGCGCACCTCGAACGCAAGCTCACGGGTCTGCGGCGGGCGCTCGACGCCTTGGAGCCCGGAACGAACGGAGCCACCGGCATTCTGCCGACGCAGAGCTGACACCACGGAACTGCCCGGCGCGGAGGCGGAACCGCCGCGCCGAAGCGGAACTGCCGACGCGGAAGCGGAACTGCCGACCCCGAAGCGGTGGCCGGCCGCAGAGCCGACGGTCCGGAACGGGGTGCCGCAGGTCCGGGCTTCCCTGCCTGTTGCGCACCCTCCACAGTGGTGAGACGGCGTCAGTTTCCCGCCCCCGCAAGCCGACACGGTCGGGTGAACCCGACGGGCACGTGTCCCGACGCGTCGGCACCGGTAACCTCGGCCCATGGCCTCACGTACGTCCGGCAAGGGTTCCCAGAGCTCGGCGGGCACCGCGAAGAGCGTCGGCCGTACCCCGGGGCCGGCGAGAAAAGCCGCGCCCGCCAAAAAGGCGCCGGCCGGGAAAGCGGCGCCCCCGCGCAAGCCGCCCGTCAAGAAGGCGGCTGCCAAGCGGCCCGCGCCGAAGCCCGCCGCGTCCCCCACCAACGGGGTGTACCGGCTGGTGCGCGCCGTCTGGCTCGGCCTGGCGCACGGTGTCGGCGCGCTGTTCCGATCGATAGGGCGTGGCGCCAAGGGCCTCGACCCGGCCCACCGCAAGGACGGGCTGGCGCTGCTGCTGCTGGGTCTCGCGCTGATCGTCGCCGCGGGCACCTGGTCGAATCTGCGCGGCCCCGTCGGCGATCTGGTCGAGATGCTGGTGACCGGGGCGTTCGGCCGGCTCGACCTCCTCGTACCGATACTGCTGGGTGCGGTCGCCGTGCGGCTGATCCTCTATCCCCAGCGGCCCGAGGCCAACGGACGGATCGTCATCGGCCTGTCGGCACTGGTCATCGGCATCCTTGGCCAGGTCCACATCGCGTGCGGCAGCCCGGGTCGCGGGGACGGCACGGAGGCCATACAGGACGCGGGCGGTCTGATCGGCTGGGGGGCTTCCACCCCGCTCGTCTTCGCCATGGGCGAGGTCCTCGCCGTTCCGCTGCTGCTCCTGCTCACCGTGTTCGGGCTGCTGGTCGTCACGGCTACCCCCGTCAACGCGATTCCGCAGCGGCTGAGGCTGCTCGGGACGAAGCTGGGCATCGTCGACGCGCCCGCGGAGCCGGAGGACGGCTACGAGCGTGACACGGACGACGACGAGCGGTACGACGACCAGTGGCGGGAGGCGCTGCCCGGCAGGACGCGCCGGGCCCCCGGGCGCCGTACGGAAGAGGTGTTCGATGCGGACGACGCCGAGGCCGAGGCGCTGGCCAGGCGCCGCAGGCCCCGGCGGCAGGCGGTGCAGCCCGGTGCGAACCGGGCGATGGACGCCGTAGACGTCGCCGCGGCGGCTGCCGCCGCGCTGGACGGAGCGGTACTCAACGGCATCTCGCCCTCGCCCGTCGTCGCCGACCTCACCCAGGGAGTGTTCGGCGACCGGGACCACACCGGTGAGCGCGAGCGGACCGGCGGCCCCGTCCCCGGCGCGCGCGGAGCCCGCTCGGGCGAGGACTCCGGCAAGGAACGGACCGGCCGCCGGACGGCGGGCGCCCCGCCCGCCGGCGTACCGGACCTGACCAAGCCCGCTCCGGAGCAGACCCGGCCGCTGCCCGCCCGGGCGGAGCAGCTCCAGCTCTCGGGCGACATCACGTACGCGCTGCCCTCCCTCGATCTGCTGGAGCGCGGCGGCCCCGGCAAGACGCGGAGCGCGGCCAACGACGTGGTCGTCGCCTCGCTGACGAACGTGTTCACGGAGTTCAAGGTCGACGCCGCCGTCACCGGCTTCACCCGGGGCCCGACGGTCACCCGGTACGAGGTGGAGCTCGGCCCGGCGGTGAAGGTCGAGCGGATCACCGCGCTCACCAAGAACATCGCCTACGCCGTCGCCAGCCCCGACGTCCGGATCATCTCGCCGATCCCCGGCAAGTCGGCGGTCGGCATCGAGATCCCCAACTCCGACCGGGAGATGGTCAACCTCGGCGACGTGCTCCGGCTCGCGGACGCGGCCGAGGACGACCACCCGATGCTGGTCGCGCTCGGAAAGAACGTCGAGGGCGGCTACGAGATGGCCAACCTCGCGCAGATGCCGCACGTGCTGGTCGCCGGTGCGACCGGCTCCGGCAAGTCGTCCTGCATCAACTGCCTGATCACCTCGATCATGGTCCGGGCCACCCCGGACGACGTACGCATGGTCCTCGTCGACCCCAAGCGGGTCGAGCTGACCGCGTACGAGGGCATCCCGCACCTGATCACACCGATCATCACCAACCCGAAGAAGGCCGCCGAGGCGCTCCAGTGGGTGGTGCGGGAGATGGACCTGCGCTACGACGACCTCGCCGCGTACGGCTTCCGGCACATCGACGACTTCAACCACGCGGTGCGCGACGGCAAGGTGAAGGCGCCCGAGGGCAGCGAGCGGGAGCTGTCGCCGTACCCGTACCTGCTGGTCATCGTCGACGAGCTGGCGGACCTGATGATGGTCGCGCCGCGTGACGTGGAGGACTCGATCGTCCGTATCACCCAGCTGGCCCGGGCCGCCGGTATCCATCTGGTGCTCGCCACGCAGCGGCCCTCCGTCGACGTCGTCACCGGACTGATCAAGGCCAATGTGCCCTCCCGCCTCGCGTTCGCGACCTCCTCGCTCGCGGACAGCCGGGTCATCCTGGACCAGCCGGGCGCCGAGAAGCTCATCGGAAAGGGTGACGGTCTGTTCCTTCCGATGGGGGCGAACAAGCCGACCCGCATGCAGGGGGCCTTCGTCACCGAGGACGAGGTCGCCGCCGTCGTCCAGCACTGCAAGGACCAGATGACCCCGGTCTTCCGGGACGACGTGGTGGTCGGGACGAAGCAGAAGAAGGAGATCGACGAGGACATCGGCGACGACCTCGACCTGCTCTGCCAGGCCGCGGAACTCGTCGTCTCGACGCAGTTCGGCTCGACCTCGATGCTCCAGCGGAAGTTGAGGGTCGGCTTCGCCAAGGCGGGAAGGCTCATGGACCTGATGGAGTCACGGAACATCGTCGGCCCCAGCGAGGGGTCGAAGGCCCGCGACGTGATGGTGAAGCCCGACGAGCTCGACGGTGTGTTGGCCGTGATCCGCGGGGAAACAGCTCCCTGACGGTCACGGAATCATCGCGAAACCACTTCCCGTGAGACCGGGGGCAACCGTTGCCCCCGGTCGTACGTCAAGTTCAAGTGGAGGGTGCGGCCGTGGCCGCTCCCGCCATACGGCCCAAGGGGTTGTCCGTCGGACCCGATGGCGTACAAGTCGTCGCGCCCGGTTGCCCCACCCTTTCGCACCCCCCCTAGACTGAACATCCAGCAGGTGGCTCACGCTCGAAAGGCGCCCCCGTGTCCATCGGCAACTCCCCCGAAGACGACCGGCCTTCGATCGGTCGTGTGCTTCAGCAGGCTCGTATCGCCGCAGGTCTGACGGTCGACGAAGTCAGCGGCTCCACCCGGGTGCGCATCCCCATCGTGCACGCGATCGAGGACGACGACTTCTCGCGCTGCGGCGGCGATGTCTACGCGCGCGGTCACATCCGTACCGTGGCCCGCGCCGTCGGCATCGATCCCGAACCTCTGGTCGAGCAGTACGACGCCGAACACGGCGGCCGTCCTGTGCCCACGCCCGCGGCTCCGCTCTTCGAAGCGGAACGCATCCGGTCGGAACCCCGGCGGCCCAACTGGACCGCGGCCATGGTCGCGGCCATCGTCGCCGTCGTCGGTTTCGTCGGCTTCACCCTCTTCAACGGTGAGGACGAGGGAACCAGCACCGCACACGTGGCCGAGGGCTCCACGCCCCAGAAGGCCACCGCCAAACCGACCCCCACCAAGCCCGCCGACCCCAAGCCCGTGCCGTCGGAGAGCGCCATCGCCGCGGCTCCGCTGGACAAGGTGACGGTCAAGCTCAGCGCCACCGAGGGCAAGAGCTGGATCTCCGCCAAGGACCACAGCGGGCAGATCCTCTTCGACGGACTGCTCCTCCAGGGCCAGTCGAAGACGTTCCAGGACGAGGAGCGCGTCGACCTCGTCCTCGGCAACGCCGGATCCATCGACCTCTTCGTGAACGGCAAGAAGGTCCAGGACCAGTTCCAGCCCGGACAGGTCGAACGGCTTTCCTTCCCGAAGGGCGACCCCGAAGCGGGCTGAGAGAAAGCCCCGCTTCCCGCACCACCGCCCGACCTGTCCGCCCGGACAGGCACCCCGATCACCGACGAGCGCCCGGCCCTGCTGCCGGGCGCTCGTCGCGTTCCGTGCCCGCACCGCAGCCCGGACGCTCGCCGAGGCCGACGGTGACGCGACCGTCGTCTCTGCGGGTGGACGGCAGTGACTGCGGGTAGCGGGCAACCCTGCGCGGCGGGAGGCCCGCCACGACGAAGTAGTCTTGATTCCATGCCCGAACGCCGTACCGTCGCCCTCGTCACTCTTGGCTGCGCCCGTAACGAGGTGGACTCGGAGGAGCTTGCAGGCCGCTTGGCAGCGGACGGCTGGGAGCTCGTCGAGGACGCCTCCGACGCGGATGTCGCCGTCGTCAACACCTGCGGCTTCGTCGAAGCCGCCAAGAAGGACTCCGTCGATGCCCTCCTCGAAGCCAACGATCTGAAGGATCACGGCAGGACCCAGGCCGTCGTCGCGGTCGGCTGCATGGCCGAGCGCTACGGCAAGGACCTCGCCGAGGCCCTGCCGGAGGCGGACGGAGTCCTCGGATTCGACGACTACGCCGACATCTCCGACCGCCTCCAGACCATCCTCAACGGTGGTATCCACGCCTCGCACACCCCGCGCGACCGGCGCAAGCTCCTCCCGATCAGCCCCGCCGAACGGCAGGACACCGCGGTGGCCCTGCCCGGGCACGCGCAGGAGATCGCCCCGGCCCCCGCCGACCTCCCGGACGGCGTCGCCCCGGTCTCCGGACCGCGCGCCCCGCTGCGCCGCCGGCTCGGCACCAGCCCCGTCGCCTCGGTGAAGCTGGCCTCCGGCTGCGACCGCCGGTGCTCCTTCTGCGCCATCCCGTCCTTCCGCGGCTCCTTCATCTCCCGCCGCCCCTCCGACGTGCTGGGCGAGACGCGCTGGCTGGCCGAGCAGGGCGTCAAGGAGGTCATGCTGGTCTCCGAGAACAACACCTCGTACGGCAAGGACCTCGGCGACATCCGCCTGCTGGAGACCCTGCTGCCCGAGCTCGCCGACGTCGACGGCATCGAGCGCATCCGGGTCAGCTATCTCCAGCCCGCCGAGATGCGCCCCGGCCTGATCGACGTCCTGACCTCCACGCCGAAGGTCGCCCCGTACTTCGACCTGTCGTTCCAGCACTCCGCCCCCGGCGTGCTGCGCGCCATGCGCCGCTTCGGCGACACCGACCGCTTCCTGGAACTCCTGGACACCATCCGTTCCAAGGCCCCGCAGGCCGGCGTCCGGTCCAACTTCATCGTCGGGTTCCCCGGCGAGACCGAGGCCGACCTCGCCGAGCTGGAGCGTTTCCTCACCGGTGCCCGGCTCGACGCCATCGGCGTCTTCGGCTACTCGGACGAGGAGGGCACCGAAGCGGTCGGCTACGAGAACAAGCTCGACGCCGACACCATCGCCGAGCGGCTCGCCCACATCTCCCAGCTCGCCGAGGAACTCACCTCCCAGCGCGCCGAGGAACGGGTCGGCGAGACCCTGCAGGTGCTGGTGGAGTCCGTGGAGTCGGAGGACGACGGTCAGGTCGCGATCGGCCGCGCCGCCCACCAGGCCCCGGAAACGGACGGCCAGGTGGTCTTCACCACACGCGAAGGGCTCGCCCCCGGCCTTATGGTCGAGGCGAAGGCAGTGGGCACCGAGGGAGTCGACCTGGTGGCCGAACATCTCGCACTCTCGGAGGCGGCCAGATGACGGAAGCCCCGGCATCCGCGACAGGCGGTTCCGGCGCGACGCCGGTCCGCGGCGGCAAGCTGGGCACCGCGGCCGTGAACCAGGCCGGCCTGTGGAACATCGCGAACATCCTCACCATGATCCGGCTGCTCCTGGTGCCCGGCTTCGTGCTGCTGCTGCTGGCCGACGGCGGGTACGACCCCGCCTGGCGGTCCGTCGCGTGGGCGGCCTTCGCCATCGCGATGATCACCGACCTGTTCGACGGCCACCTCGCGCGGACGTACAACCTGGTCACCGACTTCGGCAAGATCGCCGACCCCATCGCCGACAAGGCGATCATGGGGGCGGCGCTGATCTGCCTGTCGTGGCTGGGCGACCTGCCGTGGTGGATCACCGGAGTGATCCTCTTCCGTGAGCTGGGCATCACGCTCATGCGGTTCTGGGTGATCCGGCACGCGGTGATCCCGGCCAGCCGGGGCGGCAAGATGAAGACGCTGGCCCAGGGAACGGCCGTCGGGATGTACGTCCTGGCGCTCACCGGCCCCCTGGCCACCTTCCGCTTCTGGGTGATGATGGTCGCCGTCGTGCTGACGGTGGTCACCGGACTCGACTACGTACGCCAGGCGGTCGTGGCGCGTCGCAAGGGGCTCGCCGCCGAGCGGGTCGCGGCGCGGGAGGCCGTCGCCCTCGCGCTCGACCCGGACGCGGACGTCGTCAGGGTCGCGCCCACGGCGGTGCCGGAGGGAGCCGGAGTCGCGGTCACCGGGGCGAGCACCATGCCCGGTACGGCTGCCGCCGGAGGCGAAAGCCTTCCCGGCGCCGCCGCGCGGGCCGAGGGGGACTCGCTCCCCGCTGCCGCGGTGGGCGACCCCGCCGAGGCGGAGAGGTGACCGTCGCGGCCCGGGTGCTGCGGCAGCTGACCGAGCGGGGGGAGACCCTCGCCGTGGCCGAGTCGCTGACCGGGGGCCTGGTCGCGGCGGAGATCACCGCCGTGCCGGGAGCCTCCCGCTCCTTCCGCGGATCGGTGACCGCCTACGCGACCCCGCTCAAGCACGAGCTGCTGGGGGTCGACCCGACCTTGCTCGCGGAGCGCGGAGCGGTGGACGCCGAAGTCGCGCGCGGTATGGCCGCCGGCGTGCGCCGGGCGCTCGGCGCCGACTGGGGGATCGCCACCACCGGAGTCGCCGGCCCCGAACCCCAGGACGGTCAGCCGGTGGGAACCGTCTTCGCCGCGGTCGCGGGACCGCTCGGGGTCGGTAAAGTCGCGGCACTGCGGTTGAACGGCGAGCGGGCGGACATCCGTAGAGAGAGCGTGCTCGCCGTCCTTGAGCTGCTCTCCGGCGAACTCGCGGAAAATGCGCGGGCACAGGATACGGAACAGAACGGGGGGAATTGATGTTTGCAGCCCTGAGAGAACACGACATCACTCCCCGCACGGCCGCAGCGCTAAGCGGTACGGTGGGGCGTGAAGGATGCGGCTACGCGGTCCGAGGAGGGAGCCACCGATGATTCTGCTCCGTCGCCTGCTGGGTGACGTGCTGCGTCGGCAGCGCCAGCGCCAAGGCCGTACTCTGCGCGAAGTCTCCTCGTCCGCCCGGGTCTCGCTCGGCTATCTCTCCGAGGTGGAGCGGGGGCAGAAGGAGGCATCCTCCGAGCTGCTCTCCGCGATTTGCGACGCGCTTGACGTACGGATGTCCGAGCTCATGCGTGAAGTGAGCGATGAGCTGTCACTCGCCGAACTCGCCGAGTCGGCGGCAGCCACCGATCCGGTCCACGTACCGGTGCGCCCCATGCTCAACTCCGTCTCCGTGGCATCGGTGGCGGGTGTACCGGCGGGACGGGTGACGATCAAGGCGCCCGCGGAAGCGGTGGATGTCGTCGCCGCCTGACCCGTACGGTCCGGTGTGACAGCGAACCCCGGTCGGCCCTCACGAGGGCGGGCCGGGGTTCGCTCGTGCGCGGGGGTGTGCGGGGTACGGGGTGTACGCACTGCGGGGTGTGGGGGACGGTTCTCGGGGCACACGGAGAGCGAGGCTGCGGATGGTCGCTTTGTCAGCTTCTGTGCCATCGTGGATGGCGTGCTGACTGCGGCTGACGAACCAGCCGACGAAACCGTCGGCGCGACGGGACAGGGGCTTCGACGCCCGGTCCACCGCCGACAGAACGGAGAGAGTGCATGTCTGTCGTGAAGAGCCCGCTTTCCGATGCCGACCTCAAGACGGTGGGCGAGGCGCTCCAAGGTGCGCTGGTCGACCTGGTCGACCTCTCGCTGGCCGCGAAGCAGGTCCACTGGAACGTCGTCGGCCCGCGCTTCCGCTCCGTGCACCTTCAGCTCGACGAGGTCGTGGACACCGCGCGCCAGCACTCCGACACGGTGGCCGAGCGTGCCTCGGCCATCGGCGTCAACCCGGACGGACGGTCCGCGACCATCGCCCGGACGACCGCGATCGACGTCGTGCCGGACGGCTGGATCAAGGATGTCGACGCGGTGAAGGTCCTGGTGGACGCGCTGGGGATCGTGATCGGCCGGATGCGTGAGCGCATCGACGCCACCGGCGACCCCGACCCGGTGAGCCAGGACATCCTGATCGCCGTGGCAGCCGACCTCGAGAAGCACGCGTGGATGTTCCAGGCGGAGAGCGCCTGAGCCTCTGTGCGGCCGTGCGGCGCGGAGCGCCGCAGCCCCCGGCCGTGAGTGGCCCCACGACCTCGGTACGCCCGTCGGCCCCGCACCCGGATCATCGTCCGGAGCGGGGCCGACGGGCGTACGCGCGCGTGTTCCTGGTGGTGGTCGCTCCGTGCGCGTCAGCCTCCGTAGGCGTGTCACCCGCCGAGGAAGGAATGGCTGCGGCCGATCTCGGTGAAGCCGCGGCGGGCGTACCACTTTCGTCCCGCCGTACACCGGTGGGCAAGGCAGACGGGGCGGCTCACCGGCGCTCGCGGATGCGGGCCGCCGCACCGGGTCTCGTACGGAGGCGGCGGGGGGCCGAGCCGGCCCGGTGCAGCCTCTGGATGCAGTGCGGCCCGTCCCGGGGCAGACTGCCGGACAGGGCAGGAGGGCCCCGTCCGCGCCGCGATCCGACGGTCCGGACATCGGCCGGAGGAGGCCGCAGTGATACGGAGACGGGTGCGGCCGGTCCTGATATCCACCGGCCTCCTGGTGTGCGGCGGGCTGTGGTGGTGGGCCGTGCTGCGGCTCGCTCTGGTCCCGGGACGGTCCGGGGCACTGGAGGGCGCGGTGGTGGCGGGCGGCTGGGGACTGAGCCTGCTGCCGGTCCACGTGACCTCGGCCGGGACGAGCGGCCGGACCCCCCGGTACGAGGGCTCCATATCCGGCCGGCCGTTCCTCCGGTACGCGCGCCGGTGGCAGGAGCGTGGCATACGGAACGGGGGACGGCCGGGCATCGGGCTGCGCGTGCTCCGACGGTACCGGGGCCTCCGGCGGGGGCGCACCGACCGGTGAGGCCGGGCAGGTGGGGCCGGGGCCGGCGTGAGTCGTCCGCCGGACGCGATCGGGCAGGGCGGTTCAGTGCGGGGCGGGGCCCGACTGGCAGTGGGGACACCAGTACGTGGGGCGGTCGACCTGGTCCGCTTTGCGGACGGGAGTGCGGCAGCGGAGGCAGGGGCGGCCCGCACGGCCGTAGACGTACACCGGCTCACGGGCGCGGCTGAGGGCCGCGACGCGGCCTGTGGTGGTGCGGGTGGTGCGGTCGCGGTTCGCGTCCAGCAGCCGCGCTGCGGCGCCCACCAGCCGGGGGAGGAGGGACTCGGGCAGCTCGCCCACCGGGAGCCAGGGGGTGACGCGGGCCAGGAAGCAGAGCTCGCACTTGTAGACGTTGCCGATACCGGCCAGATTGCGCTGGTCGAGCAGGGCCTCGCCGAGCGGACGGTCGGACTCGGCCAGCAGGTTCGCGAGGGCCCTGTCCGCGTCCCAGTCGGGCCCCAGCAGGTCGGGACCCAGATGGCCGACCACCTTCTCCTCGTCCGGGGTGCGCAGAAGCTCCAGTACCGGGAGCCGGTAGCCGACCGCGGTGTGATCGGTGTTGCCGAGGACCGCCCGGATCTCGTACGCCGGACCGCCGCGCCACCGCTCCCCGGGGGCGAAGATCCGCCAGGCGCCGTCCATCCGCAGATGGCTGTGGAGCGTGAGGCCGCCCTCCAGCCGGGTGAGGAGGTGCTTGCCCCTCGGGGTCACGTCGAGGACGGTGCGGCCGGTCAGATCCGCGGTGGCGAATCGCGGCACCCGCAGATCGGCGTGGGTGAGCACCCTTCCGGCGAGGGCGGCGTGCAGATGCTTCGCCGTCCGCGCGACGGTGTCTCCTTCGGGCATGCCTCCATCATGCGCCGACGCGCGGGCTCGCGCGGGGGGGCGCCGCGGCGGGCAGCGGACCACGGGCGGGGCGCCGCGGCGGGCAGCGGACCACGGGTGGGGGCCACCGGGTCAGGCGCGCAGCCGCATCCCCTTCGGGGTGGCCAGGAACCCCGCCGCTTCCAGCACGCGGCCCACCGGCGAGGTCAGCGAGGACACGCCGTTGGTGCGCTCCACCGTGACCGTGCCGAGCGCGCCGGCCTTCGCCGCGGCCGCGAGCGCCTCGGCCGCCGCGCGCAGCACGGGGTCCTCGGGGTCGGAGGGCCAGGCCAGCAGGGACTTGCCGCCGCGCTCCATGTACAAGGTCAGCTCCCCGTCGACCAGGACCACCAGGGCGCCCGCCTTGCGGCCCGGTTTGTGACCGGCACCGTCCGGGGACTCCGGCCAGGGCAGCGCCGCGCCGTAGGCGTTGGCAGGGTCGGCCGCCGCCAGTACCACGGCGCGCGGCACGATCCCCGGGTCCCGGCGGTCCCGGGCGGTCGACGCCGCCCGCAGCCGGTCCACCGCACCGTCCATCGCGAACTGTGCGGCCCCGAGCCCCTCCACGACGTAACCGCGCCTCGCCTGACCGTTGTCCTCGAAGGCGGCGAGGATCCGGTACGTCGCCGAGAAGCCGCCCTCCACCCCCTCCGCCTGCACCGCGCCCCGGGTGACCACACCGTGCCGGTCCAGCAGGGTGCGGGCCAGTGCGTGGGCACGGTGGGTGGGTTCGGGTTCGCTCGCGGGCAGCAGCGCCCACCGGCCGGAGACCGTGGGCGGGCCCGTCCGCGAGGCCGGGCGGGCGGAGGCGGTCAGCGAGCCGTACCGGCCGCGCGGCACCGAACGCCGGGCCCGGTGCGCGGTCGCCCCGGCCGTACGCCCCGACCCGAGGAGCGAGCGCAGCGGCGCCAGCGTGTCGTTGGTGAGCCGCCCCGACCAGGCGAGGTCCCAGAGGGCGTCCGCCAGCTGGGCGTCCGAGGCGGACGGGTGCGTGGTGGCGCGGACCTGATCGGCGATCTGGCGGAAGAAGAGGCCGTACCCGCCCCGGAGCGCGGTCAGGACCGACTCGTGCAGCGCGGTCAGCTCCAGCGGATGGGGCGGCGGCAGCAGGAGCGGGGCGTTGTCCGCCGGATAGAGGGAGAGCCAGCCGTCCTTGCCCGGGAGGGCGCCCGCCCCGGCCCAGACGACCTCGCCGGTCGTGGTCAGCTCGTCCAGCAGGGCCGGGGTGTACCCGGCGACCCGGCTCGGCAGGATCAGCCGCTCCAGCGCGGAGGCGGGCACCGGCGCGCCCTGCAACTGCTCGATGGCGCGGGCCAGCCCGTCGATGCCGCGCAGCCCGTGGCCGTCCAGGTGCTGCCACTGGGGCAGGAAGGTCGCCAGGGCGGCGGGCGGCACCGGCTCCAGCTCGTGGCGGAGCGCCGCGAGCGAGCGGCGCCGCAGTCGGCGCAGCACGGTGGCGTCGCACCACTCCTGTCCGATGCCCGCCGGATGGAATTCGCCGAGCACGACCCGCCCGGAGGCGGACAGCCGCTGCAGGGCGCCCTCGGTCACCGCCGGGCCGAGCCCGAAGCGCTCCGCCGCCCGCGCCGAGGTGAACGGGCCGTGCGTGCGGGCGTACCGGGCGAGGAGGTCGCCCAGCGGGTCCTTCACGGGTTCGGTGAACGCCTCGGGCACGCCGACGGGGAGGGCGGTGCCCAGCGCGTCGCGCAGCCGGCCCGCGTCCTCAACGGCGGCCCAGTGGTCGGCGCCCGCGATCCGGACCCGCAGGGCCCGGCGGGACATCTCCAGCTCGGGGGCCCAGGACGGCTCCGCGCCGCGCTCGGCCAGCTCCGCCGGGGTGAGGGGGCCGAGGACCCGCAGCAGGTCGGCGACGCCCTCGACGTCCTTGATCCGCCGTTCCTCGGTCAGCCACTGGAGCTCCCGCTCCAGTTCGGTCAGCACGTCGGCGTCGAGCAGTTCGCGGAGTTCCGCCTGGCCGAGCAGTTCCGCCAGCAGGTGCGAGTCGAGGGAGAGGGCGGCGGCGCGCCGCTCGGCGAGCGGGGAGTCGCCCTCGTACAGGAACTGTGCGACGTAACCGAAGAGCAGGGAACGGGCGAAGGGGGAGGGCTCGGTGGTGGTGACCTCCACGAGCCGGATGCGGCGCGCTTCGAGGTCTCCCATGAGTTCGGTCAGCCCGGGTACGTCGAACACGTCCTGGAGACACTCGCGGACGGCTTCGAGGACGATCGGGAACGACCCGAACTCGGAGGCCACCTGGAGCAGCTGGGCGGCGCGCTGGCGCTGCTGCCACAGCGGGGTGCGCTTTCCGGGGCTCCGCCGGGGCAGCAGCAGTGCCCTCGCCGCGCACTCCCGGAAGCGCGAGGCGAACAGGGCGGATCCGCCGACCTGGTCGGTGACGATCTGCTGGACCTCGCCCTTGTCGAAGACGACGTCGGCGGCGCCCACCGGTGCCTGCCCGCTGTCGTAGGCGGCGTCCGGGAGCATGAGGCCCCGGTCGGTGTCCGTACCGCCGCCGCCGGAGCCGCCGGAATCACGAGGCGCGTCGAAGTCGAGCAGGTCGAGGCTCATCAGGTCCGCGTCCGGCAGCCTCAGCACGATGCCGTCGTCGGCGTGCATGACCTGCGCGTCCATGCCGTACCGCTCGGCGAGGCGGGCGGAGAGGGCGAGCGCCCACGGGGCGTGCACCTGGGCGCCGAACGGTGAGTGCACCACCACCCGCCAGTCGCCCAGCTCGTCCCGGAAACGCTCGACGAGGATCGTGCGGTCGTCCGGGACATGGCCGCAGGCCCGCCGCTGCTCGTCGAGGTAGGAAAGGATGTTGCCGGCCGCCCAGGCGTCCAGACCGGCCGCGAGCAGCCGGAGCCGGGCGTCCTCCTCGGAGAGCCCCCCGATCTCCCGCAGGAACGCACCCAGCGCACGCCCCAGCTCCAGCGGGCGCCCCAGCTGGTCGCCCTTCCAGAACGGCAGCCGCCCCGGCACCCCCGGGGCGGGCGAGACCAGCACCCGGTCCCGGGTGATGTCCTCGATCCGCCAGGACGTGGTGCCGAGGGTGAAGACGTCCCCGACCCGGGACTCGTACACCATCTCCTCGTCCAGCTCGCCGACCCGGCCGCCGCCCTTCTTGGGGTCCGACCCGGCGAGGAAGACGCCGAACAGCCCCCGGTCCGGAATGGTGCCGCCGGAGGTGACGGCGAGCCGCTGCGCCCCCGGGCGCCCGGTCACCGTGCCCGCCACCCGGTCCCAGACCACGCGCGGGCGCAGCTCCGCGAACGCGTCGGACGGATAACGGCCCGCCAGCATGTCGAGCACCGCCGTGAACGCCGACTCGGGCAGCGAGGCGAACGGCGCGGCGCGGCGGACCAGCGCCAGCAGGTCGTCCGCCTGCCGGGTGTCCAGCGCCACGATCGCCACCAACTGCTGCGCCAGCACGTCCAGCGGGTTCGACGGGACGCGCAGCGCCTCGATGGCCCCCTCGCGCATCCGCTCGGTGACCACCGCCGCCTGCACGAGGTCGCCCCGGTACTTCGGGAAGACCACGCCCGTCGACACGGCCCCCACCTGGTGGCCCGCCCGGCCCACCCGCTGGAGGCCGGAGGCCACCGAGGGCGGCGACTCGACCTGGATCACCAGGTCCACGGCGCCCATGTCGATACCGAGCTCCAGGCTGGAGGTGGCGACGACGGCGGGCAGCCGGCCCGCCTTGAGGTCCTCCTCCACCTGGGCCCGCTGCTCCTTGGAGACCGAGCCGTGGTGGGCGCGGGCCAGCAGGGCGGGCGCGCCCTTCGCCCCGCCCGACTGCGCCATGAGCTCGGCGGGGGAGTGCGCCTCCGGCATGGCCTCGCCGGTGGCGCGTTCGTACGCGATCTCGTTGAGCCGGTTGCAGAGCCGCTCGGCGAGGCGGCGGGAGTTGGCGAAGACGATCGTCGAGCGGTGCGCCTGCACGAGGTCGGCGATCCGCTCCTCCACCTGCGGCCAGATCGACGGCTTGTCGGACTGGTCGGAACCGCTGTCGGGGGCCGGTGAACCGCCCAGCTCGCCGAGGTCCTCCACCGGTACGACGACGGAGAGGTCGAACTCCTTGGCCGAGGCGGGCTGCACGATCTCCACCCGGCGCTGCGGCGACAGGAACCGGGCCACCTCGTCGACCGGCCGGACCGTGGCGGACAGCCCGATCCGGCGGGCGGGGCGCGGCAGCAGCTCGTCGAGCCGCTCCAGGCTCAGCGCGAGGTGGGCGCCGCGTTTCGTGCCGGCGACGGCGTGCACCTCGTCCAGGATCACCGTCTCCACCCCGGCGAGGGCGTCCCGCGCCGAGGAGGTCAGCATCAGGAAGAGCGACTCGGGGGTCGTGATCAGGATGTCCGGGGGCTTCGTCACCATGCTCCGGCGCTCGGCCGGAGGCGTGTCACCGGACCGGATGCCCACCCGGACCTCCGGCTCCGGCAGCCCCAGCCGCACGGATTCCTGACGGATGCCGGTCAGCGGCGAGCGGAGGTTGCGCTCCACGTCCACGGCGAGGGCCTTCAGCGGGGAGATGTACAGCACCCGGCAGCGCTTCTTCGCCTCGGCGGGGGGCGGTACGGCGGCCAGCTGGTCGAGGGACGCCAGGAAGGCGGCCAGCGTCTTGCCGGAGCCGGTCGGCGCCACGACCAGCACGTCCGATCCCTCCGCGATCGCCGACCAGGCGCCCTCCTGCGCCGCAGTGGGCGCGTGGAAGGCACCCGCGAACCAGCTGCGGGTCGCGGGCGAGAAGGAATCCAGGGCAGAGCCGACCATGCCCACCATCGTGCACCCGGCCACTGACATCGGCCGGTGAACACGGTCGGACCTGCGAGAATCCCGGTATGGCGGCAGGCGGGGAGCGCGACGGAGCGACGGGGGAATGGGCGCGGCACTGGCAGTACGCCGCCCTGCCCGGCATCGACCTGCTCCGGGCCCATTACGTCCGCCACGCCTTCTCCCGCCACAGCCACGAGGGGTACGTCCTCGGGGCGGTCACCCGGGGCGTCGAGGACGTCGGGCTGCCCGGCGGCACCCTGCACGCCGGACCCGGCACCGTGGTGATGATCAACCCCGAGGTCCCGCACACCGCTCGCGCCGGGGTTCCGGAAGGCTGGGCGTACGCCACCCTCTACCCGTCCGCCCGGGCCGTGCACGCCGTGGCGGCCGAGGTCACGAACCTGCGGGGCACGGTCGGCTTCGACACCTCCTGCACCGCCGACCCCGAGGCGGGCCGGCTGATCCACGAGGTGCACCGGGCCGCCGAACAGGGCGACGCCCTCGCGGCCGACACCCTGCTGCGGGTCGTGCTCGCCCGCCTGCTCCGCCGCCACGGCGGCCTGCTGTCGCCCGCCCCCTCGCTCACCGCCGGCGCCCGCGCGGCGGGTCTCGCCCGGGCCGTACTGGAGGACCGGCTGAGCGGTCCGCCCACCCTGGAAGCGCTCGCGGCCGAGGTCGGCGCCACCCCCTTCGCGCTGCTGCGCGCCTTCAAGAAGCGGTACGGAATGCCCCCGCACGCCTGGCTCACCAACGCCCGGGTGCGGCGGGCGCGCGAGCTGCTCGACGCGGGGGTGGCTCCCGCCACCGCGGCGGCCTCGGTGGGCTTCACCGACCAGCCCCACCTCAACCGGCACTTCACCCGGATCGTGGGCGTGCCACCCGGCGCCTACCAGCGCGAACGCGCAAGAACGTACAAGACCGGGGCCGACCCGCGCCGGTAGGTTCGCGGACGTGGCAGAACAGACGACACCCCTCATAACCGCCGGCCCGGACGGCGGAACCGGGCCCTCGGACCTACCCGACGGCCCCGGTGCGAAGACCGGTGCGAAGACCGGTGCGAAGACCGGCGCGACGAACGGGAACGGTGCGACGAAGACCGACGCGGCCGTGGTCCGGGACGCGCTCGGTGTCGGCGTGGCCGTCGGACTCTCCGGATTCGCCTTCGGAGTCACCTCCGCCGGCTCCGGACTCACCCTGCTCCAGACCTGCGCGCTCAGCCTCCTGGTCTTCACCGGCGCCTCGCAGTTCGCCCTCGTCGGAGCCCTCGCGGCCGGCGGCAACCCGTACACCGCGGCGGCCGGGGCCTTCTTCCTCGGCGTACGCAACGCCTTCTACGGGCTCCGCCTCTCCCAGCTGCTCTCCCTGCCCCGCGCGCTGCGCCCGCTCGCCGCGCACTGGGTGATCGACGAGAGCACCGCCGTCACGCTGGCCCAGCCCACCCGCCGGGCCGCCCGCCTCGGGTTCACCGTCACCGGCGCCTCGCTCTACGTGCTCTGGAACCTCACCACGCTCGCGGGGGCGCTCGGCGCCCAGCGGCTCGGCGACACCGACGCCTGGGGGCTGGACGCCGCCGGGCCCGCGGTGTTCCTGGCACTGCTCGCGCCGATGCTGACCAGCACCACGGAACGCGTCACCGCGGCGCTCGCCGTCGTCCTCGCCCTCGGCCTGCTGCCCGTCCTGCCCGCGGGGGTGCCGGTCCTGCTCGCCGGGCTCTCCGCCCCGGCCGTGCTCTTCCTGAAGGGGCGCGCCAGGCCCGGCCCCGTGGACGCCGACACCACCACCTCCCCGGGAGCGGACCGATGAACGTCTGGATCGCCGTCGCGCTCACCGCGGCGGGCTGCTACCTCGCCAAGCTCCTCGGGCTCCTCGTCCCCGCCGGTGTCCTGGAACGGCCGCTCGTCCAGCGGCTGGCGGCGCTGCTCCCGGTGGCCCTGCTCGCCGCGCTCACCGCGCAGCAGACGTTCGGCGACGGCGCCCGCCTCCTCCTCGACGCCCGCGCGGCCGGGCTCGGGGCTGCGGCGCTCGCCCTCGTCCTGCGCGCCCCGTTCCTGGTCGTCGTGGCCGCGGCCGTCGTCGTCACCGCCGGGGTGCGGGCGCTCGGGTAGGGGGCGCACGGCCGTCACCCCAGGTCACGGCCGTGCGCCCGCAGGATCTGGAGGGCCCGCAGGGTGACGAGGGGGCGCCCCTCCAGAGCCGTACCGGGAGCCCACCGCCGCCAGGTGAGCGGCCAGCCGCCGTCCTCCCGCTGCTCGGCCGCGAGGTGGTCGAGGGAGTCCGACAGCTCCTCCTCGGTGAACCAGCCGCAGGCCAGCGAGGCGGGCGTACGGGCGTAGTCGTACGGGAAGTGGTACTCACCGGGCGCGTATCCCGGGGCCAGCGGGTACTCCTCGCGCCGCCGGGGGTCCAGTACCGCGAGGCGCTGGTCCCGCACCAGCCGGCCGAGCCGTTCCGCCGCCGCCCGCGCCCGCTCCTGGTCCGGAGCGCCGTCCAGGAAGGCGACCGCCGCCTCGATCTCGTACGGATGCGAGACGGTCAGCGACTCCACCGCCGACCAGCAGAAGTCCGTCGCCCGGAACAACCACGCGTGCCAGACCTGGTTGCGGTGCAGCAGACCGACGACCGGCCCCGTGGTCAGCAGCTCGGCGGGGGGATCGTCGACGATCGGGATGAAGGGCGCGGCGGGGTATCCGCGCTGGGTGGGGCGGAGCGCGGGCAGCGCCCCCTCCTCGGTGGAGACGGCCGTCAGATAGCGGCAGATCCGGTCGACCCGGGGGCCGTGGCAGAGGCCGACGGAGTCCAGGACGCTCAGCGCGTGCGCGGTGTGCAGGGGCTGGCTCACCGGGCCGCGCAGGTCGGGTTCGAGGGCGTGGCCGTAACCGCCGTCCCTGTTGAGATAGGCGGCGAGCGCGGTCTCGACCGCGTCCGCGTCTCCGTCGAGAAAGTCGTGGGCGAATCTCCGCTGTTCGAGTACGCGGGCCGTGAGCCAGATGAACTGCTCGGCGCGGGCGAGGGGACGTGCTGCGGTTCCGGGCATGGACCGACCGTAGAGCGCAAAGCGCCGGGAGAGGTCTCCGGCGGCGGGACCGCACCCTCAGGAGCGGGATACTGGAGTCATGCGGTTGACGATTTTCTGGGAGCGGATGGCCGACCACTTCGGTGCCGGATACGCGGACTCCTTCGCGCGTGACCATGTCATGGCCGAGCTGGGCGGTCTCACGGTCCATCAGGCACTCGACGCGGGGTGGGAGACGAAGGACGTCTGGCGTGCCGTCTGCACGGCGATGGGCGTCCCCGCCGAGCGGCGCTGAGCCGACCGGGGGCCGCTGCCGCTCGGCGCGGCGGTCCCACGGGTCGCTGTGGTCGCAAGGGTCACTCCGGTCGCACCGGTCGGGAGCGCCGGGGACGCCCGGGGCAGGGGGTGTCCCACCCGTAGGCGAGACTGGTGGGCGTGGCCCCGACAGACCAGACCGTGCAGAACCCTCAGCGCTCCGCCGCGCCTCCCGTTCCCCCGGCCGTACCGCCGGAGCCCCCGGTGGACGGCGGACCCGCGCGCATGCCCCAGTGGCTGCCGCGCGCCGTGGTCATGGCGCTGGCGCTCTACGCCTGCTTCCGCCTCGGCAGCTGGGCGTTCGACCAGCTCATCGGCCTGCTCATCAACATCCTCATCGCCTTCTTCCTCGCGCTGGCCATAGAGCCCGCGGTCGGCCGCATGGCCGGACGGGGCATGCGGCGGGGCCTGGCGACCTTCCTCGTCTTCACCGTCGTGTTCATCCTGAGCATCGGGTTCATCGTCCTGCTGGGCTCGATGCTCGCCGGACAGATCGTGGACATGTTCGACGAGTTCCCGAAGTACCTCGATTCGGTGATCAAGTGGGTCAACCAGACGTTCCACACGGAACTCTCCCGGGTCGACGTCCAGGACAGCCTGCTGCACTCGGACTGGCTCCAGAGGTACGTGCAGAACAGCGCGACCGGCGTGCTCGACGTCTCCACCACCGTGCTCGGGGGCCTCTTCCGGCTGCTGACGATCTTCCTGTTCTCCTTCTACTTCGCCGCCGACGGACCCCGGCTGCGCCGCGCGCTCTGCTCCGTACTGCCGCCCTCGCGCCAGGCCGAGGTGCTGCGCGCCTGGGAGATCGCGGTCGACAAGACCGGCGGGTACCTCTACTCGCGCGGGCTGATGGCGCTCATCTCCGGCATCGCGCACTACATCCTGCTCGTCGTGCTCGGAGTGCCCTACGCACCGGCGCTCGCCGTCTGGGTCGGCCTGGTCTCCCAGTTCATCCCGACCATCGGCACGTACCTCGCGGGCGCCCTGCCGATGCTGATCGCGTTCACCGTCGACCCCTGGTACGCGCTCTGGGTGCTCGGCTTCGTCGTGATCTACCAGCAGTTCGAGAACTACGTGCTCCAGCCCAAGCTGACCTCGAAGACCGTCGACATCCACCCCGCGGTGGCCTTCGGGTCGGTGATCGCCGGTACGGCCCTGCTCGGCGCGGTCGGCGCGCTGATCGCGATCCCGGCGGTGGCCACGCTCCAGGCGTTCCTCGGTGCGTACGTGAAGCGGTACGCGGTCACCGACGACCCCCGGGTGGGCGGCGGCAGCAGCCGGCAGCGCGCGGAACCGGTCTGGTCACGGGTACGCCGCCTGACACGGGGGCACGGCCCGCACGCCGGCGACGGCGAGCGAGCGGACGAACCGCGCGGCTCCGGCGGTACGGGCGGCTCCGGCGAGGGCGGCGGTACGGGGCACGGGGGCCCGGACCAGCGGTAGCCGGGGACACGTGCGGGAGACCGTGACCGGGAAAGCCCCTTCCTGATCCGCGTCGAAGACTGATCCGGCGGGAGGGGACGGCTGGATTCGCGGCGGTCCGCCGGCCACCGCCCGGCACGGCGGCCGGCGGACCGCGCCCGGTGGAGCTTTTGCCCGCGATCGCATGCGCCGGCCACCGCCGACGCGCCTTGCCCCTACCGGCCCCGGGCCTCGGTACCCGCCTCCGCGGCAGTGTTCCGCGGTACCGGGCTCTGTGGGAGCTGCCAGCCGCCGCCGCGGTCCTCCTTCGACCACCGGGCGACCAGGCCGGGGACGTGCAGCTTGCAGGCCAGAGCGGTGGCGGACAGGAAGGCGTCGATCGCCCGCCGGGTCGTCGGCAGGCCTACGCGCAGGACGCGAGGGTTCACCTCGGCCTGGATCTCGTCGACGAAGGGCCGCAGCACGGTGTCGTAGTTCGCCAGCGCGGTCGGCAGGTCGTCCGGGTGCCGGTTGATCTCGCCGGCCAGGACGTAGGCGCCGACCAGACCGCCGGAGACGCCCATGCCGCTGTACGGGGAGGCACAGTGCGCGGCGTCGCCGGCCAGCACCACGCGGCCCTCGGACCAGGTGCCGGTGCGTACCTGGAGGATCTCCTGGGAGTAGAAGAAGGGGCTCTCCTTCATGCCCGCGACGAAACGTTCCGTCTGCCATCCCGCGTCGCGGAATCTGTCGGCCCAGAAATCCTGCCGGCGCTCGACGGGCTCCCGGTGGACCGCCGATGCCTCCTCGGACTCCTCCCGGAGCACGAAGTACACCTGCGTCTCGGTCGGGTTGTGACTGCGGCGCATGATCTGGCGGCCGCCCGGGACCATGTAGGTGTCCCGGACGTCGCTGTCGGAGGCGATGCGGGGGACGAACCAGTAGGCCATGTGGATGCCGACCCGCCAGTACGGGTCGGAGCCTTCCGGGAGGATCGCCCGCCGGATGCGTGAGCCCTGCCCGTCCGCGCCGACCAGGAGGTCGAACTCTCCGGTCGATCCGTCGGAGAACCGCGCGACGACCTTGTGCTCGTCCTGCTCGAAGCCGTCCACGCTCAGGCCGAAGACCTGACGCACGCCGCCTTTCGCCGCGTCGGCGAGTATGCGCACCAGATCCCCGCGCATGATCTCGTACTCGGACGTCAGGGTCTGCCGGCCCCGGCCGGAGGTGTTGGCCATGATCGTCGCCCTGGCCCGGCCGCGGGAGTCCACGAAGGCGACCCCCGGCTCGTCCACCAACTCGGCGCGGACCGCGTCGAGGAGCCCCATCCGCTCGATCGCCTCGATGCCCTGGCCGCGGAGGTCCACCTGGGCGCCGGTGGACCGCAGGGCCGGGAAGCGTTCGGCGACGGTCACCCGGTGGCCGCCCCGGGCGAGCCAGTAGGCGACCGCCTGCCCCGCGACCCCGCCACCGGCGACCAGGATCCGCAGGACCCGTGCCCCCGATCCGCGCTCCATGGACGTCACGGTCATGGCCGATACCTCAAAATCTATCAGTGAATGGTTCTTCGCCAGAGTCATCTATCGGCGATAGATTGTCAACGTGACAAAGATGAACCGCGAGACCGTGGTCGCCGAGGCGCTCGGTCTGCTCGACGAAGTCGGACTGGACGCTGTCAGTACCCGGCGGCTGGCGAAGCGGCTGGGCGTCGAGCAGCCCTCGCTCTACTGGCACTTCCGCACCAAGCGAGAACTCCTCGACGCCATGGCGGCGGCCGCCATGGCGCCCCACGCGACTGCTCCGCTGCCCGAGCGCGGGGACGACTGGCGGGCCTGGTTCCTCGACAACACGCGCAGCTTCCGGCGTGCCCTGCTGGCGCGCCGCGACGGGGCGCGGCTGCATGCGGGCAGCACCCCCGTCGGTGACCTCGACCGGATTCGCCGCAAGATGGACTTCCTGACGGCTTCGGGCGTCCCGGAGCGGGACGCGCAGATGGCGATGCTGGCCGCGAGCCGCTTCACGGTCGGCAGTGTGCTGGAGGAGCAGGCGGACAGTGCCGCCGGCGCTACCGATGTGGCCGGTCCTTCCGGTGCCTCCGGTGCTTCCGGTGCTTCCGGGGAGGGTGCGGGGCTTCCGGCCGACGTGCCCGAGATCGGTCACGAGTCGGCCTTCGAGGCCGGGCTCGCCCTCATCCTCGACGGCCTCTCGCGCCGCACGGCGGAGTAGGGCGCGGGTCGGGTCGCCCCCACCGGCCGCGCGGGGGCGCCGCGCGGCCGGTGCTTCCGCCCGGGCTGCTCCATGACTTCGGTCACGGTCCTCCGGCGCCCGGAAGGTCCCGGTGTGCACCATGGGTGTGGCGGTATTCGGGGGTGCGAGGCCTTCCCCGGCCGTGGGCGGGCAGGCGGCGTGGTGCGCTTGACACCAAAATCGAACATCCATTCTCATGGCATCCGGGTCCGGGTTTCCCGGGCTCGGCCGTGGAGTTATCCACAGGCCGGGAGGACGTCGAGGCCCATTGTCAGTGGCAGGGGTTAGCGTCTTTGACGTGAAGCGATCGACTCAAGCAAATCGGGTGGAACCCATGGCAGGTAACGACCGCGAGAAGGCGCTGGACGCCGCTCTCGCACAAATCGAGCGCCAATTCGGCAAGGGCGCGGTCATGCGCCTCGGCGAGCGGCCGAACGAGCCCATCGAGGTGATCCCCACCGGGTCCACCGCGCTCGACGTGGCCCTCGGCGTCGGCGGTCTGCCGCGCGGCCGTGTGGTGGAGGTGTACGGCCCGGAGTCCTCCGGCAAGACGACCCTGACCCTGCACGCCGTGGCCAACGCGCAGCGGCTCGGCGGCCAGGTGGCGTTCATCGACGCCGAGCACGCGCTCGACCCGGAGTACGCCAAGAAGCTCGGCGTCGACATCGACAACCTGATCCTCTCCCAGCCGGACAACGGCGAGCAGGCGCTGGAAATCGTGGACATGCTGGTCCGCTCCGGCGCGCTCGACCTGATCGTCATCGACTCCGTGGCGGCCCTGGTGCCCCGTGCGGAGATCGAGGGCGAGATGGGTGATTCCCACGTGGGTCTCCAGGCCCGTCTGATGAGCCAGGCGCTCCGCAAGATCACCAGCGCGCTCAACCAGTCCAAGACCACCGCGATCTTCATCAACCAGCTCCGCGAGAAGATCGGCGTGATGTTCGGTTCGCCGGAGACCACGACCGGTGGCCGCGCGCTGAAGTTCTACGCCTCGGTGCGTCTGGACATCCGCCGCATCGAGACGCTCAAGGACGGCACCGACGCGGTCGGCAACCGTACCCGCGTCAAGGTCGTCAAGAACAAGGTCGCGCCGCCGTTCAAGCAGGCCGAGTTCGACATCCTCTACGGCCAGGGCATCAGCCGCGAGGGCGGTCTGATCGACATGGGCGTGGAGCACGGCTTCGTCCGCAAGGCCGGCGCCTGGTACACGTACGAGGGCGACCAGCTCGGCCAGGGCAAGGAGAACGCCCGCAACTTCCTCAAGGACAACCCCGACCTCGCCAACGAGATCGAGAAGAAGATCCTGGAGAAGCTCGGCGTCGGAGTCCGCCCGGAGAGCGACGCTCCGGCGGCCGGTACGGACACGGCGGACGCCGCGACCGCAGGGGCGGCCGACAGCGCCGCGAAGCCGGCGACCACGGCTGCGGCGGCCAAGGCCAAGGCCGCCAAGACCGCCGCGGCGGCCAAGAGCTAGTCCCGTGACGCGGCGTACGGAATGGTCCGAGCCGGCTCCCGGATTCGGCGCGGAGCCCCACCCGTGGCAGGCGGGCGGCTTCGCGGACGGACCGGAGAGCGGGCCGGAGTCGGAGACCGAAGCGGAATTTCGTTCCGGAGCCCGTCGGGGGGCGGGCCCGGGGACGGGATTCGGCGGCGGTGCGGGATTCGGCGAGGGGGCGAGCCGTCGCTCCCGTTCCAGAAGCAGCGGCTCCCCTTCCTCGTCGAGGGCCGAGAAAGGGGAGCCGCGAGATCCGGTCGAGCAGGCGCGCAACATCTGTCTGCGCCTGCTCACCGGGACCCCGCGGACGCGCAAGCAGCTCGCGGACGCTCTGCGCAAGAGGGAGATCCCCGACGAGGCGGCAGAGGAGGTGCTCTCCCGCTTCGAGGACGTGGGCCTGATCGACGACGCGGCGTTCGCGGACTCCTGGGTGGAGTCCAGGCACCACGGCCGGGGTCTGGCCCGCCGGGCGCTCGCCCGTGAGCTCCGCACGAAGGGCGTCGACTCCGCGGTGATCGACGAGGCGGTCGGGCAGCTCGACCCCGAGCGGGAAGAGGAGACCGCCCGCGAACTGGTCGAGCGAAAACTCCGCTCCACGCGAGGTCTCGACCGGGACAAGCGCCTGCGTCGCCTCGCGGGAATGCTCGCCCGCAAGGGATACGGAGAAGGCATGGCGCTGCGCGTGGTGCGTCAGGCGCTGGAGGCCGAGGGGGAAGACACCGAGGGCTTGGACGAGCCGTTCTGACCTGCCTCGCGGGGCGGATCGTTGGTGGCATCGTTGGTGGCTGTGTCCAGTGCCGCGTCAGCCAGGGTTTGCCCTGTCGCGACGCCCGGCACGCACTCTTGCCGCGCCGGCCGAAAGCCCGAGTACGTCCAGTACGGGGGCTTCCGGCCGACGCACCGAGAGCACGCACCTGACGCCGCTCCTTGGCGGGCAAACCTTGGCTGACGCGGCACTAGCAGCCTTCGGGAGCGACGGCTCAGTGGCCGGCCAGAGAGGCGCGTCGGATGGTGGCGTCGATCAGGGCGAGAGCCTCGGAGGCGGTACGGCCGGGGGCCCGGTTCCAGGGGCCGATCAGATCGGTCCAGCCCTGCGAGCGCAGCTCCGTGATCATCCACGCCCCGGCCCGGTCCACGGTTTCGGCCGAGCCGTAGCCGAGACGGTGCGCCGTGAGCATGGCCCCGCACACGCAGCGGGCGCCGCGGGCGTCGCGCAGCCGGTACGGCGTGTTCTGCCAGCCCCATTCCGTCAGGATCTGCCGCGCGTAGGCCAGGTGGACCGAGGGCCGTACGTCGCTCCGGCCGATGCGCCGCCAGGAGTGGAGCCGGTCCGGCAGCATCGCGCCGAGCCGTCCTGGCAGGCGTCGCTCGGCGGGGGAGGCGGCGGGCAGCGAGCGCAGGGAGTCCGCGATCAGTTGGTCGACGGGAACGGAGAGCAGCCCGCGCCAGTGTTCCGGCGAGCGAGCCGGGAGCGTGTCGGCGGGACCCGTTCCGACGGGGGCGGCGGGACCGGTGTCGGCGGGGCGGAGCCGTACGGGTTCCGGGGCCGAGCGGGCCCACCCGGTCACGATCCGCTGCCAGGCATCCGATTCCTGCAGGCGGGACGCCTGGAGGTCGAGTCCGTCCGGGGTGAGGACGGGGGAGTCCAGGGAGTCCATGTCCATCAGCGCGCCATCTCCGTACACATCGGCCTCGTGGTGCATGAGGCGAATGTCCGGCCTGCGCCGGGACCGCTCCACCGGGGAGCGGCCGTTCGGGTAGCTCCGGGGAAGGTGTGCCTGCGAACGGGGCCGGCGCGGGGTGGGCGTGCCTCGGAACGGGGCAGGCGACGGAGCGCGGCGCACCGAGGCGGGGTCGGGAACCCGACGGCAGCGGTGCGTGGGAGCGGCCCACCGGCGTCGGGTCGCTCTCAGGCCGAAGGGTCCACGTTCCAGACCATCGGCAGCTCGCCGTCACAGAAGACGCAGACGAAGTGGCTCTCGCGGACGATGTTGTGTTCCTGACAGCCGGGACAGCGACGGAATATCACCTCGTGGGTGAAACCGTCCGACCGGGCGAGCTCCGCGCGGTCCAGCGCCCGTGCGACGGCGGGCCAGGAGCTGACATCGGGGCAGTAGCCGGTCGACTGGTTGCTGATGTGGTCCACGGTCCACCCGCCCGCATCGCGGGCGAAGCCGATCTCGCCCGCACTCAGTACGGCCTCCCCGCCGGCGCAGGCCACGTGTTCACTGCGGCGCGGGGCCAGTCGCAGCGCGCCGTCCCCGCCGACGACGAAGGTGAACGGCTCCCGCAGCTCCGACGCCGGGCGCAGGGTCACCCAGTCGCCGAAGGCGGCCGCCGAGGCGATCCGATGGCCGGAGCCGCGGTACAAGCCGCCTCCGGGCAGGCCGCCTCCGGGCAGGCCGCCTCCGGGCAGGCCGCCTCCGGACGAAACGCTTCCCGCTGGACCCCCGCCGGACGGACCGCCACCGGCCCGGGCCGGTGCCAACAGCCCGGGCGGCCCCACGTAGCGGTAACTCCGCGAGAACGCGTTCACGAGGAACCGGTCCTGGCGGGCGAGCGGGAGGCCGTCACGGAGAAGCGGCCACCACTGGAAGCCCGGCCGCCCGCCAGGCCTGGAAGCCGCCGGTCAGGTCGGTGGCGCGGGCCAGGCCCAGCCGGTGCAGGGAGGCCACCGCGAGACTGGAGGCGTACCCCTCGTTGCAGACGACCACGATCCGCAGGTCGTGGCCGACCGCCTGCGCCGCGCGGTGGCTGCCCCATGGGTCGAGCCGCCACTCCAGTTCGTTGCGTTCCACGACGAGCGCGCCCGGGATCAGGCCGTCGCGCTCGCGCAGCGCGGCGTAGCGGATGTCGACCAGCAGGGCGCCCTCGGCGGCCTCCGCGGCGGCTTCCTCCGGGCCGACCCGCTCGTAGCCTTCCCGCACGCGGTCGAGGAATTCATCGATGCCGACAGGCCCGGACGCGGGATCGCCACCCGTCGTGCGGACGGTGTGGTGCTCGCTCACTGCCAGTCCTCCGGAACCTCGGTCTGCTCCAGCCGCAGCACCGCTCCCGTGCGGCTGTAGCGGCGGATGCGGGGAAGCGGCGGGTAGTAGGCGTGTACGGAGACGGCGTGCTCGGTGGTGGATTCGTTCAGCACCTCGTGCACGTGGTGCCGGCCGAACGCCCGCCCCTGACCCGTCGTCAACTCTCGGCTCCGGTCGAGGTCTTCGGTCAGCTCCAGCGTCTTCCACCCGTCGGTGGGCAGCCGGGCGGCCAGCGAGTGCTCCTTCAGCGTCCCGGAAGCGGTCAGGAACGCGCCGACCGAGTCCGCGTGGTCGTGCCAGCCGGTTCCGGTACCCGGCGGCCATCCGATCAGCCAGGCCTCGCTGCCCGCGGGTCCCTCCAGCCGCACCCAGGTGCGGCCCTCCGGATCGAGTGGCAGAGAGGCGATCAACTCGGCGTCGGCCGCGGTCCGGCGGGCGAATGCGAGCAGCTCCGCCACGGTTGGAGCTGCCGGGTCCGTCCGGGCGGACGGTGCCGCCTCGGCGGGTACGGCCCCGGCGGGTACGGCCCCGGCGGGTACGGCCCCGGCGGGTACGGCCCCGGCGGGTACGGCCTCGACGGACACGTCATTGACGGACACGTCATTGACGGTGGCGAAAGGTGCCAGAGGCTCGAGGGAGGGCGCGGGCACGGGAGAAGCGGGAAGGGCAGACACGATGACCGTCCTGAGAGTTCGCGTGAGGGCGCGTACCGGTGCACGGGCGGCACCACGGCACGGCGGGGAAGGCGAGTCAGCAGGAAGGGCGACACACGCAGCCCGCGTAGCGGACGAGGTCCATGTGGACCCTCCGCCACAGGCGTACGCAGGTGTCGTCGGTCATGTTCTGGAGTACACCACGCGTGTCCACGCGGGTCAATTGACCGTGGCGGCCCTTTCGGAGCGCGCGGAGGCGCGCGGGGCGGGGTCGTCGTCCGCGCGGGAAGCGCCGGGCGGGCCTCCCCGCGCCGCGTCCGCGGCGGCGAAGAGCTCCGCCGGCCGCACCCCGGCGAACGAGGCCACCAGATGTCCGTCCGGCCTGATCAGCAGGACCGTGTGGGCCGCCGCGCCCGGATAACTCTCCGTGACGAGGAGTTCGCTCTCCACGGGAAGGGCGTTCACGGCCTCCGCGAGACGGGGCATCACGCCCGCCGTCATCCAGTGCCGCCGGTCCCAGACACCCGTGCCGGGGGCGACCAGCACCACCAGGAACCGGCCGCGCCCCAGCCGGGCCCGGAGTCGTACGGACGTTCCGTCCGGAGCGGTCGCCCACGCCTCGGTGACCGGCGCGCCGGGGGGCGTACCGACCGCGATGTGCGCCTGGGCGTGCTGTGGTGCGAGGGGGGAGTGCGCGTACGAGGGGGGCGCACCGAGGGGGCCGTAGCCGAGATGTGCGTCGAAGAGCAGCGTGTCGTGCCCGCGTGCGCCGCCCGCCACCAGGGTCCGCAGTCCTCCGCCGCCGCGCAGTATCGGCAGCGACTGGTCGGCAGCGCGCAGCCGGGCGGCGACGGCGGTCCGGCGCTCGGCCTGGTAGCTGTCGAGCAGCAGTTCGGAGGCTCCGTGGTGCCAGGCGTGGGCCAGTTTCCACGCGAGGTTCTCGGCGTCCCGCAGGCCCTCGTCCACGCCCTGGGTGCCCAGTGCGCCCAGCAGATGGGCGGCGTCCCCGGCGAGGAACGCCCGCTTCACCCGCCAGCGCAGTGCCAGCCGGTGGTGGACCGTGTAGACGCCGGTGTCCAGCAGTTCGTACGGCGGGGTCTCCCCGCACCAGCCTGCCAGCGTCTCCCGGATGCGGGCGATCAGCGCCTCGGGCGTAACCAGTTCGCCGCTCGGCGGGAGCAGCCAGTCGAGCCGCCAGACCCCGCCCGGCAGGGGGCGGGCCGTCACTTCGGGTCCCACCGCCCGCCATGGCGGCTGACGATGCAGCACGGCCTCTCCGGGCCAAGGGAGTTCCACCCGCAGGGCGGCGACGGCGTGCCGTTCCACGGCGGTCCGGCCCGGGAACCTGATGTCCAGGAGCTTGCGCACGGTGGAACGGGCTCCGTCGCACCCGACCAGGTAACTCCCCCGCCACCACGTCGCGTCGGGGTCCTTGGTGTGCACGGTGACCCCGGAGGCGTCCTGCTCCAGGGTGTCGACCCGGCTCAGCGGCACCAGCCTGATCAAGTCGTGCGCGGCCACGGCGGCCCGCAGGCCCCGGGTGAGCGCGTGCTGCGGCAGGTGGACGGGGGCGGGCGGCGAGCCGCTTTCCGGTCCCTCGCCGAGTGGCACGTCACGGACCAGCTGGTTCCGGCGGAGCGAACGCCAGCCGGACCAGCTCAGCGCCGCGCGGTCCGGAGTCGCGCAGCCGAGACGCATGACCAGGCCCGCGGTGTCCTCGCGCAGCACCACCGTGCGGGCGGGGCGCGGCTCGTCCTTGCCGAGCCCCTCGTCGAGGAGCACGGAGGGAACGCCGTGCGCCGCCAGGGCGAGGGCGAGCGTCAGGCCGACGGGCCCGGCGCCGACGACGATCACCGGGTCCACGAGGCGTACCCTCCGGCTCGAACGGTCGTGCGGAACCTGGCAGTCGAAGCGGTCGAAGTCCGGTGCGTGATCACAGAACGTATGCAACCCACTGGGGGTGCCCGCGTCAAGCGAGCGAGGCAGCGGCGCACGCGCCGCTGCCTCGAATGCTCCCCGCTCCGAGTCGCCCGTTACGGCGTCTTGGCGGTCCCGGTGTCCCCTCCGGGCTCTCCGGTCCCGTCGGTCGCGACCGTACCGGTGGCCGGCGGAAGGTCCGCGCCCCCTGCGCCCCCCGGCCGCTGGGCCGGGACGCCGAGTGCCGCGACAGGCGCGTCGATGCCCGCGGCGGGGGCGGCCGAGGCGACCGCGATGCCGGTCTTCGCCCGCCTGCCGCGCTTCTCGATCCAGGTCGCGAGCGCCGACAGCAGCAGACACATCGTCACGTAGATCGTGCCGATGACGACGATCGTGGAGACGTACGGGTACTTGCCGTCCACCAGGGTGTTGGAGGCGATCAGGCGCGCGGTCTGGAGCAGCTCCGGGTACAGGATGATGTAGCCGAGCGAGGTGTCCTTGAGGGTCACCACCAGCTGGCTGATGATCGTCGGCAGCATCGCACGCACGGCCTGCGGCATCAGCACGCCGAGCATCACCTGCGTCTTGCTCATGCCCAGCGCGTACGCTGCCTCGCTCTGGCCCCGGGGGACGGAGTTGATCCCGGCCCGCAGCACCTCGGCCTGGACGCAGCCGTTGTAGACGGAGAGGCCCAGCGCCAGCGCCCACATCGAGTAGTCGGTCAGGAAGCCGACCCAGATCGCGTAGATCGTGATGAGCAGCGGGATCGAGCGGAACAGCTCGATGAACGTGGTGGCGAGCCAGCGCACCGGCCGGTGGTCGGAGAGACGGCCGACCGCGAGCACCACGCCGAGGACGACCGAGCCGACCGCGGCCAGGCCGAAGACCTTGAGCGTGGCCAGCACCGCGTCGGCGATGTTCTGCCGGATGCCCGCGTAGTTGAAGATGTCCCACATGCCGGCGTCGAGGTTGCCGGTGTCCGACAGCCGCTTGATGGCGAAGACGATCAGCGCCACGATGGCGGCGCCACCGACGACCGCGTAGACGCGGTTGCGGACGACGGCCTTCGGGCCCGGCGCGTCGTAGAGAACGCTGGCACTCATCGGGCGACCTCCATACGGCGCTCCAGCAGCCGGAAGAGACCGCTGATGACAAAGGTGACGACCAGGTAGCCGAGGGCGACCCAGATGAAGACGGGGGTGATCGAGTAGCCCCGGTCGCTCATGAGCTTCTGCCAGCCGAAGAGTTCGGCGACGCTGAAGGCTCCGGCGATGGCCGAGTTCTTCGTGAGCGCGATGAAGATGCTGCTCAGCGGTGGGATCACGGAGCGGGTCGCCTGCGGGAGGATGACGAGCCGCAGTGTCTGCGGGAACGACATGCCGATCGAGCGCGCGGCTTCGGCCTGGCCGAGCGGCACGGTGTTGATGCCGGAGCGGACGGCCTCGCAGACGAACGACGAGGTGTAGAAGCCCAGTGCCAGCGAGCCGAGGACGAACGGGCTCAGGCCGGAGAAGAACACCTGCGGCACGACGAAGAAGAAGATCAGGAAGAGCAGCGTCAGAGGGGTGTTGCGCAGCAGCGTCACCCAGGCCGTGCCGAAGAACCGCAGGGGCGGCACCGGTGAGACCCGCATGCCGGCGAGGACGACGCCGAGCACCAGCGCGATGACCGAGCTGACGGCCGTGATCGACACCGTGCCTATGAAGCCGTCGCGGAACTCCGGGAAATTGTCGAGCAGTACGTTCATGAGGTCTCCGCGTCGGCTGTCAGCGGCATCGGGGCGGTGGCGTCGCGCACGCCGCCGCCCCCGCTGGGCGGCGGCGGCATGCGTACGGGACGGGTCGGGCGGGCGGGGCCGCCCGGCGTCGGGGAAGTGACGCCGGGCGGCGTGCCGTCAGTAGCGCTCGATGGCCGGCGGGGCGGTGTACGCCGAGCCGGACAGACCGAGGGTCGCGTCGTAGATCTTCTTGTACGAGCCGTCCTGGATGTGCTTCTCCAGCGAGTCGTTGATCGCGTCCCGCAGGACCTTGTCGTCCTTGTTCAGGCCGACGCCGTAGGGCTCCTCGGTGAAGGGCTTGCCGATGACCCTCAGCTTCTCGGGGTTCTGCGCGGCGTAACCCTTGAGGATCGAGTCGTCGGTGGTGACGGCGTCGACCTGGTTGGTCAGCAGCTGCTGCACGCAGTCCGAGTACTTGGCCAGCTCGACGACGCTCGCCCCGTACTCGGGCTTCTTGATCTCCTGGAGCGGGGTGGAGCCCACGATCGAGCAGACCTTCTTGCCCTTCAGCGTGTCCGTGCCGGTGATGGCCTTCTCGTCCTTGCGGACGAGCAGGTCGGCGCCGGCCTTGTAGTACGGACCGGCGAAGCCGACCAGCTGCTTGCGCTTGTCGTTGATCGTGTACGTACCGACGAAGTAGTCGACCTGGCCCTTGGAGATGGCCGTCTCACGGATGCCGGAGTCGACGGTCTTCCACTCGATCTGCTTCTCCGAGAAGCCGAGGTCGGCGGCGACCATCTTGGCGATCTCGATGTCGAAGCCGGACCGCTCCTTCGTGGACTGGTCCTCGAAGCCCAGGTACGGCTGGTCGGCCTTGGCGCCGATGATCAGCTTGCCGCGCGACTTCGCCTCCTTGAAGGCCGGCGAGTCCAGGTCGACCCCGGTGGCGACGGTGTACGTGGGCAGGGCGGGCGCGTCGGAGGCACCGGGCTTGGTGCCGGCGGGCTTGTCCCCGGCCGAGCCTTCCTTGCCCCCACAGGCGGTGGCGGTCAGAGCGATGACGGCGATGGCCGCGAGGGCGGCCGACTTGCGGAGCTGCATCTGAACTTTCCTTCTGTCGTAGGTCGTTGTCGTCAGTGGTGGAGGATCTTCGACAGGAAGTCCTTGGCCCGGTCGCTGCGGGGGTTGCTGAAGAACTGCTCGGGCGCGGCCTCTTCGACGATCTTTCCGTCCGCCATGAAGACGACGCGGTTCGCGGCGGAGCGGGCGAAACCCATCTCGTGGGTGACGACGATCATCGTCATGCCGTCCCGGGCCAGCTGCTGCATGACCTCGAGAACCTCGTTGATCATCTCCGGGTCGAGCGCCGACGTGGGCTCGTCGAAGAGCATGACCTTCGGGTCCATCGCCAACGCCCGCGCGATGGCCACGCGTTGCTGCTGACCACCGGAGAGCTGAGCCGGATACTTGTCCGCCTGCGCGCCCACGCCCACCCGGTCGAGCAGCGTCCGGGCCTTCTCCTCCGCGACCTTCTTGTCGATCTTGCGGACCTTTACCTGGCCCAGCACGACGTTCTCCAGCACGGTCTTGTGCGCGAAGAGATTGAACGACTGGAAGACCATGCCCACATCGGCGCGCAGCCGGGCGAGTTCCTTGCCCTCCTGGGGCAGTGGCCTGCCGTCGATCGTGATCGATCCCGAATCGATCGTCTCCAGGCGGTTGATCGTGCGGCACAGCGTGGACTTGCCGGACCCGGAGGGCCCGATGACGACCACGACCTCGCCCCGGGCGATGGTCAGATCGATGTCCTGGAGCACATGCAGCGCGCCGAAGTGCTTGTTGACGTCGCTCAGTACGACAAGGTCGCTCGCCTCGGGTATCGCGTCCTCGGCGGCCTTCGTCACTGAAACTCCGCTCATCGGCTCTAGCTCCGTCCTCCTCGGGTGGCTAGGACACTAGTGACGCAGCGCGATGACCGTCAGCAGATCTGAGCGAGAATTGAGGATAACGATCCGGCATTCCCCGGTCGCGCGCCGTGAAGCGCGACGGCTGCCCGGTGCGCGGGGCGTACCGGGTGCGTAACGGAAACCCCGTCGTAACGGGCCAGGACTTGACTCGGGACCCGGGCGTCGGCGTTGATGCCCGGAGGGACGGAGCGCCGGACCGGAGGCCGGCGGTACGTCCCGCACGCGTACCGGGGAGCGCGAACGGCGTCTATCGTCTCCCCCTGGGGGTGACGCCCTGTAATGCCGCGAAGCGACCGCCGACGGTACCGGAACCGTCGGAACACGGAGAGGAGGGCCAGTGAGACTGCTGCTCGTCGAGGACGACAACCACGTCGCCGCGGCCCTGTCCGCCGTGCTCGCCCGCCACGGCTTCCGGGTCGTGCACGCCCGCGGTGGCGAGGAGGCCCTGCGGGCCCTGCTCACCGCCGAGCGGGACCCCTTCGGGGTCATCCTGCTGGACCTCGGGCTGCCGGACCAGGACGGTTACGAGGTGTTCGGCCGGATCCGCAAGCGCACCACCACTCCGGTCATCATGGTCACCGCCCGCGCCGACGTGCGCTCACGCATCCACGGGCTCAACCTCGGCGCCGACGACTACGTCACCAAGCCCTACGACACCGGCGAACTGCTGGCCCGCATCCATGCCGTCGCCCGCCGCACCACCAGCAACGAGGACACCGCGCCGATCCCGCTCGCCGCGCTGCTGCTCGGGGCCGTACGGGTCGAACTGCCCACCCGTCGGGTCAGCGTCGACGGCACCGAAGTCCAGCTCACCCGCAAGGAGTTCGACCTCCTCGCCCTCCTCGCCCAGCGTCCCGGAGTGGTGTTCCGGCGCGAGCAGATCATCAGTGAGGTGTGGCAGACCAGTTGGGAAGGGACGGGCCGGACGCTGGAGGTGCACGTCGCCTCGCTCCGCGCCAAGCTGGGGCTGCCCGCGTTCATCGAGACCGTGCGAGGAGTCGGCTACCGACTCGTCCCGCCGGCCGTCTGAGGATCCGCCGCTCCGGTGCGTACCCGCCTGCTGCCCCTGCTCATCGTGCTCATGGCCGCCGTGCTGCTCGCGCTCGGCTTTCCCCTCGCGATCAGCGTGGCCCGCGCCGAGCAGCAGCAGGTCGTCATCGACCGCATCGACGACACCGCGCGCTTCGCCGCGCTCGCCCAGTTCATCAGCGAACCGGTCGCCCCCGACGACGAACGCCGCCGGACCCTCCAGGCGGACCTCGACGCCTACGCCGACGTGTACGGAATCAGGGCCGGGATCTTCTACCGCGACGACCGCTACCTCGCCAAGGCGCCGTCCGCCTGGAACCTGCCCCGGGAGGGCGAGGGGCGCGCCGCCTTCCAGGAGGCGCTGCTCGGCCGCCGCTCCCACGACCCGCCCCAGGTCTGGCCCTGGCAGCGCGGCCGGATCGTCGTGGCCTCACCCGTCGTGCGCGACGGGGACGTGGTCGCCGTCGTGGTCATCGACTCGCCCACCGACGAGATGCGGGCCCGCGTCCTGCACGGCTGGCTGATCATCGCCCTCGGTGAGGCCGCGGCGATGCTGGTGGCGGTAGGGGCCGCGATCAGGCTCACCGGCTGGGTGCTGCTCCCGGTACGCACGCTGGACGCCGCCACCCACGACATCGCGCGCGGCCGGATGCGCTCCCGGGTGGTGGAGGGCGGCGGTCCGCCCGAACTCCGCAGGCTGGCACGCTCGTTCAACGAGATGGCCGACAACGTCGAGGAAGTCCTTGAACAGCAGCGGGCGTTCGTCGCGGACGCCTCCCACCAGCTGCGCAATCCGCTCTCCGCACTGCTGCTGAGGATCGAGCTGCTCGCCCTCGAACTCCCCGACGGGAACGAGGAGATCGCCTCGGTACGTTTGGAGGGGAAGCGGCTGGCCCAGGTCCTCGACGACCTGCTGGACCTGGCGCTCGCCGAGCACGCCGAAGCCGACCTGGCCCTCACCGACGTCGCCGCCCTCACCGCCGAACGCGTCGCCGCCTGGCATCCGGTCGCCGACGGGAAGGGGGTGGGCCTCACCCAGGACGGTGCCCCCGCCGTCACCGCCTGGGCCGATCCGATAGCCCTCTCCAGCGCGCTGGACGCGGTGATCGACAACGCGCTGAAGTTCACCCCGCCCGGCCAGGACGTGACGGTGTCGGTCGCCGTGGAGGGCGCCGTCTCCACCGTCGTCGTCGCCGACCGGGGCCCCGGCCTCACCGACGAGGAGCTGGCACGGGTGGGCGACCGCTTCTGGCGCAGCAACCGTCACCAGAACGTACGGGGCTCCGGCCTCGGGCTGTCCATCTCCCGGGTGCTGCTCGCGGCGGGCGGCGCCACGATCGGCTACGGCCGCAACGACCCCCACGGACTGCGGGTCACGGTCTCCGTACCCCGCGACGCCCCGCACGACTGACGGGCCCCCGGCCGATCAGGGCTTGACCGAGCGGTAGTACTGCTGGGCGCCGTCGTGGAGCGGCAGCGGATCGGTGTAGATGGCCGTCCGCAGGTCCACCAGCTGCGCCGAGTGCACCTCCCGCCCGATCCGGTCCCGGCTGTCGATGACGGTACGGGTGAACGCCTCGGTCATCGCCGCGTCCGTCCGGTCCGTGGTCACCAGCAGGTTGGCGACGGCGACCGTGGGCACGGACTGCCCCCGCTGCATCTCCGGGTAGGCGTCCGCGGGCATGACGGCGGCGCGGTAGTAGCGGGTCGAGCCCCCCGCCGCCTGGAGCCGGCGGATCAGCTCGTCCTGCAACGGAACCAGCCGGACGTCGGTCCGCCGCGACAACTGCTGGACCGCGTTGGTCGGCAGCCCGCCGGACCAGAAGAAGGCGTCGAGCTTCCCCTCCACCAGCAGCGACGGCATGGTGTCGATCCCCGCCGTCACCGGGGTGACACCCTTCGCCGGATCGACCCCCGCGGCGGTCATCAGCCGGTCGGCGACCAGCTTCACCCCGGACCCGAGCTGCCCGACGCCCACCCGCTTGCCGCGCAGGTCGGCGACGGTGCGCACGGAGGAGGAACGGGGCACGATCAGCTGCACGTAGTCGTCGTAGAGGCGCACACAGCCCCGCAGCCGCCGGGCACCGGGCCTGCCCCCGCGCAGGTACGTCGCCACCGCGTCGGCGGTGGCGATGGTGAAGTCCGCCTCACCCGCCGCGACCCGCTCGATGTTCTGCTGCGAGCCCTGGCTGGTGCGCAGCTGTATGGACACCCCCGGCATGTCCGTGGCGAGCGCGCCGTCGAGCCGCTCCCCGTAGAGCTGGTACACCCCGGTCCGCACCCCGGTGGAGAAGACCAGGGAGCCGCGGGGCGACGGGCTGTCGAGCGGCAGCACCCACCAGAGCAGGAGCCCCAGCGAGACCGCCGAGGCGGCGCCCGCGCGCAGCAGGCGGCGGCGGGTGGGGGACGGGCCGGTCGGGGACATGGCCGCGATCCTGCCAGCCTGGAGCCCGCGCTGACCAGAGCCGGCCGCGACGGGCGGGGGAGGGGTCTTTCCCGGAGCGCCTACCCTTGAGGGATGACCAGCAGCAGCGACCGGAGCCTCGCAGTGGACGTTCAAGAACTCAAGAGCTACGAAATCCGTACGTACGGATGCCAGATGAACGTCCACGACTCGGAGCGGCTGTCGGGCCTGCTGGAGGACGCCGGTTACGTCCGCGCACCCGAGGACGCGGACGGCGACGCCGACGTCGTGGTCTTCAACACCTGCGCGGTCCGTGAGAACGCCGACAACAAGCTCTACGGCAACCTCGGCCGGCTCGCCCCGATGAAGACCAAGCGCCCCGGCATGCAGATCGCCGTCGGCGGCTGCCTCGCGCAGAAGGACCGCGACACCATCGTGAAGCGGGCCCCGTGGGTCGACGTGGTCTTCGGCACGCACAACATCGGCAAGCTCCCGGTCCTGCTGGAGCGCGCCCGCGTCCAGGAGGAGGCGCAGATCGAGATCGCCGAGTCCCTGGAGGCGTTCCCCTCCACGCTCCCCACCCGCCGCGAGTCCGCCTACGCGGCGTGGGTCTCCATCTCGGTCGGCTGCAACAACACCTGCACCTTCTGCATCGTGCCCGCCCTGCGCGGCAAGGAGAAGGACCGCCGCACCGGCGACATCCTGGCCGAGATCGAGGCCCTGGTCGACGAGGGCGTCTCCGAGATCACGCTGCTCGGCCAGAACGTCAACGCCTACGGCTCCGACATCGGCGACCGCGAGGCGTTCTCCAAGCTGCTGCGGGCCTGCGGGAAGATCGAGGGCCTGGAGCGCGTCCGCTTCACCTCGCCGCACCCCCGCGACTTCACCGACGACGTGATCGCCGCGATGGCCGAGACGCCGAACGTCATGCCCCAGCTCCACATGCCGATGCAGTCCGGCTCGGACACGATCCTGAAGGCCATGCGCCGCTCCTACCGGCAGGAACGCTTCCTCGGCATCATCGAGAAGGTGCGCGCCGCGATGCCCGACGCCGCCATCTCCACCGACATCATCGTGGGCTTCCCCGGCGAGACCGAGGAGGACTTCCAGCAGACCATGCACGCGGTGCGCGAGGCCCGCTTCGCCAACGCCTTCACCTTCCAGTACTCCAAGCGCCCCGGGACCCCGGCCGCCGACATGGAGGGGCAGATCCCCAAGGAGGTCGTGCAGGAGCGCTACATGCGCCTCTCCGCCCTCCAGGAGGAGATCTCCTGGGAGGAGAACAAGAAGCAGGTCGGCCGCGTCCTGGAGGTCATGGTCGCGGAGGGCGAGGGCCGCAAGGACGGCTCCACCCACCGGCTCTCCGGCCGCGCCCCCGACAACCGCCTGGTCCACTTCACCAAGCCGGAGGGCACCGTGCGCCCCGGCGACGTGGTGACCGTCGAGATCACCTACGCCGCCCCGCACCACCTGCTCGCCGAGGGCGCCACGCTCGCCGTGCGCTCCACCCGGTCCGGCGACGCCTGGGAGAAGCGGACCGCCGCGGCGGCGGCCAAGCCCGCGGGCGTGATGCTGGGCCTGCCCACCATCGGCGCCCCCGCCCCCCTGGCCGCAGCCTCCGCACCGGGCTGCGGCTGCGACTGACCACCCGGCGTCACGGGACGGGCCGCCGCTCGCGCGAGGGGCGGCCAGTACGCTGACCGGCATGCTTGTCGCCGCCGCCGTGAGCCCCTGCCCGCCCCTGCTGGTCCCCGAGGTCGCCGCCGGGGCCGCCCCCGAGCTCGATCCGGTCCGGGCAGCCTGTGCCGAAGCCCTCGCCGTCCTGGCACGGGCCCGCCCCGATCTGCTGATCGTGGTCGGGCCCGCCGAAGAGGGCGGGCGGGGCGCTTTCCCCTCGGGGAGCGCCGGGGACTTCCTCGGGTTCGGCGTGGACCTCGGCGTCCGGCTGGGTCCGGAGGCTCCTGACGGCGACGCGTCCTCCCGGCCGCTGCCCGCCTCGCTCACCGTCGGCGCCTGGCTGCTCGCGGAGGCCGGCTGGACCGCCTCCCCCGTCGAGGGGCTCGGCGTCGGCGAACCCCTCTCCCCGGAGCGCTGCGCCGAGGCCGGCCGGGGGCTCGCGGAGCGCGAGGGCCGGGTGGCTCTGCTGGTGATGGGCGACGGCAGCGCCTGCCGTACCGTCAAGGCGCCCGGCTATCTGGACCCCCGCGCCGAAGGGTTCGACGCCGTCGCCTTCCGTGCCCTGGGCGAGGCGGACGTGCGGGCCCTCGCGGAACTCGACGCCCCCCTGGCGTACGCACTGAAGGCGGCGGGCCGGGCCCCCTGGCAGGTACTGGCCGGCGCCGCGGACGGGGCGGGCCTCGCGGGCCGGTCGCTGTACGAGGACGCGCCGTACGGAGTGGGCTACACGGTCGCCGCCTGGTCATGAGCCCGCGCGGCCGTCGTCCGCGGCCGCCGTCCGGGCAGCCGCCTCACCCGAACGGGTGCCGGCCGCGGAGTCGGGCCCCGCGGCCGTCCCTGCGGATACGAGTGCCGACCGGCCTCAGTGGGCCGGCGGCGGAGGCGTACCGCCGGTGCCGCCCGTGCCGTCGAAGCCTGTCGGCCCCTGGCCGTGCGCGTCCTTGTGACCCAGGCGGTCCACCGTGTCCTTGGCCTTCTGCGTACCGCTCTGGATCTTGTCGCTGTACTTGCCCTTGGTCTTCTCGTCGACCGTGCGTGCGGCCTTGTCCAGGCCCTGCCCGATCTTGCCCCCGTGCTGCTGCGCGAGGTCGCCGACCTTGTCGCCGACCTTGTCCTTGGCCGGTCCCAGCCGGGCCTTCAGATTGTCCAGGAACCCCATGGGTCACCTTCCGTGCCGTGGTCGGTCGGGCCGAACCTGCTCCCGCACCGTCACTCCTGTCCGGTGCCGCCGATTTTACTCGTCAGGAACAAAAGGTGCGCAATCCTACAAAGGGGACGGTCGGGTCGGCGGGGTGCGAGAGGTTTGGGAGACTGGGGCGGTGAGCAGACCAGTTCCCGCCCCCCGCGTCATCACCGTCGTCGGCCCCACCGCGGCAGGCAAGTCCGATCTGGGGGTCTTCCTCGCCCAGCAGCTCGGCGGCGAGGTGGTCAACGCCGACTCCATGCAGCTCTACCGGGGCATGGACATCGGTACCGCGAAACTGACCCTTCCCGAACGGGACGGCGTACCGCACCATCTGCTGGACATCTGGGACGTGACCCGTACCGCCAGCGTCGCGGAGTACCAGCGCCTCGCGCGCACGGAGATCGACCGGCTGCTCTCCGAAGGCCGTACCCCGATCCTGGTCGGCGGCTCGGGGCTGTACGTGAAGGGCACCATCGACGCCCTGGAGTTCCCGGGCACCGACCCCGAGGTGCGCGCCCGGCTCGAACGGGAACTGGACGAGCGGGGCCCCGGCGCCCTCCACGAGCGGCTCGCCGCCGCCGATCCGGGTGCGGGCCGGGCGATCCTGCCCAGCAACGGGCGCCGCATCGTCCGCGCCCTCGAAGTCATCGAGATCACCGGCAAGCCGTTCACCGCCAACCTCCCGGGCGACGAACCGGTCTACGACGCCCTGCAGATCGGGGTGGACGTCGAGCGCCCCGAGCTCGACGCCCGGATCGCCCTGCGCGTCGACCGGATGTGGGAGGCGGGCCTGGTGGACGAGGTCCGGGCGCTGGAGGCCCAGGGGCTGCGCGAAGGACTCACCGCCTCCCGCGCGCTGGGCTACCAGCAGGTGCTGGCGGTCCTGGCCGGCGAGTGCACCGAGGACGAGGCCCGCGCCGAGACCGTGCGCGCCACCAAGCGTTTCGCGCGACGCCAGGATTCCTGGTTCCGCCGTGATCCCCGGGTCAACTGGCTCGGCGGCGGCGAGCTCGACCGGGAGGAACTCCCGGACCGCGCCCTGACGTTGGTCGAACGAGCGGTCACACTCTGATCACGTGATGGCATCGGGACGCCCCGCGCGTCCTTTCCGCCCGTGCGGGCGTGCCATCATCGAGCATCGATCGATACAGCAAGTCCGAGTCGGGAGGGCGCGTGGCGATGGAGGCCGGCCCTCGTGACACGGAGCGGGAGGCGGCGGAGAGGCGGCTCGCCGCCGATCCGCTCAACTCGGACCTGCCCGACGACAGCGTGATGACGCCCGAGGTCGAGGTCGAGCTCAGGCCGGCCCGCAGGCTGCGGATCTGGCAGCTCGCCCCGATCGTGGTGCTCGCCGCGATCGGCTCGCTGATGTTCGCGTTCCCGCTCGCCTTCGAGTTCGGCGACGGCGGAGCCGTCGTCGCCATGCTCGGCCTGCTGATCAGCGGCTGCGCCGCGGGCTGGGGCATGATGGCCGCCCGCCGCGTCGGGCACATCTGGCCCGGTCTGCCCGCCAGGGGCTCCGGCACCCGCCCCGACTGGCGCGTGATCGCGCTCTACGGGGTGCTCATCCTCGCCCTCGTCGGCCTGGCCGTCTGGCGCGTGGCCCGGCTGCGCTGACCGCGCGCGTCCCGGCGCCCGTACAGTTGCCCTGTGAGCACCGAGCAGATCACCTTCTTCAAGGGTCACGGCACCGAGAACGACTTCGTGATCATTCCGGACCCGGACAACGCCCTCGACCTGCCCCCGGCGGCCGTCGCGCGGCTCTGCGACCGCAGGGCGGGCATCGGCGGCGACGGGCTGCTGCACGTCGTGCGCTCCGCGGCCCACCCCGAGGCGCGGGCCATGGCGGACGAGGCCGAGTGGTTCATGGACTACCGCAACGGCGACGGTTCGATCGCCGAGATGTGCGGCAACGGCGTCCGCGTCTTCGCCCGCCACCTCCAGCGCGCCGGGCTCGTCGAGGAGGGCGACCTGGCGGTCGCGACCCGCGGCGGAGTCAAGCGGGTGCACCTCGCCAAGAACGGTGACATCACCGTCTCCATGGGGCGGGCCGAGCTGCCCGCCGAGTCGGCCACCGTCTCCGTCGACGGCCGCAGCTGGGAAGCGCGCAACGTCAACATGGGCAACCCGCACGCCGTCGCCTTCGTGGACGATCTGGCGCACGCCGGAAACCTCTTCGCCGAGCCCGCGTACACCCCCGCGGCGGTGTACCCCGAGGGCGTCAACATCGAGTTCGTCGTCCGCCGGGGCACCCGCCACGTCGCGATGCGCGTGCACGAGCGCGGTTCCGGCGAGACCCGGTCCTGCGGCACCGGCGCCTGCGCCGTCGCCGTGGCCTCCGCCCGCCGGGACGGCATCGACCCCGCGGTGACCGGCACACCCGTCGAGTACACCGTCGACCTGCCCGGCGGCACGCTGGTGATCACCGAACACCCGCACGGCGCCGTCGAGATGACCGGTCCGGCCGTCATCGTCGCCGAAGGAGTCCTCGACGCGGACTGGCTCGAACCGGTGCTCGGTCGATAACCCGACCGCTTTTCGCTCGAACGGGTGATCCGCTTCACGCTGCGCGAGAGGCGGACTGCCGTACGTGGTGGGGTCGGTAGCATCAAGCACCGGCCCGGGGACATCAAGGTCTGCCTCTCACCGCCGGTCGACGTCGCCGGAGGTGCCCATGAGTGCAGAGGCCGCCAGTCCAGGTGTCCCCGTCCGCAAACGCTCCCGCCCCCGGATCGATCTGCGCAGACTCGGCCGGGTGGCACTCCTCGGCCCGGTCTCCCGGGGAAGACTGCCGGACGCCATCGGCCATGTGGCGGAGGCGCACCGCGCACATCACCCGGACGCCGACCTCTCCGTGCTGAGCCGGGCCTACGTCCTCGCCGAGTCCTCCCACCGCGGCCAGATGCGCAAGAGCGGTGAGCCCTACATCACCCACCCGCTCGCGGTGACCCTGATCCTCGCCGAACTCGGCGCGGAGACAACGACCCTGACGGCGTCTCTGCTCCACGACACCGTCGAGGACACCGAGGTGACGCTCGATCAGGTGCGCGAGGAATTCGGAGAGGAGGTCAGCTATCTCGTCGACGGCGTCACGAAGTTGGAGAAGGTCGACTACGGCGACGCCGCGGAGCCCGAGACCTTCCGCAAGATGCTCGTCGCCACCGGCAACGACGTGCGGGTCATGTCGATCAAACTCGCCGACCGGCTGCACAACATGCGCACCCTCGGTGTGATGCGGCCCGAGAAGCAGGCGAGGATCGCCAAGGTCACCCGGGACGTGCTGATCCCGCTCGCCGAACGCCTCGGCGTACAGGCCCTCAAGACCGAGCTGGAAGACCTCGTCTTCGCCATCCTCCGCCCGGAGGAGTACGCGCACACCCAGACTCTGATCGCCGAGTCGGAGAGCGGGCAAAGCCCCCTCGACACCATCGCGCAGAATGTCCGCGGCACCCTGCGCGAGGCCGGCATCACCGCCGAAGTCCTGATCAGACCACGCCACTTCGTCTCCGTGCACCGGGTCCGGATGAAACGCGGAGAGCTGCGCGGCACCGACTTCGGCAGGCTCCTCGTACTGGTCGGCGAGGACGCGGACTGTTACGCGGTCCTCGGTGAACTCCACACCTGTTTCACCCCCGTGATCTCCGAGTTCAAGGACTTCGTCGCCGCCCCCAAGTTCAACCTGTACCAGTCGCTGCACACCGCGGTCGTCGGTCCGGGCGGCGCGGTCGCCGAAGTCCTCATCCGTACGCACCGGATGCACAAGGTCGCCGAGGCGGGCGTGGTCGCCCTCGGCAACCCGTACGCGCCGGACGCCACCGCCCCCGCCGGGGACGAACCGGCCGACGGCGAACGCGCCGACCCCACCCGGCCCGGCTGGCTCTCCCGGCTGCTCGACTGGCAGGAGTCCGCCCCGGATCCGGACACCTTCTGGAGCACACTCCGCGCCGATCTCGCGGAGGACCGCGAGATCACCGTCTTCCGCACCGACGGCCGCACCGTTGTCCTCCCCGCGGGCGCCAGCTGCGTGGACGCGGCGTACGCGCAGTACGGCGACGGGGCGCACCGCTGCATCGGCGCACGGGTCAACGGACGCCTCGCCACCCTCGCCACCGCCCTCGGCGACGGCGACACCGTGCAACTGCTGCTCGCCCGCGACACCGTCTCGGGGCCCTCCCGGGAGTGGCTCGACCACGCCCGTACCCCCGCCGCGCGCATCGCGATCGCCGGCTGGTTCGACGCCCACCCGGAGGACGCCGCCTCGCAGGACGCCGAGGACGCCCGGTACGCCCCGTACGCCGAAGGACAGGCCGGGGCCGAGACCGGTGGCGACGGGGAGGTCGGCGGGCTCGACTGGCCCCAGGCGCACCCGGGCCGGCCCGGGACGGACCTTCGCCCTCACGACGCCGGTGACCCGGGCGGCGATGCCACCGAATGCCTGGTCACCCTCGTCGCGGAGTCCTTCGGGCGCCCCCGGCTCCTCGCCGACCTCACCGAGGCGATCGCGACCGCCGACGCGGCCATCGTCTCCGCCACCGTCGAGCCGCCCAGCGAGCAACGGGTACGCCACACCTACACGTTGCAGCTCACCGACGTGGACAGGCTGCCCGCCCTCGTGCGGGCCATGCGGGACGTCGCGGGCGTCTACGACGTCAGCCGCGCCTGAGGCCCTGGCTCCCGCCGCCCGGCCCGCCCGGCCACCTCGTTCGGGTGGCCCGGCAGCGCGTCGCCCCCCGCCGGGACGGAGGGCGCTGATAGCGGTGATCCATGCCGCCCACCTCCCGCCGCCTGCGCACCGTCCTGCTGGCCGCCGCGTCGGCCGGCCTGATCGCCGCCGCCCCGCCCGCCCCTGTGGAGAGCGGCCCCCTCGGCATCGGGGACCGGCTCTTCCCCACGCTCGGCAACCCGGGCTACGACGTCCTCTCGTACGACATCGCCCTCGACTACGGCGGCCGCAACACCGATCCGCTGGAGGCCGTGACCGTCATCAGGGCGCGGACCACCGAGCCCCTGGACCGGATCAACCTCGACTTCGCCGGCGGCGAGGTCCGCTCGGTCGCCGTCAACGGGCTGACCGCGCGGTTCACCGGCGAGGACGAGGACCTGATCGTCACCCCGGCCGCACGGCTGCCGGCCGGGGTACCGGTACGCATCACCGTCCGGCACACCAGCGACCCCGACCAGGGCGCGGACAGCGGCGGCTGGGTCCGCACCGCTGACGGCCTCGCCCTCGCCGGTCAGGCCGACGCCGCCCACCGGGTCTTCCCCTGCAACGACCACCCCTCCGACAAGGCGTACTTCACCTTCCGGATCACCACCCCCGAGCAGCTCACGGCCGTCGCCAACGGACTGCCGGCCGGTCTCGGCCACCGGGGCGCCACGGTCACCCGGACCTTCCGTACCGAGCACCCGATGGCCACCGAGCTCGCGCAGGTCTCCATCGGCACCTCCGAGGTCCTCCACCGGAGCGGCCCCGGCGGCCTGCCCCTGCGCGACGTCGTCCCGGCGGCCGACGCGGCGGCCCTGGAGCCCTGGCTGAGCAGGACCCCCGCCCAGATGGAGTGGATGGAACGCCAGGTCGGCCCGTACCCCTTCGAAACGTACGGGCTGCTGGTCGCCGACACCGTCACCGGCTTCGAGCTGGAGACCCAGACCCTGTCGCTCTTCGAACGCCGGCTCTTCACCGGGGACACCCACCCCGAGTGGTACGTCGACTCCGTGATGGTCCACGAACTGGCGCACCAGTGGTTCGGCGACAGCGTCTCCCCGGCTTCCTGGTCCGACCTCTGGCTCAACGAGGGGCACGCGAGCTGGTACGAGGCCCGCTACGCGCAGGAGCGGGGCGGCCCCAGCCTGGAACGGCGCATGCGGGACGCGTACACCCGGTCCGACGCCTGGCGGGAGGCCGGCGGACCGCCCGCCCGCCCCGCCCCGCCGGCGGCCGGGCACAAGCTAGACCTGTTCCGGCCGGTGGTCTACGACGGCAGCGCCCTGGTCCTCTACGCGCTGCGCCAGGAGATCGGCGAGGAGGCCTTCGACCGGCTGGAGCGGGCCTGGGTGCGCGGGCACCGCGACGGGTCCGCCACCACGGCCGATTTCGTCGAGCTCGCCTCGCGCGAGGCCGGACGCGACCTTTCGGCGTTCCTCGACGGCTGGCTGTACGGGGCGAAGACCCCCGCCATGCCCGGCCACCCGGACTGGCGCGGCGCCGCGCCGAAGAAGGCGGCCCCGGCCGCCCCGGCCCCGCACCCGGTCCCCGGCGCCACGGGGAAACCCGCATGACGGGCGCGGAGGGCGCATGCCACTATCAGGGGTCGGCAAAGCGGCCGGCCCGGGAATCCTTCGGGAATCATCCGGGGACGTGACGCGTTGTGACAGTCACTACGAGAAATCTTCGACGTAAGGATCCAATGACCTCCTCTTCTTCCCTTCCCCAGGACGCGCAGGACGCGCAGAGCGCCACGGAGTCCGCCTCCGCACGTGCCACCGAGAGCCTTCGGGCCGACGCCCTGATGGAAGAGGACGTCGCCTGGAGCCACGAGATCGACGGAGAGCGGGACGGCGAGCAGTTCGACCGCTCCGAGCGCGCCGCGCTGCGACGCGTGGCCGGCCTCTCCACCGAGCTCGAGGACGTCACCGAGGTCGAGTACCGCCAGCTCCGCCTGGAGCGTGTGGTGCTCGTCGGTGTGTGGACCTCCGGGACCGTGCACGACGCGGAGATCTCCCTCGCGGAGCTGGCCGCCCTCGCCGAGACGGCGGGCGCCCAGGTGCTCGACGCCGTGTACCAGCGGCGCGACAAGCCGGACCCGGCCACCTACATCGGCTCCGGCAAGGCGCTGGAGCTGCGCGACATCGTGCTCGAATCCGGCGCCGACACCGTCGTCTGCGACGGTGAGCTCAGCCCCGGCCAGCTCATCCACCTCGAAGACGTCGTCAAGGTCAAGGTGGTCGACCGGACCGCGCTGATCCTCGACATCTTCGCCCAGCACGCCAAGTCGCGAGAGGGCAAGGCGCAGGTCTCCCTGGCGCAGATGCAGTACATGCTGCCGCGCCTGCGAGGCTGGGGTCAGTCGCTCTCCCGGCAGATGGGTGGCGGTGGTTCCAGCGGCGGTGGCGGCATGGCCACGCGTGGTCCCGGTGAGACCAAGATCGAGACCGACCGGCGCCGCATCCGCGAGAAGATGGCGAAGATGCGCCGGGAGATCGCGGAGATGAAGACCGGCCGCGAGATCAAGCGGCAGGAGCGCAAGCGCAACAAGGTGCCCTCGGTCGCCATCGCCGGTTACACCAACGCCGGCAAGTCGTCCCTGCTCAACCGTCTGACCGGGGCCGGTGTCCTGGTGGAGAACTCCCTGTTCGCCACCCTGGACCCGACCGTCCGCCGGGCCGAGACGCCCAGCGGCCGGCTGTACACCCTGGCCGACACGGTCGGGTTCGTGCGCCACCTCCCGCACCACCTGGTCGAGGCGTTCCGCTCCACCATGGAGGAGGTCGGCGACTCCGACCTCATCCTGCACGTGGTGGACGGCTCGCACCCCGTCCCGGAGGAGCAGCTCGCCGCCGTGCGCGAAGTGATCCGGGAGGTCGGCGCCACCGGTGTCCCCGAGATCGTCGTGATCAACAAGGCGGACGCCGCGGACCCGCTGGTCCTCCAGCGACTGCTGCGCGCGGAGCCGCACGCCATCGCCGTCTCGGCCCGTACCGGCGCCGGGATCGACGAGCTGCTCGCGCTGGTCGACGCCGAACTGCCCAGGCCGTCCGTGGAGATCGAGGCCCTGGTCCCGTACATCCAGGGCGCCCTGGTCTCGCGGGTGCACGCCGACGGCGAGGTGATCTCCGAGGAGCACACGGCGGAGGGCACCCTGCTCAAGGCCCGGGTCCACGAGGAACTCGCCGCGGAGCTCGCGGTGTTCGTCCTCGCGGCCCACTGATCGCGGCCCACTGATCGCGGCCCACTGATCGCGGCCCACTGATCGCGCTGGACGCGCTCGTGCCGGAGGCCCGGCCGTTTCCCACGGGGAACGGCCGGGCCTCCGGCACGAGGGTCACTGCCCCGCGTACTTCTTGCTCACCCCGTCGTAGACCGCCTCGGCCTCCTTGCCCAGGCGCGGTCCCGCGAGCCAGCCCGCCGTGACCGGGCCGATCGAGGTGTTGGAGAACAGAGCGGGCTTGCCGTCGGCGCCCTCACCGACCCAGCCTCCGCCCGAGGCGCCCCCGGTCATCGAGCAGCCGATGCGGTACATCGTGGGCTGGTCCTGGAAGACCGAGAGCCTGCCCGGGGTGTCGTCGCACTGGAACGCCTTCTGCCCGTCGTACGGGGGAGCGGCCGGGTAACCGGTCGCCGTCAGCGAGGAGATCCCGGACACCGCGGGGGCGTCGAAGTCGACCGGCAGCGCGTAACCGACCGTCTCCTCCAGCGACTTGCCCGACGCTCCGGTCTCCGGCGTCACGTGCAGCACGGCGAAGTCGTACGGGGCGCCCTGGCCACCCGTGGACGCGCCCTGCGCGATCCACTGGTCCGAGGTGGAGGCCCAGTCGCTCCACCACACGCCGTACGGAGCGATCTCCTCCTTGGAAGCGGTCTCCAGCTTCGAGGTCTCCATGGCGCTGTCGTTGTACCCGGGGACGAAGGCGATGTTGCGGTACCAGCCGCCGTCCTTGCCCGCGTGCACGCAGTGCCCGGCCGTCCACACCAGGTTCGACTTGCCCGGGTGCGCCGGGTCCTTCACCACGGTGGCGGAGCAGACCATCGAGCCCTCCGGCCCGTCGAACAGCAGCTTGCCGCTCTCCGGAACACTGTCGTGGTACGGGGCGTGCGCCTCGGTGGCCTCCCGTACGGCGGGGGTCGGGTCCGTCACCCCCTCGTCGCCCGAGATGTCGTCCGCGACGGGCTGTTCCGGGGAATTGTCGGCGTCCCGCATCCGCTCCGGGTTCCAGAGGTTCTCGATGATCGGGTTGACGTAGTCCTTGGCCTCACGGAGCCACTGGTCCTTGTCCCAGTTCTTCCATTCGCCGTTCCGCCACTTGTCGAGATCGATCCCGTGTTCCTTGAGCCGGTCCTTCAGCTCGTCGGGGATGACGATCTTCCCGTCCGAGGAAGCCGCGGCCGAACTCGTGGGCTCCTTGGCCGCGCCGTCGTCCTCGGGCCCGCAGGCGGTCGCCGTCAGGGCGAGTGCCGTCGCGAGCGCGGCGGCCGCCAGCACGGACGAGGCCCTGCGGCGCCCGCCCCTCCCGTTCCGGGTGGCATCGATCGGGTGAATGGGTCGCATCTGGTGATCCCCCTGGGACTTCGTCGTTCGTCGCTGCGTGCGGCACCCCGGTCGCCCGGTGCGCCATGCCTGTCCGCCCCGCGGCGCCGTGCCGCGCGGTGCGGTCGGGCGGCGTGAATGCCCCTTTTCCCGCGCCCGGTTGGGCGACGCCCCTATGCTGAGCGGCCTCTACTATGCCGTTGCCGTCGGAGACCGTGCCGGGCAGGTCCGTGGTTCCGCTCCGTCAGGTACCGCCGCCGCAAGGATCTTCCGATTTACCCGTGATCTCCGGCGCGTTGGCTCGTTGGTCCGTACGGGGGACACGTGCTCGGAGTTCACCCGCGCACTCCGCCGCCGGGAGAACGTACTCCGGGACGACGCAACTACGTGCAACGCAACCGTGAGCGCAGGAGGATCAACAGCCGTGGCCGTGACCGAATCAGCACCGGCGGCCCCGCCCGCGGCGCACGAGGGCATTCTCCGCCGCCAGTCGCTGCGCGAGTCCGCGGCACGCACCTACGCACGCTCCCTGCCGATCGTGCCCGTCCGGGCGCGCGGGCTGACCATCGAGGGCGCGGACGGACGCAGATACCTCGACTGCCTCTCCGGCGCGGGCACTCTGGCGCTCGGCCACAACCACCCCGTGGTGCTGGAGGCCATCCGCAAGGTCATCGACTCCGGTGCGCCGCTGCACGTGCTCGACCTCGCCACTCCCGTGAAGGACGCCTTCACCACCGAGCTGTTCGCCACGCTCCCCGGCGAACTCGCCCGCGACGCCCGCATCCAGTTCTGCGGACCCGCCGGGACGGACGCCGTCGAGGCCGCCTTCAAGCTGGTCCGCGCGGCCACCGGCCGCACCGGACTGCTCGCCTTCACCGGCGCCTACCACGGCATGACCTCCGGGGCGCTCGACGCCTCCGGCGGCGCGAAGGACGTCCGCGTGACGCGCCTGCCCTTCCCGCAGGACTACCGCTGCCCCTTCGGGATCGGCGGGGACCGGGGAGCCGAGATCGCCGCCCACTGGACCCGGCACCTGCTGGACGATCCCAAGGGCGGCGTACCCGCCCCGGCCGGCATGATCCTCGAACCCGTCCAGGGCGAAGGAGGGGTCAACCCCGCGCCCGACGCCTGGCTGCGCCGGATGCGCGAGATCACCGCCGAGCGGTCCATCCCCCTGATCGCCGACGAGGTGCAGACCGGAGTCGGCAGGACCGGCCGGTTCTGGGCCGTCGAGCACAGTGGGGTGGTGCCGGACGTGATGGTGCTCTCCAAGGCCATCGGCGGCTCGCTGCCACTCGCCGTGATCGTCTACCGCTCCTCCCTCGACCTCTGGCGGCCCGGCGCCCACGCCGGCACCTTCCGCGGCAACCAGCTCGCCATGGCGGCCGGCGCGGCCACCCTCGCGTACGTCCGCGAGAACGGCCTCGCCGAACGCGCCGCCGAACTCGGGGAGCGCATGCTCGGCCGGCTCCGCGAACTGGCCGCGCACCACCCCTCCATCGGGAACGTCCGGGGACGTGGCCTGATGATCGGCGTCGAACTCGTCGACCCCGAGGCCGCCCCCGAGCACGACGGCGGCGCACCCCCCGCCGACCCGGCCTTCGCCGTCGCCGTGCAGCAGGAATGCCTGCGCCGCGGCCTCATCGTCGAACTCGGAGGACGGCACGACGCCGTCGTCCGGCTGCTGCCGCCCCTCACCCTCACCGACGAACAGGCGACGGCGGTCCTGGACCGCCTCGCCGACGCGCTGCAAGCCGCAGAAGGCTCGCCGCACCGGCGGGCCGCCGCCGGGTCGCTCCGCTGACCCCGCAACCCCTCACAAGGAAGACGCCGTGAACCCCACCCCCGCGCCCGAGGCCGACACCCCCCTCACCAGCCAGCTCCGAGGACAGGACGCGCCGCTCGGCCCGCGTACGGCCGAGACGACGACCGTTCCCCGCCAGAAGGCCGGGCACCACGAGGACGGCGGCGCTCCGGCCCCGCACGCGGACCCGCTGGACGATCCGGACCCGTACCGGGCGGCCGACGTCGCGGGCGCCGAGAGCCTGCTGCGCTGCTGGGCGCGCGAGAACGACCTGCCCCGCCCCGAGCGGGACACCCTGCGCATCCCCCTCCCCGCCAGCGGCACCGCCCTCCTCGTGCCGGTGCTGTACTGGTCGCCGACCGGCCACCACCGCTTCGGACCCGCCGCCCTCGAAGGCGCCCCCGCGGGAGCCCCGGTCACCGACGCGGTCACCGTCGCCGCCCTGCTCTGCCGCGAGGGCGACCGGCACGCCGCCGCCGAACTCGTGGGCCGCGTCGCCGACTCCGTACGCCACACCACCGGGTTCCTCACCCAGCGCCGACGCACGCCCGAGGAGCCTCCCGGCACCGACCCCTTCCTCGCCGCCGAGCAGTCCCTGCTGCACGGGCACCCGCTCCACCCCACGCCCAAGAGCCGCGAAGGGCTCTCCGACTCGGAGGCCCGGCTCTACTCGCCCGAACTCCACGGCAGCTTCCCGCTCCACTGGATGGCCGTCGACCGCGGCGTCCTCGCCACCGACTCCGCCTGGACCCGCGACGGCCGCCAGGTCACCGCCCAGCAACTGCTCGCCCCGCACACCGAAGGGCTGCGGCTGCCCGAGGGCACGGTCGCGCTGCCGGTCCACCCCTGGCAGGCCGAAGAGCTGCTGCGGCGCACCGAGGTCACCGAACTCCTCGACGCCGGACTCCTCCACGACCTCGGCCCCGCGGGCGGCCGCTGGCACCCCACCTCCTCGGTCCGCACCGTGTACCGGCCGGGCGCGGGCGTCATGCTCAAGCTCTCGCTGGGCGTACGCATCACCAACTCCCGCCGGGAGAACCTCCGCAAGGAACTCCACCGGGGGGCGGAGGTGCACCGGCTCCTCAGCGGCGGCCTGTCCACCGAGTGGCACCGGGCCCACCCCGGGTTCGACATCGTCCGCGACCCGGCCTGGCTCGCCGTCGACACCAAGGACGGCACCCCGGTCCAGGGCCTCGACGTGGTCCTGCGGAACAACCCGTTCGGCCCGGACGACGACGCCGTCTGTGTCGCGGGCCTCACCGCGGTACGCCCCCGGCGCGGGCGCGCCGCGATGCGCTCACGGCTGGCGGAGACCGTCTCCCGCCTCGCCGAGCGCACCGGGCGCACCGCCGGCGCCGTCTGCGCCGAGTGGTTCCTGCGCTACCTCGACCGCGTCGTACGCCCCGTCCTCTGGCTCGACGCCCACGCCGGGGTGGCCCTGGAGGCGCACCAGCAGAACACCCTCGTGCTGCTCGACGCGGACGGCTGGCCCGTGGGCGGCCGGTACCGCGACAACCAGGGGTACTACTTCCGCGAATCCCACCGGGAGGCGCTCGACCGGCGGCTGCCCGGCATCGGCGCGGCGAGCGACACCTTCGTCTCCGACGCCGTCACCGACGAACGGTTCGCCTACTACCTCGGCATCAACAACGTCCTCGGTCTGATCGGTGCCTTCGGCTCCCAGCGCCTGGCCGACGAACACCTCCTGCTCGACGCCTTCCGCCGCTTCCTGCGCTCCGTCGCCCCGATGGGCTCGCCCCTTCCGGCGTACCTGCTGGAAACCACCCGGCTGCGCTGCAAGGCCAACCTGCTGACCCGGCTGAACGGCATGGACGAACTCGTCGGACCCGTCGACACCCAGTCCGTCTACGTGACCATCGCCAATCCGCTGAATTCCTGACGCCCCGGCACACGTCCGGGGCCGTTCCGTCCGGACCGCGTCGGACCCGCGTGGCGGCCCGGCCGCCGCACCTCGTGGCCGGGACGGAGGACGCCGACGCCTCCGGCCCGCCGCCCGCCCCGGTGGTCCGGCCCGTCCCGGACGCGAGCCCCGGCCGGGGGCCCACCCGCCCCCGGCCGGGCACCGGCCCGGTGCGCCGGATCCGTCGGCACCCAGAAGAGGAGAACGTCGTTGTGCCACCCGTCGACACGCCCGGGAACCCGGCGACCGGACCGGTTTCGCGGAAGGCCGCGGGCGGACAAGATCCCAGGATGACGAGAGCGGAAGACCTCAGGCCGAGCGGCGGGGCTTCCCGGGCGCACCGCCCGGCCACCGCCGTCGAGGACACCCTGGACCTGCGTCTGACCGAGGAACTGCTGACCCTGTTCGCAGCCGGACCGGAGAGCACGGGGGACGCCCGTCCCCCGGCGGGGAGTTCACGGAGCACGGGGAGCACGGGGAGCCCCGCGCGTACGGGGGACACGGGGGACACCGCGGGCCGGGGGGACACCGCGGCCATCGGGATCCACGACGCAACCCCGCCGTTACCCGGCCGGACACCTTCGGGCGGTCCCGGGTCCTCCACGCTGCTGGACGCTCCCGGCACCTGGCGGCCCGCCACCACGCCCGCCGGGGTGTTCCGACTGGTGCCCGTACGACTCGAACGTGATCTCGCCGTCCTCACCCGCTGGATGAACGATCCGGCTGTCGCCGCCTTCTGGGAACTCGCGGGGCCCGAAGAGGTCACCGCCCGTCATGTCGCCGCGCAGCTCGACGGTGACGGCCGGAGTGTCCCGTGCCTCGGCGTTCTCGACGGCAAGGCGATGAGCTACTGGGAGATCTACCGGGCCGACCTCGATCCGCTCGCCCGCCACTATCCCGCCCGCCCCCACGACACCGGGGTGCACCTGCTGATCGGCCCGGTCACCGACCGGGGACGGCGGGTCGGCACCACCCTGCTGCGCGCGGTGGCCGACCTGGTCCTCGACCACCGGCCCTCGTGCGCACGTGTGGTCGCCGAACCCGACCTGCGTAACACCCCCTCCGTCTCGGCCTTTCTGAGCGCGGGATTCCGCTTCTCCGCCGAACTCGAACTGCCCGGGAAGAAGGCCGCCCTGATGATCCGCGACCGAGCACACCGAGACCACCTGTGAAGAACACGCCGAAGCACGCACACCGCTCGAACCCCATCGGTTCCGTCCCCAGGAGTCCCCGTGCAGAAATATCCCGTGAGCCCTGAATCCGCGGGGCGTCAGCAGCTGTCGGACCGTCCGGAACTGAACAGAGCCGTCTGGGACCGGGTCACGGCCCAGCTGCTCGCGAAGATGCTCGGCGAGTTCGCGTACGAGGAGATTCTCCGGCCGCTCCCGCAGCAGCCGCCCGTCACCACGGACGGCACCGGCGAACCGTACGCGCTGCTCCTCGACGACGGGGCGACGCTCGCCTTCCGGGCCCGCCGCGGGGTGTACGGCAGCTGGCGCGTCGACCCCGCCTCCGTCCGCGAGACCGCCCCACCCGCGCCGGACGGGGACGGCGACGGGCCGCCGCAGGGGCGGCCGTTCCATGATCCGCTGCTCTTCCTCACCCGCGCCCGCCGCCTCCTCGGCCTGGACGGCGCCACCCTCGGTCACCTCGTGCGCGAACTCACCCGCACCCTGGCCTCCGACGCCCACCTCGCCCACACCGCCCTCGCCGCGGCCCGGCTCGCCGACCTCGACTACGCCGAGCTGGAGGGCCACCAGACCGGCCACCCCTGGCTCGTCGCCAACAAGGGGCGCCTCGGGTTCTCCGCCGCCGACGCCGCCCGCTTCGCCCCGGAGGCGCGCGCTGCCACCACCCTGCCGTGGATCGCCGTCAGCACCCGGATCGCCGGCTACCGCGGCGTAGCCGCGCTCGCCACCCCCGACCAGCTGTACGCCCGCGAACTCGACCCCGCCGTACGGGAGGCCTTCGCGGCCCGGCTCGCCGAGCGTGGGCTCGACGCCCGGGAGTACGTCTACCTGCCCGTCCACCCCTGGCAGTGGGACGAATGGATCGTGCCGCTCTACGCCCCCGCCATCGCCGGGAACGACATCGTCCCCCTGCACGCCGACGACGACCTCAGGCTGCCGCAGCAGTCGATCCGCACCTTCGCCAACGTGGGGCGCCCCGACCGCTTCACGGTGAAGCTTCCGCTGTCGATCCTCAACACCCTCGTCTGGCGCGGACTGCCGACCGAGCGCACCCTCGCCGCGCCCGCCGTCACCGGCTGGGTGCAGGGGCTGTGCGACACCGACCCGTTCCTGCGCGACACCTGCGCGGTGATCCTGCTCGGCGAGGTCGCCTCCGTGACGGTGGAGCACCCGCTCTACGACCGGGTGCCCGAGGTGCCCTACCAGTTCAAGGAGATCCTCGGCGCGATCTGGCGCGAGCCGCTGCCGCCGAGACTGGCGGCGGGCGAGCGGGCGCGTACCCTCGCCTCCCTCCTGCACACCGACCCCGACGGCCGCGCCTTGACCGCCGAACTGGTCGAGCGCTCGGGCCTCGCCCCCCGCGACTGGCTGGTCCGGCTCTTCGCCGCCCTGCTCCCGCCGCTCCTGCACTTCCTCTACCAGTACGGGACCGTCTTCTCGCCGCACGGCGAGAACGCCATCGTGGTCTTCGACGAACGGGACGTACCCGTGCGCCTCGCGATCAAGGACTTCGTCGACGACGTCAACGTCAGCGCCCACCCGTTGCCCGAACACGACACCATGCCCGCGGACGTGCGCGCCGTGCTGCTGACCGAGGCGCCCTCCTTTCTCACCCAGTTCATCCACTCCGGGCTCTTCGTCGGTGTCTTCCGCTATCTGTCGCCGCTCTGCGAGGAGCAACTGGGTGTTCCGGAGGGCGAATTCTGGTCACTCGTGAGGGCCGAGATCCTGCGCCACCATGCCCGGTTCCCGGAGCTGAAGGACCGGTTCGAGATGTTCGACATGCTGACGCCCGAGATCGAGAGGCTCTGCCTCAACCGGAACCGGCTGCTCGTGGACGGCTACCGGGACCGTCCTGACCGCCCGCACGCGGTCGTCCACGGCTCCGTCCCGAACCCCCTGCACTTCGCCGGATCCGTCCCGGAGTGATCGCTCCTGTCACCGCCGCGCCGTAGGCTGGTGCGGCTATGACGAAGCCATCCCTCACCGAGCTCCTCCACGCCGCCGTCTCCGCCGTCGGCGGCACGGAACGGCCCGGCCAGGCCGCGATGGCCGAGGCCGTCGCCGGGGCCGTGGACGACAACGCCCACCTTCTCGTCCAGGCCGGCACCGGCACGGGCAAGTCCCTCGGCTATCTCGTCCCCGCGCTGGCGCACGGGGAGCGCGTCGTGGTCGCCACGGCCACCCTCGCCCTCCAGCGCCAGCTCGTGGAGCGGGACCTGCCGCGCACCGTGGAGGCGCTGCACCCGCTGCTGCGCCGCCGCCCCCAGTTCGCGATGCTCAAGGGCCGCTCGAACTACCTCTGCCTGCACCGCCTCCACGAGGGAGTCCCGCAGGACGAGGAGGAGGGGCTCTTCGACCAGTTCGAGGCGGCGGCGCCCTCCAGCAAGCTGGGCCAGGACCTGCTGCGGCTGCGGGACTGGTCGGACGAGACCGAGTCCGGTGACCGCGACGACCTGACCCCCGGCGTCTCGGACCGCGCCTGGGGCCAGGTCTCCGTCTCCTCCCGGGAGTGCCTCGGCGCCTCGAAGTGCGCGTACGGCGCCGAGTGCTTCGCGGAGGCCGCCCGCGAGCGGGCCAAGCTGGCCGACGTCGTGGTCACCAACCACGCCCTGCTCGCCATCGACGCCATCGAGGGCGCACCCGTGCTCCCGCCGCACGAGGTGCTGATCGTCGACGAGGCGCACGAGCTGGTCTCCCGAGTCACGGGCGTGGCGACCGGCGAGCTCACCCCCGGCCAGGTCGGCCGCGCGGTGCGCCGCGCCGCCAAGCTGGTCAACGAGAAGGCGGCCGACGCGCTGCAGACCGCTTCGGAGGGCTTCGAGCGGGTCATGGAACTGGCCCTGCCCGGCCGGCTCGAAGAGGTCCCCGAGGACCTCGGCTACGCCCTGATGGCGCTGCGCGACGCCGCCCGCACGGTGATCTCCGCGCTCGGCTCCACCCGGGACAAGCCCGTCACGGACGAGGACGCGGTGCGCAAGCAGGCGATGGCCTCCGTGGAGTCGGTCCACGCGGTGGCCGAGCGGATCACCCAGGGCTCCGAATGGGACGTCGTCTGGTACGAACGCCACGACCGGTTCGGCGCGTCCGTGCGGGTGGCCCCGCTCTCCGTCTCCGGGCTGCTGCGCGAGAAGCTCTTCACGGAGCGCTCGGTGGTGCTCACCTCGGCCACCCTGAAGCTCGGCGGGGACTTCAACGGCGTAGGCGCCTCCCTGGGGCTCGCCCCGGAGGGCACCGCGGGGGAGGACGTCCCGCAGTGGAAGGGGCTCGACGTCGGCTCGCCCTTCGACTACCCGAAGCAGGGCATCCTCTACGTCGCCCGCCACCTGGCCACCCCCGGCCGGGAGGGATCGCGCACCGACATGCTGGACGAGCTGGCCGAGCTGATGGAGGCCGCGGGCGGGCGCACGCTCGGGCTGTTCTCCTCGATGCGCGCGGCGCAGGCGGCGGCGGAGGTGCTGCGCGAGCGGCTGGACAAGCCGATCCTGCTCCAGGGGGAGGAGACCCTCGGCGAGCTGATCAAGAACTTCGCGGCCGACCCGGAGACCTGTCTCTTCGGCACCCTGTCGCTCTGGCAGGGCGTCGACGTGCCGGGCGCGAGCTGCCAGCTCGTGGTCATGGACCGCATCCCCTTCCCCCGGCCCGACGACCCGCTGATGAGCGCCCGCTCGAAGGCGGTCGAGCAGGCGGGCGGGAACGGCTTCATGGCGGTCGCCGCCACCCACGCCGCACTGCTGATGGCGCAGGGCGCGGGCCGGCTCGTCCGGGCCACCGGGGACAAGGGCGTGGTGGCGGTCCTGGACCCCCGCCTCGCAACCGCCCGGTACGGCAGCTACCTGCGGGCCTCGCTGCCCGACTTCTGGTACACCACGGACCCCAACCAGGTCCGGCGCTCCCTGGCGGCGATCGACGCCGCGGCGAAGGCCGAGGGCCGCTGAGCCCCTGAGCCGCGCGGGGGCCCGACCCACGCAGGGGCCCCACGCGGCAGGTCCCGTACGGCCGGTCCGGTCGGCCGGGTCCGCCACGTCGGGCCGGGTCGGGCCGAGTCCGGCGTGGCACGTCCCGTACGGCCCGTGAGAGCCCGCACGCAGCACGGAGCCCCGGCGGGTCCACCCGTACGTCGTCGGGGCGGTCGCCGGGGCTCTGAGCGCCAGGGCTGGTCTTCCGGGGTGGGGCTGTCCGGGGGTCCCGGGGGTCCCGGGGGTCCCGGGGCGGAGCCGCGGTCGCGTCCGCCGCTTCCGGGGGTCAGACGCGGCGCAGTACGGCCACGACCTTGCCGAGGATGGTCGCCTCGTCACCGGGGATCGGCTGGTACGCGGAGTTGTGCGGGAGCAGCCATACGTGGCCGTCCTCGCGGCGGAACCGCTTCACCGTGGCCTCGCCCTCCAGCATGGCCGCGACGATGTCGCCGTTCTCGGCGACCGGCTGGCGGCGTACAGTGACCCAGTCGCCGTCACAGATGGCGGCCTCGATCATGGAATCGCCGACCACCTTGAGTACGAACAGCTCTCCGTCACCCACCAGTTGGCGCGGGAGCGGGAAGACGTCCTCCACCGATTCCTCGGCGAGGATCGGACCACCGGCCGCGATCCGGCCGACCAGCGGGACGTACGAGGCGGCGGGCTTGCCCGTCGTGTCCGTCTGCTGCGAAATGGGCTGGTCCGAGCCCCGGACCTCGTAGGCCCGGGGACGGTGCGGGTCCCTGCGCAGGAAACCCTTGCGCTCCAGGGCCATCAGCTGGTGGGCCACCGACGAGGTGCTGGACAGGCCCACGGCCTGCCCGATCTCCCGCATCGACGGTGGGTACCCCCGGCGCTGCACCGAGTCGCGGATGACCTCGATGACCCGCCGCTGCCGGTCGGTGAGGCCCGAGCTGTCGGCCCGGATGCCAGGGGGGCGCCCGGGCATGGAGCGCGTGGCCCTGGGGGGCTCCGGCCCGTCCGGGTTCGTGACAGAGTCATTCATTGCATGCACCGGCTCAGGTCGGCTCGGAGAGCGGTGGTCCCGGGCAGTGATCGTGGCACTGTCGGCGCTGGTGGTCACATCGGCCCCTCTCGAAATGTTCTCCCTGGCTGGACAACGGTAGTAGCTTTCGAAAGGTTGCGCCAAACACACGTTCGAGTGAAAAACGAATAAAGGCCTGCACGGCCTTTGTGACCGGGTGTATGCGCCCGAGTGCGGGCGGCTCGCGAATTCGGTTCATAACGGTACCGTCGCTCTTTTCTCGTGACGGCACCGGCCCTCCTCGCGCCCGCCGTCCCCCCCCGCTCCCTTGGCGCGCCCGGGACGGGCGCGCGGGAGTCGTCCGCGGAGCCCGCGCCGCCCTCGGGGAGGGGGTCGCGGGAGCGTCCCCCGGCGTCCCGGAGCGCGGGCGTTTCCCGTACCCTCGTGCCTTGGCCGTGCGCGGCCCGGGCGTCCCGGGCCGGTCCGACACGCCTGGGGCCGAAACCGAGTGAAACCCTAGATCTAGTGGTTGGATGGCCCGGGTCGCCCAGAAGTTGTGGTCCCCGGTCCGAACAAGCGCCGGGAATCCCCTATGCTGGTGACTGCTTCGAAGGGCCCCGGCGGGGCGCTGTGAGGCTTATTACTCGTGCCGTGAAGGAGGCTTGGGAACCATGCACTGCCCCTTCTGCAGGCACCCCGACAGCAGGGTCGTCGACAGTCGCACGACGGACGACGGCACGTCGATCCGGCGCCGCCGGCAGTGCCCCGACTGCTCCCGCCGGTTCACCACGGTGGAGACCTGCTCGCTCATGGTCGTCAAGCGCAGCGGTGTGACCGAGCCTTTCAGCCGCACCAAGGTCATCTCGGGCGTCCGCAAGGCGTGTCAGGGGCGGCCGGTCACCGAGGACGCCCTCGCCAAGCTCGGCCAGCGGGTCGAGGAGGCGGTGCGCGCCACCGGAAGCGCCGAACTGACGACCCACGACGTGGGGCTCGCCATACTCGGCCCCCTGCGGGAACTCGACCTCGTCGCGTACCTGCGTTTCGCGTCCGTGTACCGGGCGTTCGATTCGCTCGAAGACTTCGAAGCCGCCATCGCGGAACTGCGCGAACGGCGGCTTCCCGCCGGAGAGGTCGGGGAGACCGTAGAGGTCCCCGCTCCCTCCGTTCCCGCCCACTGAGTGGTACACGCCGTCCGGCTGAGGTCTGCCGGACGGCGACAGGGTGGTCCACAGACCTGCTTCCGGCGCCGAGGGCGGCGTCCGGAGCACCAGACACAGCACCGTGCCCCGGGAAGAACTGGGCACTTCAGGGCGTTTTTGCCCACATATGGGAGGCGGCATGACAGAGACGGCGAGCGGCCCGGCACGGAGTTCCCGCACCAAGGGAGCCAAGCCGAGCAAGGGTCTGCGTATCGAGCGCATCCACACCACCCCCGGCGTGCATCCGTACGACGAGGTGGCGTGGGAGTCCCGTGACGTCGTCATGACCAACTGGCGCGACGGCTCGATCAACTTCGAGCAGCGTGGCGTCGAGTTCCCCGACTTCTGGTCGGTGAACGCGGTCAACATCGTCACCAGCAAGTACTTCCGCGGAGCTGTCGGCACGCCGCAGCGCGAGACCGGTCTGCGTCAGCTGATCGACCGGATCGTGACGACCTACCGCAAGGCCGGCGAGGAGCACCAGTACTTCGCCTCCCCCGCGGACGCCGAGATCTTCGAGCACGAGCTGGCGTACGCCCTCCTGCACCAGATCTTCAGCTTCAACTCGCCGGTCTGGTTCAACGTCGGCACCCCCCAGCCGCAGCAGGTCTCCGCCTGCTTCATCCTGGCCGTCGACGACTCCATGGAGTCGATCCTCGACTGGTACAAGGAAGAGGGAATGATCTTCAAGGGCGGTTCCGGAGCAGGCCTGAACCTGTCCCGCATCCGTTCCTCCAAGGAACTCCTCTCCTCCGGCGGCAACGCCTCCGGCCCGGTCTCCTTCATGCGCGGTGCCGACGCCTCCGCCGGAACCATCAAGTCCGGTGGCGCCACCCGCCGCGCGGCCAAGATGGTCATCCTCGACGTCGACCACCCCGACATCGAGAACTTCATCGAGACCAAGGTGAAGGAGGAGGAGAAGATCCGCGCCCTGCGCGACGCGGGCTTCGACATGGACCTGGGCGGCGACGACATCACGTCCGTCCAGTACCAGAACGCCAACAACTCCGTCCGCGTGAACGACGAGTTCATGAAGGCCGTGGAGTCCGGCGGCACGTTCGGTCTGCGCGCCCGCATGACCGGCGAGGTCATCGAAGAGGTCGAGGCGAAGTCCCTCTTCCGCAAGATGGCCGAGGCTGCCTGGGCCTGCGCCGACCCGGGCATCCAGTACGACGACACCATCAACGCCTGGCACACCTGCCCGGAGTCCGGCCGCATCAACGGCTCGAACCCGTGCAGCGAGTACATGCACCTGGACAACACCTCGTGCAACCTCGCCTCGCTGAACCTCATGAAGTTCCTCAAGGACGACGGCGAGGGCCACCAGTCCTTCGAGTCCGAGCGCTTCGCCAAGGTCGTCGAGCTGGTCATCACCGCGATGGACATCTCGATCTGCTTCGCGGACTTCCCGACGGAGAAGATCGGCGAGAACACCCGCGCCTTCCGCCAGCTCGGCATCGGCTACGCCAACCTCGGCGCCCTGCTGATGGCGACCGGCCACGCGTACGACAGCGACGGCGGCCGCGCGCTCGCCGGCGCCATCACCTCGCTGATGACCGGTACCTCCTACCGCCGCTCCGCCGAGCTCGCCGCGGTCGTCGGCCCGTACGACGGCTACGCCCGCAACGCGGAGCCCCACCAGCGCGTCATGCAGCAGCACGCCGACGCCAACACCAAGGCCGTCCACGTGGACGACCTGGACTCGCCGATCTGGGCCGCCGCCACGGAGGCCTGGCAGGACGTGATCCGTCTCGGCGCGAAGAACGGATTCCGCAACGCCCAGGCGTCCGTCATCGCCCCGACCGGCACCATCGGCCTGGCGATGTCCTGCGACACCACCGGCCTGGAGCCCGACCTCGCCCTGGTCAAGTTCAAGAAGCTGGTCGGCGGCGGCTCGATGCAGATCGTCAACGGCACCGTGCCGCAGGCGCTGCGCCGCCTCGGCTACCAGCCGGAGCAGATCGAGGCGATCGTCGCCCACATCGCGGAGAACGGGAACGTCATCGACGCCCCGGCTCTGAAGACCGAGCACTACGAGGTCTTCGACTGCGCCATGGGTGAGCGTTCCATCTCGGCCATGGGCCACGTCCGGATGATGGCGGCCATCCAGCCGTGGATCTCCGGCGCGCTCTCCAAGACCGTGAACCTGCCGGAGACGGCCACGGTCGAGGACGTCGAAGAGGTCTACTTCGAGGCGTGGAAGATGGGCGTCAAGGCGCTCGCCATCTACCGCGACAACTGCAAGGTCGGTCAGCCCCTCTCCGCCAAGACCAAGGAGAAGGAGAAGGAGGCGGTCACCGCCAAGGCCGAGGAGACCATCCGCACCGCGGTCGAGAAGGTCGTCGAGTACCGCCCGGTCCGCAAGCGTCTGCCCAAGGGCCGCCCGGGGATCACCACCTCCTTCACGGTCGGTGGCGCCGAGGGTTACATGACCGCCAACTCCTACCCGGACGACGGTCTCGGCGAGGTCTTCCTGAAGATGTCGAAGCAGGGCTCCACCCTCGCGGGCATGATGGACGCCTTCTCCATCGCCGTCTCGGTCGGTCTGCAGTACGGCGTCCCGCTGGAGACGTACGTCTCGAAGTTCACCAACATGCGCTTCGAGCCGGCCGGCATGACGGACGACCCGGACGTGCGGATGGCGCAGTCGATCGTCGACTACATCTTCCGTCGCCTGGCGCTCGACTTCCTGCCGTTCGAGACCCGTTCCGCCCTCGGCATCCACTCCGCCGAGGAGCGTCAGCGTCACCTCGACACCGGCTCCTACGAGCCGGCCGAGGAGGACGAGGACCTGCACACCGAGTCGCTGGCCCAGTCGGCCCCGCTGCACGTGGAGCCGCTGAAGGCCGTCGCCGCCCCGGTGGAGGCCGCCGAGAAGCCGGCGCCGCGGACGGCGCACACCTCGGCCGAACTGGTCGAGATGCAGCTCGGCATCAGCGCCGACGCCCCGCTCTGCTTCTCCTGCGGGACGAAGATGCAGCGCGCCGGTTCCTGCTACATCTGCGAGGGCTGCGGCTCGACCAGCGGCTGCAGCTGAGACCGGGCGGGGTCACCGCGGACGTCACGTCTGCGGTGACCGGAGCGCGTAGCTGATCAACAGCCCGAGAAGGGGACCGGCGGACGGCCGGTCCCCTTCTCGCGTTCTTCCGTTTCCGGGGTTCTCGGCCTCTCCGTGGCACGAGGCCCCTTCAGGCGGACGGCCCGTCCGCTCCCATCTCGGCGGCGAAGGTGCTCGGGTCGCCGTCGAAGCCCCGCAGGGTGGAGTGGAAGGTCCAGACACCCGAGCCGTCCCGGGTGAACTCGGCCACGACCGCCGCCGTCGCCGAGGCGACGCGCGAGAAGTCGTCCTCGCCGAGTTCGGTGTAGCCCTCGCGGATCTGCACGCCGGTGCGGGCGATCGCGCCGAACGTCTTGCGGCCGTCGCGCTGCTGGATCGCCACGCCCACGACGACCCGTACGTACCGCTCCGCGAGCCGGTCGAGCTCCAGGGTCATCACCTCGTCGAACCCGAGTCCCTGACCGGTCCGGCTGTCCCGGTTGAGGGTGATCGTGCCGTCGGGGGAGCGGCTGTCGTGGTGCACGAGATAGTCGGGGCCGCCGAACGGTGCGTCGGCGAGGTAGGTGCCCGCGATGAGGTCCAGGTCGTTGGGAGGTTCACCGAGTTCGCTGGGGTCCCACTTGAGCCGTACTTCGACCTTCTCGATGTCCTTGTTGGGGTTGCTGCTGGGGGTGCTCATCGGACTTCCCTTCCTACCGCTGCGCCACCGGTCCGGTCCTACAACCTGATGATGGCTATAACTCTCGTCGGATCCAACCGCGTTGGCTCCGGGCGGCCGGATCGGGCCACGCCCGGCCCGAAGTGGCGCGAAGCGGTCCGTGAGCCGGGCGTTGGGCGTCACCCGGCCCCTTCGTGCGTACCCGCCTCGTCCCGGGCGGCTTCGGTGCGGGACGCGGCCTCAGTTCGGGACGTGGCCTCAGTGCGGGATGCGGCCTCAGTGCGGGATACGGCTTCAGTGCGGGATGTGGCTTCAGTGCGGGATGCGGAGAGGCGGGCGCTGGACTATCTCCTCGCGGAACTGCTCGATCCGGCTGCTGACCTGGCGCAGGAGATGGGTCTCCTCGATGCGGTCGAGGTAAAGGCAGTTACGGGCCACGCCTTCCAGTTCGAAGGCGAAGCAGAGCGACATCAGGGGGTTGATGAAGAGTTCACTGCCCTTGGTGCGCGAGGTGAACCGTACGTCCCCGAACGAGCCACGGACCGCTGCGGCGATTGACCCGTTGACGATGCTGGGATGGTCCGGGGTGCTCTCCTGCGCATGCGCCACGGCGTCGAGATAGAGGGCGCCCTCCCGCGTCGAACGGGAGAGGGAGAACGCGCCCAGGTAAGCCCCGTCCCGCTCCAGGGCGGCGATGTTCTCCAGTACGAGCCCGTGGCTGACTCCGTGATACGCGTCGACCCCGAAGCCGACGGAGACGATCAGCCGCTCCGGCACGTCGATTCCGGCGAGCGCGGCGACGGAGGCGAGGTCCTCCTCCGGAGTGCCGAGACCGGACTCGTCGCCCCGCATGAGGATGTCCGTACCGCCGTCGACGAGGACGACCGCGTCTATGTCGTACCGCTCGATCAGTGCCCGGTACGCCTCACGCAGGGGCTGGACCCCCACCCGCGCGAGGGCGTGGACGGTGCTCGGATACCCGTGCAGCGCGAGCCACTGGGCGAGAGTGCGCTCCGGGAAGTACGTCTGGTGCAGGGAGCTCTCGGGGGTGACGGCCGCGACGTCCGGCGCGACCCAGTCGTCGAGGGGGAGGCCCTCGACCGAGCTGAAGGTGAGGTTGGCCAGCGTGACGTCCTTCCCCCCGTGCAGGAGGGAGAGCGCGATCGGCAGGCCGGCGTAGATGTCGAAGCCGCCGCCTGCCCCGGCGACGAGTATGCGCCGGGCGGATTCCAGCCGGGAGAACAGGGGATGGGCGTGCAGAGCGGTCATGGAGATCATTCTGGGTACTCCGTAACCGGCTACGGAAGGAGTTCGGACGTTCTCCCGAGGAGAGTGACGCGCGACACGCCCGGAGCCGTACGATGGCGCGGTGCTGGTCAAGTGGATGCGTTGCGCCGTGGTGGACCGTCATGGGTTCGAACAGGGCCGGCGACAGGGGGCGGGGCTGCTCGATGAGCCGGGGTTCCGAGGGCAGGGCGGCGGGTGGAGCCGGGGACGGCCGGACGTCGCCCACGTCTTCGCGTTCTGGGAGAACCGGGTCTTCTACGACTCCTACATGGCGCGGGCCGGGGACGGCGCGGACGCGGGGCGGCCGGGCGCCTACCGGGACGTGCAGGTCAAGCTGTTCGAGCACCGCTTCGACGTGAAGACGGGCTTCGAACCGGACTTCACCGACGTCGATGTCGTCCGGGTGGCCCACAGCAAGGTTCGCGAGGACCGGGTGGAACACTTCGCGCTCATGCAGTACCGGGTCTGGAACCCGGCCATGGCGGGGTCCCCGGGCATGCTGCGGGGAGTCTTCGGCGAAGCGCCGGGCAACGAGTTCCTGGTGCTCTCGATGTGGCAGTCGAGCGCGGAGCGCGGAAAATACCGCGTCCAGAGCGCGGAGCGGCTGTCGGAACGGGCCGAGACCGAGACGGACGTACTGGCCCTGACCGGGGACGTGGTCCAGCTGGAACCGTCCTGGACGGTCGCCTGACCGGTCGCGCCGCCCGGGGCGCACGGGCTGGGGTCTTCGCGGTGCGTGGACCCGGTCCAGGCGGCTTGGTGCCATGCGGGTCGGTGACGTGCCGCCCGGTTTCCGCGCGCTGCCCGGTGTCTGCGCTGCCCGGTGTCTGCGCCGCCCGGTGTCCGTGCTGTCGTTCGAACGAGGCGTATGCGTGCGCAGCATTTAGGGTCGTCCCATGGCACGACCCCAGCGCATCGTCCTCGTACGGCACGGAGAGTCCGAGGGCAATGTGGACGACACGGTGTACGAACGTGAGCCCGATCATGCCCTGCGGCTGACGCACACCGGGTTCCAGCAGGCGGCGGCGGCCGGATTCCGGTTGCGCGAGCTGTTCGGCGAGGAACGGGTGAGCGTGTACGTCTCCCCCTACCGCCGCACCCACGAGACCTTCCGCGCGCTCGACCTCGACCTCACCCGGGTAAGGGTGCGCGAGGAGCCCCGGCTGCGCGAGCAGGACTGGGGAAACTGGCAGGACCCGGACGACGTGCGGCTCCAGAAGGCGTACCGGGACGCCTACGGCCACTTCTTCTACCGCTTCGCCCAGGGCGAGTCCGGCGCCGACGTCTACGACCGCGTCGGGGCCTTCCTGGAGAGCCTCCACCGCAGTTTCCAGGCTCCCGACCACCCGCCGAACGTGCTGCTCGTGACGCACGGGCTCACGATGAGACTGTTCTGCATGCGCTGGCTGCACTGGTCGGTAGCCGAGTTCGAGTCGCTGTCCAATCCGGGCAACGGTGAGACCCGGATGCTGTTGCTCGGCCCCGATGGCCGCTACACGCTCGACCGCCCGTTCGCACGCTGGCGGACGCCCGAACCGTACGGCATCACCGGATAGGACGGCCGGTCGTGCGGTCGCCGAGACTGGACGGTGCGGTCGCCGAGACCCCGCGGAGCGGTTCCCGAGCCGTCGTGGCACTCATGGATAGAGTGGTAGGAAGATGACCTCTTACTCCTCCGATACCTTCGAACGCCGTTACGAACGCACCCTCGCCAGCCTGCGCGGCCTCTCCGTCGGAGACGCCCTGGGCTCCCAGTTCTTCGTCCCCGTGAACTACCCGCTACTGCGCAACCGCGCGCTGCCGCCGGGGCCCTGGCAGTGGACGGACGACACCGAGATGGCCTGCTCGGTGGTGGCGGTGCTCGCGGAGCACGGCCGCATCGACCAGGACGCGCTGGCCCACTCCTTCGCCGACCACCACGACTTCGACCGGGGCTACGGCCCCGCGGTGAACAGGATGCTCCGGCTGGTCCGTGAGGGCGGCGACTGGCAGCAGCTCGCCGCCGGCCTCTTCCAGGGGCAGGGGTCCTGGGGCAACGGTTCCGCCATGCGCATCGCTCCGCTCGGAGCCTGGTACGCCGACGACCCGGAACAGGCCACGCACCAGGCCGAGATCTCGTCCTACACCACGCACCAGCACCACGAGGCCGTGACCGGAGCGATGGCCGTGGCCGCCGCCGCCGCGATCGCCGCCTCCCCGGGGGGACCCCCTGCGCCGGAAGCGCTGCTCGACGCGGTGATCGCCCTGCTGCCCCGCAGCGCGGTGGTGGCCGGGCTGCGGCGGGCCAAGGACATGCTCGACTACGAGGACCCCACGACGGTCGCCGCGGTCCTCGGCAACGGCCGCCGCACCAGCGCCCATGACACCGTCCCCTTCGCCCTCTGGTCGGCGGCCCGCGCCCTCGGCTCGTACGAGGACGCGTTCTGGGTGACCGCGCAGGCGGGCGGTGACGTCGACACCACCTGCGCCATCGTCGGCGGGATCGTCGCGGCGGCCCCGGCCGGCGCCCCGCCCGCCCAGTGGCTGGAACGGACCGAGGAGCCGCCCTCCTGGGTCCCCGCCGCACCCCGCCTCTGACCGGAGTGCCCGCCACACCCGGCCGCTGACCGGCGCGTCACGCGGCCCCGCGGGCGCGCTCGTCACGTACGGATCGCGTGCTCCTGGGTACGGAGGGTGGCCGTGCCGTCCGCCGTGTCACGGTCCTGCCACAGGGCCGCCCGGGCCGGTGCGCCCGGGTGATGCGCCGCTACTGTTTCGGCCACGCGTCGCCCGGTGAACCGGACCGGCGCGCGGAGAACGAGACAGCGGGTGACGCGCCGACGCTCGGCCGTGCGGCGGGCCCGCGTGGGGGAGGGGTCCCATGACCACGTCCGACCAGCCGCCGGGGACGCCTCCGGACACGCCGGACACGCCGAGGCCGTCCGGGGGAGCCGGCTCCCCCGTCGTGTCCGGGGGAGCCGGGGCGTCCGACGGGCCCGGGGGGTCTGGCAGCGTGCCGTCGCCGTCCGCGCCGTCCGCGCCGTCCGCGCCGTCCGCGCCGTCCGCGTCGTCCGGGAAGCCGTCCGGCGAGGGCGCGCATCCCCGCGCGGCGTGGTCCGTCCCGGGACAGGCCCAGCCGGTCCCGCCCGCCAACCCGTGGCAGTCCCGGCCCGCACCGCCGGGGGCGTTCGCACGCGTCCGGCCGGCCGCTCCGCCGCCCATCGGCGGCACGACGCTGCTGGCGGTGCTCGCCACCGGCGTCCTCAGCGCGCTGCTTCTCGGCGACGGCCTCGGTATCAACCTTCTCCTGGTGGCGCTGCCCGCCGCGGCGGGGGCCTGGCTGGAGGCGCGCAGGGCCGGGCGCGGAGCGCGGGCGTGGACGCTGACCTGGGCGGTCGGCGGGCTGGCTCTGCTGGTGATCCCAGCACTGCTGGACGCGGGCTGGCCGACCTTCCTCGCCGTGGTGTCCGCCGTCGCTCTGGGTTCGCTCGCCCTGCACGGCAGCCGGAGCTGGTTCGGTGTGCTCGCCGGCTCGCTGGGAGTGCTGGACGCGGTGGTTCCGGGCATCGGGTGGGGATGGCGCGGGATCAGGGCGAGGGCCACCGGCTCACGTGCGCGCTGGGGCACCGTACTGCGGACGACCGCCGTCGCCGTGGTCCTGCTGCTGGTGTTCGGGACGCTCTTCGCGAGCGCCGACGCTGCCTTCGCGGACCTCCTCGGCGACGTGCTGCCGGACGTCTCGCTGGGCGAGGGGCCCTGGCGGTTCTTCCTCCTCGCGCTCGGCCTGGCCGGTGCCCTCGCCGCCGCGCACACGGCCGCCGCCCCCACGCGCTGGGACGGCATCACCGTCCGGCCCGGGCGGGCGCGGGGGAGAGTGGAGTGGGCGCTTCCGCTCGTCGTGCTCGACGTGCTGTTCGCCGCGTTCATCGCGCTCCAGCTCGTCGTGCTGCTCGGCGGCTACGACGAGATCCAGAAGAAGACGGGGCTCAAGCCCGCGGAGTACGCCCGCGAGGGCTTCTGGCAGCTGCTCTGGGCCACCCTGCTGACCCTGGTGGTCATCGCTCTGGCCCTCAGGTACGCCCCGCGCGGGGGCGCCAACGACCGCCTGCTGGTCAAGGGCGTACTCGGCACCCTGTGCGTTCTCACCCTCGTCGTGGTGGTTTCCGCGCTGCGGCGCATGGACCTGTACGTCGACGCGTTCGGTCTCACCCGGCTGCGCATCTCGGTGGCGGCGGTCGAACTCTGGCTCGGCGTCGTCCTGCTGCTGATCATCGTCGCCGGAGTCTTCGGTGCCAGGCACCTGCCCCGGGCGGTCGCAGTCAGCGCCGCCGTAGGGGTCCTGGCCTTCGGGCTGATCTCCCCCGACCGGTTGATCGCCGAGCAGAACGTCCAGCGGTTCCGGGAGGGCAAGGCGATCGACCTCGACTATCTCCAGCAACTGTCGGCCGACGCGGTGCCGGCCCTGGACCGCATCCCCGACGCGAGGCTGCGGGCCTGCGCGCTCGAGGAGATCCAGCGCACGCTCCAGGATTCGGACGCGCCCTGGTACGCCACGAGCTGGAGCGAGGCGAGGGCGCGGGACATCCTCGCCGAACGGCCGGCCGACCCGGCCGAGGCCCAGTGCGTCGGGCCGGGCGGAGTCGGGGGTGACTACGGCGACCGCGCCCCCTCCGCGCCCGGCCCGGCCGGCCCGACCGATTCGGAGTACGACCCGTACTGACCCGTACGGGGGCGGCGCCCACGGGTTTTGGACCGGTCCCGAACCCGTGGGCGCCCGGCCGCCGCACCCTGTCGGCCGGGCAGTTCACGGAAACGCACGGTCCCCCGGGGTGTCGCCACCGCTTCCATCGGCGTACGCTGTCTGGCGCCATGCCGTACGAACCACCCACGCACACTGTCGAGCGCTCGCTCCGTGCCACCACCGGTGCCCGGACCGTCGCGGGTGTCGACGAAGTCGGACGCGGAGCGTGGGCAGGTCCCGTCACCGTCTGCGCGGCGGTCACCGGTCTGCGCAGACCCCCCGAGGGACTCACCGACTCCAAGCTGATCACACCCCGGCGCCGGGCCGAACTGGCACCCGTTCTGCGGGACTGGGTCACCGCCTACGGCCTCGGCCACTCCTCCCCCGAGGAGATCGACGAGCTCGGCATGACCGCCGCGCTGCGCCTCGCCGCCGTGCGCGCCCTGGACGAACTGCCGGTCCGCCCCGACGCGGTGATCCTCGACGGCAAACACGACTACCTCGGAAGTCCCTGGCGGGTACGTACCGTCATCAAGGGTGACCAGTCCTGCATCGCGGTCGCCGCCGCCTCGGTCATCGCCAAGGTGCACCGCGACACGATGATGGCGGAACTCGGGGCGGACACGGGAGAGTTCGAAGACTTCGCCTTCGGCGCCAACGCGGGCTACCCGTCACCGACGCACCGGGCGGCGCTGGAGGAGCTGGGGCCCACCCCTCACCACCGCCTTTCCTGGTCGTACCTCGACGCGCTGCCGCGGTGGCAGCACCTGAAGAAGGTCCGCTTCTCCGCCGAGGCGGCAGCACTCGAAAGCGGGGGCCAGCTCGGCTTCGACTTCTGATCGCGCTTGCGCACCCACCCGCCGACACCAGGCGTATCGGCATTTGATAGACAACCATCCATGCCTCTCACCCCCGAGGAGCCTCAGATTCACGAGAGCGCTCAGGGTCCCGGCGCGGTTCCGGCCTCCGGCCGCACCGCCTCGACCCCCCGTCCCGTTCCTGGGCCGCGTTCCGCGGCCACACCGCGTCCCGGACACCCGGGACCCGCACGGCCTGCGCCGCCGGCGCAGCGCCCCCGCCCGGTCCCCGGGCCGTCGGCACGCACGGAGAATCGTTCCGTGCCGCAGCTCCAGGTGATCCCGGCTCCCTCCGCCGGGGCTCTCGACGCCGCCGAGGAGGCCGTCGACCTGCTGCTCGACAACGGCCGTGCCCCGGGCGACGTCCTGGTGCTCACCACGGGCGAGCAGCACCCCTGGGCCACGCACGAACTCTCCTTCGGTGAAGCCTCCTACTGGGCGCAGCACGAAGCGGGCGACGACGTGTTCTTCGCCGACCTGTCGGCGGTCGGCCGTGCGTCCGGTCGTCCGGTCGTGGTCGTCGCCGTCAACGGAGAGCCGACCGCAGAAGCGGCCCAGCAGCTGTCCCTCGCCCGCGAGCGGGCCGGTGCCCTGTTGATCGTGTGCGGCGACCCGCAAGCGATCAACGCCGCTCTCGGCGCGAGCGTCTGATCCGACCGGCAGCCCGCTGTCCCGGAACCCCGGTCCGGCCGTCCCGCGCAGGGCGGCCGGACCCGTTCCGACGGGTTCGGGCGGGTCCGGTCAACGGGCAGCGGCGCGCAGCATCGCCTCGGCCGCCCCGCCACCCGTGCGGAGCGGGGCCGGGGCGACGGCGAAGGTCTCCGCGAGCGACGCGGGCGCGGACAGCGAACTCGGCTGCCTGCCTCCCCTGCCCTCGCCCAGCACCTGCCACCCGCCGCGGGTCAGCGTGATGTACGCGCCGCAGCGCAGCCCGTGCAGGGTGCAGGCGTCCCGCAGGCCCCACATCCAGGCGCCGTCCTCCTCCGTCCAGCGCTCGTCCCCCTCGCGGCAGTAGAGCAGCACAGCGGTACGGGCCGGGGTACGGCGGCGCAGGTCGTGCGGGATGACCCGGCGCAGGTGGGACAGGAGTGCGTTTCGGAACTCCCAGCCGTCCGCGACGGCGGAGCCGCGCCGGACGAACGAGGCGCTGGCGTTCAGGCGTTCCTCATGGTCGAGAACGGCCACGACGGCGGTGGCAGGAGTGGGACGGTGCCGGGCGTGCAGGCCGCTGACCACTTCGCGCGGGTTGCGCAGCAGGGGTATTCCGGCCGATGCCCACTCGGTGGGCTCCAGCATCCGGGCGAGCCGACTGGTGGAGTCGGCCGGCATCGAGGACGCCGCCCACGGCGAGGTGTCTGCGGACGGTGCGAATCCGAAGGTCACGGTTCTCCCTTCGTTACGCGCCCACGATGCGGGCAGGATGACAGAGGGCACGCCCGTACGAGCCGTGAGGCGACCGTACGGGAGGCAACTCCAATTCTCCCTGGCGTACCGGCGGGCGGCAACGAGCAATTGGAACACCTGACGGATATCCACCGTAAAGACCCGGATATCCCTGCCCGCGGTGGACCCCCGCGACGTCTCCCGCCCCCTCCGAACACTCCGGCACAGACAGAACACCCGGAAACCCCGTCGGGCACGTGAGTCTCCCGCACCGTGGTTCGTCACCCTGCGTGAGGTGGCCGTGCTGCCCGGCCATCGGGTTGCATGGGGGGCATGGACAACCTGGAACTCCGCCACGAAGCAGACGCCATCCTCGCCGAGCTGGTCGGTGACCCGGGCGGCTCGGCGCGGCTGCGGGAGGACCAGTGGCAGGCGGTGTCGGCCCTGGTGGAGGACCGCCGGCGGGCCCTGGTGGTGCAGCGCACCGGCTGGGGGAAGTCGGCGGTGTACTTCGTCGCCACCGCCCTGCTCCGCCGACGCGGCGCCGGCCCCACGGTGATCGTTTCGCCGCTGCTGGCCCTGATGCGCAATCAGGTCGACTCCGCGGCGCGGGCCGGGATCCAGGCGCGCACCATCAACTCGGCCAACCCGGAGGAGTGGGAAACCATCTACGGCGAGGTCGAGCGCGGCGAGACGGACGTCCTCCTCGTCAGCCCGGAACGCCTCAACTCCGTGGACTTCCGCGACCAGGTGCTGCCTCGTCTCGCCGCCACGACCGGGTTGCTGGTGGTCGACGAGGCCCACTGCATCTCCGACTGGGGCCACGATTTCCGCCCGGACTACCGCCGGCTGCGGGCGATGCTCGCCGAGCTCGCCCCCGGGGTACCGGTCCTGGCCACCACCGCGACCGCCAACGCGCGCGTCACCGCGGACGTCGCCGACCAGCTCGGTACGGGCGCGGGTGAGGCGCTCGTCCTGCGCGGGGAACTGGAGCGGGAGAGCCTGCGCCTCGGAGTCGTACGGCTGCCGGACGCCGCGCACCGACTGGGCTGGCTCGCCGAGCACCTGGACGAGCTGCCCGGTTCCGGCATCATCTACGCCCTCACCGTCGCCGCCGCCGAGGAAGCCACCGCCTTCCTGCGACAGCGCGGCTTCGCGGTCGCCTCCTACACCGGGCGCACCGAGAACGCCGACCGCCTCCAGGCGGAGACCGATCTCCAGGACAACCGGGTCAAGGCGTTGGTCGCCACCTCGGCCCTGGGCATGGGGTTCGACAAGCCGGACCTGGGATTCGTCGTCCACCTCGGCTCGCCCTCCTCTCCCATCGCCTACTACCAGCAGGTGGGACGAGCCGGCCGCGGCGTGGCCCACGCCGACGTGCTGCTCCTGCCGGGCAAGGAGGACGAGGCGATCTGGCGCTACTTCGCCGACACCGCCTTCCCGCCCGAGACCCAGGTGCGGCAGACCCTCGCGGCGCTGGAGGGCGCGGGGCGGCCGCTGTCGGTTCCCGCCCTGGAGACGTCGGTCGAGCTCCGGCGCAGCAGGCTGGAGACGATGCTGAAGGTACTGGACGTCGACGGCGCGGTGAAGCGGGTCAAGGGCGGCTGGACGGCCACCGGCGCCCCGTGGGTGTACGACGCCGAGCGTTACGCCTGGGTGGCACGGCAGCGCGCGGCCGAGCAACAGGCCATGCGCGACTACGTGAGCACGTCCGGATGCCGGATGGAGTTTCTGCGCCGACAGCTGGACGACGAGGGTGCGGCCCCGTGCGGCCGTTGCGACAACTGCGCGGGAAACTGGGCCGACTCCTCCGTGTCGGCGGAGACCCTCACGGGCGCGGCGAAGGAACTGGACCGTCCGGGCGTGGAGGTCGAACCGCGCCGGATGTGGCCGACCGGTCTGGCCGCCCTGGGCATCGACCTGAAGGGGCGCATCCCGGCCAAGGAACTCTGCTCCGGCGGGCGGGCCCTGGGCCGGCTCTCGGACATCGGATGGGGCAACCGGCTGCGCCCGCTGCTGGCCGAGAACGCACCGGACGCACCCGTCCCCGACGACGTTCTGCGCGCGGCTGTGGGCGTCCTCGCCGACTGGGCGCGCTCCTCGGGGGGCTGGGCGACGAACACTCCGGAGGCCTCCGCGCGGCCGGTCGGCGTCGTGGCGGTGCCGTCCCTCTCGCGTCCGCAGCTCGTCGGCTCCCTCGCCCAGGGAATCGCGAACGTCGGCCGGCTGCCCTTCCTGGGCACCCTGACGTACACCGGGCCCGAGGGGGAGCACACCGCGCGGCGCAGCAACTCCGCGCAGCGGGTCAGGGCGCTGTCCGGCGCCTTCGCCGTCTCCGACGAACTGACGGCCGCGCTGGCGGCGTCGCCCGGTCCCGTGCTGCTCGTGGACGACTCCACCGATTCCGGCTGGACCCTCGCGGTCGCCGCACGGCTGCTGCGAAAGGCCGGTGCCGAGCAGGTCCTTCCGCTGGTGCTGGCCACCTCGGGCTGAGTCTCCGCGCAGCCCGTCACCGCGTAACAGGTCTGCGTACAGTCGGTGTCCATGGGGCAGTTCTCCATGGAACCGGCCTCCGGGCGCCCGTCCGGGGTGGTTCATCTCCCGCGCGGAGCGGACCGGTTGAAGATGGCCGCGGCGAGAACGATCCCGACCGGGAGAGCTGCCGCGGACCATGGCTGCGGTACGGCCTTCTGCACGCCGACCGCTGCCAGGGCCAACAGGACGAAGCTCACGAGGGCCAAGGGCCTCCGCCTCAGCGTCGCTGACACATGGGCCCACCGCCTTCGGCAGCCAGTCCTTCTCCGTGTCTCCACGGCCGATTCCCCCTGTTCCCCGCCGGGCCGTCACCAGGACCGCCGTCAACGACGCGATGCCATGGCTTGGGTGACAGGCAATCAGTGACGTGGGCCGACGGAAGCGACGGCCGTCCCCGCGGTGGTGGGCGGACGCGGACAGCGGGGCGTGGTGACGAGTGCCGAGCGCTTCGATGTGCTTTCGCGTGGTCATGTCCTCATGAGAAACCCTCCCTCTGACAATGCGCCAGTGACGCTACGTGCCTGTGGATAAAGGTTATCCACAGGGGTCGCGGAAATTTGCCGGGTGCGGGACGGTCATCCCATGAACAAGCACCATGAATCCACCGGTCCCATCGACACCCAGCAAGTCACTCTGCGTGGCCCCGCGGATCTCGCGGACGCCCTCCCCTATCTGCTGGGATTCCATCCGGACGACAGTGTCGTCCTCGTGGCCCTGCACGGCGGACGTGGCCGGTTCGGAGGCCGACTGCGCCACGGGATCCCGCAGTCGGAGACGGAATGGGGTCGGGTCGCCGACCAGTTGGCGGACTGTCTGATCTCGGACAGCGGGCGGCGAGGTGACCGGCCCGATGCGATCGTCCTCTTCCTGTGCCAGGACCCGGACACGGGTGAGGCCCCCCACGAGGTCATGGAGAGGCTGAGGCCCTTCGCCCAACTCCTGCGCACCGCCTGCGGTTCGCTCGACGTTCCCGTGCTGGAGGCACTCTGCATCTCCAACGGCAGGTACTGGTCGTACTGTTGCCCCGATGGGCGGTGCTGCCCGAGGGACGGCAACCCACTCGCCCTGCCGGGCACCACGGTGATGGCCGCCGCCGCGACCTATGCCGGGATCCAGGTCAGGGGCTCGCTGCGGGAGCTTGAGCAACGGCTCGTGCCCTGGTCCGGAGCGCACGCGCCGGAGCAGCTCCGTGCGCTGGACGAGGTGGGTGCGGCGATGGTGACCCGCATCCTCGACCCCCACGGGCGCAGCCAGGTGGCCGGCGAGACCCTGAACCTGGCGAGGTGCCTGCTGGAACGTGTCGGGAGAACTCCCGTGCTTCCTGCCGAGGGTGCCGCCGACTTCCGCGACGACGGCCTGATCGGCCACGACGAGGCCGCCGCCGTGATCCTGGGGCTTCAGGACCGAGAGACCCGGGACCGTGCCGCCCGGTGGATGGAGGGCTCGGAAGGCCATGCGGCACTGCGCCTCTGGCGTGCCCTCGCCCGGCGCTGTGTGGGGCCGTACATGGAGCATGCCGCCGCCCCGCTGGCGCTGGCCGCCTGGGTCTCGTGGTCGACCGGGGACGAGCCCGGGGCTCGGGTGGCTCTCTCGCTCGCGCTCAGGGCGGACCCGGACTACACCTTCGCCCAACTTCTCCACCAGGCGTGCAACGAAGGCGTGGACCCGGAGAAGCTGCGGCGCTGCCTGCGGGAAGAGGAAGAGGAAGCCCTGAAGTCCGCCGCCGGAGAAGGCGCTCCCCGGCCGGAAGCGACGGTGCCGCGCAGGGCGGGCCGGGTGAGGTCCGGGGCGTCCGCAGGGTCGTCCGCCACCACGCGGAGCAGGAAGGCCGCCGTCCGCACCCGCCCCGTCACCCCGGCCAACCCGGGGACGGCACACGCCCGGCGCCGGGAGAGGCTGCCGCGCGGGCGCCAGGAGGGCAGGGACGGAACCAGCGGCTGAGCCCGCCGGGCGCGGCCCGGGCGGCTCGGGAGGCCCGGCTCCTCGGCTCGGGCGGTTCCTCGGCTCTCCCCGTGTGGCTTCGGGGCGCGCGCGGCGGGTGCGGTGCGGCGGTGTGGTCCCGCGAGGGAGACCGCACCGCCGCGCCACCTGCGGCACCGGACTATCCCGTCGGCACCGGCACCGGCACCGGCACCGGAGGGGCCCCGCGTCCTCGTCCGGCGGCCCGCGCCTTCGTGCACGGCGGAATGGAGTGTTTATCGTCAGGGAGACGACTATGATCGCCGCATGCCGTCCTACGACCCGTCGACATTCCCGCCCTTCGCTGTCACGGTCGACCTGGTCGTGCTGACAGTGCGGCGCCACGCCCTCTGCGCACTGGTCGTACGGCGGGGGGAATCGCCCTTCCAGGGGTGCTGGGCGCTGCCCGGCGGGTTCGTCCGCGCGGACGAGGACCTCGGCGCCGCGGCAGCCCGCGAGCTGGTGGAGGAGACCGGGCTCTGCGCACACGATCCGGCCGTTCCCGCGGCCGACAACGGCGCCCACCTCGAGCAGCTCGCCACGTACGGGGCCCCGTCCCGTGACCCGCGCATGCGGGTCGTCAGTGTGGCCCACCTCGCGCTCTCGCCCGACCTGCCCTCCCCCCGCGCGGGGGGAGACGCCAACAGCGCGCGCTGGGCGCCGGTGGACGACCTGCTCGCCGTGGGCGGTGACACGGTGGGGGAGGAGGAGTCGCCCGCTCCGCTGGCGTTCGACCACGCCCGCATCCTCGCGGACGGCGTGGAGCGGGCCCGGTCCAAGATCGAATACTCCTCGCTCGCCACGGCTTTCTGTCCCCCGGAGTTCACGGTCGGGGAACTGCGCCGCGTCTACGAGGCCGTGTGGGGAGTGGTCCTGGACCCCAGGAATTTCCACCGCAAGGTCACCGGCACGCCAGGGTTCCTGGTGCCCTCCGGAGGCACGACGACCCGACAGGGCGGACGTCCTGCCCAGTTGTTCCGCGCGGGTTCCGCCACCGTGCTCAACCCGCCCATGCTGAGGCCGGAAGTCTGAAGACCCGTGACCGGTGCGCGGTGAGTGGCAACCCTCGCCCCCCGACCGGCGACTCTCCACTGGCAGCCCCGGCCCACGGGCGGCGAGGGCGAGAGGGCGATCCCCGACCGGCGAGGGCGAGAGGGCGATCCCCGACCGGCGAGGGCGAGAGGGCGACCCCCGACCGGCGAGGGTGGCCGGCGGGCGGTCCCGCTGTCCGGGTGGACCGACGAGCGGTGCCGGGGCGCGAACTCCGCGACTGCCCGCGACTGCCCGCGACCGCCCCCGACGGCTCCGCGCTGCTCCGTCGTTCGGCCGCTCGGCGGTTCCCCGAGTGCGTGAGCGCGGAACACTCGTAGATTTCCCGCTGCACAAAAAGTCGCAAATGTCGCGTTATGTTGCTGAGGTACGCACGCTCCCTGCCGCCGAGCGCTCACACCTTCCGCGAGAGAAGCGATGCTCCAGGCCATCGGACTGACCAGTGCCCGCCGCCGCGATCTGCCGCCCGCGGTGGACGATCTCACCTTCGAGGCCCGCTCGGGCCGTGTCACCGCGCTCCTCGGCGTCCCCGGCGCCGGAAAGACGACGGCCCTGCGCCTGATGCTCGAACTGGACCCCGGGCGCGGAGTCACCTACTTCCGGGGCCGTCCCCTGCACCGGATCGGACACCCGCCCCGGGAAGTGGGCGTGCTCCTCGGGGACGTACCCGGGCATCCGGCGCGGTCCGCGCGGGGGCAGCTGCGCATGCTCTGCGCCGCCGCCGGGGCGCCCTTGTCGCGCGCCGACGAGATGCTCGACGTGGTCGGCCTCTCCGGGCTGGGGGATCAGCGCATCGGTGGGCTCTCCGTAGGCATGGACCGCAGACTGGGGCTCGCCGCAGCCCTGTTGGGCGATCCGCACACGCTGCTGCTCGACGACCCCACCGACGGACTGTCCTCCCATGAGAGCGGCTGGCTGTACGGGCTGATGCGCGCGCACGCGGCCCAGGGAGGCACCGTGCTGTGGACGACCAGTGACCCCAAGGAGGCCGTGCGCTCGGCGGACCGCGTCGTCACCATCGGTGGCGGCAGACTCGTGGCCGACCAGGAGGTCGCCGACTTCGCCCGCACCAGACTCCGCCCGCGCGTCGTCGTGCAGTCCCCGCATGCCGCCCGTCTCGCGGCGGTGGTCGGCCGGGAAGCCCGGGACGCGCGCCGGTCCGTGGAGATCGTCGCCGAGGAGGGGGCCCGCCTCTCGGTGTACGGGAGCAACTGCGCGGAGATCGGGGACGCCGCCTTCCGGTACGACATTCCTCTCCACCGGCTCGCCGACGAACTCGCGGACGCCGGCCCTCCCGCACCTCCCGCGCCGGCGCCCGCCTCGGCCGCGGCGCTCTCGGAACTGCCGCCGCCGATCACCGTTCGCCCTCCGCGGGGCCCGCTGCGTCCGATGCGGTACGAGGTGAGGCGCATGCTGGGGGTGAGGACAACGCCGTTGATCATGGCGGTTGTTCTGATCGCGTCGGCGGCGGCCTCGGCGCTGCTGGCGCGTACGGGGGGGACCTCGCAGCCGCATCTGCTCGCCGGCTGGCCCGCGCTGCTGCCGCTTCCTCCCGCGGCACTCGGGGCGGGCCTGCTGGGAGCACTCTCCTACGGCGACGAATTCCGTTACCCGGCTCTCGCGGCGAGCAGGGGGACGGTGCCGAGGAGGCTCGGGCTTCTCGTGGCGAAACTGCTCGTCACCGGGGCGGCGGCGACGGCCCTTTCGCTCCTCGTGGTGGTCTGCGACATCCAGTCGATCCGCCTCCTCTACGGGGCGGAGGCCGCCGCGATTCCCGGGAACGCGCCTTTGGCGGCCGCGAGTTGGATCGGTCTGGCGGTCGGTTGCGCCTGGGCGGGGCTGCTTGCCGCCGGGACCTTCCGGGTGGCCGGCGCGGGAGTGGCGGCGGTCCTCGCCATTCCCGTGCTCGTGGTGCCGTTGTTGCAGAAGGTGTTCGCCGGGCCCGCCGCCCACGCGCTGACCGGATTCCCCGCCCGTCTGCGGGGGCTGGCCTGGCTCGACGTCCCGCCGGGGCCGGACCGGTGGCTGCTCGCGGTCGGCCGAGTCCTGGCCCAGCCCGTCGGTCTGGCGCTTCTCGTCTCCCTGGCGGCTCTGGTCTGCGCCTACGCGGGCACCGCCCTGCGGAACAGGGCACGTTGGTGACCATGAGAGAGGCGGTGGCCGCATGACGAACCCCAAGCCCGCCTCCCGATGGCCGAATTGAGACGATAAAGCGTCAATTGTGGCGTCAGCGACGATCACCCTTTCGTGTGCTTTTCAGCAAAGACCTCAAGGGGTGCGCGAACCAGGCCGACAAATGATGCGTGAGTACCCTTGCGCACACCATGATGACCACCGCCCGCTCCGCCGATTCCGGCCTCGCCGGCCCGGGCGATCTCGACCGTTACCCCTACGCGGAGCCGGCCGGTGACCGCGCACCGCTGCGTTCCTGGGGTGGCTCCGAATCCGAGCTGGGGCGCACCGGTCGGCGGGGGTCGGCCAGCCGCGGCCGTGGCCTGCACGGCCAACTCGTCCAGCAGCTCGGTCAGATGATCGTCTCGGGCGACCTCGGCGCGGACCGCCCGCTCGTGCCCGAAGAGATCGGGCAGCGATTCGAAGTCTCCCGAACCGTGGTGCGCGAGTCCCTGCGCGTCCTCGAAGCCAAGGGCCTGGTCAGTGCCCGCCCCAATGTGGGGACCCGGGTGCGCCCGGTCAGTGACTGGAACCTGCTCGACCCCGACATCATCGAATGGCGCGCCTTCGGCCCTCAGCGCGACGACCAGCGCCGCGAGCTGGCGGAGCTGCGGCTGACGATCGAGCCGCTCGCCGCGCGGCTCGCTGCCGGTCATGGCCGGGAGGACGTGCAGCAGCGGCTCGGCGACATGGTCGAGATCATGGGGCACGCGCTGGCTCAGGGTGACGGAGTCACCTTCTCCCGTGCCGACGCCGAGTTCCACGCTCTGCTGATCCAGGCCGCGGGCAACCGCATGCTGGACCACCTCTCCGGCATCGTGTCCGCCGCTCTCCACGTCTCCGGCAGCCCGGTCACCGGGTGCGACAGGCCCAGCGAGGCTTCGGTGGGCCAGCACGCCAGGATCGCCGACGCCCTCGCAGCGGCCGACGAGGCCGGCGCGGAGTCGGCCATGCGCCAGCTCCTCGTCGTCGTCCACCCCGAGGTGGAGCGAGTGGTTCCGGCTCCGCGCGAGCACTGAGAGCGGTACGGCCGGGGTATACGCACCCTGTGCCGCCGGACCGTGCGGTCCGGCGGCACAATTGTGGGGGGATGTCCTCCCTGGCACTGTTCGTCGCAAAAGAGGTGTGACTCGGACCACGCGGATTGGGCGTAACACTCCTCGAAACAGTGCGATGACCTAAGAGGTGACCGCCGCGGAAGGAATACAGCAAGCATTCGGTGCGCTGTGCAGTTCCCAGGCCAAGCCCGCGCCGTCGGCGACACTCCAGTCGACGGACGTCGGTTCCAGCCCTCCAGGGCCGGGCCGGAAGCCGTTTCCATCGTTCCGAGAGGTTGTTCGTGTCGGCCAGCACATCCCGTACGCTCCCGCCGGAGATTGCCGAATCCGAGTCCGTCACGGCGCTCATCGAGCGGGGAAAGGCTGATGGGCAGATCGCCGGCGACGACGTGCGTCGGGCCTTCGAGGCTGACCAGATTCCGCCGACCCAGTGGAAGAACGTTCTGCGCAGCCTCAATCAGATCCTCGAGGAAGAGGGTGTGACGCTGATGGTCAGTGCCGCGGAGTCGCCGAAGCGCGCCCGCAAGAGCGTCGCAGCGAAGAGCCCGGTCAAGCGCACCGCCACCAAGACCGTCGCGGCGAAGACGACCGTGACGAGGACCGTCGCGGCGTCCGCCGCCCCGGCCGTCGACAGCACGGACGCGTCCGGTGAATCCGGCGCCGTTCCCGCGAAGAAGGCGGTGGCCAAGAAGGCTGCCGTGAAGAAGACCGCCGTGAAGAAGACGGCGGCCAAGAAGACCGCCGCCAAGAAGTCCGGCAAGCAGGACGACGACCTCCTCGACGGTGACGAGGCGGTCGAGGACGTCAAGGTCGGCAAGGGCGAGGACGAGGAGAGCGAGGGCGAGAGCAAGGGCTTCGTCCTCTCCGACGAGGACGAGGACGACGCGCCCGCGCAGCAGGTCGCCGTCGCCGGTGCCACCGCCGACCCGGTCAAGGACTACCTGAAGCAGATCGGCAAGGTCCCCCTCCTCAACGCCGAGCAGGAGGTGGAGCTCGCCAAGCGGATCGAGGCTGGTCTGTTCGCCGAGGACAAGCTGGCGAACGCCGACAAGCTCGCGCCGAAGCTCAAGCGCGAGCTGGAGATCATCGCCGAGGACGGCCGGCGGGCCAAGAACCACCTGCTGGAGGCCAACCTCCGTCTCGTGGTCTCGCTCGCCAAGCGTTACACCGGCCGCGGCATGCTCTTCCTGGACCTGATCCAGGAGGGCAACCTCGGTCTGATCCGCGCGGTCGAGAAGTTCGACTACACCAAGGGTTACAAGTTCTCCACGTACGCCACCTGGTGGATCCGTCAGGCGATCACCCGCGCCATGGCCGACCAGGCCCGCACCATCCGTATCCCGGTGCACATGGTCGAGGTCATCAACAAGCTGGCGCGTGTCCAGCGGCAGATGCTCCAGGACCTGGGCCGCGAGCCCACCCCGGAGGAGCTGGCCAAGGAACTCGACATGACCCCTGAGAAGGTCATCGAGGTCCAGAAGTACGGGCGCGAGCCGATCTCCCTCCACACCCCGCTGGGTGAGGACGGGGACAGCGAGTTCGGTGACCTCATCGAGGACTCCGAGGCGGTCGTCCCGGCCGACGCGGTGAGCTTCACCCTCCTCCAGGAGCAGCTGCACTCGGTGCTCGACACCCTCTCCGAGCGTGAGGCGGGCGTGGTCTCGATGCGCTTCGGTCTCACCGACGGCCAGCCGAAGACGCTGGACGAGATCGGCAAGGTCTACGGGGTGACGCGTGAGCGCATCCGGCAGATCGAGTCGAAGACCATGTCGAAGCTCCGCCACCCGTCGCGGTCGCAGGTCCTGCGCGACTACCTCGACTGAGTCGACCGGTCGCACAGAACGGGCCGGGGCCCGGAACCGAACGGTTCCGGGCCCCGGCCCGTTCCCTTTGGGGGTGCGGGCCGCTTCGGACTGGATGACTCTGAGTAGGTGATATCCACCTCGGAGTCAGGAGTGTCCATGTCCCACAGGTTCGCTCGTGCCTTGACCGGAGCGGTGGCGCTGACGGCGGCCACCGCTCTGGCGGCCGGGTCCCCGGCGTCCGCCGCGACCGACAGCATCATCATCGGAGGAGAGCCCGTCAGCGTGGCGGACAACCCGTGGGTGGTGGCTCTGTCCAGCCGCGCCCTGTTCGGGGAGTCGCGCGGCGGACAGTTCTGCGGGGCGGTGGTGATCGCTCCCGCCAAGGTGCTGACCGCCGCCCACTGCCTCGGTTCCGACGTGCTCGGCGGGGAGGTGGCGGACGTACCGGACCTGCGGGTCGTCGCGGGGCGGGACGACCTGCGCGGTACCGAGGGGCAGGAGATCCCGGTCGCGGAGGCATGGATCAATCCCTCGTACGACCCCGGCACCAACGTGGGCGACGCCGCCGTGCTCACACTGACCGAAGCGCTGCCGGAAGAAAGTTCGATCCCGGTCGCCCGGGACGGTGACGAGGCCTACCTCGCGGGCGGCCAGGCGCTCGTCTACGGGTGGGGGGACACGACCGGGTACGGAACGTACGCGTCGACGCTGCGTGCTGCCTCGGTGCAGGTGCTGTCGGACGAGGCGTGCGGCGTCGCCTACCCGGGCGGCTCGCGCGGGAAGTACGACGCCTCCTCGATGGTCTGCGCGGGCGACCCCGACGGTGGCTACGACGCGTGCCAGGGCGACAGCGGAGGGCCACTGGTGGTCGACGGGCGCCTCATCGGCCTTGTCTCCTGGGGCAACGGCTGTGCGCGCGCCGACAGCCCGGGGGTATACACCCGGGTCTCCGCCGCGGTCACCTGGGCGGCCGGCAGGATCTGAGGGACGGGGGCTCCCGAGCCGCGCCCTCCGGGCCGCCACGCCCCCAGCGGCGCCCTCAGCGGTCGCGGCCCCGGTGGCGGCCCAGGGGCCGCACGACGCGGTGACACCGGATACATGAGAACGGGCGGCTTCCCCCACACCGGGGAAGCCGCCCGTCGGACGGTCAGGGACCGGCCCATGGCTCGTCGTGGATGCGAGGTGTCAGTGTTGTGCCTCGTCGGCGGCACCGGCCTGCACGGCGGTGAGCCGATCCGTCTCATCCTGTATTTCCGCGGCGATCTTCTTGAGTTCCGGCTCGAACTTGCGCCCGTGGTGGGCACAGAAGAGCAGTTCACCGCCGCTGATGAGGACGACGCGCAGGTAGGCCTGGGCGCCGCAACGGTCACAGCGGTCTGCTGCGGTCAGCGGGCTCGCGGGGGTCAGAACAGTAGTCACGTCGCCTCTTCTCTAGCTCGACGAGCTGTCGTACCAGGGTCAACATCCAACCAGGCCGAAAACGTTCCCGCTCGTGGCATTTCTTCGAAAACTTCTTTTCAGGTGGCTGGGCTGCCGACGGTTGGGGCGAATGTGCCGTCGCGGAGCGCTACGGTTTCGCGTTGCTGGTGTCGGGTCGGTCCTCCGGCTGGCTTGCCGGTTGTTCATGAGGACGTGCCCGGAGCCTAAATGGTTCATGCCTCAAAAGGAACGTGATGTGCGCGTCACTCCGAGGGATGATCGAACATCCATGCGATCCGCTGGGGGGCTCGACTAGCATGATGATTCCCCGAGGGTGGCGTGACAACCGCTCTACCAGGCCTCGGTAGGCTTTCAGCGGCCACCACGGCCGCGCCCGATACCCAAACGGGCCACCATCTAAATTCAGCGAGGAGCGAACCGCGTGACCGCCGATACGTCCGTGCCGTCCACTGCGCTGCTGACCGGAGCCGGCGGCGTCGTCGACAGGGACAGCTCCAACTACACCGCGCGGCACCTTCTCGTCCTCGAAGGGCTGGAGGCCGTCCGCAAGCGCCCCGGCATGTACATCGGGTCGACCGACAGCCGCGGCCTCATGCACTGCCTCTGGGAGATCATCGACAACTCTGTCGACGAGGCCCTCGGTGGGTACTGCGACCACATCGAAGTGATCCTGCACGACGACTCCTCTGTCGAGGTCCGCGACAACGGCCGTGGCATTCCCGTCGACGTCGAGCCCAAGACCGGGCTCTCCGGCGTCGAGGTCGTCATGACCAAACTTCACGCCGGCGGCAAGTTCGGTGGTGGCTCGTACGCGGCCTCCGGCGGCCTCCACGGCGTCGGCGCCTCGGTCGTCAACGCGCTCTCCGCGCGGCTCGACGTGGAGGTCGACCGGAACAGCTCCACCCACTCCATCAGCTTCCGCCGCGGGGTACCGGGCGTCTTCGTCGAGCAGGGGCCGGACAGCCCCTTCGATCCGGCCAACGGGCTCCGTAAGACCAAGCGGGTGCCGAAGGCGCGCACCGGTACGAGGGTGAGGTACTGGGCCGACCGGCAGATCTTCCTCAAGGACGCCAAGCTCGGCCTGGAGACGCTCTACCAGCGCGCCCGCCAGACCGCCTTCCTGGTGCCCGGCCTCACCATCGTCGTCCGCGACGAGCGCGGCCTGGACGGCGAGGGCAAGACGGAGGAGACGTTCCGCTTCGACGGGGGCATCAGCGAGTTCTGCGAGTACCTCGCCCCGGACAAGGCCGTCTGCGACGTGCAGCGGCTGACCGGGCAGGGCACGTTCAAGGAGACCGTCCCGGTCCTCGACGAGCGTGGGCACATGACCCCGACGGAGGTCACCCGGGAGCTGGGCGTCGACATCGCGCTGCGCTGGGGCACCGGGTACGACACCGTGGTCAAGTCCTTCGTGAACATCATCGCCACCCCCAAGGGCGGCACCCACGTGGCCGGATTCGAGCGCTCGCTGACCCGTACGGTCAACGAGACGCTCCGCTCGGCCAAGCTGCTCCGCGTCGCCGAGGACGACGTCGTCAAGGACGACGCCCTGGAGGGCCTCACGGCGGTCGTCACCGTCCGGCTCGCCGAACCCCAGTTCGAAGGTCAGACCAAGGAGGTGCTCGGCACCTCGGCCGCCAACCGGATCGTCGCCAACGTGGTGGCCAAGGAACTCAAGGCCTTCCTGACCTCGACCAAGCGCGACGCCAAGGCGCAGGCCCGGGCGGTGCTCGACAAGGCCGTGGCCGCCGCGCGCACCCGTATCGCCGCCCGGCAGCACAAGGACGCCCAGCGCCGCAAGACGGCCCTCGAGTCCTCGTCCCTGCCCGCGAAGCTGGCCGACTGCCGCAGCGACGACGTGGAGCGCAGCGAGCTCTTCATCGTCGAGGGGGACTCCGCGCTCGGGACGGCCAAGCTCGCGCGCAACAGCGAGTTCCAGGCGTTGCTGCCCATCCGCGGCAAGATCCTCAATGTGCAGAAGGCGTCCGTTTCGGACATGTTGAAGAACGCCGAATGCGGCGCGATCATCCAGGTCATAGGGGCGGGGTCCGGACGGACCTTCGACATCGACGCCGCCCGCTACGGCAAGATCGTCCTGCTGGTGGACGCCGATGTCGACGGCGCGCACATCCGCGTCCTGCTGCTCACGCTCTTCCAGCGGTACATGCGGCCGATGGTGGATGCGGGCCGCGTCTTCGCCGCGGTGCCTCCGCTGCACCGGATCGAGCTGGTCCAGCCGAAGAAGGGCCAGGAGAAGTACATCTACACGTACTCGGACGGCGAACTGCGTCAGACGCTGGTGGACCTGCGGCGCAAGAACATCCGCTTCAAGGACTCCATCCAGCGGTACAAGGGCCTGGGCGAGATGGACGCCGATCAGCTGGCCGAGACCACGATGGACCCCCGGTTCCGGACCCTGCGCCGGATCAACATCGGCGACCTGGACTCGGCGGAGAGGGTCTTCGACCTGCTGATGGGCAATGAGGTCGCACCCCGCAAGGAGTTCATCACGAGTTCGGCGGCCACTCTGGACCGTTCGCGCATCGACGCCTGAGCCGTTCGGGACCTCTCCGTCCGGCGGGGGCCCATGCCTTCCGCGGAACGCCTCCCCGCCCGCCCGGGCGGGGAGGCGTTCCGCCGTTTGTCACGCATATGTACGGGGCTCGCGCGGCAACCTGGGACGGATATCACCTGAACAGGTGAAAGCGGTGCATGCTGCAACCGAGGTCCACCCTGTCCGGACACTCTTGGCTGAGCGGCCGAAAAGGTCCGCGGACAAGGGAGTTGTTCGGTGGAGAAGGAAGCAGGGCGGGAAGCCGCGGTGACGCGGCTCGACGACCCGTGGTACGACGCACTGGCCCCCGGTTGGGGCGAGCGGGACGGCACGGGGACGGTGGCGGCCGACGCGCCGCCCGTTCCCGGGGGTCCGCGGAGCGGCCACAGCGCTGCCGACATCTACCGGGAAGTCCAGCGGAGCGAAGCTTTTCGTGAAGTGCGCCGCAGGTACCGGAGGTTCGTCGTACCGGCGACCGTCGCGTTCCTCCTCTGGTACCTCGCCTACGTGGTCGCGGCCACCGGCGCACCCGGGCTGATGGCCCGTCCGGTGGCCGGAGCGGTGAACGTCGCCATGGTCGCCGGACTCGGCCAGTTCCTCACCACCTTCCTGCTGACCTGGGCGTACGCGCGCCACGCGCGGCTCCGCCGGGACCGTGCCGCGCTGGAACTGCGCTGGGAGACACAGGACTTGACGAGAGGTGCCGAGCGGTGAGCGGGGGCCACCAGACGCTCGCGCTGGTACTGTTCAGCGCCTTCGTCGCCGTCACCCTCGGCATCACCACCTGGGTCGGCCGCACCCGCCAGGGCTCAGCCGAGGAGTTCTACGCCGGGGGCCGGCTGTTCTCTCCCATGGAGAACGGTTTCGCCATCGCCGGGGACTACATGTCGGCCGCCTCGTTCCTCGGCATCTCCGGGATCATCGCCCTCTTCGGCTACGACGGGATGCTGTACTCGGTCGGGTTCTTCGTCGCCTGGCTGGTCGTGCTGTTCCTGGTGGCCGAACTCGTACGCAACTGCGGGCGGTTCACCCTGGCCGACGTGGTGGCCGCGCGCATGGCGGAACGCCCCGTACGCACCGCCGTCGGCACCTCGTCGGTGACCGTCTCCGTGCTGTACCTCGTGGCGCAGATGGTCGGGGCCGGCAGCCTGGTCGCCCTGCTCCTCGGTGGTACCGGCGGCGCCACCCGCTCCTGGACCGTGGTCGGAGTCGGCGCGCTCATGGTGGTCTACGTCTCCTTCGGCGGGATGCGGGCCACCACCTGGATCCAGATCGTCAAGGCGGTCCTGCTCATGGCGGGCACGATCGCCCTCACCGTGTCCGTCCTGGTCCGGTTCCACGGTGACGTCAACGCGCTGCTGACCACCGCGGCCGAACGCAGCGGCCACGGAAGGGACTTCCTGGCCCCGGGCCTCAGGTATGGCGGCAGCTGGACGGCGCGCTTCGACTTCATCAGCCTCGGAGTGGCGCTGGTGCTCGGTACGGCCGGGCTGCCGCACATCCTGTCCCGCTTCTACACGGTGCCGACGGCCCGCGCGGCCCGTCGGTCCGTCGTCTGGTCGATCGGGCTGATCGGCAGCTTCTACCTGATGACCATCGTGCTCGGCTTCGGTGCGGCGGCACTCGTCGGGCCGGCCGCGGTCCGGTCCTCCAGCGAGGCCGGGAACACGGCGGTGCCGCTGCTGGCGCTGGCGCTGGGCGGCGGGGAGGGGTCCACCGGCGGAACGATTCTCTTCGCGGTGGTCGCCGCCATCGCCTTCGCCACGATTCTGGCCGTGGTCGCGGGGATCACCCTCGCCTCCTCGGCCTCGGTCGCCCACGACCTCTACGCCTCGCTCCGCCGCCCCGGCGGCACGCCGTTCGGCGAGGTCGCGGTGGCCCGGGTGGCCGCCGTCGGGATCGGGGCGGTCGCGATCGGTCTGGGACTGCTCGCCCAGGACCTGAACGTCGCCTCCCTCGTCGGACTCGCCTTCGCGGTGGCCGCCTCGGCCAATCTCCCGGCGCTCCTCTACTCGCTCTTCTGGAAGAACTTCACCACCCGGGGTGCGGTCTGGGCCGTGTACGGGGGACTGGTCCCGGCTCTCGTCCTGGTCGTTCTCTCGCCGGTCGTCTCCGGTTCGCCGGCCTCCCTCTTCCCGGGGGTCGACTTCCAGCTCTTCCCGCTGGAGAATCCCGGTCTCGTCTCCATTCCCCTCGGATTCCTCGCGGGGTGGATCGGCGCGGTGACGTCCGGCGAGTCCCCCGACGAGGACAAGCACGCCGAGACCGAGGTCAGGTCGCTGACCGGAGCCGGGGCGGTCTGACGGCGGGCCCGTGGCGGGGCGGCGGCGGGGGCCCGGGACGGCGGAGGTTTCGACGGCACGCAATCGGTTTGCGCGTCTTGCGCTAATCTTGCGCTCATGACGCGACGACTTGCTCAGGTGGCACAGAAGGTTGGGGTCAGTGAGGCCACGGTCAGCCGGGTCCTGAACGGTAAGCCAGGCGTCTCGGACGCCACCCGGCAGGCGGTGCTCTCCGCGCTCGACGTGCTCGGCTACGAGCGTCCCACCCAGCTGCGGGGCGAACGGGCCAGGCTGGTCGGGCTCGTCCTCCCCGAGCTGCAGAACCCCATCTTCCCCGCCTTCGCCGAAGTGGTCGGCGGCGCCCTCGCCCAGCAGGGACTCACGCCCGTGCTCTGTACGCAGACCAAGGGCGGGGTCTCCGAGGCCGACTACGTGGATCTGCTGCTCCAGCAGCAGGTGTCCGGGGTGGTCTTCGCCGGCGGCCTGTACCACCAGGCCGACGCCGCTCACGACCACTACAAGGTGCTCGCCGACCGCCGCATCCCCGTCGTCCTGATCAACGCGGCCATCGCCGCACTCGGCTTCCCGGGCGTCTCCTGCGACGACTCCGTCGCGGTCGAGCAGGCGTGGCGGCATCTCGCCTCGCTCGGCCACGAGCGGATCGGCCTGGTGCTCGGTCCGTCCGACCACGTCCCCTCCCAGCGCAAGCTCGACGCCGCCCGGCTGCTGGCACGCGAGTACGGGGCGACGATCCCGGACGAGCACGTCGCGCGGGCCATGTTCTCGCTGGAGGGCGGCCAGGCGGCGGCTTCCCGGCTGCTCGACCAGGGTGTCACCGGCATCATCTGCGGAAGCGACCCGCTCGCGCTCGGCGCGGTGCGCGCGGTCCGCCGCCGGGGTCTCTCCGTACCGCACGACGTGTCGGTGGTCGGTTACGACGACTCCGCCTTCATGAACTGCACAGAACCGCCCCTGACAACGGTTCGCCAGCCCATCGAGGCGATGGGCCGGGCCGCCGTCGAGCTGCTGTCCGTGCAGATCGGGGGCAAGACGGTGCCCTCCGACGAGCTGCTCTTCGAGCCGGAACTCGTGGTGCGCGGTTCGACCGCCCCGCCGCCGCGCGAGAATTCACGCTGATCTGTCGCTATCTTGCGTTGCCGGCGCCGCCCGCAGAGGTCGAAGGGGTGACCGGGGAAGGCAGCTCCTGCGGCGGGGGCGGTCCCGTGTACCGGCCGCGGGGCCGCAACCGCAGGGGCCGTTCCGCGTACTCCTCCAGGGCGTGGGCGATCCAGCCCGCCGTGCGGGCCACCGCGAACACGGTCTCACCCGCTTCCGCGGGCATGCCCATGGACACCGAGAGCACGGCCAGCGCCAGATCGACGTTGGCGTGCAGAGGTACCTGCCGGGCGGCGGTCGACACCACGTCACGCGCCGCGGCGAGTGCCGGCGCGGCCTCGGGTACGTCCTCCAGCAGGGTGAACAGGACCCGCGCCCGGGGGTCTTCGCCGCTGTAGAGCCGGTGGCCGAGCCCCGGGACGCGTGCTCCGGCGCGCAGGTGGTTGGCGACGACCGGTGCGGCGCCGCCCCGCTCCACGACCTCGCGCAGCATCCGGTGGGCGAGCCCGCTGGCCGCGCCGTGGAGCGGTCCCTCCAGCGCCCCGAGCCCCGCCGAGACGACGGCGTAAGGATGCGCGTGCGCGGAGGCCGCCACCCGGACGGCGAGGGTGGACGCCGCGAGGTCGTGGTCGATCAGCAGCGCGAGCGCGGTGTCCAGCGCGGCGAGTGACGCGGGGTCGGCGGGTCGCGCGGTGAGCGCGGGCCACAACCGGGCCGCGATGCCGGGGCCCGCACCGGCCGGGCCGTCGCCCGCGGGAGCCGCGGAGGACGGGGCCGTACCGCCGGGCGCACCGGTGGCCGGTGGCAGAGCGCCCACCAGGGTCGGGATCAGGCCGCGCGCCGCGTCCAGGACCGAGGCGGGGGAGAGGTCGAACCGCAAGGGGTCGGCCGCCGACGCCGCGATGACGGCGACCCGCAGGAGGTCGGTCGTCCCGCTGTGCGCGGGCAGCGCGGCCGCGGCCTGTCGCGCCGCGGTCAGGGCATGCGCGGGAGCCGAGAAGCGGACGCCCGGCCTGAGTTCACCGGTCCAGAGCCATTCGGCGACTTCCTCGTACCCGTGGTTCAGGGCGAGTTCGCCCGCGTCGACGCCCCGGTAGTAGTACCGGTCCTGGTCGATGAGGGTGATGCCGGTACGGAACGCCAGATCCGCCTCGCCCGTCGGCGGGGCTTCGCGCCGGCCCGTACGCCGGGCCAGGGCCCGTACCTCGTCGGCGTCGAACGTGCTGCCCCGCCCGCCGGGCGCGCGCACGCTGCTGAGCTGGCCGCGGCTGACATAGGCGTACACCGTCTCCGGCTTCACACCCAGCAGGGCGGCCGTCTCGCGTGTGCTGAGCCGTTCCGTGGACCCGGCGTTTCCCGCGGCGCCCGTGTCACCCGCGGCGGCTCCCGCGCCGAAGCCGTGGGCTCGCTGATCCGTCATGTGCTCACCGTATCCACTCCACCGATATGTTGATTCAATCAATATTGACGCCCCTCCAGTCAAGCATGGATAGTCGAATCAACAGTCAGGGAAGACCGTGGCCAGGAAAAAATGATGAGGAGCCGGCTATGCCGACCAAGACCCACAGCCCCGCCCCTGCCGGAGTCCCCCGCGGACTCGCGGGTGTCGTCGTCACCGACACCGCCCTGGGCGACGTCCGGGGGACCGAGGGCTTCTACCACTACCGCCAGTACTCGGCGATCGAGCTGGCCCGAACCCGCACCTTCGAGGACGTCTGGTACCTGATGTTCCACGGGGAGCTGCCCGACGCACCGGCCCGCGCCGCGTTCGCCGCGCGCACCGCCGAACTGCGCCACCTCCCGGACGAGGTCCGCGCGGCGCTTCCCGTCATCGCCCGGGCCGGAGCGGTCTCCGGCCCCCTGGCCGGGCTGCGTACCGCCCTCTCGCTGCTGGGCGCCTCGGCCGGGTACCGCCCGCTGTACGACATCGAGCCCGCCCGCCGCCGGGAGAACGCCCTCGCCGTCTGCGCCGCGGTGCCCACCCTGCTGACCGCACTGCACCGGCTCGGAGAGGGACTCGAACCCGTCGAACCGCGCGACGACCTGCCGCACGCCGCCAACTACCTCTACATGCTCACCGGTGAGGTACCCGACGCCGTCCGCGCACGGGCCGTCGAGCGCTATCTCATCTCCACCGTCGACCACGGGTTCAACGCGTCCACCTTCACCGCCAGGGTCGTCGCCTCCACCGGGGCCGACATGGCCGCCGGCCTGGTCGCGGCGATCGGCGCGCTCTCCGGCCCGCTGCACGGTGGCGCGCCCAGCCGCGCCCTGGACACCCTGGACGCGATCGGCACCCCGGACCGCATCGACGGCTGGATCCGCGAACAGGTCCTCTCCGGCGGGCGGATCATGGGCTTCGGCCACCCCGTCTACCGCACCGAGGACCCGCGTTCGCGCATGCTGCGGGGGATCGCCCAGGACTTCGGCGGACCGCTCGTCGACTTCGCCGTCGAGGTGGAGCGCCAGGTGGAGGCCATCCTCGCCGAACTCAAGCCGGGCCGTGAGCTGCACACCAACGTGGAGTTCTACGCCGGGGTCGTGATGGAGCTCTGCGGGCTGCCGCGGACCATGTTCACTCCCACGTTCTGCGCGGCGCGGGTGGTCGGCTGGAGTGCCAATATCCTGGAACAGGCGGCGGACTCGAAGATCATCCGACCGGCGGCCCGCTACGTCGGGACGCCTCCGCCGCAGCCGGTCCCGGCACCCTGACCGGGGGCCGCCGCTGCCTCCCAGCTCCGTGAGGATGGTCCGTCTTGCCTGCTCCGGTCACACCGGGTGATGCCCGTATCCCGCAGATCCCGGTCATCGTCCTCGCGGGGTTTCTCGGCTCGGGCAAGACCACGCTGCTGAACCACCTGCTCCACCACCGCGCCGGAAACCGGATCGGCGTGATCGTGAACGACTTCGGGGCCATCGAGATCGACGCCATGACCGTCTCCGGACAGGTCGGCTCGACGGTCTCGCTGGGCAACGGCTGCCTGTGCTGCGCGGTGGACGCGAGCGAGCTGGACTCCTATCTGGAGACCCTGACCCGGCCATCCGTACGCCTCGATCTGATCGTGATCGAGGCCAGCGGACTCGCCGAACCGCAGGAACTCGTCAGGATGCTGCTGGCGAGCGAGAACCCGCGGATCGTCTACGGAGGGCTGGTCGAGGTCGTCGACGCGGCCGAGTTCGACCGCACCCGGGAGCGGCACCCGGAGACCGACCGGCACCTCGCCGTCGCCGATCTGGTCGTCCTCAACAAGACCGACCGCATCGACACCGCGGAACACGACCGGCTGCGCTCCGCGGTCGCCGCGCTGACCGACCGCGCCGCCGTCGTCTCCACCGACCACGGGCGGATCGATCCGGCGCTGCTCTTCGACCCCGCGCTCCGTCCGGACAGCGAACGGACGGCTGCCCGCCAGCTCACCTTCGAGGACCTGACGGCAGGGGAAGAGGAGTACCACGGCGGAGCGGGGAATCCCGGCGGAGCCCACCCGCACGCCGCGTACCAGAGCGTCGAGCTCTCCACCGGAACTCCCCTGGACCCCCGGCGGTTCCTGCGGTTCCTCGACTCCCGTCCGGAGGGGCTGTACCGGATCAAGGGCTTCGTGGACTTCGGTGCGGCCGACCCCCGCAACACCTATCTGCTGCACGCGGTGGGCAGGTTCCTCCGGTTCGCCCCGCGCCCCTGGGCCCGCGACGAGCCGAGGCTCACCCAGCTCGTACTGATCGGCGCGGGGTTCGACGCGGAGGCGCTCCTGCGCGAACTGGAGGACTGCCGAACGCCGGGGCCGGGCAGTACGGGCCCCGGCGGCACGGGTGCCGCCGGCGTACCGGAGGCCGAGCCTCGCGACGCGGACGAACTGGAGCGTGCCATGTGGGGAGTGCTGCGTTACGTCGCCACCGACCGGCCCGCCGAAGAGGCCGGCCGCCCGACCGGCTGAAACGCTGGACCCGCCGGGCCGGACCCCGGAGCGCCGGGCGGCGTACGGAAGACGGGGGACGGGCCCGCCCCGTCGGGCCCGTCTTCCGTACGCCGCCCCGTCCTCGTTACACCGGCCCCGCGACCGAGGCGACCGGGTCGGTCAGCGGGATGCCCGAACCGTCGCGGCGCGGGTCGGGTTCCGGCAGCCGTGCGGGGGTGCCGGTCCGCTGCGCCGCCCGGGCGGGCAGCGGACCGGCCCAGGCGAAGACCAGGACGTCCTCACCCTTCAGGAACCGCTGGCACCGCACCCCACCGGTGGCCCGGCCCTTGCGCGGGTACTGGTCGAACGGTGTCAGCTTCGACGTGAGCACCGAGTCGTCCAGCGTGCCGTGCGAGCCGGCCACCGTGAACACCGCCGCGTCCGCGGCCGGTTCGACCGCCGAGAAGGACAGCACCTCGGCGCCGTCCGAGAGCTTGATCCCGGCCATGCCGCCGGCCGGACGTCCCTGCGGGCGCACCTGGGCCGCCGGGTACCGCAACAACTGCGCGTCGGTCGAGATGAAGACCAGGTCCTCCTCGCCCGTACGCAGCTCCACCGCTCCGACGATCCGGTCGCCCTCCCTCAGGGAGATGACCTCCAGCTCGTCCTTGTTGGCCGGGTAGTCCGGTACGACGCGCTTCACCACCCCCTGCAGGGTGCCGATCGCCAGGCCCTGCGACGTCTCGTCGAGCGTGGTCAGGCAGATCAGGTCCTCGCCCTCCTCCAGCGTGAGGAACTCCGTCGCCGGAGCCCCGCCCGAGAGATTGGGAGCCGCGTGGGTGTCCGGCAGCTGAGGCAGATCGATCACCGCCACGCGCAGCAGGCGTCCGGTGGAGGTCACCGCCCCCACCTCGCCGCGCGCCGTACCCGCCACGGCCGACACGATCACGTCGTGCTTCGCGCGCTTGCCGTCCTCGTCCTCGGCGACCGGATCGGCGTTGGCCGTCCGGGCGAGCAGACCGGTCGAGGAAAGCAGCACCCGGCACGGGTCGTCCGCCACCTGCAGCGGTACGGCGGAGACCTGCGAACCCGCCGACTCCAGCAGCACCGTGCGCCGGTCGGTACCGAACTTCTTCGCCACCGCGGCCAGTTCGGAGGAGACGAGCTTGCGTAGCTCGGTGTCGGACTCCAGGATCGCGGTCAGGGCCCCGATCTCGGAGTTGAGCCGGTCGCGCTCGCTCTCCAGCTCGATCCGGTCGAACCGGGTCAGCCGGCGCAGCGGGGTGTCCAGGATGTACTGCGTCTGGACCTCGCTCAGCGAGAAGCGCTCCATCAGGCGCTCCTTCGCGGCTGCGGAGTTGTCGCTGTCCCGGATGATCCGGATGACCTCGTCGATGCCGACGAGGGCGACGAGCAGCCCGTCCACCAGGTGCAGCCGGTCGCGGCGCTTGGTGCGGCGGAACTCGCTGCGCCGGCGGACGACCTCGAAGCGGTGGTCGAGGTAGACCTCCAGGAGCTCCTTGAGCCCCAGGGTGAGCGGCTGGCCGTCGACGAGTGCGACGTTGTTGATGCCGAAGGACTCCTCCATCGGCGTCAGCTTGTAGAGCTGCTCCAGCACGGCCTCCGGCACGAAGCCGTTCTTCACCTCGATGACCAGGCGCAGCCCGTGCGAGCGGTCGGTGAGGTCCTTGACGTCGGCGATGCCCTGGAGCTTCTTCGACGAGACCAGGTCCTTGATCTTGGAGATGACCTTTTCCGGACCGACCGTGAAGGGCAGTTCGGTGACGACGAGGCCCTTGCGACGCGGAGTGACGTTCTCCACGGCGACCGTCGCCCGGATCTTGAACGTGCCGCGCCCGGTGGCGTAGGCGTCCTTGATGCCGCCGAGGCCGACGATCCGACCACCGGTCGGCAGGTCGGGACCGGGGACGAACCGCATCAGCGCTTCGAGGTCGGCGTTCGGGTACCGGATGAGGTGGCGCGCGGCGGCGACGACCTCACCGAGGTTGTGCGGCGGCATGTTGGTCGCCATGCCGACCGCGATCCCCGACGCGCCGTTGACCAGCAGGTTCGGGTAGGCGGCCGGGAGGACGACGGGCTCCTGCTCCTGGCCGTCGTAGTTCGCCTGGAAATCGACGGTGTCCTCGTCGATCGACTCCGTCATGAGGGACGTGGCGTCGGCCATCCGGCACTCGGTGTACCGCATGGCGGCCGGCGGGTCGTCGTTGCCGAGGGAGCCGAAGTTGCCGTGTCCGTCCACCAGCGGGAGGCGCATGGAGAACGGCTGAGCCATGCGCACCAGGGCGTCGTAGATCGACGCGTCCCCGTGCGGGTGGAGCTTGCCCATGACTTCGCCGACCACACGGGCGCACTTGACGTACCCGCGGTCGGGGCGCAGTCCCATCTCGTTCATCTGGGACACGATGCGGCGGTGCACGGGCTTCATGCCGTCGCGCGCGTCGGGCAGGGCCCGGGAGTAGATCACCGAGTACGCGTACTCGAGGAAGGAGCCCTGCATTTCGTCGACGACGTCGATGTCGAGGATCTTCTCCTCGAAGTCGTCCGGCGGCGGGGTTTTCGTGCTGCGGCGGGCCATCGCGGCTGCGACTCCTTCACAGATTCTGTCGGGCAACCTGAGGTTCTGACGCGGACCATTGTGGACCGCCCAGCGGACAGCGCCGACCTCGACCCGTCCCTACGGCCCTGCCGGGACCCGCCGGGACACCCGTTTTCCGGGGCTTTCCGGCCGTGGGGACCACCGTGGCGGACCCTCCGACGTACCCCTCCGTACCGGAAGCGGAACCGGCGCTCGCGCCCACCCCCTGTGCACGGATCCCCGCACCGGACGTCAACATCGATCGTCAGGAACTACCAACGAGCACAACATCGAAGGAACGGGAACTTCGCCAGGTGCCCGTGCGCTTGCTTACAGTGGCAGGTCTGGCAGAAAGTCCAGTACCGCGATCGAAGGGACGTACATGCCCATGGGTCACACGGCCACCGCACAGGCCGGCTCCGGCGGCCTGACAGCGACCGAGCACCGTCTGGCCAATGGCCTGCGCGTGGTGCTCTCCGAGGACCACCTGACCCCGGTCGCCGCGGTCTGCCTCTGGTACGACGTCGGCTCCCGCCACGAGGTGGAGGGGCGCACCGGACTCGCGCACCTCTTCGAGCACCTGATGTTCCAGGGCTCGAAGCAGGTCAAGGGGAACGGCCACTTCGAACTCGTCCAGGGCGCGGGCGGGTCGCTCAACGGCACCACGAGTTTCGAGCGCACCAACTACTTCGAGACCATGCCGACCCATCAGCTGGAGCTCGCGCTCTGGCTCGAGGCCGACCGGATGGGCTCGCTGCTCGCCGCGCTCGACGAAGAGTCCATGGAGAACCAGCGCGACGTCGTCAAGAACGAGCGCCGCCAGCGGTACGACAACGTCCCGTACGGCACCGCGTTCGAGCGGCTCACCGCGCTCGCCTACCCGGAGGGCCACCCGTACCACCACACGCCGATCGGTTCCATGGCGGACCTGGACGCGGCGACGCTGGAGGACGCCCAGGAGTTCTTCCGTACCTACTACGCGCCCAACAACGCGGTGCTCTCGGTCGTCGGCGACATCGACCCCGAGGAGACCCTCGCCTGGATCGAGAAGTACTTCGGCTCCATCCCGTCCCACGACGGGAAGAAGCCCCCGCGCGACGGCACCCTCCCCGGCACCATCGGCGGGCAGCTGCGCGAAGTGGTCCACGAGGAGGTCCCGGCCCGCGCGCTGATGGCCGCCTACCGGCTGCCGCACGACGGCACCCGAGAGGCGGACGCCGCCGACCTGGCCCTGACCGTCCTGGGCGGCGGCGAGTCCTCCCGGCTGCACAACCGCCTGGTACGCCGCGACCGCACCGCGGTCGCCGCCGGGTTCGGGCTGCTGCGGCTGGCCGGAGCGCCCTCGCTGGGCTGGCTGGACGTCAAGACGTCCGGCGGTGTCGAGGTCGAGACCATCGAGGCCGCCGTCGACGAGGAGCTCGCGCGGTTCGCCACCGAGGGCCCGACCGCCGAGGAGATGGAGCGCGCGCAGGCCCAGTTGGAGCGCGAGTGGCTCGACCGTCTCGGCACGGTCTCCGGACGTGCCGACGAACTCTGCCGCTTCGCCGTGCTGTTCGGCGACCCGCAGCTGGCGCTGACGGCCGTCGGGCGCGTCCTCGACATCACCGCCGACGAGGTGCGGGAGGTCGCCGCGGCCGCGTTGCGCCCGGACAACCGTGCCGTGCTGGTCTACGAGCCGGTCGAACCGGCCGAGCCGGACGACGAGACCGGTGCGGACACCGACGCCGACGAGGAGGCCGGCAAGTGAGCGACGCCGCCGTGACTGGAGTAGCCATGGACTTCCACCCGCAGCCCACCCCGGGAACCGCCCGCCCCTGGGCCTTCCCGGCACCCGAACGCGGCATCCTGCCCAACGGGCTGACGGTGCTCCGCAGCCACCGCCCCGGCCAGCAGGTCGTCGCGGTCGAGATCCACCTCGAAGCGCCGCTCGACGCCGAACCCGAGGGACTGGACGGCGTCGCCACGATCATGGCGCGCGCGCTCTCCGAGGGGACCGACAAGCACAGCGCCGAGGAGTTCGCCGCCGAGCTGGAGCGCTGCGGCGCCACGCTCGACGCGCACGCCGACCACCCGGGCGTCCGGGTGTCGCTGGAGGTGCCCGCCTCCCGCTTGGCCAAGGCGCTCGGCCTGGTCGCCGAGGCGCTGCGGGCCCCCGCCTTCGCCGACAGCGAGATCGAGCGCCTGGTGGGCAACCGCCTGGACGAGATCCCGCACGAGCAGGCCAACCCCGCGCGCCGTGCCGCCAAGCAGCTCTCCAAGGAGCTGTTCCCGGCCACCGCCCGGATGTCGCGACCGCGTCTGGGCACCGAGGACACCGTGCGGCGGATCGACGCCGCCGCCGTCCGCGCCTTCTACGACGCCCATGTGCGTCCTGCCACCGCGGTCGCGGTCGTCGTCGGCGACCTCACCGGCATCGACCTGGACGCCCTGCTCGCCGACACCCTCGGCGACTGGTCGGGCGACGCCGGCAGCCCCCGCCCGGTGGCGCCGATCACCGCGGACGACACCGGCCGCGTGGTCATCGTCAACCGTCCGGGAGCCGTGCAGACGCAGCTGCTCATCGGCCGCATCGGCGCGGACCGGCACGACAGTGTCTGGCCCGCGCAGGTGCTCGGGACGTACTGCCTGGGCGGCACGCTCACCTCGCGGCTCGACCGGGTGCTGCGTGAGGAGAAGGGCTACACCTACGGCGTGCGCGCCTTCGCCCAGGTGCTCCGCTCCACCGCGGGCGGTCCGGACTCCGGCCCGGCCGGTGCGGCGATGCTGGCCATCAGCGGCTCGGTGGACACCGAGTCGACGGGGCCCGCGCTCGACGACCTCTGGAAGGTTCTGCGGACCCTCGCGGCGGACGGGCTGACCGACGCCGAGCGGGAGACCGCCGTGCAGAACCTCGTGGGCGTCGCCCCGCTCAAGTTCGAGACGGCGGCCTCGGTCGCGGCGACCCTCGCCGACCAGGTCGAGCAGCAGCTGCCCGACGACTACCAGGCCCACCTGTACGCCCGGCTCGCCGAGACGGGCACGGTGGAGGCGACCGCCGCGGTGGTCAACGCCTTCCCGGTGGACCGTCTGGTGACGGTCCTCGTGGGCGACGCGGCGCAGATCGCCGAGCCCGTCCGCGCGCTGGGCATCGGCGAGGTGACGGTGGTGAACGGCTGACCGGCCGTCAACCACACCACCGGGCACGTCCCGGAGCGGCGCGGCCCCGGCGGGAGGGATCCCGCCGGGGCCGCGCTGTTTGTCCACTTTGCCGGGAGGGTGCCTATCTGCCCTGTGGGATGCGCTACAAAACCCGGTGTCCGTTTGGTGATCGAAAGCGCCGCGGCCTAGCGTCGATCCGGCTGTCCGTCGACTGTGTACCGCACTCGCGGTGCCGGACAGTCATCGCCGAGTCCCCGTCAGGCGCGAGCCTGGGGAGCCGGGGACCCGTGAAGTCCCTGGGGTGAATCGGGCACCCGCGTCTCGTGAGAGCCGCGAACGCCCGTAGGAGACCTTCCTGCTCCGAACCCGTCAGCTAACCCGGTAGGCGAGAAGGAAGGAAAGGACCCGCTCCTCCATGGCGTTCACCCGTGCCACCGGGACGCATCGCGCCCCGGGCCGTCTGACGCGCGCCACCGCCCGGTTCGCCGGTGCCGCGGCCCTCACCGCGACCGGCGTCGTCGGCTCGATGGCCTCCCCGGCCCTCGCCGCCGAACCCGCCACCCCCTCGCCCGGTACGACCGGACTCATCGGGGCCGTCGTGCTCGGTGACTCCATCGCGGACCGGATAGCCGACCAGGCGGAGGCGCAGCACCGCGGGGCGGAGGTCAGGGCGCGGGCGGAGGCCAAGGCCAGGGCCGAGGCGGCCGTACGGGTCAGGGAGGCCCGTGAGGCGAAGGCGCGCGCGGCGCGCGCCGCCGAGCGCAAGCGGCTGAACTCCTTCCACCTGCCCATCGCGGGCTCGTACATCAGCACCGGCTACAAGTCGAGCGGTTCTCTCTGGTCCTCCGGCAGCCACTCCGGCGTCGACTTCCACGCCGCCACGGGCACCCCCGTCCTCGCCGTGGGCGCGGGCACGGTCGTCGAGGCCGGCTGGGGCGGCGCGTACGGCAACAACATCGTGCTGCGGATGGCGGACGGCACGTACACCCAGTACGGCCACCTCTCCTCGATCGGTGTCCAGGTCGGCCAGAGCGTCTCCTCCGGGGAGCGGATCGGCCTCTCCGGCGCCACCGGCAACGCGACCGGCCCGCACCTGCACTTCGAGGCGCGTACCGGACCGGATTACGGCTCCGACATGGACCCCGTGGCGTATCTGCGGGCCCACGGCCTCACCGTCTGACCCCCGCGGCGACGGCGGCCGGCCGGTGGGACTCACCGCCCGCCCGACCGCCGCCGATCTCTCACGGCCGCCCCGGTCCCCGATCACGCCGAAGCCCCGGCCCCGCGCCGGGGCTTCGGCATATCACCCGAAACCCCTCCGGTCCGCCGGCTCCGAAGGCAAAAGATATGTGCGAATTCCGGTACGCCATCGGAAATTCACGCAGATTGCAATAGAGTCACGGTGCAGGCTTCGATCGGCCGCGTTTCGCGGGGATTAAGGCGGAGGTTCGGACATGCGCATTCCCGCGCACTCGGTATGCACGGCAATCCGTGAGGACATCGTCTCGGGCGTCTACGAACGCGGCAGCCGCCTCACCGAGGAGCTTCTGGCGCGGCGCTACGGCGTCTCCCGGGTGCCGGTGCGCGAAGCCCTGCGGACCCTGGAGTCCGAGGGCTTCGTGGTCACCCGCAGACACGCCGGCGCCTGTGTCGCCGAGCCGACCGAGCAGGAGGCCGCCGACCTCCTGGAGGTGAAGCTCCTGCTGGAACCTCTGGGCGCGGCCCGGGCCGCGCAGCGGCGGACCGAGGCGCACCTCAAGGTCCTGCGCGGACTGGTCAAGCTGGGGCAGGAGCGGGCCCGCAGGGGCGAGGGCGAGGACCTGCGCTCCCTCGGCGGCTGGTTCCACGAGACGCTCGCCCAGGCCTCGGGCAGCCCGGGGCTCATCGCGCTGCTGACCCAGCTCCGGCACAAGATCGCCTGGATGTACGCCGTGGAGCAGCCGGTCCGCCCCGTCGAGTCGTGGGCCGAACACGGCGCCCTCGTGGACGCGGTGGCCCGTGGTGACGCGGAACGTGCGAGGGGTCTGGCCATGCAGCACGCGGAGCGTTCGCTCGCCGCGCACCGGCCGCGCCGCCCGGCCCGGCCGGTGAAGCAGTCCCGGGTGAGCACTTTGCAACATCCCGTAAACACCTCGGGTGCCCGTCATTAACAACCACGCCGTATACAAATGGGGGAGCGAATTTCCGGCGCCTTTTCCGTGCTGCCGGAATTCCTGTCCGTGCGGCTGCCCCGGAAATGGCTGAGCCGCCCCGTCCGTGTGGGACGAAGCGGCCCGGCCGGGCGGGGAATTCCTTCACGGAGTCCGGCGGAAGAAGGTGTCAGACCGTTTCCGGGAGCTCGTCGAGCCCCTCGGAGACGAGCTTCGCCAGGCGGTCCAGCGCGGCGTCCGCACCCTCCGCCTCGGAGGCGAGCACGATCTCCTCGCCGCCCTCGGCACCCAGTCCGAGAACCGCGAGCATCGACGCGGCGTTGACCGGGCTGCCGTCTGCCTTGGCGATCGTCACCGGGACCCCGGAGGCCGTGGCGGCGCGGACGAAGATGGAAGCGGGGCGGGCGTGCAGGCCTTCGGCCCATCCGACGTTGACGCGGCGCTCAACCATGGTTCTGCCCTTCGTGAATCTGCGATGTCCTGACCAGTAATCGATTTGTCTAGACCATTCTGTCACGGGGGTGCGGACCTGCGAACCCTCCCGCCGGTGGACATCGCCCGGTGGGCTTTCCCAGCCTGCCCCGGCACCGATTCCGCCGCGACCCGTGTCCCGCGCGCCGACAGCGCCGCGGCCCGGTCGCGCACCCGGCCTCAGGCCCGTTCGCGCGCCTGCTCGCAGGCCCGTTCGCAGGCATGCTCGCGCGCCCGGCCCCGTCGGCCGTGACGGGCGGGCCGGCGGGGGAGTCCGTACCCCGGGTGCCCGGGACGTCCGCCCGGACCCGCCCCGGGGCGCGGCGCGGTCGTACGCTCTTCCCATGCAGCCCACGCCGGAGCAGAGTCCGCATCACGCGTACCCCGACCACTGGGAGGCAGACGTCGTGCTGCGGGACGGCGGCACCGCCCGCATCGGCCCCATCACCCCGGACGACGCGGGACGACTGGTCAGCTTCTTCGAGCAGGTGTCCGACGAGTCGAAGTACTACCGCTTCTTCGCGCCCTACCCCCGGCTCTCCGACCGGGACGTCCATCGCTTCACCCACCACGACTACGTCGACCGGGTGGGGCTGGCCGCCACGGTGGGAGGGGAGTTCATCGCCACCGTCCGCTACGACCGGATCGACGATCGGGGCCGGCCCGCCTCCGCACCCGCCGACGAGGCCGAGGTCGCCTTCCTCGTCCAGGACTCCCACCAGGGCCGCGGGGTCGCCTCGGTGCTGCTCGAACACATCGCCGCGGTCGCCCGGGAGCGAGGCATCCGCCGCTTCGCCGCCGAAGTGCTGCCCGCCAACACCAAGATGATCAAGGTCTTCCGGGACGCCGGCTACACCCAGCAGCGGAGCTTCGAGGACGGTTCGGTCCACCTCACCCTCGACATCGAACCGACCGCCGAGTCGCTCGCCGTCCAGCGCGCCCGCGAACAGCGCGCCGAGGCGCGTTCCGTCCAGCGGCTCCTGGCCCCCGCCGCGGTGGCCGTCGTCGGCACCGGCCGAGCCCCGGGCGGAGTCGGGCGCACCGTGCTCCGCAACCTCCTGCACTCCGGCTTCACCGGCCGCCTCTACGCCGTCAACCACGCCTTCGCCCCCGACCAGAACGCCGTCGACGGCGTGCCCGCCCACCGCTCGGTGGGCGCCATCGGCGAGCCGGTCGACCTCGCCGTCATCGCCGTACCCGCCGAACGGGTCCCCGAGGTCGTCGCGGACTGCGGCGAAAACGGCGTGCGGGGCCTGGTCGTCCTCTCCGCCGACTACGCCGAGCGGGGGACCGAGGGCCGCGAGCGCCAGCGCGCGCTGCTGCGCCAGGCGCGCTCCTACGGCATGCGGATCATCGGGCCGAACGCCTTCGGCGTCATCAACACCTCCGCCGCCGTCCGGATGAACGCCTCCCTCGCCCCCGAATCGCCCGCGCCGGGACGCATCGGCCTCTTCACCCAGTCCGGGGCCATCGGCATCGCCCTGCTCTCCGGCCTCCACCGGCGCGGTGCCGCGCTCTCCACCTTCATCTCGGCCGGGAACCGCGCCGACATCTCCGGCAACGACTTCCTCCAGTACTGGTTCGACGACCCCGAGACCGATGTCGCCCTGCTCTACCTGGAGTCGCTCGGCAACCCCCGCAAGTTCACCCGGCTCGCCCGCCGCACCGCCGCAGTCAAACCGGTCGTGGTGGTCAAGGGTGCCCGGCACAGCGGGACCACCCCGCCCGGTCACGCCGTCCCCGTCAGCCGTATCCCCGACGCCACCGTCTCCGCCCTGATGCGGCAGGCCGGGGTGATCAGGGTGGACACGGTGACCGAGATGATCGACGCGGCGCTCCTCCTCGCCGACCAGCCGCTGCCCGCCGGTCCCAGGGTGGCGATCCTCGGCAATTCGGAGTCGCTCGGGCTGCTCACGTACGACGCCTGCCTCACGGAAGGGCTCCGGCCCCGGCCGCCCCGCGACCTGACCACGGCGGCCGGACCGGCGGACTTCCGCGCGGCCCTCGCCGAGGCGCTCGCCGACCCGGCCTGCGACGCGGTGATCGTGACCGCGATCCCGCTGGTCGGGGTCGAGGGGGAGATGCAGAGCGGCGACGGGGAGGTGCTCGCGGCGGCGCTGCACGAGGCGGTGGCGGAGCGTAGCGACGGCCCCGCCAAGCCGGTGGCCGTCGTGCACCTGGAGATCGGCGGACTCGCCCATGCCCTGGCGGCCACGGCGGGTACACGCCCGGCGGCGCAGGCCGCTCCCCCTCCCGCGCAGGCCGCTCCCGCTCCCGCGCAGGCCGCTCCCGCTCCCGCGGTCGCACCGGCCGGGCGCGAACCCGCCGGGGAGCCCGCGGAAACCGGGGCCCCCACCCCGGCCCACACCCCGGCCCCCACCGGCCGCATCCCCGCCTATCCCGCCGCCGAACGGGCCGTCCGCGCGCTGAGCGAGTCGGTCAAGTACGCCCAGTGGCGCCGCCAGGCCGCAGCACCGGGCAGGGTGCCCGAGTTCCTGGACGACACCATCGACGAGCCCGGCACCGCCGCGCTCATCGACGCGCTGCTCGGCCCGGACCCCGATCCGCGAGGCCGGCCTCTCGGACACGACGAGGCCCGCGAACTGCTCCGCGGCTACGGCATCGAGGTACGCGCGACGCTCCCCGCCCCCGACCCGGACGCCGCCGTGGCCGCCGCCGCGCGACTCGGCTGGCCGGTGGCCCTCAAGACCACCGCACCCCATCTGCGCCACCGCGCGGACCTGGGCGGGGTCCGCCTCGACCTCGCTGGGGAGGACGCGCTGCGCCGGGCGTACGGCGAGCTCACCGAGCTTCTCGGCAAGCCCGCCGAACTCCAGCCCGTGGTGCAGTCCATGGCTCCCCGGGGCGTCGACACCGTGGTGCGGGCCACCATCGACGCCGCCGCGGGCGCCGTGCTCTCCTTCGGTCTCGCGGGCACTCCCTCCGAACTTCTCGGGGACATCGCCCACCGGCTGGTTCCGGCCACCGACCGGGACGCCGCCGAACTGATCCGCTCCATCCGCGCGGCACCCGTGCTCTTCGGCTGGCGCGGCTCCTCGCCCGTCGACACCCGGGCGCTCGAAGAGCTGCTGCTGCGGGTCTCCCGCCTGGTCGACGACCATCCCGAGGTGGTCTCGGTCACCCTGGAACCGGTCGTGGTGGCCACGCACGGGCTGACCGTCCTCGGTGCGAGCGTCCGCCTCGCCCCGCCCCCCGCGCGGACCGACCTCGGCCCCCGCCGGCTCCCGAACTACTGACCGGCCACCCCTCCCCGTAGCGTCTCCGGCGGTCACCGGGGCCCGTAAGATGGGGGTCATGGCAAAGACCGGTACGACGACCCAGGGGCTGCGCGCGGCGATCGAGCGCAGCGGCTACTACCCGGCCCTCGTGGCCGAGGCGGTGGAGGCCGCCGTCGGCGGAGAGCCGGTCGCCTCGTACCTCGTGCACCAGGAGACGACCTTCGACTCCAACGAGGTCCGGCGTCATGCCACGGTGCTGGTCCTGACGGACACCCGCTTCATCGTCAGCCACACCGACGAGCAGACCTCCGAGACGGAGTCCCCGACGCCGTACGCGACCACCTCCACGGAGTCCGTGCACCTCGGCCGGATCTCGTCCGTCGTGGTGAGCCGTGTGGTGGCGGACCCCGAGAAGTACGTCGCCGGTTCGCTGCCCCGCGAGGTCGTCCTGACGATCGGCTGGGGCGCGGTCTCCCGCATCGACCTGGAGCCGGCCGCCTGCGGCGACCCCGACTGCGACGCCGACCACGGCTACACCGGCAGCTCCACCGCCGACGACCTCAGCCTGCGGGTCAGCGAGGCCGGCGACGGCCCGGACACCGTGCGCCAGACGCTCGCCTTCGCCCAGGCGCTCAGTGAAGCCACGGCAGCGACGGCGGCCACGGCGAACCCGGCGACCAACCGCTGATGGCCCAGCCCGCCTGGCAGGACCCCGAGCCGCTCCCGCTCGACACCGCTCCCGTCCCCGAGTACGGCACGGGTTCCCTCGCGGATCTGCTGCCGACCCTCGTCGCCGGGCAGGAGGTGCCCGGCTTCACGGCGTCCATCCCGGAACTCACCCCGGCCGACCGCAACTGCGTCTTCCTGATCGACGGCCTCGGCTGGGAGCAGATCACGGCGCATCCGGACGAGGCCCCGTTCCTGCACTCCCTGCTGCCCACCTCGCGCGGCGGCACCGGTCGTCCGATCACGGCGGGGTTCCCGGCCACCACGGCGACCTCCCTCGCCTCGGTCGGTACGGGCCTGCCGCCCGGGAAGCACGGGCTGCCCGGGTACACCGTGCGCGACCCCGCCACCGGCGCCCTGATGAACCAGCTCCGCTGGAAGCCCTGGACCTCGCCGAAGGTCTGGCAGCCGTACCCCACCGTCTTCGGTCTCGCCGACGCGGCGGGGGTGCGGACGGCCCAGGTCTCGGCGCCCGCCTTCGAGCAGACGCCGCTGACCAAGGTCGCGCTCAGCGGCGGCTCGTTCCTGGGGCGCCTCGCCGGTGAGGAGAGGATGGACGTCGCGGCACAGCGGCTGGCCGCCGGGGACCGCTCGCTGGTCTACACGTACTACAGCGAGGTCGACGGCGCGGGGCACCGCTTCGGTACCGACTCCGACGCCTGGCGCGGGCAGTTGATGTACGTCGACGGTCTCGCCCGGCGTCTCGCCGAGCAGTTGCCGCCCCGCTCGGCGCTGTACATCACCGCGGACCACGGCATGATCGACATCCCGTTCGACGAGCAGTCCCGCATCGACTTCGACGAGGACTGGGAACTGCGCGCCGGCGTCGCCCTGCTGGGCGGGGAGGGACGTGCCCGCCACGTCTACGCCGTGCCCGGTGCCCAGGCAGACGTGCTGACGGTCTGGCGGGAAGTGCTCGGCGAGCAGTTCTGGGTGGCGAGCCGGGACGAGGCGATCGCGGCCGGCTGGTTCGGCCCCGAGGTGGACGAGCGCGTCCACGGCCGGATCGGGGACGTGGTCGCCGCGGCCCACGACGACGTGGTGATCACCGCCTCCCGCAACGAGCCGCACGAGTCCGCGATGGTCGGGATGCACGGTTCGCTGACCCCGGTCGAGCAGCTCGTCCCCCTCCTCGAAGTACGCACCTGACGCTGCCGCCCCACCGGCGCGTTCTCCCTGTCACCCCCCATTCCGAAAGGCGTCCGACCTCTCATGCCCGAGCTTGTGTTCTTCTCCGGAACGATGGACTGCGGAAAGAGCACGCTGGCCCTGCAGATCGGTCACAACCGGTCCGCGCGCGGGCTCCAGGGCGTGATCTTCACCCGCGACGACCGCGCGGGGGAGGGGAAGCTCTCCTCGCGGCTCGGCCTGGTGACGGAGGCCGTCGAGGCGGCCGACGGCATGGACCTCTACGCGTACGTGGTGAACCAGCTGTCCCAGGGCGGCAAGGCGGACTACGTGATCGTGGACGAGGCGCAGTTCCTCGCCCCCCGGCAGATCGACCAGCTCGCCCGGATCGTGGACGACCTCGGGATGGACGTCTTCGCCTTCGGCATCACCACCGACTTCCGTACGAAGCTCTTCCCCGGTTCGCAGCGCCTGATCGAGCTGGCCGACCGTCTCGAACAGCTCCAGGTGGAAGCCCTGTGCTGGTGCGGCGCCCGCGCCACGCACAACGCCCGTACGGTGGACGGGGAGATGGTCGTCGAGGGCGAACAGGTCGTGGTCGGCGACGTCAACCGGCCTGCCAAGGAGGTCGGTTACGAGGTGCTGTGCCGCCGTCACCACCGGCGCCGCACCACCTCCGCCGCGGCCCACGCGGGTGCGCTGTCGCCGGACGTCCTCCCGATGAACCAGGGCTGACACCGCCCCTCGCGACGCCGCCGGCGCCGTTGCCCCCCGTTACCGTTTTTGTGGCTCCGCATGTGAAGGCGCAGCGGGATCTCAGCCGCAAGGCCAAGGGGTCGAAAAATCGGGTGAAAGCCCGGGTCATGGTTGTGCGTGCCCACGCACGGACGGCCGATGAGCGGCGTGAGTTCCACCACCAGCTCTCCACCAAGCTGATCCGCGAGAACCGAGCGGTCGCGGTGGAAGATGTGGCGGTCAAAGGGCTCGCCCGCGCCCGCCTCGCCAAGTCCGTGCTGGACGCCGGATGGTCGGCGTTCCTCTCGATGCTGGAGTACAAGGCGGCGAAGCACGGCCGCACTTTCATCCGCATCGGACGCTTCGAGCCGAGCCTGCCGAACAACAGGAAGTTCCAGGCCATGTTGCGGGAAAGGGCTGGACGATGGACATGCGACCTCCTGAAATGATGGGCTGGAACAACGAGGTGCGAGCGCCGAAGAACTGAGGGCGGGCCATGGATCTGGAACTCGACCCGCCGCGCGGAGTCGCGCCGATCGTGCTCGGCACGACGCTCGACGAGGTACTCGCCGCCGCGCCCGGGGCCTGGGGCGAGCCCAAGGTGCTGCGGCGCCCTGGCCGGAGCTCCGCGACGGTCTCCTGGACCGTCGACCATGTCGGTGTACAGGCACTGCTCGAAGGTGACGGGACCCACGTCACCGCCGTCGAACTGTGGTGGCCCGGCGAGGGCCGTACCTCCGGCACGCGCGTCCTCCTGGGGAAGGACGAGGTGTTCACCACCCCCGCCGCGGAGCTCTTCCGGCGCGCCGCCGGACGGGGCTGGACGGTCGACGTCTCACGCCCCGAGTATCCGGTGATCCCCGGAGTGTCGCTCGGGTTCACCCGCCAGACCTCGCAGGAGGTCGAACGGGACGCCGACGGCCTGCCCGTGTACGTCACCTCGGTCCTGGTGGGCGACGAGAACTACTACGACTACCTCCGGAGCGCGCGCGGCTGACCCGCGTCACCCCGCCCGCCACCCCGGCTCCCACTCGCGCGTGCCGCTCCCGCCCCGGCCCCCGCGGCCCCGCCTCCTCTGCCGCTCGGTCCCGTGTCCTGCAAGCACACCTTGCGCGCCGCAAGGGGGTTGGCCCGGCCGTACGCGCGTTACGTTGTGCGCCGCCGCCGGACGTCCGGGGCGTCCGAGCGACCGCGCCGACTCCTCCGGCATGCCCGTACGGCGACCCGGCATGCCCCAGGGCGTGTCCTCGTGGTCCGTACCGGCGCCCTGACGGGCCGCTCTCGACCCCCGGGCCAACCGCGCGGTGTCACCAGCCCTTCGTATGATCCGCCCACCCCGGACAAGGCCGAACCATGACTTCTTCGCCGCGCAGCATCCCCGGGCGGCTGGCCGCCGCAGCCGCTCTGGCCTCCCTGCTCGTAGGGTGTTCCGCATCCGACGACAGTGCGGGCGGGGACGACGGCTCGACGACGATCGGTTTCGTCAACGGAGCCGAGACCGTCTTCCACGGCTGTCTGCAGAAGGCGATCGAACAGTCCGCGACATCCCGGAACGCCCACCTCGTCGTCGCCAACTCGCGGCAGAACCCGGTCACCGAACTCTCCAACATCGAAGACCTCATCGCGCGGCACGTCGACGAACTGATCGTCCAGACCGTCGACGTGGACACCCTCGACGTGGACGTGGCCAAGGCGCGGGCGGCCGGCATCCCGATCTTCCTGACCTCGGTCGACGTGGACGACCTCTCGGGGGTGCTCGGCGCGGTGGTCGTGGACCTCGGCCGGCTCGGCGCACTCGACGCGGGCTGGCTGGAGAAGGACGCGGCGGGGCGGAACGTCAAGGTCGGGGTGATCGCCGGCGCACCCGGCGCGGCCTCGGACCTGATGGTCGCCGGATTCGAGGAGGCCCTCCCGGCGAACGCGAAGCTGGTCTCGGAACTTCCGGGAATGTTCGATCCGGTCAAGGCCCGTGAGTCGGCGCAGGACATGATCGAGGCCTATCCCGACCTCGACTACGCCTTCGTGGCGAACGAGGAGATGGCACTGAGCGCCCGGCAGGTCTTCGACGCCGCCGGTGCCGACGTCAAGATCGTCACCGTCAACGGCACCGACGAGGGGCTCCAGGCGGTCAAGGACGGACGCCTGTCCGCGACGGTGGCCAACTCGGCCTCGAACCTTGGCCGGTTGGCCGTACAGAACAGTCTCGGGCTGATGGCGGGCAGCTCGGTCGAGAAGGTCACCTCCGCCCCCATCCTCCTGGTCACCCGCGCGAACGTGGACGAGGCTCCCGCCTACTGTTCCTGACGGCCGGGCGCGGTCGTACGGAGGCGCGGTCGTACGGAGGGGCGGTCGCACGGACGCGCGGTCGTACGGAGGGGCGGTCGTACGAACGCGCGGTCGTACGAAGGGGCGGTCGTGCGAAGGGGCATCCGGCCCTGCTCTTCTCCCGCACTCCCCGGTGCCGAGAATCCGGCGTTCAAGGGCCTGCGGTGTCGAGAATCCGGCTCCGGGACCCGTCGGCTGGCTCCGGAGCGGCTCCTGTCCGCATAGTTCCGTCTGGCATCGACAGACAGCGGCGGGCGTCCCGCCGCAGAGGAGTTCTCCGTGAACAGCACACCCCGAACCGTTGGCCGCGCCCCCGACCGGCGCGCGGCCACCCTGGTCATGGCCTGCATAGGCGTGTTCGTGGCCTACTTCCCCATCACGACGGTGTCGGTGAGTCTGCCCGTCATCCAGAAAGCGCTCGGCGCTTCCACCTCGGACCTCTCCTGGGTCTCGGACGCTTTCGTCCTCCCGGTGGCCGCTCTGATCCTGACCGCCGGTGTCTTCGGCGACGTGCACGGCCGCAAGAAGGTCTTCCAGGCGGGACTCGCCCTCTGCGCCGCCGGTGCCGCCGTCTCGCTCTGTGCCCAGTCGATCACCATGATCTGGATCGGACAGGCCCTCTCCGGAGCAGGTGCCGCCGCACTGCTGCCGATGACCCTCGCGCTCATCAGCCATGTCGTCCCCGACCACCGCGAACGCGGAAAGTTCATCGGTCTCTGGACGACCTTCCTCATGGGCGCGCTCGCCGTCGGCCCGCTGATCGCCGGCACGATCACTGCCCACGCGGACTGGCGGTGGATCTTCCTCCTGCCCATCCCGCTCTCCCTCGCGGCGATGGCCGCCGGTGCCCGGCTGCTCGACGACTCCCGGTCGCCTTACCCCCGCAAGCTCGACTGGCCCGGCCAGATCACCGCGGCCGTCGCCATCACGGCCCTGGTCTACGGGGTCATCGAGGGCGGAGCGTCCTCCTTCACCGAGCCGCAGGTCCTCGTGGCCCTGGCGTTCGCGGTGATCTGCGGGACCGCCTTCGTACTGGCCGAGCGCCGCAGCGACAGCCCGATGCTGGACCTGCGCATCTTCCGCAGCCCGGCCTTCACCGGCTCCACGCTGGTGGTCATGATCAGCTTCCTCGGGCTGATCGGCTTCTTCTTCGTGCTCAGCCTCTACTTCGGCATGGTGCAGCAGCTCAGCACCCTGGAGGCGGGACTGCGTCTCCTCATGGTCACGGTCATGCCGCTCATCCTCGGTGCCGTCTTCGGCCGGATCGCCCAGCGGCTCTCGGCCCGACTGCTGATCGCCGGTGGGCTGTTGATTGCCACGGTGGCGCTCTGCACGCTGACCACGATCGGCATCGACACCTCCTTCGCCTCGCTTGCCTGGCGGCTCGCCCTGCTCGGCACGGGCCTGGGCATCGCCTTCCCCTGCATCACCGCCACCGCCGTGGGCTCCGTACCGCCCCACCAGGCCGGCATGGCGGCGGCGGGCAACAACGCCTTCCGGCAGGTCGGCGCCGCCCTCGGCCCCGCCATCCTGGGCGCGCTGCTGACCACGAAGGCCGTCGGAGCCCTCCCCGGGCACCTGACCGAACAGGGGCTCACGGGGGCGACCGGCGAGCGCATCACCGAGGCCGTCGACCGCGGGGGCCTCGAAGCCGTCGCCGGGATGCCGCTGGGCGCCGACACCGGGCGCGCCCTCCACGCACTGTCGCTCTCCTTCGTGGACGGCCTCCACCTCTGCCTCGTCGTCTCCGCCGTCCTCATGCTGTGCGGTGCGATCGTCGCGGCCGCCACCCTGCGCTCCCGCGCGGCCGCACCCTCCGTCCCCGCGGCGGGAAGCACCGACCAGGTCCGGGCCGTCGACGGCGTGGCGCGCACGGGCGCGCCGGCCGCCGCGAGTACCGGGCCGGACCGCGCCTGACGGAACACCCCCACCGGCACCCACCGGCACCGCCCGTGCGAGCGGGCATGCTGGTGGGGGCGGGCCGTCGCACGGTCCGCCCCCGGACAGTGGACGGACGAACGGATCGGAGAACCACGGTGGCCCTGCCCGACGCCCTGGACCTGAAGGTGATGCAGGCCCTTCAACTGGACGGCCGGGCCTCCTTCGTGCAGATCGCCGAGGTCCTCGGCGTCTCCGACAAGACCGTCGCGCGCCGCTTCACGGGGCTGCGCCGCGACATCGGGTTCCGGGTGGTCGGGATGACCGACGAGATCAAGCTGGGGCGGCCGAGCTGGATCGTCCGGCTGCGCTGCACCCCCGATGCCGCCGAACCGCTCGCCGCGGCGCTCGCCCGCCGCGCCGACACGTCCTACATCAGCCTCATGTCCGGCGGTACCGAGGTCATGTGCGCCATGCGGCCGCGTACCCAGCAGGAACGCGACGAACTCCTGCTCGGGCGGCTGCCGCGCACCCCGCGCGTCATCCAGGTCAGCGCCCACTGCGTACTGCACCTGTTCTACGGCGGCCCGTCGGACTGGCTGAACAAGATCAGCGCCCTGACCCCCGGGCAGGAGGACGCCCTGCGGCCACGGTTCGGGGAGCCTCCCGCCGGACCGGTGACCCTGGACGCCGTGGACGAGGCGCTGATGGGGGTGCTGCGCGGGGACGGCCGGGCCCCGATGGCCGAACTGCAGAGCAGAACCGGCCAGTCCGAGGCCGTGGTCAAACGGCGACTCGACCGGCTGCGCCGCACCGGGGCCCTCTACTTCGACGTCGAGTACGACCACGAACCGCTCGGCCACGGCGTGGGGGCCATGCTCTGGCTCACGGTGGCGCCCGCCGACCTCGTCGCGGTGGGGAAGTCGCTGGCGGCCCATCCCGAGGTTGCGTTCGCCGCGGCGGTCAGTGGCCGTGCCAACATCGTCGCCACCGTCCACTGCCGGACCACCCAGGAGCTGTACGCCTACCTGACGGACCGTATCGGCGCGACCCCCGGGGTCCAGAACACCGAGACCGTGCTGACCCTGCGTCAGGTCAAGGTGCTGACGTACGACCCCCGCCGCTGACCGGCCTGTCCGGCCTGTCCGGCCCGTCCGGCCCGCCGGTCAGCGCTCGCTGCTCCGCACGATGGTGAAGGCCGCGCCCTCCGGGTCCGAGACCGTGGCCAGCCGGCCGCTCGTGCCCTCGCGGGGCGGCTGCAGGATGTGCCCGCCGAGCTCCACCACGCGGGCCGCCGCCAGGTCGGTGTCCTCGACCTCGAAGTACGTCATCCAGTGCGGGCCCCGGTCGCGCGGCAGGGCGTGCCCGACACCGTGCAGGGCCGCCACCGGCCGGCCGTCCAGGTGCAGGGTCTGGTAGTCGAAGTCGGCGGAGACGACCGCCTGGATCTCGTAACCGAACACCGCCTGGTAGAACTTGGCGACCGAGGAGGTCTCCCGGGTGATCAGCTCGTTCCAGACCGGGGTGCCCGGTGCTCCCCAGACCCGCGTCCCCAGGTGCCGGGCGGCCTCCCAGACGCCGAAGACCGCTCCGTTCGGGTCGGAGGCGATGGCCAGCCGCCCCGCCGGACCCGCGTCGAGGGGGCCGACCGCCACCGTGCCGCCGCAGGACCGGATCGTCTCGGCGGTGGCGTCCGCGTCGTCGGTCGCGAGGTAGGTGGTCCACGCGATCGGCAGATGGCGGTCCGGGGGGAGCTGGCCGATACCCGCGATCTCCTCGCCCCGGAGCCGGCCGCGGACGTACGGGCCGAGCTGCTCGGGACCGGGCTTGAACTCCCATCCGAAGAGGGCGCCGTAGAAGTCCTGGGTGGCGCTCAGGCCGTGCACGATCAGGCTCACCCAGCAGGGCGTGCCGGGCGTGCGCCGGGAGACAGCCTCGGTCATCGTCTTTCTCACTCCTCGGACCATCGTGGTGGCCGTGCGGCGGCTCAGGGGGCGGTCCGCCGTCCAGGGGTGCGGTACGGCTCGTACGCTCCGCCCCGATGCTCGCACCACCGGGGCCCGGAGAGACACCGGCCGCGCCGCGCGTCACGCGTTCTCGCGCGGAAACCGGACCGATTTTTCCGGTCTGACACATATGTCGTCCGTGTTTCACGCGGACGACACAACCCGGGGCCGGTCGCTGCGCGAGGATGGCCCTCATGAAGTCCATCATCACCGCATCCGAATACGCGGGCGAGTCGGCAGGACCCCGCCCGCCCGTGGTCCTCGACGTCCGCTGGCAGCTGGGCGGCCCGAACGGCCGGACCGCCTACGAGGCCGGGCACCTCCCCGGAGCCGTCTACGTCGACCTGGAGACGGAGCTGGCGGGCCCGGCCGGAGCCGGTGGCGGCCGCCACCCGCTGCCCGACCCGGAGAGCTTCGGTGCCTCGATGCGCCGGGCGGGAGTCTTCGCGGACCGGCCCGTGGTGGTCTACGACGGCGGTCAGGGCTGGGCCGCGGCCCGCGCCTGGTGGCTGCTGCGCTGGGCGGGGCACCACGACGTCCGGGTGCTGGACGGGGGTCTCGCGGCGTGGGACGGCGAGCTGTCCACCGAGGTCCCGGCTCCCGGCGAGGGTGACTTCCGGCCGAAGCCGGGGGAGCTGCCGGTGCTCGACGCCGACGGTGCGGCGGCCCTGGCCCGTACCGGTGTGCTGCTCGACGCACGTGCCGGCGAGCGCTACCGCGGAGAGGTCGAACCGATCGACCGGGTGGGCGGTCACATTCCCGGCGCCCTCTCGGCGCCGACCGTGGAGAACGTGGGCGAGGACGGCCGCTACCTGCCTGCCGCGCTGCTCGCCGAACGCTTCGCCGCGCTCGGCGCCACCGGGGACGGGGAGGTCGGCGTCTACTGCGGATCGGGTGTGTCCGGCGCCCACGAGGTGCTCGCCCTGGAGATCGCCGGCCTGCGGGCCGCGCTGTACCCGGGCTCCTGGTCGGAGTGGACCTCGGACGAGTCGCGCCCGGTCGCCACGGGGCCCGACCCTCGTTAGGCGTGTCCGGAGGGTGTCCGGAAACAGCCGGAGGGGCCGCACGCGTCGAGCGTGCGGCCCCTCCGGCGTATCGGCTCGTACGAGCCCGCGTCAGTCCTGCTTCTTGCGCCGGGTCCCGAAGACGATCTCGTCCCAGCTGGGTACGGCGGCCCGGCGGCCCGGACGTACGCCGTCCGCCTCGGCCTGACGGTCCGTGGTCCCGGTCAGCCGGTCACGGTGACCCGCGACGGCGCGCGGCATCAGCACGTCGGCGTACGCGGAACCGGCGCCCGCCGCCGCGGCCGGAGGCTCGTCCGCCGCGGGCTCCTCGACGGCCGGCTCGATCGCGGCGGGCTCGGGCTGCGTGGGCCGCTCGGGGACGACCATGTCGCCCCGGAAGCTCGGTACCGCCTCCAGCAGGCTGGTCAGCGAATCGCGTTCGGCGGCCGTCGGACCGGAGTACTCCTCCGGTTCGGCGTGCCGGTCCATCTGCCGGTCCAGGGCCCGGTCCAGCGGGCGGTCCCTGGGCAGCCGGGCGATCCTCGGCACGAACGGGAAGCTCGGCTCAGGGGCCGCGGTGTCCGATTCGCCGATGAGGGAACGCGCCTCGTCGTCGACGGCCTGGACCAGCCGCCTCGGCGGATCGTAGGTCCAGCTCGCGGAGTGCGGTTCGCCCGCGACGCGGTAGACGAGCAGGACTTCCCAGGTGCCGTCGTCGCGGCGCCAGGAGTCCCACTGAACCGTTTCCTTGTCCGCGCCGCGCATCAGCAGACGCTCCTGCACGGCGTCGCCGAGCTGGGGTCCGGTGTTCTCGCCGGGACGGCGCACGGGGGTCTTCCGGGCCCGCTCGGCCATGAAGGCGCGCTCCGCGAGCACGGGGCCCTCGAAGCGGCGGACACGGTCGACGGGAATCCCGGCGAACTGGGCGACCTCCTCGGCGGAGGCACCGGCTCGTATCCGGGCCTGGATGTCCCGCGGGCGGAGGTGGCTCTCCACCTCGATCTCGATCTGTCCGAGCCGCGCTCGGTCGTTGCGCACCGCGGCACGGAGACGCTCGTCGATCGGAAGCGTGTACTCCGTGCTGTCCGCAGCCTTGAGCACCAGTCGTGTGCCGTCGTTGGAGACGGCCACGACACGCAGTTCGGGCATGGGGACCTCCCGGGTGGTGCCTGCCGACGTCACGTGCGTCGCTGCTTCCGCTAGTCGAGTGTGGCCTGCCCGGGTGCAGCCTGCCACAACCTTGCCAAGTTGCCCGGCGTGTTTCGGGCCTTGGCCCTGGTACGCCGTCGTGACACGGTTACCCATGGTGACGCAGGACGACCGGTGTGGTCGCCCTGTGCAACGAGTCTCCGTGCGATGCGTCGGCGCCGCCGGTTCGAGTGCCGCCTTCGGCCCCCTCCCGCAGGACCCGGATCACCCTTGCGGGAGTCCGGCCCCAGGGCTCGTCACAGTACTCCATTCGGGCCACCGGGGTGGACCGGCACGCCGTCCGAGTTGTCGACGGGTGTCCTCGGCGACGGTGGTTGACGACGGGCATGAGGGTGGGGATACCCATTCGCCGCTCGTTTGCCCCTGCCGCGTGTCGCTGTTCACAGAATCACCAGAAACGGAACTATCCACTTCGCCCAAAGGTCTCTTCCTGGTGCAGGGTGGGAGCGATGTCAAGCAAGGGCTGGTAATGGTTCAGAAGCCGGAAAGCGACACGGAACCGAAGGAAAGGCGCATAGATCTGAATGTGCCGCAGGTCGCCGGCAGCGCCGTGGCCGCGGTCGCGGCCGCCGTGGCGGCCTCGCAGCTGGGGGTCTACGGAACGATCCTGGGCGCGGGCGTGATGAGCGTCGTCGCCACCTGCGGAGGCTCCGTCTTCCAGCACTTTTTCCGGCGCACGGGCGAGCAGATCCGTGAAGTCACCGTGCAGGTGACCCACCCGGGGGGCCGTCAGGTCGCCGTCCTGACCCGCGAGACGACCCGGGGCCGCTCCGGCGCGTTCGCCCCGGACGACGCCGACCCCGGCCGTACCCGGCTGTCGGCCCTCACCGGCGAGTGGACCGGGCCGGCGCCCGCGGACCCTGCCACGCGGGTGTGGGAACCGGACCGGACGGTCATGCTCCGCCCGGACCAGGACCGGACCCGGCTGCTGCGCACCGTCCCCGCCCCGGCGGACGTGCGGGACGACGCCACCCGGGCGCTGCGGATCACCGGCCCCGGCCTGCCGCCGGAGGAGGGCGGACCGGACGAGGAGTTCTCGGAGGCGACCGTCCACGGCTCCGCCCGCCGCGGCCGTCGCAAGCCCGTCATCGCGGCCCTCGTGGTCTTCGTCCTGTCGATGCTCGGCATCACCGGGTTCGAGCTGATCTCGGGCAACGACCTCAGCGGCGGCAACGGTACGACCGTGGGCTCCGTGGTCCGCGGCAGCGACCCGGGCACGGCCGACCCGGCACCGGCCCCGTCGACCGGCGGTGATTCCGGCTCCGGCACCGACGGCACGGGCTCCGGAGCGGCCACCTCCCCGTCCACCGGCACGGGGGAGGACGGGGCGTCCGCCCCCGCGACCCCGGAGGACGGCGGCGCGGCCACCACCCCCGCCCCCACGCCGACCGACGGCGCCACCACCCCGGCACCCTCGGCGACGCCGTCCTCCCCGGCGGCCGGCGACGGCGCGAGCACCGCGCCCGAGCAGCCGGCCGACAGCACCGGCGCGGCGACCCAGGACCCGGCCGCCGGCGGGGAGTAACCCGCACCCGCACCGGCGGCACCGACAGCGGCCCCGGCCACCACCCCACGAGGGCGGCGGCCGGGGCCGCTGTCGTCGGCGCGGGCGCTCAGTCGCCCAGCACGCGCCGCAGGTAGTCGTTGCCGAACAGCCGGTCCGGGTCGAGCCGGTCGCGTACCGCCGTGAACTCGCCGAACCGCGGGTAGACCTCCGCGAGGTATCCGGCGTCCCGGGTGTGCACCTTCCCCCAGTGCGGACGGCCCCCGTGCGCCGTCATGATCCGCTCGACCGCGGTGAAGTACGCCTGGTGGGGAGTGCCCCGGTAGAGATGGACGGCGATGTAGGCGCTCTCGCGGCCGGACGCCGTGGAGAGGGCGATGTCGTCCGCGGGGGCGGTACGGACCTCCACCGGGAAGCTGATCCGCAGCGGCGACCGGTCCACCATCGCCTTGAGTTCTCGCAGCGCCGCCACCGCGGCCTCGCGCGGAAGGGCGTACTCCATTTCCACGAAGCGCACCCGGCGCGGGCTGGTGAACACCTTGTAGGGGATGTCGGTGTAGGTACGGGCCGACAGGGCCCGGCTGGAGATCCGGGCGATCGAGGGGATGGCCGCCGGGAAGGCCCGGCCCACCGAACAGGCCACCTGGAAGATCCCGTTGGAGAGGAGCTCGTCCTCGATCCAGCCACTGATCCGGCCGGGCGGGGCGGAGGGGCCCGCGCTGCGGTTGTTGCGCTTGGTGTTGCAGTTGCCGGTGTGCGGGAACCAGTAGAACTCGAAGTGCTCGTTCTCGGTGACCAGCTCGTCGAAGCCGGAGGTCACCGCGTCGAAGGTCATCGGCTCCTCGCGGGCGGTCAGCAGGAAGACCGGTTCCACGGCGAAGGTGATCGCGGTGATCACGCCCAGCGCGCCGAGCCCGATCCGCGCGACCGCGAAGATCTCCGGGTTCTCCCGCTCGGAGCAGCGCAGCACCGAGCCGTCCGCGGTGACCAGCTCCAGGGCCCGGATCTGCGCGGCTATGGACGCCGAATCGCGGCCCGTGCCGTGGGTGCCGGTGGAGGTCGCCCCGGCGACGGTCTGCTCCATGATGTCGCCCATGTTGGTGAGCGACAGGCCCTCCCGGGCGAGAGCGGCGTTGAGCCGCTTGAGCGGAGTGCCCGCCTCCACGGTGACCGTCATCGCCTCCCGGTCGATCCCGCGGATGCCGGTGAGCAGGTCGGGGCGGACGAGCACCCCGTCGGTCGCGGCCGCGGCCGTGAACGAGTGACCCGTGCCGACCGGCTTCACCCGCAGCCCGTCCTCGGCGGCCCGGCGCACCGCGTCGGCGAGCTCGTCGACGGAGGCGGGCGAGACCTCCCGTACCGGCCGGGCGGTGACGTTCCCCGCCCAGTTGCGCCACGCGCGCGTCGTCCCTGCGTCGGTGCTGGTCATCTTCCCCACGCTTTCCCGTCCGAGCCGGCCCCACGAGCCGCCGATACCCCGGGGAACGCCGCAACGGCCGCGAGCGTCCCCACCACCGCGTGACCCGCCCCGCGCCGGACGCGTCGGCGAAGAACGCCACGGCCGGGAACGGCGGGCTCCCGGCCAGTTGGAGGGGGATCATACTCACGGACCCGGCCCACTCCCCGCCCGGCCGCGGGACCGCCCCGTACACCTCGCCCCGGAGGCCCGGGCGGATGTCGGTTGCGATGCGCCCGGCGGCGGATGGCAGGATCGGAGCCATGTCCGATCTGCGCGACCCCGCACCCTACGACGCCCTGCTGCTCCTCTCCTTCGGCGGCCCCGAAGGCCCGGACGACGTGGTTCCGTTCCTCCGGAACGTCACCCACGGCCGGGGCATCCCCGAGGAGCGGCTGAAGGAGGTCGGTAAGCACTACTTCCTCTTCGGCGGCGTCAGCCCGATCAACGCCCAGAACCGGGACCTCCTGGAAGCGTTGCGCAAGGACTTCGCCGATCACGGGCTGGACCTCCCGGTGTACTGGGGCAACCGCAACTGGGCCCCGTACCTGACCGACACGCTGCGCGAGATGACCGAGGCGGGCCACCGCAGGATCCTGGTCCTCGCGACGAGCGCCTACGCCTCCTACTCGGGCTGCCGGCAGTACCGCGAGAACCTCGCCGAGGCGCTGGAGACCCTGCGGGCCGAAGGCCTGACGGTGCCGCGCGTGGACAAGCTGCGTCACTACTTCAACCACCCCGGCTTCGTCGGCCCCATGACCGACGGTGTACTCGCCTCGCTCGAGAGCCTCACCGAAGAGGAGCGGGCCGGGGCCCACCTGGCCTTCACCACGCATTCGATTCCCGTGTCGGCGGCCGACACCTCCGGGCCGCTGGAAGCACACGGCGACGGCGGCGCCTACGTCGCCGAGCACCTCGACGTGGCCCGGGTGATCGTCGAAGCGGTGCGCGAGGAGACCGGTGTCGAGTACCCCTGGCGGCTCGTCTACCAGTCGCGCAGCGGCGCCCCGCACATCCCGTGGCTGGAGCCCGACATCTGCGACCACCTGGAGACCCTGCACGGCGAGGGTGTCCCGGCCGTCGTGATGGCCCCCATCGGGTTCGTCTCGGACCACATGGAGGTCCTCTACGACCTCGACACCGAGGCCACCGCGAAGGCCGCCGAACTCGGACTGCCCGTCCGCCGGTCCGCCACGGTCGGGGCCGACCCGCGTTTCGCGGCCGCCGTACGCGACCTCGTGCTGGAGCGCGCCGCCACCGAGCAGGGGTACCGCGCGGACCGCTGCGCGCTCGGTGCCCTCGGGCCCTCGCACGACCTCTGCCCGGCCGGCTGCTGCCCGGCCAGGGCGCCGAAGCCGGCCGCCGCGGGTGCCGACAGCCCGTTCTCCTGACCGTGCCTGCGGGGGGCGGGGCCGGAACCGGTCCGCCCCCGTTCGCCACCGGTGCCGCACGACCCGACCCGACCTGTCCGAATCCGACTCCCTGGGAGCGCCGTGACCGACCCCCTGCTCGCCGAACTCCTCGAACTCGCCCGGACCGCCGCCGCCCGCGCCGGAGCCCTGCTGCGTGACGGCCGTCCCGCCGACCTGGGGGTGGCCGCCACCAAGTCGAGCCCCATCGACGTCGTCACCGAGATGGACATCGCCGCCGAGAAGCTGATCACCGGCTACCTCTCCGAGCACCGACCCGAGGACGGCTTCCTCGGCGAGGAGGGCGCGAGCCGCGAGGGCACCAGCGGTGTCCGCTGGGTCATCGACCCGCTGGACGGGACGGTGAACTACCTCTACAACCTGCCGACCTGGGCCGTCTCGATCGCCGCCGAACTCGACGGGGAGCGGGTCGTGGGTGTGGTCGAGGCCCCGATGCGCGGCGAGACCTTCCACGCGGTGCTCGGCGGGGGCGCGTACGTGAACGGCACCGCGCTGCGCTGCCGCCCCGCGCCGCCGCTGGACCAGGCGCTGGTGTCGACCGGCTTCAACTACGTCGCCACCGTCCGCACCCACCAGGCCGACGTGGCCCAGCGGCTGATCCCCCGGCTGCGGGACATCCGGCGCGGGGGCTCGGCCGCCATCGACCTGTGCGACGTGGCCGCCGGCCGGCTCGACGGCTACTACGAGCGCGGACTCCACCCGTGGGACCTGGCGGCGGGCGACCTGATCGCCCGCGAGGCAGGGGCGCTCACCGGTGGACGCCCCGGCCTGCCCGCCGACGGGGACCTGACGGTGGCCGCCTCGCCGGGCGTCTTCGAGCCGCTCCAGAAGATCCTGGAAGAGCTGGGCGCCTGGCACGACTGACGCCGAAGACGCGGAACGCCCGCCGGAAGCTCCCAGGAGCTTCCGGCGGGCGTTCGCCGTGGTGCGGTTCGTGTGTGCTGCCGCGGCTCGACGGTGCTGTGCGGCTCGGTGGTGCGGCTCCGGTGGTGCGGCTCGGTCGTTCGGGTGTGGCCTGGTGGTACGGGTGGGGCTCGGTGGTGCGGGTCGCGCACGTGCGGTGGGTGCGGTGTGCGGGTCGGCCGGGGTCAGACCGTGGTGACTCCGGTCTCGACGCCGTGTTCGGCGGCGAGGCGCAGCAGATCGTCCAGCTCGCTCTGCTCGACGTCCGCCAGGAAGTCGTCACCCGTCTCGCGGGCCCGGGTGAGGTCGGACTCGGTCGTCCGGATGCGGTGGAGAAGCCCTGCGGTGAAAGCGTCCATGAAGCGCCCCCTCGGCGTGGGTCGGTGGCACGGGGGTGTGCCGGGGATGTCTCGGGCCTGGTCCCGAGTGCCGTCGGTCACGCGGTTCCTCCGGGAAAAGGAACGGCAGTGGCGAGCCACGTACGTGGCGTGATCGCGGGTGTAAATCCGTCCTCCCCGGGCCCGCACGGGGAGAAACCTCAACTCGCCCGTGAATATGCCCCCTTCCTCGTTTTCCCCCGAACCCGCAGGTCGCCGGGGGCCGCCTTACCGCCGGTTTATGGGTGTTGCGGGCAGGATGGTCGCGAACAGTCGGCCCGACGTGCCCCGCGAAGGGGCCGGCCGGGCCGCCTCCCGGACGTGCGAGACGTCCGCGTGAACTGCATCAGAGAAGGGACAGTGCCGTGCGCGTACTCGTCGTCGAGGACGAGCAGCTGCTCGCCGACGCGGTGGCCACCGGACTCCGCCGCGAGGCGATGGCCGTCGACGTGGTCTACGACGGAGCGGCGGCCCTGGAACGGGTCGGGGTCAACGACTACGACGTCGTGGTGCTCGACCGGGACCTCCCGCTCGTGCACGGGGACGACGTCTGCCGCAAGATCGTCGAGCTGGGCATGCCCACCCGGGTGCTCATGCTCACCGCCTCCGGCGACGTCTCCGACCGGGTCGAAGGCCTGGAACTGGGGGCCGACGACTACCTCCCCAAGCCCTTCGCCTTCAGTGAGCTGACCGCCCGGGTCCGCGCGCTGGGCCGCCGTACGACGGTGGCGCTGCCGCCCGTCCTGGAGCGGGCCGGCATCAAGCTCGACCCCAACCGCCGCGAGGTCTTCCGGGGCGAGCAGGAGATCCAGCTCGCGCCGAAGGAGTTCGCCGTGCTGGAGGTCCTGATGCGCAGCGAGGGCGCCGTGGTCTCGGCCGAGCAGCTGCTGGAGAAGGCGTGGGACGAGAACACCGACCCCTTCACCAACGTCGTGCGGGTGACCGTCATGACGCTGCGCCGCAAACTCGGTGAGCCTCCCGTCATCATCACCGTCCCCGGCTCCGGTTACCGGATCTGAGCGATTCGATGGCCACGTCCTCGGCGCCGCTGCCGGCGCCTCCGAAACCCACCTGGGACCCCAAGCAGCAGGACCTCACCTCGCCCTGGCTGCGTCCCACCATCCGGATACGGCTGACGCTCCTCTACGGCGGGATGTTCCTGATCGCGGGCATCCTGCTGCTCGCGATCATCTACATGCTGGCCGCGCAGGCCCTGCACGACGCGGGAGGCCCCGCCTTCCAGGTGTCCGGCACCAACGTCCGGATCTCCAGCACGACGTGCCCCCAGCTGGCGGCCTCGCAGAACAACGACCAGCTCAACGACGCCATCAAGGCCTGCACGGCCTCCCAGCGCCAGCACGCGCTGGACAGCCTGCTGAACCGGGCCCTGCTGGCGCTCGTCGGGCTCAGCATCATCGCCTTCGCCTTCGGTTACGCGATGGCGGGCCGCGTCCTGTCCCCGCTCGGCAAGATCACCCGTACCGCCCGCAGGGTGGCCGGGACCGACCTGTCCCGCCGGATCGAGCTGGACGGGCCGGACGACGAGCTCAAGGAGCTCTCGGACACCTTCGACGAGATGCTGGACCGCCTGGAGCGCGCCTTCACCGCGCAGCAGCGGTTCGTCGGCAACGCCTCGCACGAGCTGCGGACCCCGCTGGCGATCAACCGCACCCTGCTGGAGGTCCACCTCTCCGACCCCGCGGCCCCGCCCGAGCTCCAGCAGCTGGGCAAGACGCTGCTCGCCACCAACGAGCGCAGCGAGCAGCTGGTGGAGGGCCTCCTGCTGCTCGCCAGGAGCGAGAACCAGATCGTCGAGCGGAAACCGGTCGACCTGGCCGAGGTCGCCGAGCGCGCCATCGACCAGGCCCGCGCGGAGGCGGCCCAGAAGGGCGTGGAGATCCGCGGCGAGCGCGCGCCCGCCGTGGTCCAGGGCAACGGCGTCCTGCTGGAGCGGATCGCCCTGAACCTCGTGCAGAACGCGGTGCGCTACAACGCGCCGGAGGACGGCTGGGTGGAGGTCACCACCCACTTCGGGCCCGGACAGGCCCTGCTGGTGGTCTCGAACACGGGGCCGGTGGTTCCCGCCTACGAGATCGACAACCTCTTCGAGCCGTTCCGCAGGCTCCGCACGGAGCGGACGGGGAGCGACAAGGGAGTCGGACTCGGCCTGTCGATCGCGAGATCCGTGGCCCGGGCCCATGGAGGCCGTATCATCGCGGAGCCCCGAGAGGGGGGCGGGCTCGTGATGCGCGTCACTCTGCCCGTCTGAAACGCGGCAGGGCGTGAGCGCGGGGAGGGTCCATCGCTTTCGCTTTGAGCGGAATTTTCGTACTGCGTCACCGGTTTGTCCCTGTGTGATCGATCACAGGGGCCACAGTGGACGCGTCTACTCTCCGTGAGACTCTCTCGGCCGTAAAGCCGGGAAACGCCCGTGTTTTCGGGGGTTGGTATCACGGGAAGTACACGGGGTGGCACCCGTGAAGCACGACATCCGGACCGTGTACGGTCCCCTTCGCCACCCAAGACGACCGCTCAGCGGCGGCCGGTTCGGGTGTCGATTGAGTAACAGACCTTGATGTGAGGCAAAATCTCCGCCTCAGGTCGGGCACAAGTCCGGCCTCTCACGCGTTACGTGCGCTGAGACACCCGCAGACACCCAAGAGGGGGAGAGCGACATGGCAACGGATTACGACACCCCACGCAAGACCGACGACGACGTCGATCAGGACAGCCTGGAAGAGCTGAAGGCGCGGCGGAGCGACAAGACCGCGTCCGCCGTCGACGTCGACGAGTTCGACGCCGCGGAGGGCCTTGAACTGCCCGGCGCGGACCTGTCCAACGAGGAACTCGCCGTTCGCGTCCTGCCCAAGCAGGCCGACGAGTTCACCTGCATGAGCTGTTTCCTCGTGCACCACCGCAGCCAGCTGGCTCGCGAGAAGAACGGCCAGCCGATCTGCCGCGACTGCGACTGAGGCAGGCCTGCCGTGACAGGCGACAACCCGTTCCGGAAGCGGCGCTCACGGCGCAATGAAGGGCCGGAGGCGAATGAGGGCGTCACGGGCCCGGCAGAGGGCTCGCAAGCCCCTGGCGGGCACCAAGAGGCCCCGCACGACACCTCCGGCGCGACCGACGACGAGCGGGGCCACCCGGCCTCGCTCGAAGTGGCCCCGGCGGCCGGCCCGCAGGACGGGGCCGGACAGGCCGGGGAGACCGGCAACCACGGGACTCCGGCACCCGAGGCGGCCCCGACCGGGCCGCTGAACGCGGTGAAGCGGGGCGTACACAAGGGCGGGGAGAGCGTCAGAGCGGTCGCCGGACATCTGGCCGACCGGATCATCGACACGGCTCCCCGCGTCCCTGTGCGCGACCTCGCCACGCTTCGCCGGCACTTCCCGGGACTCGGTCCCGAGGAGATCGCGGACCGTCTGGTCCGGGGCGCGAGCAAGGCCACGGCGGCCGTGGGCGCAGGCATCGGAGCCGCGGCCATGCTGCCCGTACCCCCCGCCATGCTCGCCGAGCTGGCGGCGGAGATCACCGGGGTCGCCGCGATCGAGCTGAAGCTGGTCGCCGAGCTCCACGAGCTCTACGGCAGGCGCCCTCCGGGCAACCTCACCCAGCGCAGCACCGCCTACCTCACCTCCTGGACGGAGGAGCGCGGCATCGACGTCAACCGCCCCATCACGCTCAACGCGGCCCTGGGCGGCCAGATGAAACGCGAGCTGCGCCAGCAGATCATGAAGCGCATGGCGCGTGACGTGCCCAACCTCATCCCCTTCATGATCGGCGCCGCCGTGGGCGCGGCGATGAACCGCCGTGACACCCGGAAGCTGGCCGAGCACGTCAGGAAGGACCTGCGCAAGCAGCAGGTCGCCTGGGACCGGCTCACCGGGCTTCCGGCGCTGGAGCAGCCCGCCGACCCCACCGGAATCCCGCCGGAGGCGGAGGGCCGCTGAGGCCGGGGGGCCGCACGAGCCGCCCCCGCGCGGACACCCCGTGTCCTGGCGACCCGTGTCCCGGGTCTTCGGTGCCGCGTTCAGTCCTGCGCGGCCACCGGCGCCGCGGAGAGCGCGGCGATCAGCGCCTGCGGCTCACGCGTCGAGAGGTAGAGGTAGGGCGTGGGGTCCGCGGGGTCGGTCACCTTCACCCGCACCGCCGTCGGGATGTAGCCGCGCAGCAGCATGAAAGCGCGCGCGTCCGCCTTGTACGTGCGCCAGGCCCGCGCCTCCTCCGCGTCCAGCGCCTCGGCGTCCCCGAGCGCCGAGAGAGGGATCCGCGCGTCCCCGGCGACCAGGGAGTCCGCGACCACCCGGATGCGGACGGAGCCGTACGAACTGACCACGACCGCCGTCGCGGCCGTGCCTCCGACCAGACCCGCGAGCAGGTACAGGCCGCCGAGCGGCAGGAGCATCAGGGCGAAGGCCACCCCCACACCGAAGGCGATGAGCCACCAGGTGCGGGGTGCGGTGAGGCGTTCGTCGAAGGGCGGTACGGAAGGCTGCATGGGAACAAGCTTGGCACGGCGAGACCCGCGGTCGGGCTCGCGGGTAAGGTCTGCGCGTGTGAGTGGAACATCTGCAGCTCTGACACCCCCGGCCGACGCGGTGGCACCCGTGCGGCACCCCGAGGCGCCCGCGCCCGGTGAGCTTCTCGGCTCGCACTACGAACACTGTTTCGGCTGCGGCGGCGAGCAGCCCCACGGCCTGCACCTCGCGGCGCGGGCCGGTGAGGGCGTGAGCGTGACCGCCGAGTTCACCGTGCGCCCCGAACACCAGGGAGCGCCCGGTCTGGCCCACGGCGGCGTGCTCGCCACGGCGCTGGACGAGACGCTCGGCTCGCTGAGCTGGCTGCTGCGGGTCATCGCGGTCACCGGCCGGCTGGAGACCGACTTCTCGCAGCCCGTCCCGGTCGGCACCGTGCTGCACCTGGACGCGCGGGTCGTCGCCGTGCACGGCAGGAAGATCTACTCCACCGCCATCGGCCGGATCGGCGGCCCCGGCGGCCCCGTCGCGGTGCGGGCCGACGCGCTCTTCGTCGAGGTGAAGGTCGACCACTTCATCGACAACGGCCGCCCCGACGAGATCCGCGCGGCGATGGCCGACCCCGACCAGATCAAGCGTGCCCGAGCCTTCGAGGTGAACCCGTGACCCGTCCTCCCGTCGACGTCCTTCTCCGGCGCCTGGACCCGGAGGTCCCGGTTCCCGCGTACGGCCACCCCGGCGACGCCGGTGCCGACCTGGTGACCACGGAGGCGGCGGAACTCGCCCCGGGGGAGCGGGCGGTGCTGCCCACCGGCGTGTCGATCGCGCTGCCGGACGGCTACGCGGCGTTCGTGCACCCCCGCTCGGGCCTCGCGGCCCGCTGCGGAGTAGCCCTCGTGAATGCCCCGGGGACGGTGGATGCCGGGTACCGTGGAGAGATCAAGGTGATCGTCGTCAACCTCGACCCGCGCGAGACCGTGCGGTTCGAGCGTTTCGACCGGATTGCCCAATTGATCGTCCAGCAGGTCGAGAAGGTGCGCTTCCACGAGGTCGCGGAACTTCCCGGCTCGGCACGGGCCGAGGGGGGATTCGGGTCCACCGGCGGTCATGCCGCGGTGGACGGTGTCGGGGGCGGTATCACCCCGGGTGGGAACAACTACGCTTCGGTCGTATCCGACCGGGAAGGACAGTGACGTGTTCGGACGTCGCAAGAAGAGTGGTTCCGCCGAGGACGCGGTGGACGAAGCGCGCGAGACCGAGCAGGTCGCCGACGAGCTCGATGACGCCGACGACGCGGTGAGCGCCGGTCGGACGAACCTTCCGCCGGCCCCGCGGCCGGACGGACCCTGGGACATCTCCGAGGTCTCCAGGCCCGGCGAGGGCCGGGTCGACCTGGGCGGGATCTTCGTGCCCGGAGTCGAGGGCATGGAACTGCGCGTGGAGGTGGCCGGGGACGCGATCGTCGCCGCCACCGTGGTGCTGCGCGACAGCGCGATCCAGTTGCAGGCCTTCGCCGCCCCCAAGAAGGAGGGCATCTGGGGCGAGGTCCGCGAGGAGATCGCCTCGGGCATCACCAAGCAGGGCGGGATCATCGACGAGGTCGAGGGCCCGCTCGGCTGGGAGCTGCGCGCCCAGGTCCCCGTACAGCTTCCCGACGGGAAGAACGGTGTCCAGCTGGTGCGCTTCGTCGGCGTCGACGGACCCCGGTGGTTCCTGCGCGGAGTGATCTCGGGCCAGGGTGCCGTGCAGCCGCAGGCCGCCGGTCTCCTGGAGCAGATCTTCCGGGACACCGTGGTCGTCCGCGGCGAGGGCCCGATGGCCCCCCGCGACCCGATCGTCCTCAAGCTCCCCAACGACGCCCAGATGGTTCCCGAGGGCGTCCAGCAGGAGGAGCAGGAGAGCTCCAAGTTCTCCGGCGGCATGGGCCAGCTCCAGCGCGGACCGGAGATCAGCGAAATTCGCTGAGAACGGCCCGCGCGGCGCGCGGATTCTTCAGGCCGGTGGGCCGTACCCCCTTTCCCGGGGTACGGCCCACCGGCCTTTCCGTACGCCGCCCACCGGCCTCGTACGCCGCCCACCGGCCTTTTCGCGTGCGGTTCGGGTCGCGTCCACAGGTGCCGAACCGCACGTGGTGACGCGTGTCGCCAGAGCTTCCGGTGAGCCGGCGTCAGGGGCGCGTATCGGCGCCGTAAGGGCGCCGTCAAGGGAACGGCCGTCCTCGTATGGAAGCCATCAACGGTGGCCTGAAATGCTCTGGCCGGAGGTTTGCTCAGGGGGTCCGAGAAACCGAACCTCATCTAGGAGCACACGATGGCCGACGTGGCCTTCGTCGTCACCACGATCGCGGTCTTCGCGCTGGTGGCCCTCATCGCCAGGGGGGTGGCGAAGCTGTGACTGCCGAGAACATCGCCGGCCTCGTCGTGGCCGTCGCCCTGCTGGGCTACCTCGTCCTCGCCCTTCTGTACCCGGAGAGGTTCTAGCCCGACATGAGTCCCCTCCTCGCCGGTGTGCTCCAAGTGCTCGCGCTGATCGTCGCGCTGGGCCTGGCCTACCGCCCCCTCGGCGACCACATGGCACGCGTCTACTCCTCCGACAAGCACCTGCGCGTCGAGAAGTGGATGTACCGGGCCATAGGCGCCGACCCCGGAACCCAGATGCGCTGGCCCGCGTACCTCCGCGGCGTCCTCGCCTTCTCCGCGGTGAGCCTGCTCTTCCTCTACCTGCTCCAGCGGGTGCAGGGCAGCCTGCCCGGCTCCCTCGGCTTCGTCTCGATCGACCCGGACCAGGCGTTCAACACCGCCGCGTCCTTCGTCGCCAACACCAACTGGCAGTCGTACTACGGCGAGCAGGCCATGGGCCACGTCGTGCAGACCGGCGGCCTCGCGGTGCAGAACTTCGTCTCCGCCGCCGTCGGCATGGCCGTCGCGGTGGCGCTCGTCCGGGGCTTCGCCCGGTCCCGCACCGGTGAACTCGGCAACTTCTGGTCCGACCTGGTGCGCGGCACCGTCCGCATCCTGCTGCCCATCTCGGTGCTCGGCGCCCTGGTGCTGGTCGCCTGCGGCGCCATCCAGAACTTCTCCGGCATCCACGAAGTCGGCCAGTTCATGGGCGGCTCGCAGCAGTGGAACGGCGGCGCGGTCGCCTCGCAGGAGGTCATCAAGGAGCTGGGCACGAACGGCGGCGGTTACTTCAACGCCAACTCCGCCCACCCCTTCGAGAACCCCAACGGCTTCACCAACCTCTTCGAAGCCTTCCTGATCCTCGTCATCCCCTTCGCGCTGACCCGCACCTTCGGCCGCATGGTCGGCTCGCTCAAGCAGGGGTACGCGATCCTCGGCACGATGGCCGCCATCTGGATCGGCTTCATCGCGCTGATGATGTGGACCGAGTTCGCCCACCACGGCCCCGCGTTCGACATCGCGGGCGGAGCGATGGAGGGCAAGGAGAACCGGTTCGGCGTCGCCGGATCCTCGATCTTCGCCGTCACCACGACGCTCACCTCCACCGGTGCGGTCGACTCGTTCCACTCCTCGTTCACCGGCTTCGGCGGCGGCATCACCATGCTGGGCATGCAGCTCGGCGAGATCGCCCCCGGTGGGGTCGGCTCCGGCCTCTACGGCATGCTGATCATGGCGATCATCGCGGTCTTCCTGGCCGGCCTGATGGTCGGGCGCACCCCGGAGTACCTCGGCAAGAAGATCGGCACCCGCGAGATCAAGCTCGCGGCCTGCTACATCCTCATCACCCCCGCCCTGGCGCTCGGCTTCACCGCCGCGGCGATGGCACTGCCCACCCCGGGCAACTCCATGACCAACAGCGGCGCGCACGGTTTCTCCGAGATCCTGTACGCCTACACCTCCGGTGCCAACAACAATGGTTCCGCCTTCGCCGGCCTCAACGCCGACACCCAGTGGTTCAACACCACCATCGGGCTCGCGATGCTTCTCGGCCGGTTCGTCCCGATGGTCTTCGTGCTGGCCCTGGCCGGCTCGCTGGCCGAGCAGAAGCCCGTACCGGAGACCAGCGGCACCCTCAGCACGCACAAGCCGCTCTTCAGCGGACTGCTGGTCGGCGCCGTCATGATCGTCACCGGTCTGACCTACTTCCCCGCCCTCGCTCTGGGCCCGCTCGCCGAGGGGCTGGCGTCATGACCACACGAACCCCGCAAGAGGACACCATGTCCACCGTCATTCAGCCGCCCGCACCGCACGGGGACGGGCCGGCCGAACCGAAGCCCGCCGCCGCCCGCGTGGGCGGAGGATTCTTCGATCCGAAGCAGCTGCTCACCTCCCTCCCGGACGCGGTACGCAAGCTCGACCCCCGGGTGATGGTCAAGTCCCCGGTGATGTTCGTCGTCCTGATCGGCTCGGTCTTCACCACGGTCCTCGCGGCCACGGACCCCACCGACTGGTTCGGCTGGGCCATCGCGGTCTGGCTGTGGCTGACGACGATCTTCGCCAACCTCGCCGAGGCGGTGGCCGAGGGCCGCGGCAAGGCGCAGGCCGACACCCTGCGCAAGGCCAAGACCGACACGGTCGCCCGCCGGCTGAACGGCTCCCGCGAGGAGAGCGTCCCCGGCACCGAACTGCGCATCGGCGACCTGGTCGTCTGCGAGGCCGGCGACGTCATCCCCGGCGACGGCGACGTGGTCGAAGGCGTGGCGTCGGTGGACGAGTCCGCGATCACGGGCGAGTCCGCCCCGGTGATCCGCGAGTCCGGCGGTGACCGCAGTGCCGTCACCGGCGGTACGAAGGTCCTCTCCGACCGCATCGTCATCAAGATCACGACCAAGCCGGGCGAGACCTTCATCGACCGGATGATCAACCTGGTCGAGGGCGCGGCCCGGCAGAAGACGCCCAACGAGATCGCGCTGAACATCCTGCTGGCGTCGCTCACCATCGTCTTCCTGCTCGCCGTGGTGACCCTCCAGCCGTTCGCGATCTACGCGGGCAACAAGCAGTCGATGATCGTGCTGGCCGCGTTGCTGGTCTGCCTGATCCCGACGACGATCGGCGCGCTGCTCTCCGCGATCGGCATCGCCGGCATGGACCGGCTGGTGCAGCGCAACGTCCTGGCCATGTCCGGCCGGGCCGTGGAGGCCGCGGGCGACGTCTCGACCCTGCTGCTCGACAAGACCGGCACCATCACCCTCGGCAACCGCCAGGCCGCCGAGTTCCTCCCCGTCGCCGGCACGACCGAGGCCGAGCTCGCGGACGCCGCGCAGCTCTCCTCGCTCGCCGACGAGACCCCCGAGGGCCGCTCCATCGTGGTCCTCGCCAAGGACAGGTACGGGCTGCGCGAGCGCCACCGCGGCGAACTGGCGCACGCCGTCTGGGTCGAGTTCACCGCCCAGACCCGCATGTCGGGCGTGGACGTGGACGGCCGCTGTGTCCGCAAGGGCGCGACCGGTTCGGTGGTGGCCTGGGTGAAGGAGCGCGGGGGAGCCGTCGCGGACGACGCCCAGGCGCTGACCGACCGGATCTCGCAGGCCGGCGGCACCCCGCTGCTGGTGGCGGTCGACGACGCCGACGGCGCCCGGGTCCTGGGTGTCGTCCACCTCAAGGACGTCGTCAAGGAGGGCATGCGGGAGCGGTTCGACGAACTGCGCCGGATGGGCATCCGCACGGTGATGATCACCGGTGACAACCCGCTGACCGCCAAGGCGATCGCCGAGGAGGCGGGGGTCGACGACTTCCTCGCCGAGGCGACGCCCGAGGACAAGATGGCCCTCATCAAGCGGGAGCAGGCGGGCGGCAAGCTCGTCGCGATGACCGGTGACGGCACGAACGACGCCCCCGCGCTCGCCCAGGCCGACGTCGGCGTGGCGATGAACACGGGCACCTCGGCCGCCAAGGAGGCCGGGAACATGGTGGACCTGGACTCCAACCCCACCAAGCTGATCGAGATCGTCGCGATCGGCAAGCAGCTCCTGATCACCCGCGGTGCGCTGACGACCTTCTCGATCGCCAACGACGTCGCGAAGTACTTCGCGATCATCCCGGCCATGTTCGCGGTGGTCTACCCGGGCCTGGACAAGCTCAACATCATGCGGCTCGACTCCCCGCAGTCCGCGATCCTGTCCGCCGTCGTCTTCAACGCGCTGATCATCGTCGCGCTGGTGCCGCTCGCCCTCAAGGGAGTCCGCTACCGCCCCGCCGGCGCGGACAGCATGCTCCGGCGCAACCTCGGGATCTACGGCCTCGGCGGCCTGGTCGCCCCGTTCATCGGCATCAAGATCATCGACCTGATCATCTCCCTCATCCCCGGAATCGGCTGATCGGCATGAACACCTCCGTAGGAAACACGACCCGGCTGCTGCTGGCCGGTCTGAGGGCCCTGCTCGTCCTCACCCTGGTCTGCGGCGTCATCTACCCGCTCGCGGTCACCGGTGTCGCCCAGGCGCTCTTCTCCCACAAGGCCAACGGCTCCGAGGTCAGCAGCGACGGCAAGGTCGTCGGCTCCGAGCTGATCGGCCAGCGCTACGACCTGCCCCTGAAGGACGGCCTGGAGACGGCGGACCCGGACCTCAAGTGGTTCCAGCCCCGCCCGTCCAACGGTCTCGGCAGCAACGGCGTCAACACCCAGTACAAGATCATCCTCTCCGGGGCGACCAACCGCTCCGGCGACAACAAGGACCTGATCGACTGGGTCACCGCCGCCAAGGCGGCCGTGGTCAAGGACAACTCCGTCCCCGGCCACCCGGTCGACCCCGACGACGTGCCGGCCGACGCCGTCACCTCCTCCGGCTCCGGCCTCGACCCCGACATCTCCCCGGAGTACGCGGAGATCCAGATCCGCCGCGTCGCCGAGAAGAACCACCTCGGGGTCGACCAGGTCACCAAGCTCGTGGACGACAACACCAGCGGACGCATCATCGGCTTCATCGGCGAACCCCGCGTCAACGTCCTCCAGCTCAACATCGCGCTGAAGGAACTGGTCGCCGCCGGCTGACGGCGAGAGCGCTCCGGGGCCCGGCGGAGCCCCGGAGCCGCCGCGTGTCCCGCCCGGCCCTCCTCCCCTGGGCCGGGCGGGACACACGGCGTCCCGCATCAGGGTTCCGTCAATACGGTCCCCCGGCACAACCGCCATCCGAAATGCCCGGATCTCCGGGAGTAGCGTCGTCAGTGGCTGCCGCACGGGCCGCAGCCCGCGCAAGAGAAGACAATGGGGCCATGGCACGCGGCAAGCTTCGTATCTACCTGGGGGCGGCACCCGGCGTCGGCAAGACCTACGCCATGCTCTCGGAGGCCCACCGGCGCATCGAACGGGGCACCGACTGCGTCGTCGCCTTCGTCGAGCACCACGACCGGCCCCGTACCGAGGTCATGCTGCACGGCCTCGAACAGATCCGGCGGCGCGAGATCGAGTACCGCTCGGCGGTCTTCACCGAGATGGACGTGGACGCCGTACTCGAACGGGCACCCGCGGTGGCCCTCGTCGACGAACTCGCCCACACCAACGTCCCCGGCGCCCGCAACGCCAAGCGCTGGCAGGACGTCGAGGAACTCCTCCAGGCCGGCATCGACGTCGTCTCGACCGTCAACATCCAGCACCTGGAATCGCTCGGCGACGTGGTCGAGTCGATAACCGGCGTCCGGCAGCGCGAGACCGTCCCCGACGAGGTCGTCCGCCGTGCCGACCAGATCGAACTCGTCGACATGTCGCCCCAGGCGCTGCGCCGCCGCATGGCCCACGGCAACATCTACAAGCCCGACAAGCTCGACGCGGCCCTCTCCAACTACTTCCGCCCCGGCAACCTCACCGCCCTGCGCGAGCTGGCCCTGCTCTGGGTCGCCGACCGGGTCGACGAGTACCTCCAGCAGTACCGGGGCGAGCACAACATCAACTCCACCTGGCAGGCCCGCGAGCGCATCGTCGTCGGACTCACCGGCGGACCCGAGGGCCGCACCCTCATACGCCGCGCCTCCCGGATGGCCGCCAAGGGCTCCGGCAGCGAGATCCTCGCCGTCTACATCGCCCGCAGCGACGGCCTCACCTCGGCCTCGCCCAAGGAACTCACCGTCCAGCGGACCCTCGTCGAGGACCTGGGCGGGACCTTCCACCACGTCATCGGCGACGACATCCCCGCCGCCCTCCTTGCCTTCGCGCGTGGGGTCAACGCCACCCAGATCGTCCTCGGCTCCAGCCGCCGCAAGACCTGGCAGTACATCTACGGCCCCGGCGTGGGCGCCACCGTCGCCCGCGAGTCCGGGCCGGACCTCGACGTCCACATCGTCACCCACGACGAGGTGGCCAAGGGCAGAGGACTGCCCATCGCCCGGGGCGCCCGGCTCGGCCGCGCCCGGATCATCTGGGGCTGGCTCGTCGGCGTCGGGGGGCCTGCCCTCCTCTCCGTACTGCTGCGCAGCATGGAGGACGGCCCCGGGCTCGCCAACGACGTCCTGCTCTTCCTCTTCCTGACCGTGGCCGCCGCCCTGCTCGGCGGCCTGCTCCCGGCCCTCGCGTCCGCCGCCGCCGGGTCCCTGCTGCTGAACTACTGGTTCACCCCACCGACCCACACCCTGACCGTGCAGGACCCGGAGAACATCGTCGCCATCGTGATCTTCTTCGCGGTGGCGGTCGCGGTCGCCTCCGTGGTCGACCTCGCGGCGAGACGCACCCACCAGGCCGCACGACTGCGCGCGGAATCGGAGATCCTCTCCTTCCTGGCCGGCAGCGTGCTGCGCGGCGAGACGACCCTCGACGCCCTGCTGGAACGGGTCCGGGAGACCTTCGCCATGGAGTCCGTCGCCCTGCTGGAGCGGCAGAACGACGTCGAACCGTGGACCTGCGCCGGATCGGTCGGGCCCAGCCCGGTGACCCGGCCCGACGATGCCGACGTGGACATGCCGGTCGGTGACCACATGGCGCTCGCGCTCTCCGGCCGGGTCCTGCCCGCCGAGGACCGCCGGGTGCTCGGCGCGTTCGCCGCGCAGGCGGCCGTCGTACTGGACCGCCAGCGCCTGGTCGGCGAGGCCGAGAAGGCCCGCAGGCTCGCCGAGGGCAACCGCATCAGGACCGCCCTGCTGGCCGCCGTCAGCCACGACCTGCGCACCCCTCTCGCCGCCATCAAGGCCGCCGTCAGCTCGCTGCGCTCCGACGACGTCGCCTGGTCCGAGGACGACGAGGCGGAACTCCTCGAAGGCATAGAGAACGGCGCCGACCGCCTCGACCACCTCGTCGGCAACCTGCTCGACATGTCCCGCCTCCAGACCGGGACCGTCACCCCGCTGATCCGCGAGATCGACCTCGACGAGGTGGTCCCCATGGCGCTCGGCGGCGTACCCGAGGGCAGCGTCGAGCTCGACATCCCGGAGACCCTGCCGATGGTCGCCGTCGACCCCGGCCTGCTGGAGCGGACCGTGGCCAACGTCGTGGAGAACGCCGTCAAGTACAGTCCTGACGGTTCACCCGTCGTGGTGGCCGCCAGCACGCTGGGCGACCGCGTCGAACTCAGGGTCTCCGACCAGGGGCCCGGCGTCCCCGACGAGGGCAAGCGGCGGATCTTCGAGCCCTTCCAGCGGTACGGCGACGCCCCGCGCGGCGCCGGCGTCGGCCTCGGCCTCGCCGTCGCCCGGGGGTTCGCCGAGTCGATGGGCGGCACCCTCGACGCCGAGGACACCCCCGGCGGCGGCATGACCATGGTGCTCACGCTCAAGACGGCGGCCGGCTACGTCCCCTCCAGTCCGGACCTCTCCCCGCAGGTCACCTCGTGACGCCGTGACCACAGCGGCGTCGGGGGCGTACGTGGTGCCCGAGGCGTCCGTCACACCCCCGACATCCGCGTGCATCAGAATCTCTTCTCCGTACAGCAGCAGAAAGGCAGGACCGCGATGACCCGGGTGCTTGTGGTCGACGACGAGCCGCAGATCGTACGCGCCCTCGTGATCAACCTGAAGGCGCGGAAGTACGAGGTCGACGCCGCGCCCGACGGGGCCACCGCCCTCCAGCTCGCCGCCGCCCGCCACCCCGACGTGGTGGTGCTCGACCTCGGCCTGCCCGACATGGACGGCGTCGAGGTCATCAGGGGACTGCGCGGCTGGACCCGGGTACCGATCCTGGTCCTCTCCGCCCGGCACACCTCCGACGAGAAGGTGGAGGCGCTCGACGCGGGCGCCGACGACTACGTCACCAAGCCCTTCGGCATGGACGAGCTGCTGGCCCGGCTCCGGGCCTCGGTCCGCCGGGCCGAGCCGGTCGGCCAGGACGGCGCCGACGACGTGGTGATCGTCGAGACCGAGGGCTTCACCGTCGACCTGGCGGCCAAGAAGGTCCACCGCGACGGCCGTGACGTCCGCCTCACCCCGACCGAGTGGCACCTGCTGGAGGTCCTCGTCCGCAACAGCGGCCGGCTGGTCAGCCAGAAGCAGCTCCTCCAGGAGGTCTGGGGCCCCTCCTACGGCACCGAGACCAACTACCTGCGCGTCTACATGGCCCAGCTCCGCCGCAAGCTGGAGGCGGACCCCTCGCACCCCCGGCACTTCGTCACCGAGCCGGGAATGGGCTACCGCTTCGAGCGCGGCTGACCCGGCGCGGGCCCGTCCCGCGCCCCTGCCCGCGGGGCATGGTCATGCACTCTTCCGAGTGACTTTTCCGGAGCCCGCGACCGGCTCGCGGGACCGGTACTCTTCGGGTATGAGTGCTGTTCCTCGATTCGATAAAGCCGGCAAGGCGGAGCGGTCCACCGGACGCTTCCGCCGCATGCTCGACCGGCTGTCCAGCTCCCAGGAGGACCTGGAGTCCGAGGAGCTCAGGGAAGACGCGCACGCCTCGGGGTGCACCCGCATCTCCGAATGCTCGGACCGCCAGATCGTCAAGGTGGCTGGTACGTTGCGGACCGTCACCCTGCGACCGCGTGCCGGAGTGCCCGCCCTGGAAGCGGAGCTCTTCGACGGCACCGCGCCGCTGGACGTGGTCTGGCTCGGCCGCCGCTCCATCGTCGGCATCGAGCCCGGCCGCAGGCTCATCGTCTCGGGCCGCGTCGCCATGAGCCACGGGCGCCGGGTGCTGTTCAACCCCACATACGAATTGCGACCGCTGGGCAAGGAGTAGCCGGTGACGTCCGACGACAAGCCGCCGACGCACGACGGGGACCGTACCCCGGACACGGATCAGCAGGACGCGACGAACAGGGCGGTCACCGAGGCCGCCCTCTTCGAGGCGTTCGGCGGGGTCCGGGGGATGGTGGAGACCGTCCTGCCCGGACTGCTCTTCGTCACCATCTTCACCGTCAACAAGAACCTGCACGTCTCGGCCATCGCCGCCCTGGCGGTCTCGCTGCTGCTGGTCGTCGTCCGGCTGGTCCGCAAGGACACCGTCAAGCACGCCTTCAGCGGCGTCTTCGGCGTGGCCTTCGGCGTGGTCTTCGCGATGATCACCGGCAACGCCAAGGACTTCTACCTCCCGGGCATGCTCTACACGCTCGGCCTGGCGCTGGCCTACCTGATCACCACCCTGGCGGGGGTCCCGCTGATCGGGCTGATCCTCGGCCCGGTCTTCAAGGAGAACCTCTCCTGGCGCACCAGGAACCCCGGCCGCAAGCGCGCCTACGCCAAGGCGAGCTACGCCTGGGGCCTCATCCTGCTCGCCAAGTGCGCGATCCTCTTCCCGCTCTACTGGTGGGCCGACACGGCGCAGCTCGGCTGGGTGCTCGTCGGACTGAAGATCCCGCCGTTCCTGCTCGCCGTCTACTTCACCTGGGTCTTCCTGGCCAAGGCACCGGCCCCGATCGACGTCTTCGCCGAGATGGAGGCCGCCGAACAGGCGGAGAAGGACCGCGAAGCGGAGCGGGCGGCGGAGCGGGCCCGCGACGCGGAGGCCGAGAGCGCCCGCGACGCGGAGACCGCGGCGGCGCGCCGCTACGAGGCCTGACACACCCGGACCCACACCCCCCGACGGTGGCGGACACGTCCTGTGTCCGCCACCGTCGGCGTTCCGGAAGACCTCATGCCTCGCCCATGACCAGACCCTCGATGGTGTGCTTCTGCGTCACGGGCACCAGCACGTCGACGACCGCGCAGTCGAGGTGGCGCCGGACCCGCTCGGGCAGGCTCTCCCAGTACGACCGGGTCGCGGCGGTGTCGTGCCGCTCGCCGTTCGTGGCCTCCGGACCGTCGACCCCGAGGACCAGCACGGGCCGGGGTTTCGCCGAATGGTTCCTGGTGCCCCGGTGCACGGTCAGCGCGCTGCGGGCGGAGATGTCCCCGCGCTTCGGGTACTTGCGTACGGCCCGTTCCTCGTAGCGCGGGTAGTGCGTCCGGGGCGGGAACATGCCGTGGCCGAACTCCGGGCCGTCGTCCCACTGGGTGCCCGGCGCGATCTCGAAGGGGCCCATGTCCTCCTCCGTGTCGACGGCCGTCACGTTGAAGGCGAGCGAGGTCAGCCGCCGTTCGGCGCGGGTCTCCTCCGGCATCGGGAAGTCCCGGTGCCACGGCTGGTCGACCGCGCCTTCGAGCGGTACGTCGAAGCCCAGCTCCACGATCCGGTAGTCGGGGCCGAGTACCGCCTCGCAGACGGACCGCACCCACGGATGATCGACCAGCTCGACGAATCCGCGCAGCTGCTCGGGGTGGATCTCCACGTAGTAGCGGTGCGGACCGCGTCCGACCGCGCCGCCGGTCCGCCCGAGGGCCTCCTGGAAAGCCACCTCGACGTCCTCGCGGAGCCGGTCCGTCCATTCCGGGGTGAACGCTCCCTTCCGCGCGGTGATGCCGTCCGCGTACAGGGCCTCCACGTCGGTGGTCACGTCGACGTCGAGTCCGGCCATCGCGGTGCGGGGGTGGGCATGCCGGCTCACAGGTGCCTCCAAAGGGTGGGACGGGGCGATTGCCGAGCAGTTTTACATCGTTGATTGCAACGTGGCAACACCTCGCGCGGGCGTGTGCCACGATGTGGGGGTGAGCAGCAGCCTGAAGGACGTGGCCCTCCGCGCCGGGGTCTCCCCGCGCACGGTGTCGAACGTGGTCAACGGTTCCGCGCCGGTCGCGGAGCAGACCCGCCTGCGGGTGCAGGAGGCGATCGACGAGCTGGGGTACCGGCCCAACCTCGCCGCCCGCAGCCTGCGGGCCGGGCGTACGGGCATCATCGGCCTCGCCATCCCGGAGCTGCACTCGCCCTACTTCGCCGAACTCGCCGGACTGCTGGTGGACGAGGCGCGGCGGCGCTCATGGACCGTGATCATCGACCAGACTTCGGGTGACCCCGACGCGGAGAGGCGTCTGCTGACGGGGGACGGGGGCCGGGTCATGGACGGGCTCGTGATCAGCCCCTGGGCGCTGGAGGCCCAAGACCTGACGGCCACCGCCGGCACGCTGCCGGTCGTCCTCCTCGGCGAGCGGAGCCCCGGCGGCCTGGCCGACCGGGTGGCGGTCGACAACGTCGCCGCGGCGGACGAGGCCACCACCCATCTGCTGGAACGCGGCCGACGTCGCGTCGCCGCCATCGGCCTCCAGCCGCACCTGGAGAACGGCACCGCGCAACAGCGCGCAGCGGGCTACCGCCGGGCCCTGCGGCGCGCCGGCATCGAGCCGCGCGCCGCGTGGGAGCGCCCCGTGACCGCGCTGCACCGGAGCGACGGCGCCCGCGCCATGGCGGAGCTGCTCGACGGCGGGGGGAGTGTGATCGGTGACGGCGGCGCCGTTCCGGACGCGGTGTTCGCCTTCAGTGACGAACTGGCCCTCGGCGCCCTGCATACGGCGCACGCGCGCGGGGTGCGGGTACCGGAGGACCTGGCGATCGTCGGTTTCGACGACATCGAGGACGGCCGGTTCAGTCACCCGGGCATCACCACCGTCTCGCCCGACAAGCAGCAGATCGCCGCACGGGCCCTGCAGTGCCTCGCCGACCGCGTCTACAGCCCCCGCAACACGCTGCCCGCCCACGACCTGACCGTCCCGCACCGCCTGATCGTCCGCGGGAGCACCGGAGGCCCGGGGGACGGCGGACGCTGAGGGGCGGACGCGGGCTTCGGGGGGCGGGCGCACGCCGAGGGGCGGACGCGGGCCTCGGGGGGCGGGCGCACGCCGAGGGGCGGACGCGGGACCTCACGGAAGGGGCCGCGATCACCGGGCCCGTACGAAAAGGGGCCGGGACCGAGTGCGTACCACTCGGTCCCGGCCCCTTCACCGGTCTCGCCCGGCCGGAACCCTCAGTCCTCCGCCGGTGCCTCGCGGCGGACCGACAGCAGGTCTTCCAGCTGCTCCTCGCGGGCCTGTGCGGCCACGAACAGCAGCTCGTCGCCGGCCTCCAGGGTCTCCTCGGGGCTCGGGGTGAGCACCCGCGTACCGCGGATGATGGTGACCAGCGAGGTGTCCTCGGGCCACTCCACCTCGCCCACCTGAGTACCGGCCACGGCCGACTCCGGGGGCAGGGTCAGCTCGACCAGGTTGGCGTCGCCGTGGCTGAAGCGCAGCAGCCGGACCAGGTCGCCGACGCTCACCGCCTCCTCGACGAGTGCCGACATCAGGCGCGGCGTGGAGACCGCGACGTCGACGCCCCAGGACTCGTTGAAGAGCCACTCGTTCTTCGGGTTGTTGACGCGGGCCACGACCCGCGGCACCCCGTACTCGGTCTTCGCGAGCAGCGAGACGACCAGGTTGACCTTGTCGTCACCGGTCGCCGCGATCACGACGTTGCAGCGCTGGAGCGCCGCCTCGTCCAGCGAGGTGATCTCGCAGGCGTCCGCGAGGAGCCACTCGGCCATCGGGACCCGCTCCACCGAGATGGCGGTGGGGGCCTTGTCGACGAGCAGTACCTCGTGCCCGTTCTCCAGCAGCTCGGCCGCGATGGAACGGCCCACCGCGCCGGCGCCGGCAATCGCCACGCGCATCAGTGACCGCCTTCCTCGGGGCCCTCGGCGAAGGCCGCCTCGACCTTCGCGACCTCGTCCGTACGCATCATCACGTGGACCAGGTCACCCTCCTGCAGCACCGTCTGGGACGAGGGCAGGATCGCTTCGCCCAGTCGGGTGAGGAAAGCCACACGCACCCCCGTCTCCTCCTGGAGCGTGCTGATCTTGTGACCGATCCACGCGGGGGTGGTGTGCACCTCGGCGAGCTGCACACCACCGCTCGGATCGCGCCACAGCGGCTCGGCGCCCGACGGCAGCAGTCGCCGCAGCATCTGGTCCGCCGTCCAGCGGACCGTGGCCACGGTGGGGATGCCGAGGCGCTGGTAGACCTCCGCGCGGCGGGGGTCGTAGATGCGGGCCGCGACGTTCTCGATGCTGAACATCTCGCGGGCCACCCGGGCGGCGATGATGTTCGAGTTGTCGCCGCTGCTGACGGCGGCGAAGGCACCGGCTTCCTCGATACCCGCCTCGCGGAGGGTGTCCTGGTCGAAGCCGACCCCGGTGACACGACGGCCACCGAACCCGGAACCGAGGCGTCGGAACGCCGTGGGGTCCTGATCGATCACTGCGACCGTGTGCCCCTGCTGTTCCAAGGTCTGCGCGAGAGCGGCTCCGACTCGCCCGCAGCCCATGATGACGATATGCACCCTGTGCCTACCTCGCAGTCCTGGTCGTCCGGCTGACCTGCGAAAACACTGTGCTCACAACTCTCTCTCGGCTTACCGGGCAAAGAAACGGGGCAACCACGTCCGTCGTTGCCCGGGGATGAGCTTAAGCGGCATCCCCGTGCCCGCCTCACCCGAGTGTGCGTTCGGCCGGGCGCCTCGGCAAAGGCGGGGCGCGCGCGTGTGCAAGACGAACGAAAGCGGCGGCAAAGACGGAGTAAAGAGAAGGGGACGGCGAGGGCCCAGCGGGCCCGGAGCGCCGTACGGGGCCGTACGGCCGCTGAGAAGCGGCTGATCCGGTGCACGGGCGTGACCGGAGGTGGTGGAACGGACGCTCCGGGTCATACAGGATCTGCGCAGCGCAAGGATTTCGTTAAGGTTTCTGCCAACTTTTCCGCTGATCGCAGGAGATTGGGGTGCCACGGGGTAGCGGGGGGCGACGGGCCTCCGGGCAACGCTTACGATCCTCTGCGTGTCCAAACTGACCGACGTGCCCAAGCGGATCCTGATCGGCAGGGCGCTGCGCAGCGACAAGCTGGGGGAAACACTCCTCCCGAAGCGCATCGCCCTCCCCGTCTTCGCATCCGACCCGCTGTCCTCGGTGGCGTACGCCCCGGGAGAAGTTCTCCTGGTGCTCTCCATCGCGGGCGTGTCGGCGTACCACTTCAGCCCGTGGATCGCGGTCGCCGTCGTGGTCCTCATGTTCACGGTCGTCGCCTCGTACCGGCAGAACGTCCACGCCTACCCGAGCGGCGGCGGCGACTACGAGGTCGCCACCACCAACCTCGGCCCCAAGGCCGGACTCACCGTCGCCAGCGCGCTGCTCGTCGACTACGTCCTCACCGTCGCCGTGTCGATCTCCTCCGGCGTGGAGAACCTCGGCTCCGCGATCCCGTTCGTGGTGGAGCACAAGACGCTCTGCGCGATCGCCGCGATCGTGCTGCTGACGCTGATGAACCTGCGCGGCGTGAAGGAGTCGGGGAAGCTCTTCGCCATCCCGACGTACCTGTTCGTCGTGGGCGTCTTCATCATGATCGCCTGGGGCGCCTTCCGCGGACTGGTCCTCGGCGACTCCATGCACGCGCCGACCGCCGACTTCACGATCAAGCCCGAACACGGGGGGCTGGCCGGATTCGCCCTCGTCTTCCTGCTGCTGCGCGCGTTCTCCTCCGGCTGTGCCGCGCTCACCGGTGTCGAGGCGATCAGCAACGGCGTCCCCGCCTTCCGCAAGCCGAAGAGCAAGAACGCCGCGAACACCCTCGCGCTGATGGGCCTGCTGGCCGTCACCATGTTCTGCGGGATCATCGCGCTGGCCATGGTCACCGACGTGAAGATGGCCGAGAACCCGGCGAAGGACCTGTTCCACGACGGCGCCTCGGTCGGCTCCGGCTTCGTCCAGGACCCGGTGATCTCCCAGGTGGCCGCCGCCGTCTTCGGAGACGGTTCGTTCCTGTTCGTCGTCCTCGCGGCGGCCACCGCGCTCGTACTCTTCCTCGCGGCGAACACCGCGTACAACGGCTTCCCGCTGCTCGGCTCGATCCTCGCCCAGGACCGCTACCTGCCGCGCCAGCTGCACACCCGCGGCGACCGCCTCGCCTTCTCCAACGGCATCGTGCTGCTGGCCGGCGCGGCCATCCTGCTCGTCTGGATCTACGGAGCGGACTCCACCCGCCTGATCCAGCTGTACATCGTCGGCGTCTTCGTCTCCTTCACCCTGAGCCAGACCGGCATGGTCCGGCACTGGAACCGCCACCTGCGCACCGAGAAGGACCCGGCCACCCGCCGCCGCATGGTCCGCTCGCGCGCCATCAACACCTTCGGCGCGTTCTTCACCGGCCTGGTGCTGGTCGTCGTCCTCGCCACCAAGTTCACCCACGGCGCCTGGGTCGCCCTGCTCGGCATGGTGATCTTCTACGGAACGATGACCGCGATCCGCAAGCACTACGACCGGGTCGCCCGCGAGATCGCCGCCGACGAGACTCCGTCCGACGAGACAGTGCGCCCCTCGCGCGTCCACGCCATCGTCCTCGTCTCCAAGCTCCATCGCCCCACCCTGCGCGCCCTCGCCTACGCCAAGCTGATCCGCACGGACCACCTGGAGGCGCTCTCCATCAGCGTCGACCCGCAGGAGACCAAGGCGCTGCGCGAGGACTGGGAGCGGCGCGGCATCAACGTCCCGCTCAAGATCCTCGACTCCCCGTACCGCGAGGTGACCCGCCCGGTCATCGAGTACGTCAAGGGGCTGCGCCGGGAGAGCCCGCGCGACGTGGTGAGCGTGTACATCCCCGAGTACGTCGTCGGGCACTGGTACGAGCACCTGCTCCACAACCAGAGCGCGCTCCGGCTGAAGGGGCGCCTGCTCTTCACTCCCGGCGTCATGGTCACCTCGGTGCCGTACCAGCTGGAGTCCTCCGAGGTCGCGAAGAAGCGGGCCCGCAGGCGCGCCGAGTGGACCGCCCCGGGCTCCGTCCGGCGCGGACCGGTCGAGCGCCGGCCCAAGGAGCCGGTGAAGAAGCCGTGAGCGGGGGATGAGCGGCGGAGGGGGCGGCGGAGGGGGCGGTCCGCTGACCGCTCCTCTCCCAGCCGGGCCCTCCGCGGCGTGGTGAACGGCCGGACGACTCCCACGTAGACTGGTGGGCTGTTGTCCGGCCGCGTGCGTAGGGGCCGGAACGTCGCCCGGCTTCCGCTGCGTCGCCCGGCTTCCGCTGCGGGGTACCGCCCGCGACTGCCGTACCTCTGTTCGTCCCCCGATTTTTGGAGCTCCCCCTCATGTCGAACGAATCCACGTTGTCGCTGGTCGGGGAGGAGTACGAGGTCGAGGTCGGCCCCGTCGCGCACGGAGGCCACTGCATCGCCCGGACCGAAGGGGGCCGGGTGCTCTTCGTACGCCACACCCTCCCCGGCGAGAAGATCATCGCCCGCGTCACGGACGGCGACACCGACTCCCGCTTCCTGCGCGCCGACGCCGTCACCGTCATCGAGGCCTCCAAGGACCGTGTGCCGGCCCCGTGCCCGTACGCCGGTCCCGGCATGTGCGGCGGCTGCGACTGGCAGCACGCCAAGCCGGGCGCCCAGCGCCGGCTCAAGGGCGAGGTCATCGCCGAGCAGCTCCAGCGCCTCGCGGGCCTCACCCCGGAGGAGGCCGGCTGGGACGGCACGGTCATGCCCGCCGAGGGCGACAAGCTCCCCGCCGGCGAGGTGCCCGCCTGGCGCACCCGTGTCCAGTACGCCATCGACGATGAGGGCAACGCGGGTCTGCGCAAGCACCGCTCCCACGACGTCCAGCCGATCGACCACTGCATGATCGCCGCCCCCGGCGTCACCGAGCTGGGCATCGAGAAGCGCAGCTGGCCCACGCTGGCCGGTGTCGAGGCGATCTCCGCCACCGGCTCCCACGACCGCCAGGTCGTCCTCACCCCGAAGCCCGGCGGCCGGCTCCCCCTGGTCGAGCTCGACAAGCCCGTCTCGGTCCTGCGCGTCGAGGAGCACGACGGCGGCATCCACCGCGTCCACGGCCGCGCCTTCGTCCGCGAGGTCGCCGACGACCGCACCTACCGCGTCGGCTCCGGCGGCTTCTGGCAGGTCCACCCGCAGGCCGCCAACACCCTGGTCCGCGCCGTCATGCAGGGACTGCTGCCCCGCAAGAACGACACCGCCCTCGACCTCTACTGCGGCGTCGGCCTCTTCGCCGGCGCCATCGGCCAGCGCATCGGCGAGAAGGGCGCGGTCCTCGGCATCGAGTCCGGCAAGCGCGCCGTCGAGGACGCCCGCCACAACCTCAAGGACCTCGACCGGGTCCGCATCGAGCACGGCAAGGTCGACCAGATCCTGCCCCGCACCGGCATCACCGAGTGCGACCTCATCGTCCTCGACCCGCCCCGCGCCGGCGCCGGCAAGCAGGTCGTCAAGCATCTCTCGGGCCTGGGCGCCCGCAAGATCGCCTACGTCGCCTGCGACCCGGCGGCGCTGGCACGGGACATCGCGTACTTCCGCGAGGGCGGCTACAAGGTGCGCACGCTGCGGGCGTTCGACCTGTTCCCGATGACGCACCACGTGGAGTGCGTGGCGATCCTGGAGCCGGTGAAGAAGGACGACTGACCTGCTGGTTTCATGGGGCCGGCGACGGCGGCGCAAGCCGTGGTCGCCGGCCCCACAGCTTCCTGACGCTCGTTCTGAAGGCACTTCACATGTGGCGGGGTTCGGTGTCGTCGTGCGGACCTGCTGACAGGTTGTCCGAGGAAGAGCAGGCCATCCGCCGCACTCGGGGCGTGGTGCACGTCCGCGGCAGCTCGCTCCAGGGCGATGTCGTCGCGCAGTTCGATTCCTTGGGTCCGGAGTTCATCGTGGCCCGGTGACTCAACGCACAGGCGATGGCGTCATCGTGTGCCACGACCTTCAGAAGGCGGTCTCCGGTATCGGGTGCGAGAACGATGCCGCGCATGAACTTGATGACGCGGATGGTACGAGTCCGGGAACCGCGGGGATTTCCTCGTTTCCAGGGGCAGGCCGGCATGGCGGTGTTCGCGGAACGTGTCGAAGAACTCGTGGACCCGCTTCTGGACGGACTTCTCCAGCCTGGTGAACTCCAGGAGAAAGCCCTTGTGGAGGCCCAGTGTCACCACGTGTGCCCCCTGGTCGTGCGTGTGTCGATGTTTCGACTGATCACCGTGCGGTGTGGGGCGACAATGGCGGCTCAGCGTCGAGGGTTTGGGGAGAGGACGGACGTGCACGCTCAGGAGACTACGTTCAGTAACCTGGTGCAGGGGGAGCAGTAGTTCCAGGTGCCGCTCTACCAACGCACCTACAGCTGGCAGCGCGACGAACTGCAGCAGTTGTGGGACGACGTACAGGAGTTGGTCGAGGACCGGCAGGAAGGACGTCCCGGCTCGGGTCACTTCCTCGGTTCGGTCGTGCTGGCGCCCGAGCGCGCCGGCAGCAGCTGCCCCACCCTGCGCAGGGTCCGTGCCCTGCCGCCCTGATAGCCGACCCCGTCGTAGATCTCCAGTGCCTCGTCCAACTGGGCCTGCGCGGCGTCCCCGTCACCCCGGCGCATCCGTATGTGGGCGCTCTGCGTGAGCACGATCGCCCGGCCCACCACGTCACCGGCACGGTCGAAGTCGGCGAGGGCCTGCTCGTACAGGTCGAGGGCGGTGTCGTCGTCCCCGTTCGTCCGCGCGATGAGGGCCATGTCGCGGCGGCACAGCGCCTAGCCCTTCGGATCGTCCAACGCCTGGAAGACGTCGCCAGGTTCCAGCTGACGTCGTGCAGGCCCTCGGCGGCGGCGTGCTCCACCATGTGGCAGAGGGCCGCCTGCTCCGCGTCGAACCAGGCCAACGGGTCGGCGAGCAGGTCCTCGGTGCAGGACGCGGGCGGTACCCAGCGCGGGGCGTCGCCGTGCAGCACCGTGAAGTCGCCGCCGTAGACCTTGCGATGGGCTTCCTGGGCGAGGTACATCCAGTCGCCCGCCATCCGGGTGAGTGCGGCGCGCTGGGTCTCCGGGGCTTCGTGCAGGGCCAGTTGCTCGCGGGCGTAGACCCGGATGATCTCGTGGAACTGATACCGGTAGCCGCCGGTGGGCTCCACGCCGACGATGTCCAGCATCTGCATGTCCACCAGCGGTTCCACCAGATCCGACGGTACGGGGCGGTCGTCGTCCAGCAGGGCGCCGGCCACCCAGCTGGGCAGCGTCGGTGTCCGGGACATGCTCAGCATCCGCAGCAGCCCGCGGTCCTGTGGCGCCAGACCGCTGTCGGAGCACCATCGACGCGAGCGTCCAGTGCGGGCGGGCGGCAAGCCGGGCCGCCGCGATCCGCAGGGCCAGCGGCAGCCGTCCGACCGTACGGACCAGAGCCTTGGCGGACGCCGCCTCGCCCTCGACTTCTCCCGCCCGATGATGCTGGACAGCAGCGTCAGCGCCCGGTCCTCGTCCAGGACGTCCAGCTCCACGCGGTGCGCGCCCGGCAACGCGGTCAGCCTGGCCCGGCTGGTGACGAGGACGGCGCAGTCACGACTGCCGGGCAGCAGCGGCAGCACCTGGCTCTCGGTGGCGGCGTAGTCCAGGACCACCAGAAGGCTGTGCGAGGCGAGCCGGGGCCGGTACATCTCCGCCCGCTCGTCCAGCGAGTCCGGGATCAGCTGACCGGGGATGCCCAGCGCCCGCAGGAAGCGGCCCAGCACCTCCAGGGCGGTGGCCGGTGTGCCGGTGCCGCGCAGGTCGCAGTAGAACTGACCGTCGGGGAACCCCGTCTCGGCGAGCCGGTGCGCGACGTGCACGGCGAGTGTGGACTTACCGGTGCCCGGCTTGCCGGTGATGACGGCGAGTCCTACCGCCTTGCGGTCCCGTCCGCTGGTCAACGCCCCGTCCAGAGCGGCGACCTGCCTCTCGTTGGCGACGAAGTCCCAAGTCGAGGAAGGGAGTTGCTGAGGTCGGACCTCGTGCGGCTGCGGTTCGGTCCGATCGGGGGAGACGTCCTGGGCGGCGGAGGAGCGGCTCCCGGGGCGGCTCGCCGGTAGGGCTCCGGTCCGTGGCGTGCTCGCCGTCGGCGTGCGGCCCGGGGTCGCCGGACGGTACCTGGCTCGCGCCCTCCGCGGGCCCGGCCGGCGAGGCCGGTGCCGGGTCCGGGCGGGTCCCGCTCCTCTCCTCGTGGGACCGGATCGCCGCCACCGGCGGGGGAAGTTCACCGGCGAGGATCGCCGCCTCCAGCCGCCGCAGCTCCCTGCCCGGCGCCAGTCCCAGTTCCTGGTCGAGGATCCTGCGCCCCGTGCGGTACGCCTCCAGGGCCTCCGCCTGGCGCCCCGACCAGTACAGGGTGCACATCAACTGCTCGCGCAGGCGCTCGCGCAACGGGTTCTCGTGGAAGAGGAGTTGGAGTTCGCCGACGAGCCGGTCATGCCGTCCCAGCTCCAGGGCGGCCGCGACGCGCCGGGGACATGCTCGACCGTACGCGGCGTGCCCTCGGCCACCGAGCCTCCGACCTCGTGAGCGACTTGAGCTCGGGACCAACTACCCAAAGGTTCCACGACCCTCACGATCCGTCCATCCTGCTGCGGGCCGTGCGTGACCACTCGGCGAATAGCGCCGTGATAGGGGGAGGTTGGCGCATTGCGGGAAAGTGCTGGGAGAAGGAGACAAGAGGCGTCCCATGCACGCCGACGTCTGGATGAACACAGCCCCCGACACGGTGGTCGACCTGGTCACCGCCGCCGGAACCGACCACGTCCGCCTCGTGTACGACTACCTCGACGCCGGCGACCTCGACGCGTGCGGATCCCTGCTGCACGACCGCGTCGAGCTGGAACTGCCCGGCGTCCCCACCGCCCGAGGGCGGACCGCGGTCCTGCACGCCCACCGCGACCACAACGGGTCCCACACCCGCCACGAGATCGACCGCGTCGTGGCCCGGGACCGGAGCATCGTCGCCGCGGGCCGCCGCGTCACCTCCGGCAAGGAGGACCTCAGCCTGCGCTTCGTGGACTTCTTCCGTATCGCCGGGGACGGCATGGTCGAGTCCTGCACGCCCTATTACCACGCGGAACCGGGCGGGCCCGGAGGCAAATCGTGGCGCACGGCCGGGTTCCCGCCGCCGTCCTGTTGACGGCGGGGCGGTGGGCGTGCGGGATGCTTCAGGTCGCGGCGGCGACATCGGCGCCGATGATTCCGGGCGATGTCACGCGAAGGCTGCGGGTTGGATCGGGGGGTCCGAGCGGCAGGGTCCCCGTCCGGCCGGGGGCGGGGCCGCCGGTCGATCCCCGCCGCCCGAGGTTCACCGAAACGCTGTGGGGAGAACGAGGGAAGAGGACGGCTGTGCGCTGCAGCGGTCGGGCGCCATGAGTGGGCTTCCCGATCACTTCGTCCACCCCGTCCTGGTACGGCTGCCGGGCGAAAGTCGTCATCTGCGGCCGATCCGGGAGGCGGACACCCGCTCACCCATCCGCCGTGACGGGCTCGCGCGAGGGTCTGTGGTCCCTCCTCGGCCCGGCCTGGGGCTTGCCTGCGGCCACCATGATCCATGAGGCCGACCAGTTGGGGCACGAGAAGGAGATCGCCGCACATCAGTCCTTCAACTGCGCACTGTTCGACGGGCCGGGACAGCCCTGCTCGGTGTGTCTGCATCGACCCACCGGATAAGGCCGGCGAAATCTCCTGGTGGGTGGTGCCAAGCTGGTCGGCCGCGAGATTTCCTGGCCGGGCCGGCGGGCCCTGCCGCAGCACCGCGACGCGTAGGCCGCCCTTCTACGCGCCGGGATGCTCCGGCTACGCGCCGGGATGCTCCGGCGAGCTCTGCGGCTCACGCGCCGGCGGGCACCGAAATCGCTGAGATCCCGGTTACTCCGGGGGCTCCTGCGCAGCTGGCACCAGGGATCGATGCGGGGGGCAAGCCCGGTGGTGTCCTCTGGCGAGAAGTGCCACGCAGACAGGGCAGCAGAGGAGGTCGCGGAATCCAGGTGCGCGGTCAGCCTGTTCACCAGCCTCAGCCGGACTGATCGGGTCCGTCATCGGGTATCTCCCTCTCGGGTCCGCTCGGCCCACCGTACGGCGTACGGCATCACGAGTCCTACTGCAACGAAGACGCCGCCCGCGGCGATCCAGCCGGGAGCTCCCCAGGTGACGCAGAAAAGGCCGAGCAGGGAAGGGGCCAGGGAGTTCGCCAGGGAGTGGCCCATGCCGGAGAGTCCGGAGTACTGCCCCTGTGCGTGCTCGGGGGCCAGCGCGAAGCTCAGTTCCAGCGAGCCCGCCTCGTGCCAGAGTTCACCGATCGTGTGCATGGCAACACCGACGAGGATCAGTACGGCAGCTGGTATCGCGGGCAGGCCGCCCGTGACGGCTATGGCAGTCATGCCCACGAGAAAGGCAGGCCCGGAGCGACGTACGGCCCGGGCAGCCGTGGTGCTGGAGTCGACGTCCCGAGCGGCCCTGACCTGGAGGGCCACCACCATCAGAGTGTTGAGTACCGCGCTCACACCCACGAGCCAGCGGGGCGCGTCGCTGTGTCCGACAATCCACAGCGGTAGAGCGAAGACCAGCACCTGGCCCTGGATCGCCATGATCCCGTCGAGCAGGATCACCGCCATGAACGGTCGGTCCTTCAGCGCTGACCAACGACCGGCCACCGCGGGCGCCTGCACGGGGGCGAGGCGCGGAAGTCGGCTGATCACGGCCGCGCAGGCCAAGAAGGTGAGGGCGTTGCCGAGGACCAGGGACGCGTAGGCGGCGCGGGTGTCGAGCTGCACCACGACACCGGCTGCCAGGGCACCGAAGCTTCCCGCCAGGTTGCCGGCCGCACGCAGATACGAGCGATACGCGGTGGAATGCCGCCCGGCGAAGCCTCGGACGAGAGGACCGCGCGCCGCGGCACTGGCTGAGTTGGCGAGCTGGATCGCGCAGAGCGTCACCGTGAACAGCCAGAAACTGTGGACGAACAACAGTCCCGTCATTCCTGCGGCCTGCGCGGCCAGGGTGACGAGGTACGTCTCCCGTGCTCCGCGCATGTCGGCGAGACGCCCGACCGGTATGCCGGCGAACAGTCCGATCATGGAAGCTGCCCCCATGCCGAGGCCCACCTGGGCCACGGACAGCCCGACCGAGCGTGTGAAGAAGAGGGCGGCTCCCGTCATGTAGAGGCCCGCGCCGATCATGTTGACGAAGAACGCGACAGCAAGGGTGCGTCTTGGGCCCCGTTCGGGGATGAGCCCGCGCGCCACCGGCCAGGGCGGTCCGTTCCCAGGTTCCGCGGGTCCGTCGGCGTACAGGACGGCCGCGGTCGTGCCGGGATTCTTGCCGATGTCCATGCCGCGGACATTAAGGATCAACCGCAAGGCTTGTCAATTGATTGCCAAACATTGTCACAGCTGATCGTCCATGCTTAGGTGGGCGCAGTTGAACGACTCCGGGCTCTCGCCGTAGAGGCGGCCGGGGCTCTCGTATCCCGTGGGGGGACCATGAAGAAGCAGCTTGCCAAGATGACCGCTCTCATCGGACTGATCACTGCCCTGGCGCTGGCGTCCGTCAGTGTCGGACAGTCGGGTGCGAACCACTCGACTCCGCAGGCTTCGAGTGAGACGCAGACTTCGATCGTCACCGACGAGATCGACTGGCCGTAGCCGCGCCATCGCCCCAGGCGAAGTCAAAGACGTGACAAGACACCTACCGAATTTGTAAGTTGCTGCCATCGGCTGCAAACTGTCTGCCATGTCTTATGGAGGGGACCAGATCCTTCAGCAGCCCATGTTCGGACGTCGACTCCGAGCGCTACGCATCGCGCATGGCTTCTCGCAGGTGCAACTGGCCGGAACAGAGATCTCTCCTGCATATCTGTCCCGGCTGGAATCAGGCGCCCGCCCTCCCACCGCGAGAGTGGTGACCTACCTCTGCGAGAAGCTCAAGGTGACGCCGGCCTCGTTCGGCACCACCGCGGGCAGTTCGCTGGCCCGGGCGCTCGCCACCGTCATGACGGTCGGCGAGCTTCCTGCCATGGCCGCCGTGCTGGAGGAAGCCCTCCTGCAGGAACAGGAGGAGGACGACGACGCCGTGCTGCGCTGGCAGGCGCAGTGGGCACTCGCACGCTGCTACCAGACGCAGGGGAAGGTCACGGAGGAACTCGCGGTCCTCCACGAGATGACCGCACTCGGCGACCGCACCGGCCTGTCCGAGCTGCGCGCCCGCTCCCGGGTCAGGCTCGCCAGGCGACTGCGTGCCTCGGGCGACACCGCCGGGGCACGCGCGCACGCGGAGGAGGGACTCGCCCTCGCCGAGACGCACGACCTGCCGCACAGCGACGTCGTGGAAGCGCTGCTCACCCTCATCTCCATCGCGGCCGAGGAGGGCCACCTCGCCCAGGCCCGGGCGGATGCCGACCGCGTGGTCGGCACCCTCTCGGACGACTCCGCCGAACTCCCGCTGCGCCTACAGGCCGAGGCGCTGTGGACGGCGTCGATCGTCTGCGGACGCCAGGGCGACCACTCGGCTGCCGTCGCGACGATGAAGCGCGCGCTGGCAGTCCTGCCCGGCAGTGAGGACCCGGTGCTGTGGATGCGCATGCGCCTCGCGGCCGCGTCCATGTACCTGCGTCTGGATCCCCGCGACACCTCTGAGGCCCGCCTCCGACTCGACGAGGCCGAGGCCGTCACCACGCTTGTCGGCATGCCCGTCCACCAGACAGAGCTGCTCCTTCTGCGGTGCCAGCTCGCGTTCCACGAAGGCCGGTTCGACGACGCCCGCGTGCTGAGCGATCGGCTCGACGCCAGCCCTGAAGGACTCGGCTCCCGCGACCAGCTGCGACTGGACGTGCTGCGCAACCAGATCGAGATCATCAGGGGCGACCACGCCACGGCCGTGGCCGACCTGGAGCGCATCGCGAAGGAAGCGCAGATGTCCGTCAACGTTGAGTTGTCCGCCGAGGTCTGGCGCGCCCTCGCCGAAGCCCTGAAGCTGGCCGAAGGCTGACGGTGCGGCCCCGGCGGTCACACCGCCGGGGCCGCACCGTCAGAGCAGGATCGCGCCGCCGCCCGGTCGGTACCCGGCGCTCCGCCGGTTGTCCAGATGGACGAAGGTGCGGTGCAGCCAGCGGTCCCGGCCGTCGTAGCGCGGCCGGAACGACGTACGGCCGTGCACAGCCACCCGGTTGTCCACGAAGGCCAGTTCGCCGGGCCGTAGCATCAGCAGGGCCGCGACCTCCAGGAACGCCGTGCGCAGCGACTCCAGGGCGTCCGCCGCCTCCGGGTCCAGTGCCGCCGTCGCGTGGAAGTCCACCTGGACGTTCGGGTCCTGCCGGTCGCCACCCAGGACGGGGTGGCAGGGGGCCTCGCCCGACTGGAAGGAGGGCGGCGGCTGCGTCACGAAGCGGGGTGCCTCAAGGGCGCGGCGCACCGCTTCGGGGAGCAGGGCCACGGCCCGGCGGATCGAGGCGACGAAGGTGCCGGCGTCGCCGTCGTGATGCTCGCGCAGGCAGAACAGTCCTACGAAGTCCGGTCGGTGCGGGTGGAACGCGTTCTCCACGTGGAGTTCGAGCAGGGTGGAACCCGCGTTGCTCTGCGACCCCTCCATGCCGGGAATCGGTACCACGTTCTGCACGAGGGCACCGGACTTCTCCGCCTGGTAGGCCGTCACCTCGCCCAGCTCATGGCTGATCAGGGCTACCACGGAAGCCGGCAGCGTGGCCTGCCGTTCGACGGATCCCGCCACCGCCGGAGTCTCCGGAAGCCATGCCTCGTCCATGGGCAGGTTGCGCAGGACGAGCAGGCCGTCCGGGCCCGGGTCGTGTCGGTAGTGGCGGATCTCCTCGCGTATCCGGAGGGGAAGTCGGCAGGCCAGTGCGCGGGCGGCTTCCCGCCACCGGCTTTCGTCCACGAGACCGGGCGCGGTCCCGGAGAGCAGACGAGCCAGCGCCTCGACCTCGTGGCGCTCGGTATCGGTCAGGGTCAGGCCCACGGTGGCAGCGACAGGTGCGGGCAGGGCGGTGGTCATGCGGCGTCCTTTCGTATTGTCCGGATCGGAGAGGATCCGGTCAGCCCAGGTAGTCCTCGGCGCCTCCGGCGCGGACCGTGTCGAGGGTGAAGCAGTGGAAGCCGCCGCCGAAGAGCCGGCGGTGGCGATGGCGCACGGGCACGACATCGAACTTGTGCGCTTCCAGCGTCCTGATCAGCGTCTTGCACGCGTCGTTGACCATGACTGTCTGCTCGTCGACGGACAGCAGGTTCAGGTCGATGTACGGGCTGGGCGGGATCGGGTCGCCGTTCTCGTACTGCGGGTAGTCCTCCAGGGCCGGAGTGGGCGCGATGATCGTGTCCCACTTCCGCAGCGCCTCGGGCAGGTAGTCCCGTACGCCTTCCGAACGCAGCAGGAGCAGGCCGGGGCGGAGTGCGACGATGACGCTGTCGATGTGGCTCTGTGTGAGTCTCTCCATGCGGTGGACCCGGACGCGGCCCTTGAGGTGGCGCTCCAGCCAGTCAACCGCCAGCGCGTGGTTGGCGTTGGAGACGTTGACGATCAGGTCGCGGCCGAACCGCAGGGCGTTGGCGCCGTCGATGAGCATTTCGAGACCGACATCGTACGGGGAGGGCCGCGGCTCCAGCGGGACCTCGATGTTCGGTGCCGCGTGGGCGATGTTGCCAGGGTCGAAGGAGTTGTCCGTCAGCATGGGGCGCGGCATCGTCGTCCAGCGGGCGCCCTGGAGGAAGTAGTCCTGGAAGACGGGTGCCAGGAACTTCGTCTCGAAGTAGCGGGCTCGCAGCATCGGCGGGGTCTCGATGATTTCGTCGCCGACGATCAGGGTGTTGTCCCGGACGTTCAGCGGCGGGGTGACCGGTGCGGACCAGGCCGGAGTGGTCACCCCGCGGTCCACGGACTCCGGCTCCAGGGGCCGCAGAACCTTGACGCCGAGCGACGCCAGGGTGGCGGCCATGCCCTCGACGTCCTCGACGAGTTCGTCGGCGAGGCGCTGGCGGAAGGCGATCCGCTCCGGGGATTCGGTGCTCCCGCCGTCCCGGGAGGTGCGGATGGACGGGTAGTAGCCGCGGGCGCCGGTGAGATTGTCGCTGATGAACATGTCGAAGGACAGATCACGGACGCGGGCGGCGTAGTTGGTGGCGGAGCCGACGATGACCTCTTTGAGTGAGGTCCATTCGTCGTGGCTGTTCAGGCGCATGGAAGGATTCCTTCGGGGTGTGTCGGAGGCGCGTCAGCGGTCGTCAGTACCGGTGAGGATCGCCTGGACCGGGCAGAGCCCGGCGGCCTCCCGTACGGCGTCGCGCAGGTCGGGTTCGGGACGTTCGTCGAGGAGTACGACCGTGCCGTCCTCCTCGTCCTGGTCGAAGATCTCGGGTACGGCGAGGGCGCACTGCCCGGAACCGACACAGGCGTCAGGTTCGATCGTGAGGTGCATGGGTCGGGATCCCTACCAGGTGACGGGCAGACGGTGCACGCCGTAGACGCTCATGTCGGAGGCGAAGGGGATCTCCTCGGGCGGCACGGCGAGAGCGAGCCCGGGGAAGCGACGGAAGAGCGCGGGCAAGGCCGTCCGCATCTCCATGCGGACGAGGTTCTGGCCGAGACACTGGTGGATGCCGTAGCCGAATGCCATGTGTCCGGAGGTCTTCCGGGTGAAGTCGAGACGGTCGGGGTCGGTGAACCAGCCGGCGTCCCGGTTGGCCGACGGGATGGACACGGTCACCGACTCGCCGGCCTTCATCAGGTGGCCCTCGAACTCCAGGTCCTCAGTCGGCGTGCGGGGCACGCCGAAGTGGAAGACGGAGAGGTGGCGCAGGAGCTCCTCGACCGCGTTGTCCGTGATCGACGGATCGTCCCGGAAGACCGCGAGCTGCTCGGGGTGGGCAAGCAGGGCCAGCGTGCTCAGGGCGAGCGAGCTGGACGTCGACTCGTGTCCGGCGGTGAGCAGCAGGACCCCGACGCCGGCGATCTCCTCGGCGTCGAGGGTTCCGTCGGCCGCGAGCAGGTTCAGCAGGCCGTCGCCCAGGCCGCCCTCGCGAGAGAGGCGGCGCAGGAAGTCATAGAGCCGGTCCATGGCCTCGGAGGCCTCGTCGGCTGCCGCTGTGAGGCTGAACAGGACCTCGCTGTTGCGCTGGAACTCGGCGCGGTCCTCGTAGGGCACGCCGAGAAGTTCGCAGATGACCAGCGACGGTACCGGCAGGGCGAAGGAGGCCACCAGGTCGACGGGGCCGCCCTGGTCGGCCATCGCGGCCAGCACGTGGTCGACGATGGCCTCGATCCGGGGGCGCATCTCCCGCATACGGCGGGCGGTGAACTTGCCCGCCAGCTGCTGACGCAACCGGGTGTGCTCGGGCGCGTCCATGTCGACGAGCCAGCCCGGCAGGGCCGGAGCACCGTAGAAGGGGTCGGCACCGGGCCGGTTCACGGGGGCCCGCTTGAACTCCGAGCGGGCGCTGAAGCGCGTGTCGGCGAGCACCTTGCGGGCCAGCGCGTGGCTGGTCACCAGCCAGCCGATGTGGCCGTCGGGGTAGCGCATCCGCCGGACGGGCTCGTCCTGACGGTACTTGGCCAGCTCCGGCGGCGGGTCGAAGGGATTCACACGCACGGTCGGGTGCGGAGCGATCAGGGTCATTGTCTCGTCTCCTTGGTCAGGAACGCGGCGAGCCTGCGCACGCCCTCGTCGATCCCGTCGGGATCGAGGTAGCTGCACGAGAGCCGGATCTGGGTGTCGCCGGCGCCGTCGAGGAAGAACTGCCTCATGGGGGTCCACAGCACGCCGTACTCGGCGGCGGACACCTCCAACAGGTCGGTGTCGGCGGGGACGGGCAGGTGGACACGCACGAAGAAACCGCCGTCGGGCCGGTTCCAGTGGACTCCCGGAGGAGGCGAACCCAGATCCCGGTCGAGTGCGTCGAGCAGGAGGTGGAGGTTGCGCCGGTAGAGCTCGGACTTGGTGCGGCTGAGCCTGTCGAGCGAACCTCCGTGTTCGAGAAGCATCCCTCCGATCACCGCCTGGGAGAGCGGGGAGGTGTTCACCGTGACCATCGACTTGATCGACGCCAGGACGTCGGCGAGAATCCGCGCATCGCCGCCGTCCACGCGCTGGTCGGCGATGACGAAGCCGACCCGGGCACCGGGGAAGGCCGTCTTGGCGAACGTCCCGATGTGGATCACCCGACCCTCGGTGTCGATCGCTTTCAGCGAGGGCAGTTCGTCGTCGGCAGCCGCGGTGAACCCGTAGGCGTTGTCCTCCAGGAGGAGCAGGTCCTCGCGGGCGGCGAGGGCGAGCAGTCGGTGGCGGCAGTCGAGGGTCATCCGGCTGCCGCCGGGATTCGAGTAGTCGGGTGCCACGTACAGGGCGCGCACGGCACGCCCGGCCGCGCGGGCCTCCTGGCACGACCGCGCGAGGCCGTCGAGGTCGAGGCCGTGCGCCGTCTCGTCGACACCCAGGACGTCGACGTCGAGCAGCCGGGCTGCGCCGGTGATGCCGACGAAGCACGGGTTGGCCACCGCGAGCACGTCGCCCGACGAGCGGAACAGGGCACGCAGAACCAGCAGCATCGCCTCCTGGGCCCCCACCGTGATCACGTACGACTCCGGCGGGGCGTCGATGCCGTAGTCCTGGCGAAGCGCCTCGGCCACGATGTCGTTGATCAGGCCGCGGGCGGGGCCGTACTCGAACAGCAGGCGGCGCGCCCGATCGGGACTCGCGCCCCGGACCACGGCGTGGTCGAGGAACCGGTCGGTGAAGCGCTGGACGTCCACGTCGGGCAGGGTGTCCGGGTGTGGGGCACCGGGGGCGAAGGAAATCGCCCCTGGGTGACGGCTCATCACCTCGTTGAGGAAACTGATGGAGCCGAGAACAGGGGCCGTCACGGACCCGTGCAGCCGGTCGGTGTGGAGCTGGACCATGGTCGCTCAGCTCCCGCCCCGGGACCGCTGCCAGCGGCGCTCCACCTTGGCGAGCACATCCTCGCTGTACGAGCGGGCAACCTGCACGACCGCGAACTCGGCGAGGTACTCCCTGTAGAGGTCGAGGGGTTCCTCGACGAGGCCCAGCATGTGGCGGTTTGCGGCCACGGCCGGCGCGGCGAGCTCGGTGACGGCCCGTTCGACGGCGTCGGCCATGTCGCACGGGGCGACCACCTCGTCGCACAGCAGCCGGAACTCCGGGTCGGCCGTGCCGATCCGGCGCCCGCCCAGGATGACCTGGCGCGCGGTCCTTGCCCCGGTGAACCGGGACAGCCGGAGATTGCCGAGGCCAGGCACGATGCCCTCCTCTGCGGCCGGGAGGCTGAAGTAGGCGCCCTCCTCGGCGATGACCCGGTCGAGGACGAGCAGCAACTGCATGCCGCCCCCGATGGCGAAGGCGTCGACGGCACCCACCCAGGGTTTCTGCTGGACGCGTTCTCCCCAGGACGCGGCCTCGGGGCTGCTGAGCAGGCCCCGGTACATCTTGTTGATGTACCCGAGTTCGCGGCCCATCAGGAAGTCGACGAACGAGATGTCGCCCTGGCGTAGGTCCTTGAGGTTGATGCCGGCGCTGAACACCCGCCGTCCCTCGTAGCGGGGGTGGTCCACCTCGCCTCCGCGCAGGACCCCGACCGCGGTGGCGTCGTCCATGAGGACGAGGTCGACAGCGGTCTCCAGGTCGCCGATCAGCTCGTTCGTCTCGGCGTTGAGACAGTGTGCGTTGCGGAAGGTGACGTGGCCGGCACGGCCGCGGCGCTCGACGAGGACACTGGAGAGCTCGACGCGGCCTTCGGCGCGGTAGTCGGACAGCAACTCCAGCGCGCGGGGTGTCGGCCGGAGCATCGCCTCGATCAGGTGACGACCGGCCGTGGCCGAGCGCAGGATCGCGCCGCAGAAGATGGCCTGGTCGATTTCCCGCCCGTCCTTCTCCGCTTGGATGTACTCGTTCTCCGCCGCCATCTGGGCGTCGGTGGGGACGAGGCCGGGGAATTCGTCCGCCGCGGCCCGGATCAGCTCCGGAAGCCGCAGATGACGGGTGCGCCGGGCGGTGAGCTCGTCGTACACGCCCTCGGCGTGCAGGGCGAGGAAGGCACTCCGGGCCGCACGGCCGCCGCCGAGTAGCCGCTCGGCAGCCTCCTGCTGCGCAGGTGTGCGCAGAGGCCGGGGGCGGAGCAGGGCGAGCAGCCGCTCGGTTTCGGTGATATGGGCGGCGAGTGCGGCGCGGTCCGGCTCCAGGCGTCCGCTGAAGCCGGGGACAGGCGGTGTCCCGAGAGGCAGCGCGGCGGTACCGGCCATGGCGGAGGCACTCATGCGGCCCGCCCTGCGGTGCGCATCCGGCGCAGTTCACGGTCGCAGGCAGCCAAGTGGACGCCGAGAGCCTCGTCGTACTCGGTGGTCTCCGCCTCAGTGATGAGCTGGCGACGCAGCGCGGTTTCGCGGTCGGCGAGGTGGCTGGTGAGCGTACGGGCGGTGGCCTCGGCCTCCTCGGCGGTCTCGGCACCTCGGTCGATCAGACCCAGTTCCAGGGCGCGCGCCAAAGGGATGCCGCCGTCCCACAGCAGCAGTCGGCGGGTCCGGTGCGCGCCGAGGCGGCGCACCAGGCGGTAGAGGGCCATGCCCGGCCAGAAGTGACCGTCGTTGACGGGCAGGGTCAGGGTCAGGCCCCGGACGCCGATGCCGACGTCGGCGGCGAGGAGCAGTTCCACGGCCGGGCCGGCGCAGGCGCCTTGGGCAAGGACGACGGTGGTGGCGTCGAGCTTCTCCAGACGGCGCAGGGCCCTCTCCCAGCGGTTGACGGAGGAGACGGTGACCTCTCCCGGCCAGGCGGCCGGCTCGGAGGGGGCGGCGGGAGCGGTGAGCCGCAGAACGAGTGTCGTGGCGTGGCGATCGCTCTCGGCCTCGTCGCAGAGAGAGTTGAGAGCGGTGGTCAGCTCGGTGAGCGGCCGGGTCGCGTCCAGTTCGGTGAAGGTGCTGTTCACGGGGTTTCCTTTTTCTCGGGTCACCAGGCGACCAAAGCCATTTCGATGGTCGAGCCCGGACCCATGGTCATGAAGATGCCGAATTCTCCGGAGAGGGCAACACCCTCGGCGCGCAGCCGCTCGTACGAGAAGAGGAACGAGCCACTGGAGATGTTTCCGTGGTCCCGCAGGACGCCTGTGGTGTGCCGTACGTCGTGGCGGCTGAGGCCAAGGTTCGCGCGGACCGAGTCGATGACCTTCTTTCCGCCCGAATGGATGACCCAGTGCGAGATGTCGGAGAGGCGCAGGCCGGTTCCGTCGAGAAGATTTCCGAGTGCGGTCTCGGCGTGCGCGCCGACGACGTAGGGAACTTCCGGGTCGAGGTAGAAGCTGAACTTCCCGTGGTCGTCGTCCCAGTCGTAGCGCATGGCGTCGAGGGCGTCCGGGATGATGCAGCTGGAGAACTTCAGCAGGGCCGGGCCGGGGGCCGGGTCGCCGGCTCCGGCGACCGCGGCGGCGCCGGTATCGGAGGTGACCGCGATGGCCGCGGAGCCGTCGCCGAAGAGGCTGTTCACCACGGACGAGCGCATGGTGCCGTCGAAGACGTAAGCGGCGGAGCAGGCTTCGACGCAGACCATCAGGGCGATCTCGCCCGGGTGGGCCTTGGCCCACCCGGCCACGGCGGTCAGTGCGTTGAGGCCGGCGTTGCAGCCCATACCCACGACATCGAGGCGCGAGCAGTGCACGTCGATACCGAGTTCCTTGATGAGGAGCGCGGAGAGGCCGGGGGTGAGCAGGCCGGTGGTGGTGACGCAACAGAGGTAGCCGACGTCCGCCAGGTCGAGGCCGGCGTCCGTCAGGCATGCCTCGACGGCCTCCCTGGCCATGGCGACCCCGGTCGTGGCGTGCTTCTTCAGGAGTTCGCCCTGCGTCTCCACGGACCGGGTGCCGTCCGGGAGCAGCGGCGGCAGGGTCAGTCCCCGACGCTCGATGGCGCTGTTCAGGAAGATGGAGCGGATGCGCGGATCGACGATGCCGAATTCGTCCAGCATCTCCTGCTGTGTGTAGGAGGTCCTGGGCACCGCCGTGCCAATTCCGATAATGCGGGGTGGCGCCGACTCCTGTCCTCTGAAGAGCCTTTGGGTCTCGCTTTCGTGTGGGACTTCGATCACTGTCACGAATGACTCCCCTGCGTTAGGATCATTTCCATGTATCAACTGTCAACGGTGCGTTACGAGAAGAGCGGGCACGTGGCCCGTATAACCCTCGACCGACCCGAAGTTCTGAATGCCATGAATCTGCGCATGCACGCGGAACTCGCCGATGTCTGGGACGATTTCGATGCGGACGACGATCTGTGGGTGGCGGTTCTTTCCGGCGCCGGCGACCGGTCCTTCTCCGTCGGCCAGGACCTCAAGGAGTTGGCCGCTCGCGAGCAGTCGGGCACTGCCGCTCCCTCGTCCTTCGGCAGTCGCGGCAAGCCGGGCTGGCCGCGACTGACCGAAAGGTTCGACATGGTCAAGCCGGTGGTGGCGCAGGTCCGGGGATACGCCCTGGGCGGCGGATTCGAGCTGGCTCTTGCGTGTGACATCGTGGTTGCCTCCGAGGACGCGAGCTTCGCCCTGCCGGAAGCCCGGCTGGGCCTGATGGCCGGGGCGGGCGGGGTGTTCCGGCTGACCCGTCAGGTGCCGTGGAAAGCGGCGATGGGTCATCTGCTGACGGGGCGCCGGATGACCGCCGGGCGGGCCTACGAACTCGGCCTCGTCAATGAGGTCGTACCTTCCGCGGGTCTCGACGCCTGCGTAGAAGGATGGGTGGCGGACATCGTGAGCTGCGCGCCCTTGTCCGTACGGGCGATCAAGGAGGCGGCGGTCAAAGCCTCGACGCTGCCGCTCGACCAGGCGTTCACGGCGCGCTACCCGGCCGAGGAGCGGAGAATGCACAGCAAGGACGCCGTCGAGGGCCCGGTGGCCTTCGCCGAGAAGCGCGCCCCCCGGTGGCAGGGCCGCTGAGATGGAACCGGTGCCGGCCGGGGCGTATCCCGGTCGGCACCCGCAGGTCTCAGACGAGGTAGTCCTCAGGGCCGCCGTCGCGGACGGTGTCGAGCGTGAAGCAGTGGAACCCGCCGCCGAACAGCCGCCGGTGCCGGTGCCGCACGGGCACGACCGTGAATCCGTGCTTCTCCAGGGTGCGCATCATCTCCGGGCACGCTTCGTTGACCAGAACCGTGTCGGGGCTCACCGACAGCACGTTCAGGTCGATGAAAGGGCTGGTCAGGATGAGGTCGTCGTCGTCGTAGCGCGGGAAGTCATCGCTCTCCGGGCTCGGTGGGACGATCAGGTCCCAGCGTCGCAGCGGCTCCGGCAGCAGCTCGGCCACCTTCTCCGAACGCACCAGCAGCGTTCCCGGGCGCAGGGCGAGGACCATGCTGTCGATGTGACTGTCGCTGATCCCGTGCACCCGGTGGATCCGGAACCGTCCCTCCAGGTGGCGTTCCAGCCAGTCGACGGCCAGCGCGTGGTTGGCGGTCGCGATGTTGACGACGATGTCCCGACCCAGGCGCAGGCACTGCGCCGCGTCGAACATCATCTCCAGACCTAGGTCGTAGGGCGAGGGGCGTGGGTCGCCGATGGGCTCGGTGGGACCGCCGGCCGTGCTGGTGCGCGCGTACGACAGGTCGAAGGACGCGTCCGTCATCATCGGCCGCGGCATCGCCGTCCAGCGCGCCCCCTGACGGAAGTAGTGCTGGAAAACCGGCTTCAGGAGTTGGGTCTCGAAGTAGCGGGAGCGGATCATCGGTGGGGTCTCGATGATCTCGTCGCCGAGGATCAGCGTGTTGTCGCGGACGTTCAGCGGCGGGACCACCGAGGCGGACCAGGCCGGCGTGCGGACGTCGCCGGTGTCGGCCGCCACGTCCAGCGGGCGCAGCACTTCGACCGAGAGGGACCGCAACGCCGCTGCGATTCCCTCCAGGTCCTCTTCCAGTTCGTCGACATAGCGCTTCTTGATGAGCACACGCGCACCGCCCGGGTCCGCAGCGCTGTCCCGGCGTGCGGAGAGCCTCGGGTAGTACCACTCGGAACGAGAGGAGTTGTCCTGGGCGAGGTTGTCATGGAAGAAGAGGTCGAAGGAGAGTTCGCGTTCGTGAGAGACGTAGTTCTTTGCCGAGCCGACCACGACCTCTCTCAGTGGTGACCACTCGTCATAGCTGTTCAGTTGCATGGTTCCTCGTTCTCCGTCCCGTGCTCGCGCAGCCTCTCTGCCTCGAACGCTAGTGGCTGGTTGTCACGATGTTCCACGCCTTGGCAACTAATTGCCAAGAGTGGTCCGGGGCGGGGAAAGGCTGGCTAGGTTGGCTCCCGCCTCGGGGTGTTGCCCCCGCTGGGCACCCCAGACCTAGGGAAGTGGCAGGAGCACATGGACAGGTACGGCACGCACGACGGTGACCCGGTACTCGAGCGTTTTCACTTCCTGGTGAACGCGCCCGCACTCTTCAACGCGGTCGCCACCGCGGTGGAACTGCGCGTCTTCCCATTCCTCGCGGAGCACCCGCACTCCGGGTTCGAGGAGATCCGCGTCCACACCGACATGCCGGCACACCAACTCCGTGTCCTGCTGCAGGCGGTGTGCAGTACGGGTCTGCTGCGCCGCGAGAACGGCCGCTACTTCAACTCGGACGTTGCGGGGGCTCTGCTCGCCTCGGACGACGAGGACAGCTGGGGCCACGTCGTCGTGGGCTGGAAGGAGGTCTACTACCCGGCCTTCGCCCACATGACGAAGGCCCTGAAGGCCGGCACCAACCTCGCCCTGGACAGCTACCCGGGTGACGAGCCCACCCTCTACCAGCGGCTCTCCCGCAACCCGGAGCTGGAGGCGGTGTTCCACCGCGCCATGAGCGCCTTCACCCTGCAGTCCGTCGACGCGCTGGTGGACAGGGAGGAGTTCGCCTCCGTCCGCCGCCTCCTCGACGTCGGCGGCGGTGACGGCACCACCTCGGCCCGCCTGGTCGCCCGCCACCCCGATCTCGTCTCCACCGTCTTCGACATGCCGAGCGTCTCCAAGCTGGGCGAGGACAAGGCCGTGGCGGACTATCCGGACCGGGTGGAGCTGTACCCCGGTGACATCTTCAACGACGTCTTCCCGGTCGGCGCCGACGCCGTCCTCTTCAGCCACGTTCTGGAGATCTTCTCCGAGGACCAGATCCTCGGCCTGCTGAAGAAGGCGTACGCCAGCCTGCCTGAGGGCGGCAAGGTGTTCGTCTACGGCTACAACGTCTCCGACGACGAGACGACCGGAATCTTCGGCGCCCGCCTCGGTCTCTACTTCAACGTCCTCGCAAGCGGCCAGGGAATGGCCTATCCGGCCGGCGACTACGAGGACTGGTTGCGCCGGGCCGGGTTCGGCGACGTGAAGACGATCACTGGCCTGCCGTACGAGCACGGTCTCACGCTCGGTGTGAAGTGACCGTCCCGACCGCATCCGCACATTTGATTCGCCGGCCGGTATCCATCTCCCAGGAGCTGAAAAATGGCAAATCCGTTCGATGATCCCGAAGGTCGTTTCCTCGTACTGGTCAATGAGGAGGGCCAGCACTCCCTGTGGCCCGAGTTCGCCCAGATCCCCCCGGGCTGGACCCGCACCCTCGGTCCCGCCGACCGTGCGGCCTGCGTCGACCACATCAACGAGACCTGGACCGACATGCGGCCGCGCAGCCTGGCCGCGCAGCTCGACCAGACCTCCTGACCACCCTGATTACACCTGCCGCCCCCCCGGGGGCGGCGCATCACGAGGAGCGAGTGACGATGTTCGTGGGTTCGGTGCCGGAGGCCTTCGGCGAGCAGGCAGCTCGCACTCCAGAAGCCGTGGCGGTGCGGTGCGCCGGGCGTGGCCTCACCTACCGGGATCTCGACGAGAGGTCGGACCGGCTGGCCGAAGTCCTGGGCGCCGAAGGCGCGGGCGCGGAACGTCCCGTTCTGGTACTGATGGACCGCACGGTCGACCTGGTCGTCGCGCTCCTCGCCGTACTCAAGACGGGAGCGCACTACCTCCCGCTCCACCCCGCCCATCCGCGCGAGCGGATGGAGTGGACCGCGACGGGAAGCGGCGCTGCGGTCCTGCTCACCGACTCCGTCATGGCCGCCCACGCTCCGAGGGTCCCGGCCACCGTCCTGGCGGACCTGACAGAGGCCCGGCCGGCCGGCGCCCCCGGGCGGCCGGGTGCCGGCCGCCCGGCCGCGCGAGTCCTGCCCGAGCAGCTCGCCTACGTGATGCACACCTCGGGCTCCACCGGCACCCCCAAGGGCGTTGCCGTCACCCACCGCAACATCCTGGACCTCGTGGGCGATTCGATGTTCGCTGCGCCCGGTGCCCACGAGCGCGTCCTGCTCGTCGCGTCGTACGCCTTCGACCCCGCCACGTACGCACTCTGGTATCCGCTCCTGACCGGGGGCACCGTCGTCCTCGCCACCGAGGGCGAGCTGACCGTGGACCGCCTCGCGGAGCTCATCGCCCGGGAGCGGATCACGGCCGCCGAGATCCCGGCCGGCCTGTTCCGCGTGATGGCCGAGGAGCACCCGGAGTGCTTCGCCGGGATGCGGGAGGTCCTCACCGGCGGCGACGTCGTCTCGGCCGGCGCCGTGCGCCGGGTCCTGGAACACTGCCCCGACACTGTCGTGCGCGGCACCTACGGCCCCACCGAAACCACTCTGTACGCCGCCCAGCACCGGTGGGTCCGAGCAGCCGACGTTCCGGACCGGGTCCCGCTCGGCGGCCCGCTCGACGGTATGCGCGCCTACGTTCTCGACGCCGCCCTGCGTCCCGTCGCCGACGGCGGGACCGGCGAGCTGTACCTGGCCGGCGCGGGCCTCGCCCGTGGGTACGCCCACCGCCCCGACCTCACGGCCGAGCGCTTCGTCGCCGACCCGTTCTCCGCGGACGGCTCGCGGATGTACCGCTCCGGCGACCTCGCACGCCGCGCCGGCGACGGTCTCCTCGTGTTCGCCGGGCGCTCCGACGACCAGGTGAAGATCCGCGGCTACCGCGTCGAGCCGGGAGAGGTCCAGGCCGCGCTCGCCGACTGCGCCGGACTGCGCCAGTCAGTCGTGACCGTCCGCGAGGAACAGCCCGGAGACAAACGGCTCGTCGTCTACATCGTGCCCGAGCACGCGGGCGCCGCCGACGCGGCCGTCGCCGCTCGCGCCCACCTTGAGCAGCGCCTCCCCTCGTACGCGCTGCCCACCGCCTACGTCGTACTCGAACGGCTGCCGCTCACCGCGAACCACAAGGTCGACTACCGCGCCCTGCCCGCCCCCGCCCCCGCCCTCGCCGATGCCGACGACGGCACCGGCCGCACGCCGCGCACCGACCGCGAGGCCCTGCTGTGCCGACTCTTCGAAGACATCCTCGACGTGACCGGCACCGGGGCCGACGACGATTTCTTCGCCCTCGGCGGCAACTCCCTGCACGCCATCCGCCTCGTCAGCCGGATCCGCGGCGAACTCGGTATCGACCTCCCCGTCACCGCGGTCTTCGACCGCCCCACGGTCAGCGCTCTGGCCCGAGCGACGGAGAACGCCGCCGCCGCACGGCCCGCGCTCGTGCCGACGGTCCGACCCGACGTGATCCCGCTCTCCCCGGCCCAGCACCGCATGTGGTTCCACAACCGTATGGACGGCGGCTCCGCGGCCTACGTGCTTCCCGTCGCCGTGCGCCTCGCCGGCGTCCTCGACCCGGCCGCTCTGGAGGCGGCACTCGGTGACCTCTTCGACCGGCACGAGGCGCTGCGCACCGTCTTCCCCGAGCGAGACGGCGAACCGCACCAGATGATCTTGCCGGCGGGTCGGGTCCGCCCCGAACTGCCCGTGGAACACGTGGCCGACCTGGACGCGGAACTGCGCGAGGCCGCGTACGCCACCTTCGACCCGACCGTCGACGTACCCCTGCGTGCCCGCCTGTTCATTGCCGGCCCGGACGAGCACGTTCTGCTCCTCACGCTCAGCCACATCGGCACCGACGGCTGGTCCATGCAGCCCCTCACCCGCGAACTCCAGCAGGCCTACACCGCGCGCCTGGCGGGCGAGTCCCCGCACTTCGCCCCGTTGCCGGCGCAGTACGCGGACTACACGCTGTGGCAGCGCGAGCTCCTGGGCGACCCCCGTGATCCGGCGGGACTCGCCGCCCGCCAGATCGAGTTCTGGCGCCGCACCCTCGACGGCGTCCCCGCAGAGCTGGAACTGCCCATCGACTTCCCGAGGCCGCCGGTGGCCGGTCAGGGCGGCGGTGTGGTCCCCCTCGACCTGCGGCCCGAACTGCACGCCTCCCTGACACGACTGGCCCGCACCACCCGCACCAGCGTGCCGATGGTCCTGCAGGCGGCCGTGGCGACCCTGCTCACCCGCCTCGGCGCGGGCACCGACATTCCGATCGGCACCACCGTCGCCGGACGTACGGACGCGGCCCTCGACGGTCTGATCGGCTTCTTCGTCAACACGCTGGTGCTGCGCACGGACACCTCCGGCGACCCCACCTTCCGGGCCCTGCTGGAACGGGTCCGCGAGGGCGCCCTGGCCGCCTACGAGCACCAGGAGGTGCCCTTCGACCAGGTCGTGGAGGCGGTCAACCCGGACCGCTCGCTCTCCCGCCATCCCCTGTTCCAGACGATGCTGACGATGGAGAACGCCGGCGGCTACCGGTTCACGCTGCCCGGGCTCACCGCGCGGGCCGAGGAGATCCCCGCCACCACCGCGAAGTTCGACCTTCTCTTCGGCTTCACCGAGCGGTACGGCGCCGACGGCACACCCGACGGGCTCACCGGCCGCCTCGAGTTCTCCGCCGACCTGTTCACGCACGCCACGGCCGAGCTGTTCGCCCG